>NZ_RCHM01000020.1:0-519007 GCF_003671475.1 Ketobacter sp. GenoA1 | reverse complement strand
CAAATTATCCAGTGGATGGTGTGACCTGGCATGAATCCCGAGCTTATTGTCAGTGGTTGGGTGAGCAGATTGGCTACCCGATGGATTTGCCTACTGAGGCGCAGTGGGAATACGCAGCCCGCAGCCGAGGTAAGGCAGTTGCCTATGCCACGGACAACGGTGAGTTTGAGCCGGGAAGAAATATTAGGGATGCGAAAGAGAATAAACGTGAAATGCCGGTAGGCAGTTGGCCACCCAATCCATTGGGTATTCATGATATGACGGGTAACGTGGATGAGTGGACAGTGGATTATTGGAGAGCGTACAGGCCTGGTGCAGTAACGGATCCAAGGAATGATGAATATGAGAAATTTAAGTCCGACCATAAAGTGACAAGAGGTTCAGGAATCATAGGTGGCCGAGGGCAAATAACGCTGTATGTTCGCGTAGTGAGAGAACCCGATAATACCGGATCCGGCATCGGTATCCGCTGCGTTGCCAATCACCCTGAACCAATTACAACCCTTAGAGAAACACCTTGAGGTGGGTAGCTATCTTAGCCCTAGTCTGCATGGCAGCGTGCGCGCCTACTGAAGAAATCAATGCTCTCAAGCAACGGACACTGAATAATCTGGTGTTTGTCGAAGGCGGAACCTTCATGATAGGGGATGTGGGTTACGTTGACGAAAACGGTCAGAAGCAGATTTTTGGTCCGGATGCGGACGCGTTCCCGGTGCATCAGGTCACCTTGAGTAATTACAGTATATTGAAGTATGAGGTGTCCTTCGCTTACTTGACCAATAGCTAGCATCCATAAACTTGGTACTCCCTGTATTTCCAAGTACGGAGAATTTAATGAAGACGAATGAATTATCTGTCTGCTTTTGCACAACTAAAGTTGATGAGTGCCGAGAATTCTATCTAAAGTATTTTGCTTCAAAAGCTGTATTCGATTGCGGTTGGTACGTCACGTTAAAAATCGACCAAGATGGCCCTGAAATTAGCTTTATCCAGCCGCAGGAAGGTATGCCTGCCTATGGTGGCGCAGGAGTCATGCTTAATTTCAAAGTGGATGATGTGGATTCAGAATATGCAAGGCTTTGTCAATCAGGACTTACAGTGGCAATGCCGCTCGAAGATCACCCTTGGGGAGATAGAGGGTTTTCGGTAATAGACCCCATTGGTACCTTTGTGTACATATATTCGGATCGAGAACCATCTAGCGAGTTCAAGCAATATTACTGCTAAAAAGTACATGGGAGGCGACTTTCGTCTCACTGATTTTTTGCGTTTGCTCCAAACGGGATATGAATTCGCAGAGAAAGTATCATACAAAGCAAATGGAAGGGCCTGAATGAGTATCCGTTAGAGCGTGCCTATTAGGACTTGTCTGGTAAACAGCTTTCCGCTGGAAAAGTAAAATGCATTCTAGACGGGCAGGTCCATTAGAATAATTTCAGATTTTTACCAAGTCTAAACTATATATTGCATGTAAATATCTGGAGAGAGAGCGCATTAACTGTATAGGCCTAAAGAAAAATAAGCACGTGAAACAATCAGAAAAAGAGAGGAGCGAGGAAGATGTTTTCTTTATGGTTTATTTTGGTGTTATGGGTTTCTAACCATTGCTGTTCGCCAGCAAGATAGAAAAATCAAGCGGAATCTAAAAGTACCGATGCCTTTTTTATATTAGATACTTTAAAGTTGAAACCAGAAAAGAAAAAATCAACCTATCCTTTCTTGGTTTTAATTCAAACTAATTAGGGGCTGTTTCAGAAGCCTGATAGAATGAATCCAATTATTACTCCAACCAAGAATATGTTCTATGCTCAGAGACTTAGCCAAAAAAATATGGCTGTGTACTACTCTAGGCATGAACTTGCTTGGGATTCAGAGCGCTTTTTTAGGAACTGGAATGAGCTGGAGAACTATGAAATCCTGGTAAAGAATCGTACAGTGGGGATACTTTCGTTAAGCAGCGACGATATTGCCTGTTATATTCGTGATCTTCAGGTTGAGCCTGGTTTTCAGGGTAGAGGGATCGGTTCGATTACAATCAATTATGCCGTCAGTAGGGCGAGAACGTATGGATCGAGATTGCTCCGGCTTTGTGCCTTTGTTGATAATCCAGCAGTAGCATTATATGAGAGAGTTGGATTCTGCATAGTGAAAGCCGATAAAAATACTCTTTACATGGAGCGAAATATTTATTAGAAACTGTTCTGAATATAAAGATAGATATCAGGACATTTCGTTGGCCGGGCCGTGGTATTGCTCCCAAAATTTGTGGATGTTTTGCTTTTTATCCATTTATCGTTTCTATTACACCATGCCCATGATAAATGCGTTCGATTCGCGAATTAGATGGATGAGCAATGAAAAGTAATGAGAGGGTTGCATTGGTTACTGGCTCCACATCAGGTATAGGCAAAGCTATCGCGCTGCAGCTGTCTGATGACGGGTTTAATGTGGTGTTTCATTCCAAAAAGTCTGTTGATGAAGGTCAAAGGCTAGCCAGTAGTATACCGAGAGCAACCTATATTCAGGCTGACCTATCTGATCAGGAGCAGGCAAAAGGATTAGTATCACAGGCCTTGTCCCTCTATGGTCGGATGGATGTTCTTGTTAATAACGCTGGAATCAATGCGATGATACCTCATGGTTCTCTAAAGCAAGCATCGCCAGCGGTGTGGCGGGAGCTTTACGAGGTGAATGTTATCGCTCCCTGGACATTGATCGCAGAAGCTGAACAAGCGTTAAGAGCGTCATCATGTTCCGACTATACGAGTAGCATTATCAACATCAGCTCACATGCTGGTGTGCGACCAAAAGGCGCTTCAATACCGTATGCGGCAAGTAAAGCCTCATTAAATCATATGACACAACTATTGGCGTTAACCTTATCGCCGGAGATTCGAGTAAATGCTATTGCTCCAGGCTTAGTCAATACCCCCATGGCCGAGAGCTGGGTTGAGGCACAAAAGCTATGGACTGAAAGATCACCGATGAAACGTGGAGCCGAGCCCCTTGAGATTGCGCATACAGCTTCAATGCTTGTTTCAAGTAGCTATTTGACGGGTGAAATTATACTTTCTGATGGTGGGCTAAACCTGACATGAACCTGGAGCATTCAATCATAGATAAGCGGGGTTAGTTGATCCTTATGTCATGTTCAAATGATTGGCTTAGTATTGTGAAATGCATACTACCTAAATTAAAGGCGTGTTACTCGTGTAAGTATGACCCGGCGGTATGAAGATAGACCCGGTCACTTCAATTAATGACTTAAGAGCAATGTTGGCTCAAGCAGATCTTCCCACAGCCGAAGTGGATGCTTTCTCATATACATCATTTTTTTCGGCAACGGAAGATAATTGTATTACCGGTATCGTTGGAATTGAAGAATATGGTTCTGCGGGTTTGCTGCGATCTTTAGCCGTACTTCCCAAAGCTCATGGTCGCGGTATCGGCCGTTCCTTAGTCTTTTTTATTGAGACCTACGCGAAGAATAATGGGATCAGCTATCTGTACTTACTAACGACAACGGCTGAGAGCTACTTTGCTCGGTTGGGATATGATCGCGAAATACGGAGTAATGCACCTAAAGAAATAAAATCAACTAAGCAGTTCTCTGTGGTCTGTCCTTCGTCCGCTGCATTTCTCATGAAAAAATTAGTCTAAAGAAAAGGTGGGGATGTGTGTGTGGGTGAATCGAATGAATTGTTATGCAGTGTCAGGTCATGGAGCAGGGGCATAATCATGAAGATGAGCAGTCGAGCCATTTCAGATGGTGATGTTGGCAACTTAAAGCACTTGTTTTACGAGCATGGAATTAATGATTGGAACAGCTTTGATGAGTGTTCTATTGATGAGCAGATTTCACTGGTTAAGGAGGGCTCGGCTGACATTGTGTTTCTGGAAGACACCAGCATACTGGGTGTGGCTTTTTTAATCTATGGTACATCTTGTCCTGATAAGCTAAAGAAATATTACGCTTTAGAAAAAATATGTTTTATTAAAGATGTCGTGGTGAGTTCAGAGCTGCATGGGCAAGGTTTTGGTACCAGATTAGTTGAGTTTTGTCTAACGCTAGCAGCGAAAGAAAACTATGAAAAAATGTTTATTGAGCGGCATGAAGAAAATATTGCATCAAAGAAAATGATGGAAAAATCTGGGTTTCAAGTTGTAGACAGATTTTATGATCCCGATAAAAGAAGGGTTGGAACACGAAAAACAGTGGTTTCATCCAAGGATTTGCGAATGGGCTAAACAATAAATTATTGCTATCACTCACCATCTAAACCCCAGTTATTTCTTGCCTCTTTAAATTACGCGGGATATAGCGCTCTACTGTATATTGAGGGAGCTTCTTCAAAATTATCTATAAGGTTATTTATCAAAACTTTCTTTGCAGATAATATGGACTGTAACTGACACGTTGCACTCCACGAATTTGTGCCATTATACTGCGCTTACGTTTTACCGTAAAAACCACTCTCAGTACAAAAAACCTCGAAAAGCAGAAAGGTTACCTCGAAAGACCGTATTAACTGCCTCTAGTTGATCACAATCAAATGATTGGGTAGCTCATTCTTTGCTTCAGTGGCGGGTGCATGCTGTTTCAGTTTTTCGCCGCAGGCTTCGATGCACCGCACAATGCCGTTCAAGGTTTGTTTGTTGCGAATACGGGAGGTCAGTTCATTGACGATGGCCTGCCATTGATCGTTGCTTACATGTCGGCTGATGCCCCGGTCGGCGATGATTTCCACGTAATGTTCCGCTTCTGAAATAAAAATCAGTACACCGGTCTCACCCTTGGTGTGGTGCAGGTTGTGTTCCAGAAACTGGCGCCGGGCCAGGCTGGCCGCGCGCCAGTGTTTTACCGATTTTGGCACCAGTGCCATGGTGGCGGCCGGTACACGGAACAGCAGCGCCAGGGCAACGAAATTGAACCATTGCAGCATCAGCAGTTCGTCGCCGCTGAGCCAGAAGGGTGTGAGTTTCAGGATCAACGGTAGCAGCAGCGCAATAATGGCGGCCCACAGGGTGGGGATGTACAGATAGTCGTCGGCTTGTCGGGCCAGCACGGTGACCAGTTCGGCATCGGTATCTTTTTCCACCGTGTCGATGGCCTCGGCAACTTGTTTCAGTTCCTGTTCACTCAACAGTGTCATCACCATCCCCCCGAGGCGCCGCCGCCTCCAAAACCGCCACCACCGCCGGAAAACCCGCCGCCACCACCACCAAAACCGCCACCACCAAAGGTGCCGCCGTAGTAGCGTCCGCCACCGTAGCGGCGGCCCAAACCAAAGCCACCGCCGCCAAACAGGTTAAAGAACACGACGATAATAATGAAAATCAGGAATACCCAGGAAAACTGTGATTTACCCGAGCTGGTTTTGCGCATGCTGTACTGGCCACCCAGTGCCTGGATGATGGCTGTGGCACCGGCTTCGATGCCTTGATCAAACTGGCCCCGTTTGAAGGCGGGGCGGATGATCGTCTGAATGATGTTGGCGCTGATGGCGTCGGTCAGCTTGCCTTCCAGCCCGTAGCCCACCTCGATGCGCATGCGGCGTTCCTGCTTGGCGACAATCAGTAAAGCGCCGTTGTTTTTGTCTTTCTGCCCGATGCCCCAGTGGCGACCCAGTTGATAGCCATAGGTAGCAATGTCGTAGCCCTGCAGGTTTGGCAGCGTGACCACCACCACCTGATTGCCGGTGGCGTTTTCATGAGCGGTCAGTTGCGAGCTGATCCGCTGCTGTACGGCACTGCTCAGCAGGTTGGCGTTGTCCACCACATTGCCGGTCAGCTTGGGAAAGCGGGGTTCTGCTGCCTGCAGGGTGCAACTGAAGATTAACCACAGGGCAAGCAGGGCGGTGTTGCGCAGCATCAGAATTCCACCTTGGGGGCTTCTTCCGCGCCACTGGTGGTGGCCTCGTAGGTTTCACGGATGGGCATATCGCTGTAGAGCAGGCTATGCCAGATACGGCCGGGAAAAGTACGTATCTCGGTGTTGTAGGCGCTCACGGACTGAATAAAATCCCGCCGTGCCACCGCAATGCGGTTTTCGGTGCCTTCCAGTTGGGATTGCAAGGCCAGAAAATTCTGGTTGGCCTTCAGGTTCGGGTAGCGTTCCACCACCACCATCAGGCGGCTCAGCGCGCTGCTTAACTGGCTCTGGGCGGCTTCGAACTGTTTAAGCTGCTGCGGATTGTTCAGAATCGAGCTGTCCACCTGCATGGAGCCGACCTTGGCGCGGGCTTCCACCACTGCCTGCAGGGTTTCTTTCTCATGGGCGGCATAGCCTTTGACGGTGGAAACCAGGTTGGGAACCAGGTCCGCACGGCGCTGATACTGGTTTTCCACCTGTGCCCAGTTGGCTTTGACCTGTTCATCCAGGGTGGGAATGTTGTTGATCCCGCAACCGGACAGCATCAGCAGACTGCCGATCATCAGCAACATCATCACGGTATTTCTTGCGTTCATAGTGGATTCCCTGTGTGCCTTAATGTTTAGCCTGTGCTGGTGGCGCCCAGTGTATGCAAAGTCATTGCGGATTACCACGGAATGGCACCGTTAATCCACTTTGCACTGGGCTGCGTACCCTTCTCGAAAGGTGGGATAAATAAACCGGTAGCCCTGTGTCCGCAGCAAACGATTGCTGCAGCGCTTGTTCTGACCCGTATGGCCACCGGGCGATGTTGTCACAGGGGCCGGGGCGCCCAAACGGTCCGCCAGCCAGGAGCAGAGGGTGCTTTCGTCGGCCGGATCATCGTCCACGGCCAGGTACACCGGTTGCAGTGGCCTCCCCTGTTCCTGCTCATTGATCAGATAGTGCAGAACCCCGGTGCAATCATCCTGGTGGATGCGGTTGGTGTACTTGGCCGGGGCTACCTGCACCTCGGCGCCGGCCTGAACCCGCCGCATCAATCCATTGCGACCGGCGCCGTAGATGCCGCCGAATCGAACGCAGGTGCCGGCAACGCCGGATTGCCGCAATACGTTCTCCGCCTCCAGTACCCGTATGCCATTGAAGCGGGTGGGCCGGGTGGGGCTGGTTTCATCCACCCAACTGCCGTCATCCTGGTGATAGACGGCGGTGCTGGAGACGAAGAAAAACCGTTTTAATGATGCTGTTGAAGTGGCTGGGGCCAGTGCTGCCAGCAGATGTCTGAGCGCCCGGGGGTAACCGGCTTCATAGCCGCTGTCACTGCGCTGGGCGGGGGTGCCGGTGTGAACGACGTAATCCAATTGCGCTGGTAACAGCTCAGCCGGCAGGGGTTGAGTCAAATCAGCGTGCAGGGTGGGAAACGGCATGGCAACCGCGCTGCGCCGTAAACCGAACACTTCGTGTCCAGCGGCTTGCAGGGCTTCACCCAGTTGGGTGCCGATGGCACCGCAACCGGCCAACAGGATTCTGGCCATATTTCGATTCGCCTTTTTCGATTCGCTTTTGATGATAGTTAAAGTTTTGGATTATTCTGCTTGCAATGGCCTTATGCTATCGTGTAAAGAACTGGGTGACCAGCAGTAATCCTGTAACACGAATGGCAGCCCCATGACCCTGACTGAATTGAAATACATCGTAACCCTGGCGCAGGAGCGGCATTTTCGCCGCGCTGCAGAGCGTTGTTTTGTGAGCCAGCCCACCTTGAGCGTGGCCATCAAAAAACTGGAAGATGAACTGGATGTAACAATCTTTGAGCGTAACCGTTCCGATGTGCGGGTGACCATGGCCGGTGAGCGTATTGTGTCCCAGGCGCGCAAGGTGCTGGAAGAGGCCGAACTGGTGAAGCAGATTGCGCTGGAAGGCAAAGGTCAGATCAATCTGCCTCTGCGGGTGGGGGCGATCTTTACGGTGGGGCCGTACCTGTTTCCGCATCTGATCCGTAACATCAAGCCCATTGCGCCGGAAATGCCCCTGATACTGGAAGAAAATTACACTGGTGTGCTGCGGCAAAAACTGCGCAATGGTGAGCTGGACGCCATCATTATTTCCCTGCCGTTTGAAGAGCCGGATGTGGAAATCCAGGATTTGTACGACGAGCCCTTCGAAGTGCTGATCCCGGCGGAGCATCCGCTGGCCAAGCAGGAAAAGGTGACCCGCAAACAGTTGGAGAAGGAAAACATTCTGATGCTGGGGGAAGGGCATTGTTTTCGCGATCAGGTGTTGAACGCCTGCCCCGGTATTCTAAAACACAGTGATGAAACCAGCCTGCCCCAGGGCACGTCACTGGAAACACTGCGGCACATGGTGGCCTCGGGCCTGGGGATCACGATTCTGCCCAGCTCTTCATCCGATAAGCATATCTACGATTCGGATACCCTCGTTGAACGGCCTTTTGCCGGAAAAACCCCTTACCGCCGGGTGTCCCTGGTGTGGCGCAAACGCTTTTCGCGGCCCAAAGCCATTGCCGCACTGGTGCAGGCCATCACCAGTTGTGCGTTGCAGGGTGCTGCGTCGGTCTGATGATGCCAAGTGCCGGCACACCCGATTTCTTTGCCAACACGCCAGTGACTCAGCTCAAAGGCGTGGGCGCGGCACAGGCTGAAAAGTTGGCGCGCCTGGGCATTGTTACCCTGCAGGACGTACTGTTCCATTTACCGTTTCGGTATCAGGATCGCACGCGCCTGGTGCCCATTGGTGCCACCCGTGATGGCAGTGAGGTGCTGATTCAGGGGCGTGTGTTGATGGCGGATGTGGTGATTCGCAAACGCCGCAGCCTGATTTGCCGAATTGAAGACGGCACCGGCCAGATCCATCTGCGTTTCTTCCATTTTTCCACCAGTCAGAAAAACCATTTTCAGCCCGGTGCCATTGTGCGTTGTTATGGTGAAGTGCGTCTGACCGGGTTGGGCAAGGAAATGGCCCACCCGGAGTATCGCATTATGGAGTCTGCCGAGGCGCCGGTGGAGGCTGCACTGACGGCGGTGTATCCGGCCACCGAAGGCATTCAGCAACCTACGTTGCGCAAGCTCAGTGATCAGGTGTTGAAGCTGTTGGGCAAGTCGCAAAAAGTGGCGGAGCTGTTGCCGGCGGAGGTCATGCATGCTTCCCGGTGGCCTTCACTGACCGAGGCGTTGGCTTACGTGCACCGGCCCCCGGCGGATGCACCGGTGCAGGCGTTGTTGGATGGTTCCCACCGCGCGCAGCAGCGTTTATCGCTGGAGGAACTGACCGCCCATCATCTGAGCCTGCTCAAGTTGCGGCAGCGGGTAAAAGCCCAGACCGCGGTGGCACTGGCGACGGCGTCTGATCTTGAGCAGCGCATGCTGCAGGGCTTGCCGTTCGAACCCACCGGGGCACAGCAGCGGGTGCATCAGGAGATCTGTGAGGATCTGCAGCAAGGCCATCCCATGTTGCGTCTGGTGCAGGGTGATGTGGGGGCCGGTAAAACGCTGGTGGCGGCGCGCGCGGCGTTGCTGGCCATAGATGCAGGTTATCAGGTGGCCATGATGGCGCCCACGGAAATTCTGGCAGAGCAGCACTTTCATGCCTTTATTGAGTGGTTCGAGCCGTTGGGGTTACGTGTCGCCTGGTTATCGGGCAAGTTGAAAGGCCGGAAGCGTAACGAGCAGTTGGCGCTGATAGAAAGCGGCACCGCCCACATGGTAGTGGGTACCCACGCCTTGTTCCAGGAAGAGGTCCGGTACCGCAATCTTGCCCTGGTCATTATTGATGAACAACATCGTTTCGGTGTGCATCAACGGCTGGCGCTGAAGCAGAAAGGACTCAGCAGCGGTGTGGTACCCCATCAGCTCATCATGACCGCCACACCCATTCCCCGCACACTGGCCATGAGTGCCTACGCCGATCTGGATACCTCCATTATTGACGAGCTGCCACCGGGGCGCACGCCGGTAAAAACGGTGGTGGTGGAAAGCAGCCGTCGGCCGGAGGTGGTGGATCGGGTGCGCCATGCCTGTCGTGAGGGGCGACAGGTCTACTGGGTCTGTACCCTGATTGAAGAATCGGAAGTGTTACAGTGCCAGGCAGCAGAAGAAACCGCAGAGCAGCTCAAGTTGTTCCTGCCGGATGTGGCCATCGGGCTGGTGCATGGCCGGCTCAAGCCCGCCGAAAAGGCCGACATCATGGATCGGTTCAAGCAGGGTCAGTTGCAGGTTCTGGTGGCCACCACCGTTATTGAAGTGGGGGTTAACGTACCCAATGCCAGCGTCATGATCATCGAGAATCCGGAACGGCTGGGGCTGGCCCAACTGCATCAGCTGCGGGGCCGGGTGGGGCGGGGGTGCACGGAAAGTTTCTGCCTGTTGATGTACCAAAAGCCGCTGTCAAAGCTGGGCCGTGAACGTCTGGACATCATGCGTCAAACCAATGATGGCTTTGTGATTGCGGAAAAGGATCTGCATCTGCGCGGGCCCGGTGAAGTGCTGGGCACGCGGCAAACCGGTGAAATGAGTTTTCGTATTGCCGATTTGCTCAGGGATGAAGGGCTGCTGGAGGACAGTAAACAGCTGGCGCACGTGTTGCTGGAGAAGGATCCGCAGCGGGGAGAGCGGCTCATCCATCGCTGGCTGGGCAATGCCGCCCAGTATGGCGAAGTCTAAGTGCCCGATGCACTGCGGGTGCCGACGGCTGTAGTTTCCCGTCTTTTCTAGTCTGTTTTTATAAATATCAATAAGATAGCGCTGGGTTTGTTTCTTTTATGCCCAGCCCAAAAACGACTACACTGTAAGAATGCAAGTGGTGATGAAGGCAGTGCTATGGGCAACAAGATTCTGGTGGTGGAAGACAACCCCGACAACATGAAGCTGGTGACCTGGATACTGGAAGACGAAGAATATTCAGTAACGGGGGTTAACTGCGCTGAAGAGTGTTTGGCCCGGGTAGAAAACGAAGAGTTCGATGTTATTCTGATGGACATATCGTTACCGGGGATTGATGGGAAAGAGGCTACCCGCCGCCTGCGTGCCCAGGAACGCTTTCAGAGCCTGCCGATCATCGCCCTGACTGCCCACGCCATCAAAGGGGAGGACGAAGAGATTTTGGCTTCCGGGGTCACCGACTTGATTACCAAACCGCTGGACGAGGAAGTGCTGCTGGAGCGTTTGCGAAAACTCCTGAACTGATCGGCTTCCCCATTCCACCGGTTTGAGTGGACACCTGCTTCAGGCCGGTGACTGTGTTGACTTGATGTATGCCAGGGTTTTTTCTTCCGCCTGCTCAAAGCTGAACAGAGGCTGATAATCGAAATCCTGCTGTGCCCGGGCGATGGAAAAATAATGATTGCGATACAGTTCTGACGCAATAAACCGGGTCACCAGAGGCTCCTGCTTGATATTGCACCAAGAGTAAAGCTTTTCCAACACCCACCCGGCCATGAACGCCACACCAAAGGGGACTTTCATCCTCGGTGGTTTGGCATCCAACCGACTGAGTATTTGCCTTAACCAGGGCCAGAGCACGACCGGCTCCGGTTCATTGATGAAATACGCTTTGCCGCCGGTGTTGGCTGATTCCGCTGCCAGAATATGCGCGTGGGCAGCGTTCTCTACATAGGTGACGCTGACTTTGTTGCGCCCGGGGCCAATCTGCTTCAGTTTTCCGCTGTTGGCTTTTTCCAGCAAGCGGGGCAGCAAATGGTTGTCCCTTGGCCCAACCACCAGATGGGGGCGAATGGCTGTGGTGTGCAGGCCCTCGGGATCATGTGCTGCCAATACCGCCTGTTCGGCGATGGCCTTGGTGGCGGAGTAATGTGAATGATAGTGCTCCGGGTAGGTCAGGTCTTCGTTGCCGTTGTGGATGTCGATATTATTCATGGTGACGCTGGGGGAACTGGTGTACACCAGCTTCTTTACCCCGTGCCGCTGACAACTGCGAATGATGTTGCGGGTACCATTAACATTGGTGTTGAAAAAATCCTGGTAGCGTCCCCAGTAACCCACCATGGCCGCCACATGAAATACCACGTCTTTCCCTTGCACCGCTGTATCCACATCATCGGCGCAGGTCACGTCGCCACGCAACAGCGTCATTCCCAGCCCCTGCAGCCCGGGGTATTGTCCCCGCGCCAGCACCGTTACTTCATAGCCCCGCTGTAATAACTGCTCTGCGATGTAGCGCCCCAGAAATCCGCCGCCACCGGTCACCAGTGCTTTCATGATTCACTCCAGTGGCATGTTAGGTGTAGTAAAGTGC
Source organism: Ketobacter sp. GenoA1 (assembly GCF_003671475.1). Lineage (NCBI taxonomy): Bacteria > Pseudomonadati > Pseudomonadota > Gammaproteobacteria > Pseudomonadales > Ketobacteraceae > Ketobacter > Ketobacter sp. GenoA1. Next base: position 506,865 of record NZ_RCHM01000020.1, on the reverse strand, counting down.
ACAGGCACTGGCATCGCCGGAGCCCACTGAGCTGAACAGTAAGGACTGTGGTGTCCCGCTGTCGATTTCCTTACGCAAATGGTGGAAACCGGCAATGGGCGCCGCTGTGTGAACATCGCCGTCAAATTGGTTGAACAGTTCAAGTGCACGGGTGGTTTGATTGCTCAGGCTGCTTTCCTGGCACACCGAGGTGCAGAAACCGGGCTCCGGATCGCTGCCCACCAGAAAATCGATATTGGGATGGTTGTGTTCAGCCAAAAATGTGTTGATCAATTCAATATTCAGTTGGCGAAACTGGTTCAGATACTGGTTTTGAAAAACTAACGTCGCTCGTTTTCGACCTTGGTCGCCAAAGGCGACCATATCGCCGTAGGCGCTGATGCTGGAAACCTGATCGTGCCCGTTACTGCGATAAGAAAATCGCTGAAAGCCTTTGTTTGCATCGGCAGAGAATTTCAATAAAGCAGCCGCCCCGACAGCTTTGTAAGGAAACTCCGGATGATTGGTTTTGGATGGGTGGGCATCACCACACAGTATCAGTGCATACTGAACGTTGCCGTTTTTGAGAAACGAGTCGGCCACATTCACCGCATTGAGAAAACCGCAGGCGCCGTTAACTACGTCAAATGAAAAGGTGGACTGGTTGGGTTGCTCAGGGTCAAAATCCAGCCCCATCTTCAATTCCTTCTGAATCAGGCTGGCAATACTGGGTTCCATAATATTGTCGTCGCGGAAGATACCGGCATTGATCAGCAGCCCAACTTTACCGGGGTCGACCCCGGCGCCTTCCAGGCATTCAATTCCTGCCCGCGTGGCGTTGGCAATGGCGCTATAACCGTTGTCGGTAATGATTGCTGTGTTTTTTATAATTGTGCCCATTTCAGTTTACTCCTCCCAGATTGCCTACTTTTACCGCCGCCACGCCCAGCACAATGCCGGAGGCCATTACCAACATCAACACTTTTTGCCCCGGTTTGATTTCACCCCGCTCCATAAAGTCATTGAGTACCACAAAGTGCGAAGTGGATGACGTGTTGCCAAACCGATCCAATGCAACACAGGTGTTTGGTATATCGCCAAAGGTTTCGCCGCATAGAGCAAGGGCAGACCGGATTGCACGTTCAGATGTTTGATGCGGTATCACATGATCGAAGTCACTGCCGCCGATTTGATGCTTGTCAGCAAAATGGCCCAGCGTCGCTGGCAGACGCTGAATTACCGTGGCGTGAATTTCCATGGCTTTGGTGTACATGGCAACCCCGGCGTTTTTATCGCTGGGCATACCAAAGCAGAAGTCTGAGAATTGCGCCATGGTCTGCAGTTCCAATAATTCGATGCCTTCATCCTCACTGGTTGACTGATCCATGATAACAGCGGCGCCGGAATCCCCCACGGTCAGAGAGGCGAACTGTTCATCTACCGGGTTACTGATTTCTTTCAGTGCGGTCTCACTGATGGGGGTGATGCATTCGCCGCTGACTATCAGGCCATTTTTGACAGCACCACTCTTGATCAGCTGATCAAGAATATGGACGCCGCTGAACATGCCGGCGCAGGCGTTGGTGATATCAAAATTCAGCGCATCCGCGCGCATACCAATCCGCTTCTTCAGGTAGCTGCTGAGGCAAGGTTCCAGCACAAAATTCAATCCATCCCTGAAGCGGGTAATGGAGGTGCAGATGATGACGTCAATGTCTTCAGCACTGTAGCTGGAGTGTTGCAGGCAACGCTCGATGGCATTCAGTGCCAGACTATGACAGTCTTCGCTGTCATCACGCCAACGTCGATTTTTGACTCCGGTGAGTTTTTCCAGGTCAAACATGGGCTCGGTGTCCATTTTCTCGAGCAGCTCGCGGGTAGTGACCTCCCGTTCAGGAAGGTACACCCCCAAACTTTCGAAACGTGTCATAGTCATGGCAGGTTGCTCCAAATCACGATCAAGTATTGGTGGAAGAATCCGGCACTGCGGATGGCGAGGGTGAAAGATCAAAGCGATCTGCCCATAGCAGCAGGCTGGGGAGAAAAATAAGGTCAAACAACAGCGCGGTCATAATAATGCCGGCCAACATCACGCTCATGGTGTCGTTGACCGTAAAATTGGATAAGGACAGCAATAACACGCCACAGGTCAGGGTGATCGAGGTAATAACGATGGCGGTGCCGGAGTGTATAAAGCTGGATTCCACAGATTCGGCAGGCGACAGGCCAGTGCGTCGGGCATGAAGATACTTACTGATAAAATGGATGGTGTCATCCACCACTAAACCCAGACAAATACTGAAAGTCATAGCGGCCGCATGATTGACATGGCCCACGGTGATGGCCCAGATGCCGTAAATGACAATGGGAGGAAACAGGTTGGGGATGATGCTGAGCAGACCGAATTTGATTGAGCGCAACCCCATAATCATGAACAGGGAAACGAATATCAAGGTGAACAGGGAGCCATCCACCATGCTGCGTATAATGTTCGTGCCCATATGGGCAAACATCAGAAGCTGACTGGAACCCTGGTTGGCGAGTTCCGGATAGTTTTCGTTGAGCCATTGATCGATGCGCTGTTCCAGGTCAATCAATGTTTGGTTGTCGCTGTCGCGCACATTGACCGTCAGTTTGAGCGCGGAATGGTCTTGCGATAAATCCCGGGTCAGATCCATGCCTTGGGGCAGGGACATTTCATACAGCAAGTGGTACTGAGCAATCAGACTGGCACTGTCGGGCAGCGAGAAATAGGCCGGATCATTTTCGTTCATGGCCCGGTTTATTTTTTTCACAATGTCCACATAGCTGGAGACACCGGTGACGTCAGGCTGGTGGCGTAACCATTCAGCAAAATGATCCACTTTTTGCAGGAACTGTGGTTGATAGACGCCGTCCTGTTCCCCGCTGTCCATGGAGTAGAGGATGTACTGCACCCCGTTGGTGTTGTGCCGGGCAAACTGAATGGAATCGTAGATCGGCAATGATGGATCGAAGTATTCTGAAATATCATCATTGAGTTTCAGGTTTGGAATGCTCATCAGCAACAGCACTGTCACAGCGAATGCGATCACCAGAAGGGAACGGCTGGTGCCGATGACCCACTGTGACATGCGGCGCATAAAGCGGGCCATGGTAAAGGAGGTGTTGCGAAAGCGGGTGGGAAACAACAGGGCCACCGTCGGCAACACCGTAAACGTGGCCAGGAATGCGAACAACACGCCGATGGCAGCCATATTACCCATGGTTCGAAATGGAGGCGAATCACCAAAGTTCATTCCCATGAAGCCCACCGCGGTGGTGACGCTGGTCCAGAATACGGGGCTCAGGTTTTTACGCAGGCTTGCCTGCATGGCCTGTATCGGGGCCTGGCCTTCGCTGCACAAAATCCGGTACACGGTGAGCACATGAATGCTGTCCGCCACCGCCAACACCATGATGATGGCCGGTGCCATCATGGTGATTGGATTCATTTCGAAGCCTAACAGGACGTGAATGCCGGCGGATATTCCCGTGGAGGCGATCACCACGGCTCCGGCCGCGGCAATGGCCATGACGGATCGCAGAAAGATGCCCAGCAGCACGAAAATAGTCCCGAATACCATGGGATTGACCCGTAGGATGTCGTCCATGGTTACCTGCAGCATGGCGTTCTCAATTGCGATGTCACCATTCAAATGCAATTCACTGCCGGGGTAACGTGCCTCAAAATCCTGTTTCAGCAACAGTGCCTGGCGGCTGAGATCCAGCACCGCTGCAAGATGATCCTGGGGCAGGGCAATACTGGCGAACAGCGCCGTTGCATTCTCCTGGGGGGAGACCAGTCGCCCCTGGATCTGCTGATCATCGCGGGCATACTGTCTTATGGCGTCTAACTGTTGCGGCGTTAAAGTGGCAGCCTCGCTCACCAGGTTGTCCACAGTGAGAGTATCGCCGCCGACATTCAGCCTGGGATGATTGGTGAGGGAGTCAACCCGGATCGTGTGCGGCAGTTGCCACAGGGCATCCGTCAGCTCGCGGGTGATCTGCAAAGCCTGATTGTTGTAGACACTGTGCTGGGGCGGTTGGAACAGTACAATCAGGTAGTTGGATTCCGCGTACTGCCGGTCCAACTGTTGCAGACGCTGAAAGTGTGGATCGTCTTCGTCAAACATAACGTTGACGTTGCCGTTGAACACCATGTGCAACAACTGGCTGGAGAGTGCCAGCAGCAGTAGCAAAGTCGCGGTAAAATAATACCAGCGTTTCTCCACAAGATGATTCAGCATGATTTCAGGCAGCCACAGTATTGGGTTGAATACAGGTTTCCCTGATGAGTTGCTCCATGCGTTGGAACAGGTGCTGAATCAAGGTGGTGGGAAAATGGTTTTCACTGTAGCCCACGCTCAGGCTGATGACCTCGCCTGAGGTGGCCAGGGTCACGGTGAGCTTGGGTGGGTGCTCCAGTGGGGCAAAGGGCTGTACATTGGAAATAGGCTGCCCGTTGATTCTCATTTTGTCGGTATGAATCACCCCGACATTGGTGAATACCGGGATTTTTTCGCCCCGGTGTTTGAGCAAGCCTTTGACGATGAAACTGCCGATTGGAAAGGGCAGGAAGGTCAACAGGGGCCAAATGAACGGCCCTTCAGTGATGCCTGGATAGCGTGCTTTTCGAGTGTTAATGGCATGGCTAACAGCACGGGCTGCTGCTGCCAGACTGGTGTCCGCTTGCAGGCGCACGTTGGTGTTGATGAAGCTGGAATAGTTCGCCACCCGATTGGGGGCACCGGCTTGTTCATAGCGCCGCAGATCATAGGTGTTGAGCACACAGTAAGGCCCTTTGCCTGAAGGTTGAATGATCTCATACAGAGCCTTGTAGTACGCGCCGAGCAATACATCATTAAAACTCAGGTCGTGTAATTTTCGGTAGCGGTTCAGGGCCTGCAGGGTGCTGGGGCGGCATTGATGACAGTAATAGCGTTTTTCAATGTGCTGGCCTGGCTGGCTGGGAAATTGCCAGTTGTTGGCGGTACGGCTGTCGGTGATCTGGTTGCGCAAGCCACTGATCAGCAGGCGAAACACATCGATTACCTTGAAATAGGGCAGCAGTGCTTTAGTGCTGCGCAGATCCAGGTTGCCGGCCGGTGGTTGGTAGTTGGGATTCAGTTGCAAATGCTCATATATGGCCAACAGATCCTCAACAAAGATCAGAAAGCCCCGGCCATCAATGGGCACGCAGCTGACTTTGATGCAAACCGTGTCCACCGTGTGACGGATCACGCGGATTTTCAGCATGGGTTCGATCCGGTAATCCCGCTCTTGCACCAGAAAACGGTCCAGCGCCGGTTGGCATTCGGATTCTTCAATCAGGTCACAGTAACGGAAGGCGTCCAGAACGTGCTCGGGGTGCGCCTGCCAACGGGGTTGGAGCCCGCTTTCCTGCAATTGCATGGCCATGATGGGGTGTTGCACCAGACTCAGGCGTGCCGCCCGTTGCAGCCGCTCCAGGTTGATCTGGCCCTGAACATCAAATACCAGGTGCATAACATGGTCGCCGAAAGCCTGTAGGCAGACGTTGACCTTGTCGAGCAGAGTGAGGGAAGCTGTATGACGTTGACGCATCATGACACGGTGAATCCTGTTATTGTTTTTTTGATTCGTGAACAGAGCGGCTCAGTAACCAGAGGTGGCCGAATAAGAAAAATTAGATCATGTAGAAAACGGTCGAACTAGGCATTGTTGGCCAAATGGATGGGGGTAGTGGCCAAATGGGATGTTGGTCTGTATCGCTTTTGTAAGCCCTGGCCTGATTAGCCTCTTGCCACCTGGTTACGGCCCTCACCCTTGGCTTTATAGAGCGCTTTATCGGCCCGTTCGAAGCAGGTTTCGATTTCGTCCCCCTCCACAAAGGTGGCTATGCCGATGGAGGCGGTGATGGGGATGCGTTTTTGGTTGAAGTTGAAAGGACAGTTTTCGATAGCGGCGCGTACTTTCTCCATGGCGGCGTAGGCAGATTGCGCATCCGTTTCAGGCATGATCACCACAAACTCCTCACCGCCGTAACGGGAAACAAAGTCCTCGTTGCGCACGCGGCGGGATATTTCCCGGGCAACCAGTTTCAGTACTTTATCCCCCCGCAGGTGGCCTAAATTGTCGTTTACCGCCTTGAAGTGGTCAATATCGATAATGGCAATAGAGAGTGGATGTCCATGACGGCGCCAGCGGGAGAATTCGGCTTCGATGCAATCGTCGTAGGCGGCGCGATTGGGCAGTTCGGTCAGTGCGTCCCGGAGTGCTTCCATGCGTTGCGCCTCCAGGCTGCTCTTCAGCTCCAGGGCTTCATCTTCCATGGAGGCCATACGCTGGCCCAGGGTTTCGATGTGCTGATAGACTTCTTCGCGGCGCTTGGACTCTTCGGTTTTGAACATGTCCACTGCGGCGACGATCCGGTTAACGATGCTCTCGATTCCCAGTTTCAGTTTGCTGATATCTTGACTGCGTTCCACATTCTCACGTATATCCGCCAATTCCCTGCGTACATCCTGATCGAGCTTCTCCTGATTCTGCAGCGAGCGTTCTTCGCCCTGGCGTGCTGTAACCAGAAAATCCTGGATGTCGTTCAGGCGTTGGTGCAGCGCCACCAGGAAGCCCTCGAACTCCTTCTGGGCCACCATCCGGGTGGAGGCCACCAGTTGGGTGGTCTCATCCAGAAACTCAGGCAGGGAATCCAGTTTGAACTGGGATTTGATGCGATCCACCAATTGTTCTTTGCGGGTGGTATAGTCCGCCGGTACTTCCAGCTGTTCCAGCAGATTACACAGAATGCGGCTTAAACGGTCGGGTAACTGGGGATCGGTATGGGATTCCACCTGAGCAAAGCCCATCCTGCCGGCTGTATGCTCAACCACCAGCTCCGGGTCAGTCAGTTCAATGCCATACTCTTCTACCGGCAGGTTGTCCTGGGGCTCGGTTTTTATGTCGCTCGGTTCCGGGACGGTGCCGAATAAGCGCGACAACAAACCGCTCTTGTTGTTCTGGCCCAGTTCTTCAATGCGCTCCAGCAGGTGGCGGGTGACCTGGCCGTGGGTCTGATTCAAGCCTTTGATGATGTCGGACTGTTTGCCGTTGCCGGAGAGCAGTTGGGGCAGGGATTTGCGTAATTTCTTGATGGTGGACTTGTCTGCACGGGGCAGACTCATTTCCAGGTACTGCTCCAACTGGACGTCGATCATCTCCTGTAGTTGGTGTTGCTCCTCTTTACGGCGGTCGTCCAGTGCCATGATGGTGCGTTCCAGCCGGGCAATGACGGGCTCCAGAGTCTGGATGTCCCGGCCACCACGCAGAGCCGTGCGGATCTCGTCCAGCTGTTCGTCCAGGGAGGGGTCCAGGCCGTCGGCGGCTAAACTGACGCGCACCAGGCCACGGCGCAACAGGTCCAGCCGTTGCTGGTCTTTTTTCTGGCTATTCTCGAATTCTTCGAGTGCAGTCAGGTACTTGTCTTTCCAGTTCAGGGTATTGCTGTCTGACATCGGGGGGGAGACTGTTCCTTGAATTCCCTAAAAGTATAGGAAAGTTGTGGGAATAGCCCAGTAAAGAAATTAGAAAATTTAGGCCGGGTTCCGTCAGTGGCGAGATGTGGCTCGCAGGATGGATTGTTGCGCCAGGGCCTCGGCCAGGGGCTCGGGCAGGGACACTTCCATGGCGATGGGGCGGTGATCAGAGTAGTCGTAATCCAATACTTTCACATGATTGATCTTGAGGCTGGGGGAGACCAGGATGTGATCGATGTTGCGGGTGGGGTTCCAGCTCGGATAGGTATGGTGATCCCCGCTTACCTGCTTGAGATGGGTGTCCCGTAATGGAGTGTCGATGATCTGGTCGCTGCGGCAGTTCATGTCCCCCATGACCACCACATGCTCATAGTGCTGGATCAAATCCCGCACGTAATCCAACTGACGGAAACGGGCCCGTTCACTGAGGGCAAGATGCAATCCCACCAGTACCAGGGTGTCCTTCTCGTTGCCGTACTTGGCAACGATGGCGCCGCGCCCTTTCAGGCCGGGCAGCTTGTGGTCCTCGATTTCATAGGGCACGAAGCGGGACAGCACGCCGTTACTGAACTGGCCCAGGCGGCCGAAATTGCGGTTCAATTGTTGATACCAGTAATCGAAGCGCCCCAGATCCGCCAGATAGGCCACCTGATTCACGAACCCGCTGCGCAAACTGCCACCATCCACCTCTTGCAGACACACCAGGTCATAATGAGTAAGCACATGGCCGATACGGTCCAGGCGCTGCAGGCCCCGCCAGTCGGGCAGCACGTGACGCCAGCTGCGGGTCAGGTAATGATGGGGGGCACTGGTCCCGATGGCGGCCTGGATGTTGTAACTCAGCAGACGCAGCACACTGGGCTGGTCTGCTGAATAGAAGCTGGACTGGTCGTGGGTATTGATGTCGAAACTCAACGGGGTCTCACTCAACGTGCCTGGACTTTTTATTGTAGGCGCTAAATGATGGCTGTTCTATGAATGGATTTCACAAACGCCGCGTTATTGTTCCGACAATGCCACTTTGGAGGCGGCACGTTCTTTATCCACCAGAAAGTCGACCACATCCAGCAGGTCGGCGAAGGTTTTGCCGGACTGGGTTTTAACCAGATACTTGGCGTTCACGACGATTGCCGGTACCCCCCGCAGCCGATAGGTTTTCGCCAGCGCGGTGGCCTGGCGTACCTTGACCCGCACGCTGAAGGAGTTATACAGCTTGTTGAAGTCGTCTTCGCTGACACCATAGCCCTTGAAAAAGCCCGCCAGATCCGCCTGGGTGTACAGGTTCTTATTCTTGACGTGGATTGCCTCGAACAAATCAGGTTTGATTGTCTCCAGTTTGCCCAGGGCATCGGCGACAAAATAGGCATGGGCCAGGGGCTCCCAGTCTTTGCGCATGGCGGCCGGGGTCATAATAAAATTGACGTCGTCGGCCTGTTTGGCTTTCCACTCCGTGGTGAAGCTTTCCAGTCGAAAGCAGTGGGGACAGCTGAAGGAGAAAAATTCCCGTACCTCGATTTTGCCGGGTACCTCGACCTTACCGGGCTGCTGCAACAGCTCATAATCCACCCCTTCGCGGAAGGTCTCCGCCTGCAGCAGGGTACTGCAGAGGGCCGCACACAGTGCGATGAGGGCAACAAGGGTTGATTTGATGGGGTTGTTGGTATCGTTTTTCATCTTGCTGATATCCTGGATTGTTGGCTAAGGTTGCCGGCTATACCTGAATCGGACTGAGTCTGGATAGTCAGTCTGTGGATAATCTGACTATGGTATGGATAGTCTGACTATGGATAGGCTAGCGGGTTCCACCTGAATGGAAACTGAACCCAATCATAGCGTTAAGTCCTTCACAGGGTGCAATAAAAAACCCCGGCTAGCCGGGGTTTTTTATTCGGTACAGGCGCTCAGTACATGCCGTTGATGTAGCTGGCCAGTGCCTGGATGTCGTCATCGCTGAGGCGGGCAGCGGTCGCGCGCATCATTTTGCCTTCGCCATCATTGGTGCGGCGTTTGCCCTCGTGATCTTCCCGGCCCGCGGCGCGGAACGCTTTCAGTTGGGCTTCAAGATAGGCCCCATGCTGCCCTGCGAGAGCAGGGAAGCCCGCTTCCGCCATGCCTTTGCCACTGGCGCCATGACAGCCGGCGCAGGCGGTCACGCCTTTATCAGCATCGCCCGCGCGGAACAGGTGTTGACCACGTTCGACCAGCTTGGGATCGGCAGCACCCTTGGTAGAGACTTGTGTGGCGTAATATGCAGCCAGATCGGCCATGTCCTGCTCGGACAACCCGGGGACAATGCCTGCCATCTCAGGTACCTGGCGGTCGCCACTCTTCATGTCTTTCAACTGCTTGATGGTGTAGGACTCAACCTGGCCCGCCAATTTGGGGAAGTTGGGGATGGCACTGTTGCCGTCGGCACCATGGCAGGCGCCGCAGACTGCGGATTTGTTTTTGCCGGCTTCGGCGTCGCCCGCAGCCTGTGCCACGTTAGCTGTCCCCGCAACCAACGCTGCTGCGAACAGCACGTTTGCTACCAATTTCATAGTCTAACCCTAATTAATGCTTGAAAATCAGTGTGTTGCGCCGATCTTACTTCGACATGTATTCGATGATTTCTTTCAGCTCTGCATCACTGCAATCGCTGCACAGGCCCATTGGGGGCATGGCGTTTTTGCCTTTTTTGGAGCTTTCCACCAGGCCATCAATACCACCGGCGGCTTCAATTCGAGCTTCCCAGGCTGCAGTGTCACCAACTTTGGGGGCGCCCGCAGCACCGGTGCCATGGCAGGCCATGCAGTACATATTGTATTTGGCTGGCGCTTCCGCCTGAACATTCACAGACAGGCCTAACGCGATCATCGCAGAAGCAAGCATCAGTTTTTTCATGGACGAACCCCTTATATACCCTTGATTTGGCTCGGTTTCCGCCGCGACGGAACCCCTCTCTCGTGTTACATATGCAAAAAATCCGGTGGATTATATAACAAACTGTGGCGAAGGGGTAATGTCCTTTACAGCACTGGGGAATATTGGAGAGAATGCCGCCACCTATATTCATCATTCAATTCAGCCCGGTATTTCTCCATGAGCCAAGCACAGGATCCGTTCACCACTCTGCTCCGCCAGACCCAGTTTGAGACCAGTGCCGCCACCCTGGCGCAATGTCCGCCGGAGGCCGGAATCGAGGTGGCGTTTGCCGGCCGTTCCAACTCCGGAAAGTCCAGTGCACTGAATACCCTGGTGGATCATTCCGGCCTGGCTCGTACCAGTAAGACACCGGGACGGACTCAGTTGATCAATTTTTTCAGTATGAATGAGCAATGGAAGCTGGTGGACCTGCCCGGTTACGGTTACGCCAAAGTGCCCGAGCGCCTGAAGAAAGAATGGCAGGCCAATATGGGGGAGTACCTGGAAAAGCGCGAATGCCTGGCAGGATTGATTCTGGTGATGGACGTGCGCCATCCCCTGAAGGAGTTCGATGTGATGATGCTGGATTGGGCGCGGCACTATGACATGCCGGTGCATATTCTGCTCAGCAAAAGCGACAAGCTGAAACGTGGGCCCGCCAATAACGCGTTGTTTGCCGTGAAAAAAGCCGTTAAGGAATACGGTGACAAAATCAGCGTACAGTTATTTTCATCGTTAAATAAAAGCGGTGTGGAACAGGCAAGAGCCGTGTTGTCGGCCTGGTTTGGATTTCAGCAGGATTAAGAAAAAAAAGAGCCGGTAGCCTTGGGGCAAGCTACCGGCCTAGGGTCCGGCTCTTGGGGGAAAGCCGGTTTGCTGTAGCCGATTTTACTCGGCTGGGGATTGCTGCCTTAGCTTCATGTATTGAGACGATGAAGGTCGGAATAAGTTCACTGAAATCGAAAAAAAATTTCTTTTTTTCAGTGTCCGACAGGACTAAGGCGTTTATCCACGCTGTTATGGTTATTATTTGGGCTCATTAGTGAATTTCAAGCGGGCATTGGGGGAACCCACCTAAGCTAATGAGCTTGATCCCAATTATCGCCCACCCCGGCCTCTACTAGCAAGGGAACTTTCAAATCAGCAGCGCCCTCCATCAAGGACGTTACTTCTTTTGTGATGCAGTCCAACTCTTGTTCCGGAACTTCGAACACTAATTCATCATGCACCTGCATGATGATCTTTGATTCCAGTTGTTTTTTAACCAACCACCCGTCTACTGCGATCATGGCGCGTTTAATGATATCGGCGGCGGTGCCTTGCATGGGCGCATTAATGGCCGTGCGCTCGGCCGCCTGGCGACGTGGAACATTACGGGAATTGATTTCCGGCAAGTACAGGCGACGGCCGAACAAGGTTTCCACATAGCCCTGGCTTGCGGCCTGTTCTCGAATGTTTTCCATGTAGTTGTGAACACCGGGATAGCGTTGGAAATACGTGTCGATGTATTCCTGGGCTTCCTTACGGCCGATGCCCAGTTGTTTTGCCAAACCGAATGCTGACATGCCGTAAATCAGCCCGAAATTCACCGCCTTGGCTTTACGCCGCATGTCGCCGGTGACCTCATCGATGGCGACACCCATGACTTCCGCCGCCGTGGCTTTGTGAATGTCCAGCCCCTGGTTGAACGCCTGCAGCAGGTTTTCGTCACCGGACAAGTGGGCCATGATGCGCAACTCAATCTGCGAATAATCCGCCGCCAGCAGTTTGCAGCCTTTTGCGGCGATGAATGCCTGGCGGATTTTGCGGCCTTCCTGGTTGCGGATGGGAATGTTCTGCAGGTTGGGATCGGACGAAGACAGGCGTCCGGTGGCCGCCACCGCCTGATGGTAGGAGGTATGAATACGCCCGCTATTGGAATCGATCAGCTCCGGCAGTTTATCCGTGTACGTGGACTTCAGTTTACTCAAACCCCGGTATTCCATCAGCACTTTGGGCAGTGGGTAATCCAGTGCCAGTTCCTGCAACACCGGCTCTGCGGTGGAAGGGGCCCCTTTCGGTGTTTTCTGGATCACCGGCAGGCCCAGCTTTTCAAACAGAATCTCGCCCAGCTGTTTGGGAGAGCCCAGGTTAAAAGGTTCACCGGCAATGTCGTGGGCTTCCTTTTCCAGTTCCACCATGCGTTTGGCCAATTGCTGGCTGTGCAGGCGCAGCATATCGGCGTCCACCAGTGCTCCGGTGCGTTCGATTTTGGACAGCACCGGAAGCAACGGCATTTCGATGTCGTGAAAAACTCGGCACAATTCGGTTTCCGGTTCCAGTTGCGGCCACAGTGCATGGTGCAGGCGCAGGGTTATATCAGCGTCTTCGGCGGCATAATCGCTGGCCTGTTGCAGATCGATTTGATTAAACGTCAGTTGCTTGCTGCCTTTGCCGGCGATGTCTTCAAAGGCAATGTTTTTATGGCCCAGATATTTCAATGCCAGGCTGTCCATGTCGTGGCGTGATGCGGTGGAATTCAGAACATAGGATTCCAGCATGGTATCAAAGCCGATACCTTGCAGTTCGATGTCGTAGCGGGCCAGCACACTTTTATCGTATTTCAGGTTCTGGCCGATCTTTTTCGGCGTGTCCGCTTCCAGTAATGGTTTTAGTTGTTGCAGCACCCAATCCCTGCTCAGTTGATCCGGTGCGCCGGGATAATCGTGCGCCACCGGCACATAAGCGGCTTTACCGGGCTCGATGCTGAAGGATACACCCACCAGTTCCGCCTGCATGTAGTTCAGGCTGGTGGTCTCGGTGTCGAAGGCGAAAGCGTCACAGTGTTGCAGTCGCTGCAGCCAGGTGTTGAATGCGTCTTCGCTCGTGATGCAATCGTAGTGGGTCTCGGTGATCTCTGCGTTATTGCTTTGCCCGGGGTCAACATCATCCGCCAGTTCTGCAATCCAGGCCTTGAATTCCAGATCCTTGTACAGCTCCAGCAGGCTGGCGTTATCGGGTTCCTGAATTTTCAGGTCGGTGGGCTGTTGTTCCAGTTCGACGTCCAGTTTGATGGTGGCCAGGTCTTTCGACAGTGGAATCTGTTCCAGGCTGGCTCGCAGGTTTTCGCCGATTTTTCCCTTCACCTTATCGGCGTTGTTCATCAATTCATCCAGCGACCCGTATTCGGTTAACCACTTCACCGCTGTTTTCGGCCCGCACTTGGGTACACCGGGAATGTTGTCCACGCTGTCGCCCACCAGGGTTAGATAATCGATGATGCGTTCCGGCGGAATGCCAAACTTTTCAATAACCCCCTCACGATCCATTTTCGAATCGGTCATGGTGTTGATCAGGGTGACGTGATCGGTTACCAGTTGTGCCATGTCCTTGTCGCCGGTGGACACGATGGTATCGATGCCCTGGTGGCTGGCAATGTGACACAGCGTGCCGATCACATCGTCTGCCTCTACGCCGTCCACAATCAGCAATGGCAATCCCATTAAGCGAATGGCACTGTGCAATGGCTCAATCTGGCAACGCAGGTCATCCGGCATGGGGGGGCGATTGGCTTTGTATTCCGGATACATGTCATCACGAAAGGTTTTACCCTTGGCATCGAAAATAACCGCCATGTAATCCGGATTGTAATCCTTGCGCAGCCGGATCAGCATGTTGAGCACACCCTTGATTGCGCCGGTGGGCTGGCCCTTGGAGGTGATCAGAGGAGGCAGGGCGTGAAAGGCGCGATAGAGATAGGACGATCCGTCAACAAGCACCAGGGGTTTTTTGGAAGACATGGTGTTCACTGTTACAGCTCCATCACCCCATCCATTTCAACCTGCGCCCCTTTCGGCAACGCGGCTACCGCCACTGCGGCCCGGGCCGGATAAGGCTGCTGGAAATAGCGCGCCATTACCTCGTTCACCAATGCAAAGTGGCTCAGGTCGATCAGGAAAATGTTCAGCTTGGCGATATCCTGCATGGAGCCGCCGGCGGCTTGGCACACCGCTTTCAGGTTCTCAAAGACCCGCACAATACTGGCTTCCATATCGCCGTCAACCAGCTCCATGGTGGCCGGGTCCAGTGGAATCTGCCCGGACAGGTAGACGGTGCTGCCGCACTTAACCGCCTGCGAATAGGTGCCGATGGCCTGGGGCGCTTGATCGGTGGAAATGATTTTCCGTTTGCTCATGTGAGGTCTCCAGTGTTTTTAATTGCGCACACGAACAATGCGATGTACCGCTTTCAGAGTTCGCATGCGGCGGATGGTTTTTGCCAGATGTTTCCGGTCGCGGATGGAGATGCGCAGACTGACCACAGACAAGTGAGCATCCTTTTCTTTTATGTTGATGGTTTCAATGTTGGCATCGGCCTGGGAAATCAGGGATGCCAGGCTGGCCAGGGCTCCCCGTTCGTTTTCCATCTGCACCCGCAGATCCACGTTGTACTCGCCGACAAAATCCTTGGCCCATTCCACCGACAGGCATTTTTCCGGATTTTCTTTCAGCTCGGTCACAATGTTTTTGCAATTGTCCCGGTGGATCACCATACCGCGGCCGGAGCTTAAGTGGCCCATCACCGAATCCCCGGGGATCGGGCGGCAGCATTTGGCCAGGGCAATCACCATGCCCTCGGTGCCCCGAATCACCAGCGGCTTGGGTTTTTTGCTGTCCGGATCGGTGTTTTCCTCATCGTGGGGCAACATGCGGCGGGCGGCTATCTGCGCCATTTGGTTACCCAGGCCGATGTCTTCCAGCAGATCATCCAATGTGCGGAAGCCGGCTTCTGTGAGGGCGGTGGTAATGCGCTCCTGGGGAATGGTATCCAGCGCCAGGTCGAACCCGGACAGGGCCTTGTCCAGCAGGCGGTGGCCCAGTGACACGGATTCCGAGCGCCGCTGGTTCTTGAGGAAATGCCGAATATTGGCGCGCGCTTTAGCGGTGGTGACAAAACTGAGCCAGGCCGGATTGGGGCAGGCCCCCGGAGCGGTGATGATCTTGATGGTTTGCCCGCTCTGGATGGGGGTGGATAACGGTACCAGCCGGTGATCCAGGCGCGCGGCCACGCAGCTGTTGCCCACATCGGTGTGCACCGCATAGGCGAAATCAACAGGGGTGGCGCCGGTGGGCAGCTCCAGAATGTCGCCTTTGGGGGTGAACACGTAGACTTCATCGGGGAACAGGTCAATTTTCACCGTTTCCAGGAAATCCTGGGAGTTACCGGCACGTTGCTGCATTTCCAATAGACCTTTCAACCACTCCTTGGCCCGGTTCTGGGCCCCGCCGGCGGGATCCGGGTCGGATTTATAGAGCCAGTGGGCGGCGATGCCGTTGTTGGCCATGGCGTCCATTTCTTCGGTGCGGATCTGGATTTCAATGGGCACGCCGTTCATGCCGATGAGGGTGGTGTGCAGGGATTGGTAACCGTTGGCCTTGGGGATGGCGATGTAATCTTTGAAGCGTCCGGGAATGGGTTTGTAGAGGTTGTGGATGGCACCCAGTACCCGGTAACACATGTCGACGGAACCCACGATAATGCGGAAACCGTATACGTCCATGATCTCGTTGAAAGGTTTGCGCTGGGTCTTCATCTTGCTGTAGATGCTGTACAGGTGCTTCTCACGCCCGATGACCCGGCCTTCCAGGCCATCCCGTTCCAGTCGGTTGTCGATGGATTCCTGAATGCGGGAGATCATGTCCTTGCGGTGGCCACGGGAGGTTTTAGTGGCCTTTTTGATGCGGGCGGCCCGCATGGGGTACATGTGGGTAAAGGACAGGTCTTCCAGTTCCACCCGAATATTGTTCATACCCAACCGGTTGGCGATGGGGGCGTAGATTTCCAGGGTTTCCAGGGCAATGCGGCGGCGTTTGGTGGGGTGCAGCACCCCCAGTGTGCGCATGTTATGCAGGCGATCCGCCAGTTTTACCAGGATGACCCGGATATCCTTGGTCATGGCCAGGACCATTTTGCGGAAGTTTTCCGCCTGGGCCTCGGCTTTGGATTCAAACTTGATGGCCCCGATCTTGGACACACCGTCCACCAGGTCCGCCACGATGGCGCCGAACGCTCCGGTAACGTCGTCTTTGGATACGTGGGTGTCTTCAATGACGTCGTGGAGCAGGGCTGCTTCCACGCTCTGGGCGTCCATGTGCATGTCCGCCAGGATTTTGCCCACCGCCAGGGGGTGAACGATGTAGGGATCGCCGCTGCGCCGGTATTGGCCCTCGTGGGCCTGTTCGGCGAAATAATAAGCGCGCCGAATATCCTCCCGCTGCTCGGGAGGCAGGTAGTCAAGTTTTTCTATAAGTGTTTCAACGGTTTGCAACTGCTCAATCCCTCCTCAGAGGATTTAGTGTAATGGGATTGAGCGGTAATGAGAACAGCAGAATGAAAGTGACTTATTCTTCCATGCCGGGATTGTTGAAGGCACTGTGGAAAGAGGCTTCGCGGAACTGTTTCGGCTCCGGTTTGCGGGCCAGAATCGATTGATCCACGTAACCTTCGGCGATTTCCCGCAGGGCAACCACGGTGGGCTTGTCGTTTTCCCACTCAACGTAGGGGTCTTTTCCGCCCGTGGCAATCTGTCGAGCGCGCTTGCTCGCAACCAGTACCAGTGAGAATCGGTTGTCTACTCGAGTCAGACAGTCTTCAACGGTGACGCGTGCCATGTTTTACCTCAGTGTTTTTTCGGCCTAGCCGGCCATTGTACAAGTTTGTGGGATCAAGACAAGAGACTGCTGATCAAATCCAGGTGCCTTTCTGCCTGTTTGTCGTGGCGCAGGCGCTGGCTGGTGATGACGGAGCGCAGTTCGGCAAGCGCCACCTCGAACACATCGTTGATGATCAGGTAATCGAACTCCACATGGTGGGAAATCTGCTCGGTGGCCTGGGCCATGCGGCCCTGGATCACCGCCTCGGAATCCTGGCCCCGCCCCACCAGCCGTTCACGCAGGACCTCCCGGGAGGGCGGCAGAATGAAGATGCTGACGGCCTGGGGTGCCTGGCGGCGGATTTGTTCGGCACCTTGCCAGTCGATTTCCAGAATCACGTCATGGCCGGCATTGAGCTGGTCGGTGACGGATTGCATGCTGGTGCCGTACAGATTGCCGAACACCTCGGCGTGCTCCAGAAAGGCATTGTCGTTGAGCATGGCGCTGAATCTGGCCTTGTCCACAAAATGATAATTCACCCCGTTTTCTTCACCCGGGCGCTGGGGGCGGGTGGTGTGGGACACGGATACGTGCAGATTCGGTGTGGATTCCACCAGAGCGTGAACCAGACTGGTTTTACCGGCACCGGACGGAGCCGATACAACAAACAGGGTGCCTTGCATGGGGTACCTTTATTATCTGAGCAGGTGAATTCTAAATAATCAGTTTAGTGGCAAGTGGCGAAATTTTCGATGTGGGCCACCAGGTGGTGCTGGTGCGGAATTATAACCGGTTTAGGCGCAGGGCGGCAGGGTGGGGCGGCGCTTAAAGCACCGCCTTGAATCCTTCGAACTGGGGTGGGCCCAGGTAAATGCCCTTGCTGTCCCCGGCCTGGGCGTGGGCCTTGCGGAACGCCTCCGACTTGGTCCAGTTGACGAATGCTTCTTCTGAATCCCACACCGAGTGCGAGGTGAACAGCGTGCATTGTTCATCCGTGGCGCCCTGCAGCAGGTTGAACTGCCTGAAGCCGGGCACCTCATCCAGGTGGGTGTCGCGGTTCTTCCAGATGTTGATGAAGTCTTGTTCCCGGCCGGGCGCGATGCGAAACCGGTTCATGGCGATATACATGGGTTGTCTCCCTGATGCTGGTTATGGGTTTTGGTAGGAAAGGCTACAGCAACATACAGGCATCAGGAGCAGCGGGTCAATGGCGCAAGCGGTTTGTCGTGAACGCGACAAGTGGGGTAAATGCGCCAACTTATCGCCAGGTTAACATGTTGTTTTTACGACGATTTGCCTGCCGCTGCCCAAGGCACGGGAATTGCCCTGTGGCTATTATCACAAATGGCCAGGAGTCGATCATGTTATTGCAGCAGTACAAAGAGAATGGGTTGTTCATCTCGGTGAATTTTCTGGAGGAAACCAGCAGCGCGGGAACCTGGGGCTACCGCGGTGACCTGGTGCTGGTGGCTGGGCCGGACGATGACAAGGGGCACGCCATGCCTCCGGAGTTGATCATGCGTGGGGCGGTGCTGTTGGCGGATGACAAGCTCAGGATGCTGGTGGGCGGCCTGGATGATGTGGCGGATATACCGGTGTTGTTGGAGAAGTACGGCGCCGATTTCGCACCCGGTATGAAAGCCATGCTGTTTATTGTGAATCTGAAGGACACGATGAAGGTGGAATCGAATGGGGCCAGTCTGGTGTTGATCCCATTGGTGCAGGGCGTTCCCTGGAACGAAGCCATGGAAGAGCTGGCCCTGGAGAAAGGCGACTTCAAAGGGCAATCACCGGCGGATAAAGTCGCCACCCTGGCCGCTGAGCTGGCCTCTTACCAGCCCAAGCGCTGCCCCGATGCCACCCTGGATGAGGCGTTGGCCTCCACCACCACGGCCAAGCGTGAAGTGTGGGGCGCGGTTTGATTTCTAGCGGTTTGCTGCCGGTCGTGAAGTAGCCCAGTGCCCGCTGCGGAGCCGGATAACGGCTTCCGTGCGGGCGTCAGTGATGGCTGGCCCGCAAGTGGGCTGCCAGCGCCGCATCCATGGTGGTGATGTGCAACTCAAACCAGGGCAGGAGCCGCTCTGCAACAAAGGCCCGGCCAAAGGGGATCAAGCCCCGCTTTACCCGTTGGTGAAATTGCCTAAATTCTCCCATGACCCGGGCGTGTTCACCCCGGTGTTCGCCCATAGCAGGGTAGTCACTGGCTTCCATTAATTTATTTTCACGCTCGAAATGGGCCTCGGTATGGCTCAGCAGTGCCTCAAACATTGTGGCAAACCCTACATTATCCACACCCATAATATCTTCAATAATGGCCATGAAATCCCGGTGATCCTCATCGATGGGATCGTAACCCAATAACAACAAAGGCTTTTTTTCAGCGCTGCCAGGCATGGTGTTGATTGCTCCGTGGTATCAGTGTTCGGTTGGCTGCAGGTGATCCTGGGCTCACCCTTGCAGTGGCCGTGCCATGGCGCGGTCTGATGGATGGTGCCGGACAAACAGAAGACGCTAATAGCGAAGCTGAGATCCAATGCTATAACTAAAAGGTTATCGAGTATTTTTGCAAACCCGAACACGCGCTAGCAAAGGAGCAGGGAGTAAAGCTGATATGAATTGGATGACGTATCTGAGTGTGAAGGCGAAGATGGGGCTGGTGATCGCCCTGTTTGCGGTGGTGGTAGCAATCTTCGCCAACATCGTGTTTACGGAATGGGGCAAACAAGAGCGCTTCTCCCAAAAGGAACTCTACGGCACGGAATTTTATAAACCCTCCTTTGATTTGATCAAGGCAGCGCAGTTGCACCGGGGTAATGCGTTTCAGGTGGCGCAGGGTGTTGAAGCGGCCCGAGCCCCCATGGATGCGGCTGCAGTGAAGTTCGAACAAGCCATGCAGCGGTTGATGCAGTTACAACAACAGTATGCAGCGGAGCTGGCATTGGGTAACCGGCTCGACGACATCAACCGATCCTGGGACACGCTAAAGCAGGCGCACACCAGCATGGAGCCAAGGGCAGGATTTGACGCTCACTCGGCCTTGATTGAAAGTATCCTGACTTATATAGAGCTCTATTCGGATCAGTCCAATTTAACCTTGGATCCGCAGTTGGACAGTTTCTACCTGATGCAATCTATGTCGTTCACTTTGCCGCGCGCCATAGAGTATTCTGCCCGCCTGCGCGGTGCCACAGCCGGTGCTGTTGCCAGTGATCCGGTTTCTCAAGGCGCTATTGAATCGCTGATCGGCTTGCACCCCATCGCGGTGGCTAAAGTGGAGGATGCCCTGCGTTCTGCCGACAAGGCCAGTGCCAGCATCGATGGTGCACTCAATGCGGACATCCGTGCCATGCGCAATGCCAATGCTGAATTTTCCAGGTTGGTAGTGGGCATCATTAACAGTGGACGTGCCGCTCTGGACAGCCGGGCCATGTTCGCCAAGGGTACCGAGTTGGTGAATGCCGGCTACGCGCTGCAGGAAAACACCGTGCCCCATCTGCAGCGTATTCTGCAATCCAGATTGAATGCCATGAAGGCAGAACAGCGCTCAAGCGCCATCATGATGGTGTTGGCCGCTGCCCTGGCGTTGTTGATCACCTTTATAACCGTGCGTAATTTGTTGGCCGGAATGTCCGCTGCCAATCGGGCTCTGGCGGAAATACAAAGGGGCAACCTGGATGAACGGATCGACGTGAAAGGCAGTGATGAAATTGCCACCTTGATGCAAGGAGTCAGCTCTTTACAGTCGGCGTTGAAAGACACCCGGGAGCGCGAAGCAGCGGCCGCGGCCGAGTTGGACAGATTCGCAGAAGAGTCGCGGCGCAAGGCCGTTGAAAGCAAACGGCTGGCTGATGCGCTGACGGTCTGCGATACCTCCGTCATGGTGGCGGATGCGGACTATAACATCGTGTTTATGAACAGCGCGGTGAAAAAAATGCTGGAAAAAAGACAAGACACCCTGTCCAAGCATGTACCCAACTTTAAGCTCAGTCAGTTGATGGGCGCCAATATGGATATCTTCCATAAAGACCCTTCCCATCAGCGCGGCATGGTCAGTAAGCTGAAAGAAGTCTACCGCACCAGAATCAAGGTGGCGGATCTTACCTTCGTTCTGATAGCTACCCCTTTATTTAATGACGAAGGTGAACGTACCGGCACCATTGTCGAATGGGAAGATATTACAGACCGCCTGGCCAAAGAGCGCGAGGAAAGAAAAGCCGCAGGCGAGAACAAGCGGGTTCGAATTGCGCTGGATAATGGTTCCACCAATACCATGATCGCCGATCCGGATAACAATATCGTGTACATGAATGAAGCATTGACCGACATGATGTCGAACGCAGAAAGTGATTTGCGCAAGGATCTGCCGGGCTTTCAGGCCAACAAGCTGATGGGCGCGAATATGGACGTGTTCCATAAAAACCCGGCCCACCAGCAACGGCTCATCCGTGATTTGAAAGACACCTACGAAGCCCAGATCAAGGTGGGAGGGCGCACGTTCCGGCTGGTTGCCAATCCGGTGCTGGATGATGATGGCGAGCGCCTGGGCACGGTGGTGGAGTGGTTGGATCGTACCCAGGAAGTGATCGTGGAAAATGAAGTGAATGAAATCGTCAAAGCCGCTGCGCAGGGTGATTTCAGCCGCAGCCTGCCCATGGAAGGCAAGCAGGGCTTCTTTGCCAACCTGGCCGGTGGACTGAACCAGTTGATGAAAGTCACCGACGACGGTATGCATGATGTGGCCCGGGTGTTATCGGCCCTGGCAGCGGGGGATCTGACGCAGAAAATAACCGGTGACTACCAGGGTTTGTTCAAGCGACTGAAAGACGATGCGAACGCCACGGTGGATAAACTGGAAGAGGTCATCGCCAATATCATTGAGTCGTCTTCTTCGGTCACCACCGGTGCCAACGAGATTGCGCAGGGTAATGCCGATCTCAGCCAGCGTACCGAAGAGCAGGCCTCGTCACTGGAAGAGACCGCCTCCAGCATGGAAGAAATGACCGGCGCTGTGCAGCAAACCAGCGACAACGCTCAGCATGCCAACCAATTATCTCAAAATGCTGTCAGCAAAGCCGAGGCCGGCGGTGACGTGGTGAAAAATGCCGTGGTGGCCATGGGTGAGATCAACAGTTCAAGTAAGCGTATTTCCGATATTATCGGTGTCATAGATGAAATCGCGTTCCAGACTAATCTGTTGGCCCTGAATGCCGCGGTGGAAGCGGCCCGTGCCGGTGAGCAAGGGCGAGGGTTTGCTGTGGTGGCGGGTGAGGTGCGTAATCTGGCACAACGTTCCGCCGGTGCCGCCAAGGAAATAAAAGAACTAATCCGTGATTCTGTTACCAAAGTGGAGGCGGGTACTGAACTGGTCAATCAATCCGGTACCACCCTGGCGGAAATTGTGGGCGCAGTGAGAGAAGTGACCAATATGATTGGTGACATTAATGCAGCGGCCAGCGAACAAAGCTCCAGCATTGTTCAGATCAACCAGGCTATCGGTGAAATGGACGAGATGACCCAACAAAACGCAGCGCTGGTGGAACAAGCCAGTGCCGCCGGTGAAGCGATGGCGGAGCAAGCCCGTGCATTGATGGAGTTGGTGGGTTTCTTCAAGCTGGATCATGCCGCTGCGGCGGTGGGGGCATCCCATCGCTCGGCACCGGTTGCCCCGGCGGGGCGTAGCCCCAACAAAGCCGCGCGGCGGCCAGGTGCCAATGCATCGGCACGAACTCCTGCCGCCCCCAGCTTAAGTTCGGACGATGAATGGGAAGAGTTCTGAGCCACCAAGCAAAAAAGCCCCCGTGCCTGTAAGGGTGCGGGGGCTTTTTTACGCTTTAATCGTCAAACTGCTCGGCAGTGTTGCGAATGGTTTCTGCCAGATTCTCCATTTGGTCGGCCACCCGGTCCAATTCCAGAAACACAGCAGCATCAATGGCCGACTCAATCAGTAGCTGAAGTTCGTCGAAATGTTTTTGACCAACGTGGTCGATGCCGCTCCTGCTGAGCTTTTCCTTGAAAGCGTTGACAACATCCCGCGCATGTTGGGTTTGTTTTTGCGCCATATGCCGAGTTCTCCTGTCAGGCTGGGTCTTCCCGTGTTAAAACCTGCTCATCTTTTTCATGAATGTCCTGAGCGCTGCCGACGATGAGCGGGTCTGGTGCAACCGCAACCTCCGGATTCTTGTCCGGGTAATCGGCTTTGCTCAACAGATAGCGCATGGCGTTGATGCGGGCTCTTTTTTTATCGTCGGATTTGATCACCGTCCAGGGGGCATCGGCGGTGTCGGTGTAAAAAAACATGGCCTCCTTGGCACTGGTGTAGTCGCTCCACTTATCCAGTGATGCCAGATCAATGGGGCTTAGTTTCCATTGCTTTAGCGGGTCTTTGCGCCGCTCCTGAAAACGGCGGAATTGTTCCTCGCGGCTGACCGAAAACCAGAATTTGTAGAGCAGGATGCCGCTGCGGGCCAGCATTCGTTCCAGCTCCGGCGTCTGGCGCATGAATTCAAGATACTCCTGCTCATTGCAGAAGCCCATTACCCGCTCCACACCAGCCCGGTTATACCAGGAACGATCAAACAGGACGATTTCACCGGCGCTGGGGAAGTGTTGAATATAGCGTTGAAAATACCATTGTCCCGCCTCGGTTTCGGAGGGCTTCTCGAGGGCAACCACCCTGGCGCCGCGCGGGTTCATGTGCTCCATGATTCGTTTGATGGTGCCACCCTTGCCGGCGGCATCACGCCCTTCGAACAGGATGACCACCTTCTGTTTGGTGGTCTTCACCCAGTTCTGAAATTTGAGCAGTTCCACCTGCAGCTCTTGTTTGAGGGATTCGTATTCCCGCCGTGTCATCTTTTTGCGGTAGGGATAATAACCGTCCCTGAAAATATCCTGCTTGGTGAGCGATTTCTTATCTGTGCGGTTGTTGGATTCCTGTTTGATCTGTTCTGCCATCTCGTCGATACATCTGATTTGCTGCACTGCCTGCTCCACAATGACGGGAATAGTGATCATTACCGGGGAATAAAAGTATGGCATAGGCAGGGGAAAGCGCCCCCCAACCTGTTGCAGGCGATGATCTGCATCAGTAAATACAAGGTTGCTGATAACCGTTTGACGTTTCAGATAATGGCGTTAGACGGAAACGTTATGACGGCCTTAAACCGTAATGACCGGAGGTGCGCTGCCGGTAATGTGTTGCACCAGAAGCTCCCAGTCCAGAAGGTTGAACTGCTGCTGGGAGCTGCTGAAAAAAGCATGGGCGTTGGCAACCACATCCTGCAATACCAGGGATACAAATTCATCGGCGCGCTGCGAATAGATCATTTGTTCCGGTACGGCTTTTTCAAAATAGAGGGTGTTTTGCTCTGGTGTATACCCACCCATCCGCATGCCGGAAAAGTCCGGTTTGTCGAGTTTTCCCGGAAGCATAAAATTGATGTCCAATGTGGGGCCCTGCGGCAAAGGGTGTGTGCGTCTGGCGTTGAGTGCGGCGGCCGCCATCTTGGTGATGGCAAGATTGATGGGGGTATCGCTCAATTCGCTGCTGGCGGTTGCGATGCTGATATGGAATGTCATGGTGGTGGTCCCCGGGTTGTGAGCTGGATTGGCCAGGGCACTGCAGCAATTTACGCGCCCGTTTCCAAAATCGTCAGCCTGTTTCAAAAAAACCATTGCAATCAGCAAGCTAGGACGCCGATGCGGTGGTTTGAGCATGGGCTTCATTTGTGTTGTTTGCCACACTGCCTATGGGTTCGCTCGACAATGCAGAACCTGATACAGCGTTGGGTTCCTGCTGGGTATTGATGGCACGAATGGGATAAGGAATGACGATACCCTCCTCGCGATAGCGTCGATGCAAGGCTTTCATGAATTCCGATTTGATAAAGAAACGATTGAAATACTCCTGCGCCCGTAACATTACCGTAAAATTAATGCTGGAGCTGTCGAAGGTGTGAAACACCACAAAGGTGTCGTAGTCATCCACTCCCCATTTGTGGGATTTGAGTATCTCCCGGGCCACTTCTACGGTGATACGCTCCACCTCTTCCAGGTCAGAGTTATAATGCACACTCACTTCCACAGGGACCGACAGCTCTTTCTCGGGGTAAAAATAGTTAATGATCTTCGATTGTGAGAGCACGCTGTTGGGCATGATGACGGTGTTGTTGGGCAGCATTCTGATCCAGGTGGAACGCCAGCCGATTTTCTCCACAAATCCCTGTTCGCCGGAATCCAGCTCAATGTAGTCGCCCACTCTGATGGGCTTGTCGATTACCAGTTGTACCCCGGAGAAAAAGTTCTCCAGCGTGGGTTGCAGGGCCAGGGCCACGGCCAGTGAGGTGATCCCCAATGACGCTATGATGGGGGTGACAGAGATGCCCAGTGTGCCCAGCAGCACCAGGGCACCGATACCGAAGACAATTCCGCGGGTGATGCCCACCAGGATGCCTTTGCTGTTCGCCAATGCCTCGGACCGGGTGGTCTGGCGATGCAGTAAACCAAACAGGAAGCGATCAGCAAAAACGACCACGGCGATGATGAGCAGAATTTTGTAGGCTGGTTCGGAAAACGCCTGAAGTGAAAAGACTTCCACTTTCAAAGCCAGCAACAGATATTCCAGCAGCAACATATGCAGAATAACAATGAGCAGTGAAAGCGGAAAACTGAGCGCGCTGATCAGCAGGCTGTCGTAGTAATAACGGGATTGGCTGGTAACGTTTTGCAGGTGCTTGAGCACCAGTCGTTTGATCAGTAGAACGGCCAGCAGGGAGCCCAGTGAGATGATGGTGGCCATTGGCCAACCCGACAACTCTGATAGTGTCCATTCGCTCATGTGCGGCCTGCTCCCGGTGATCCGTTCCAGCAAAAGCTGCAATTTCTATTCCGCGCATCTGGACGCGCCAAGTGACTGATTTGTCACCTGCTGGTTGCAAGTAAGCGCCTGCTATTGGAGCGGGTGCAAGCCCAGAGCACTGAAATGCATCACACTGGTTGTGGGCAGAGTGCTGTTATCCGGTCAGGCTGCCCCCAGCGCTGTGGGTTGCAATGCCTGCTCAGGTGTATCGTAGCCCGCCATGCAATGGGCCCGATTGTTGATGATCTGCATAAACGGCAGCAGACTTTCCATTGCCAGATCGTAGCTAAGCCAGGCCTCCTCAGGATCACAGCGGTTCAGCTCGGTGATTTCACCCAGTAACAGATTCAGCATTTTGTAGACGTTGTCGATGTTCATCAGTAACCAGCTGTCATTGTCGACGTATTTGTCGATGTAGTTGAGCAACCGGTCAAACGTGCGGCGCAGTATGGGGAAGCGGGTATTGGCATCCCGGGTTTGCGCCAGAAGCAAATAGGCTTCATAGGCGCATTCCGCTTGTTTGCGGGGTAATCCGTTTTTCTCCTGCAGACGTAACCGGTATTGGTCAAAGGCGCTATCAAAACCGGATTGAAAATCGGATTCTGTTTTGATGTTCAGCAGGGGCTCCAGTACATACACCAGTGTCTGATAGCTTTCCACCAGCGGCTGGATTACCTTGTCAAGCATGGCGAGGGTATCCGCTTGGGTAAGGTAACGGCGCAGTAAGCGACGAACGGCTGCCAGTTCGGTTGCGGTGGTGGCGATACTGGCCGCCTCTTTACACAGGGTGAATTCCAGTTTGCTGGTGAGCGGCGTTGCCGGCATGATGGGCCTCCTGTGGGGGGGATCAGGTGAGGTCGATGGTGGTAGCAATGCAAGCGCTGTCTTTTACGCGATGCAGGGCATTGTTGAACACCATTTCGGAATCAAACAACACACTTTTTGCCAATACCTGGCCGGCGGAATTCTTGATCACAAAAAAATTATTACCTTCCGCTGTTTTGCCGGCGCCAATCTGCGGGCTCATCAGGGATCCCACCTGCACGTCCTTGATGGATTGGGTAGCGTCGTCCTTGGACTCGTACTCACCGCTCATCAGTAGCAATGTGCCTTCCTTGTCAAAGAATTCAAAGACAAACAATTGCTCGTCATTTTTGCTCAGTTTGAAATGGGCCGATGCCATGGTGATCTCCTCCGGTGTGTTTATACCAGGAGCAATTAGCAATTCGGATGCCAGTGCCGTTGGTGACTGAAAAGCGGGGCATTACACGCGCCTTGCCCGTCGTTTGTCGGGTTTGTGACAGGAACAGACGGGGCATTGTGGGATAGCTCACCGTCATGGTGGCGGCGCATTGCTGGCTGCAGCGCCACTGCAGCGGGAGTGCAGGCGGTAAAACATTCTGGCGCAAGGTTTGCTCCATTTCAGTTGCAACTCATTTTTCAACCCATTTTTCAACGTTCAGGATCAATGTCATGGCCAGTCTATTGTTGCCATCGCAACAGCCCTCAGCAATGTGCAATCTGAAACCCGTGTCTGCAGCGAGTCAGTTGACACTGGCAGCGGGGTTTTACTCCCGGGATGAAAGTGACTGGATATATCAATGTCTGCAGCAACAACAGTCCTGGCCTGATAATCATTACGTTATGTCAGGCCGGCGCTTTGAACTGCCCCGCCTGCAAACCTGGCATGCCGACCCGGGGATAGTGTACAGCTACAGTAATAATCTGCTGGAGACCCGGGGCTGGTCGTCCCTGTTGTTGTCCATTCGCCGCAGAGTGGAAATGTTCACCGGTCATGACTTTAATGCGGTGCTGGTAAACTATTATCGTGACGGCATGGACTATGTGGGCTGGCACAGTGATGACGAGGTGGAAATGGGGCCGGCACCGGTGATTGCGTCCCTGAGCCTGGGGCAGCCGCGCTGCTTTCAGGTGCGTCCGCTGCAAGGTGGGCAAGAGGGGCAAGGGGAACAAGAGGAAACGTTTTTACTGGATGCCGGGGATTTGCTGTTGATGGCGGCGGGTTTTCAGAGTCGGTGGCAGCATCGTGTGCCGCCGCAGCCGGATGTGACCGGCGGCAGGATCAACCTGACGTTTCGTCGGGTACTGCCGCCGGCGGCAAGATAACCCCTATTCACCCAGTGATTGTTTGATCTGGCCGCGCAATAAGGTGAGGTCGGTGGTGATCCAGTTGCTGAAGGTCTCCGCTGCCAGAGGACGGCTGAAGTAATAACCCTGCACCTGGTTCACTGGGTATTTGCTCAGCACAATAAAATCCGCCAGTGTCTCCACGCCTTCTGCCACGATGGAAAGGTCGAGATCCTCCGCCAGGGCAACAGTGCTGGCGAGAATGGTTTCCAATTGTGGCTTGCTGGAAATTTCATGCACCAGTGTGCGATCGATTTTCAACTCGGTGGCCGGCACCCGCATGAGCTGCTCGGCGTTGGCAAAGCCGGTGCCATAGTCGTCCAGTGCGATTCCAAAGCCTTTCAGTCGTAGCCGGTTGAGCGTCTGCAATGATTTGGCCACATCCCCCAGCATCACGTTTTCAGTGACCTCGAATATGATTTCTTCCGGTTTTAAACTGTATTGCGTCAGTGCGTCTTCAATCCAGCTGATGAGATTGTCTTCCAGCAGCACCAGCGGCGACAGGTTGAACGCCAGTGAGAAGCGCAGGCCGTAGCGGTTCCAGTAGACTTTCTGCCGCAGCGCCTGATGCAGCAGATGTAAGGTGAGCGGTGTGATCTGCTGGTGTTGTTCCGCGGCAGCAATGAAATGCAATGGTGAGATAAATCCAAGCTCGGGATGGTTCCAGCGCGCCAGTGCTTCAGCGCCTTTGAGAATGATGCCTTTGCAGGTGAGTTTGGGCTGGTAGTGCAACGCAAACTGCGCCTGCTCCATGGCGAGCTGAAGATCGTTACCATCAATGTGTTGCTGATTGTCTTCCGGGGAAGGGGGAGGGTTGGCCCGCCCGTTAAACTTGCTGTAGGCTTCCAGCAGAATGGCCTGGGTGATCGGTTTCTGGTAACAGCCCAGCACATGCAGGCCACCGGCTTGCGCCATCACCCCCACGCTGGAGATCAATTTCGCATCTTTGGAACTCATGATCAGCACAGCGCAATCCAATTGGCGGCTGGATAATTCCCCGATCAGTTCAATGCCGTCCATGACCGGCATTTCAAGATCAATCAGAATCAGGTCAGCCGCCATGGTTTGTAGCTGATCCAGGGCCTGGCGGCCGTTGCTCGCCATCACGATATGGGCGTTGCCAAACACCGCACCACAGACGTCAGCCGCATGCTGACACTGTACCTGGCTGTCATCCACCACAACAATTTTCTGAATCATGCACAGTTGTCCGCATTCACCCTGGATAACCCGTTGGGGCCCGGGCATAAGACGCAGGGGCACCTGCTTAAGCATAGTGGCTGGGCAGCAAAAGGCCAATCTGTACGGCGGCGCCTAAGTTAAATCAGGGCGTTGTGACGCAGGGGGTATTAGAGTGTGCCGGTGGCTAGTGCAAACAACACTTTTTGAACTTCTTACCGCTGCCACAGGGGCAGGGGTCATTGCGCCCCACCTTGGGCTCGTCGCGGAACAGGGTGGGCTGGGTCGGCACGCCTGCCGGCATCCCCGCCGTTTCCGTCATGCGCTGGCTTAACCAGTAACCGTGCAGGGCCACGGCTGCGGGTTCAATGCGCTCCACCATTAACTGCAGAATTTCCGGTGTCTGTTTGTCCAGCTCTTCCTGTATCTCCAGGTCGGCGTGAATGGCAATGGCCATCAGGTGCTGCTCGTATTCCTCCGGCAGCTGTTCCCAGCCGCCGCCCAGGGCAACGCCGCGCATGTAGCCCAGGCACCAGTCATCGACAATGGTGTGAACCTCACCGTTTTCTTCCGCCTGCATGAACATGGCTTCGTACTGTTCGGGAGACTCCATCAGCACAGCGGTGTTGTTGTTCATATGCTGCATCACCAGAGCCATAAAGCGGCTGGCTTCGGCTTCGTTTTCCCAAGGCACGGAATCCGGGCCGGATTCCGTTTCCCAGATGGCCGGCAACCACTGACTGGGCATTACCATATTGGGACCGGACACCAGTGCGGTCAGAAAGCCATCCAATTCGGAAACGTTGATGATGGCGGCGTCGGTGCCGTACTTTTCCAGGACGGCATCCAACCAATCCAGCTCTTCCTGAGTGAGAGGGTCGTCGTTTAAATTCAGCATAGAAAATTACTCAATGTTCTGGATTTGCTCGCGCATTTGTTCGATCAGCACTTTCAGTTCCACCGCCGCCTGGGTGGTGAGGGTGTTGATGGATTTGGAGCCCAGGGTATTGGCCTCGCGGTTCAGCTCCTGCATGAGGAAATCCAGGCGCCGGCCCACGGCCCCGCCCTGTTTCAAGGCGCGGCGCACTTCCTTGACGTGGGTTTCCAGGCGATCCAGTTCTTCGTCCACATCGGATTTTTGCGCCAGATAGACGATTTCCTGCTCCAGTCGCTCCTGGTCTACATTGGCGCTGATTTCCTCCAGCCGAGCCAGCAGTTTCTCTTTCTGTGCCTGCAGGATCTCAGGCAGGTGCTGGCGTACAACGGTAACCTGTGCGTCGATTTTATCCAGCCGGTCAATGATGATGTCGTTCAGCATCTGGCCTTCCCGCTCCCGGTTGGCCACGAAATCCTGCAGCGCCTCCTGCAGCAGGCCCAGGGCTGCCTGCTGGATTTCGGATTGATCGGCTTCCGGGGTGGTTACCACGCCGGGCCAGCCCAGCAGATCGGTTACCGACAGGCCGCTGGTGTCACCGGTCATGTGGGTAAGCCGGTTGGCGGCTTCCAGCAGCTGTTTAACGTAGGTTTCATTGATTTCCAGGCGGGTGGGCGCCAGATTTTCCGCCTTCAGTTTAAGGGTGCATTCCACTTTGCCGCGGCTCAGTGTGCTGCGCAGGGATTCCCGCACCGGGTTTTCCAGGTCCCGCAGGGTATCCGGTAGTCGCGGATGCACCTCCAGATAACGATGATTCACTGAGCGCAGTTCCCAGGACAGGGTTCCCCAGGGGGCGTTGAGTTCCTTGCGGCTGAATGCGGTCATGCTGCGGATCATCAGGCGGCTCCTGTCTGTCGATTGAGCGATTAGGAACCCTATTCTAACCGAGTTTGGCGTGCACTACCTCCCGCACGGCCAGATTGTTCAAAATCCGCGGCGGATTTTGAGTATACTGTGCGGCCTTTAGATCAAAGCCACTATTTCAAGGAGCTACACCATGCGACCCAGCGGACGTCAACCGGATCAAATGCGCGACGTAAACATCACCCGAGAGTACACCTGCCATGCTGAGGGCTCGGTGCTGGTGGCGTTCGGCAATACCAAGGTGATTTGTACCGCCAGTGTGGAAGAAGGTGTACCCCGTTTTTTGAAGGGCAAGGGGCAGGGCTGGGTGACCGCTGAATACGGCATGTTGCCCCGCGCCACCGGCACCCGCAATGGGCGGGAGGCGGCCCGCGGTAAGCAGGGTGGCCGTACACTGGAGATTCAGCGCCTGATTGCACGCTCCCTGCGGGCTGCGGTGGATCTGAAGAAGCTGGGTGAAAACACCGTGTACATCGATTGTGATGTGATTCAGGCCGATGGCGGTACCCGTACCGCATCCATTACCGGCGGCTGTGTGGCCCTGGTGGATGCCCTCACCTATATGCTCAACAAGAACATGATCAAGCAGGATCCTCTGCAGCGCCTGATTGCCTCCATTTCGGTGGGCGTGTTCAAGGGAACTCCGCTGCTGGATCTGGATTACCCGGAAGATTCCGGCGCTGAAACCGATATGAATGTGGTGATGACCCAGCACGGCGGCATGGTGGAAGTGCAGGGTACGGCCGAGGGCGAGCCGTTCCAGCGTGCAGAGATGGATGCCATGATGGATCTGGCGGAAAAGGGCATCAAGGAGTTGTTTGCGCTGCAGCAGAAAGCACTGGGGTGGTGAGCCATGATCAAGCCCTATCAACGTGAATTCATCGAATTTGCCCTTAGCCTGAACGTATTGCGTTTTGGGGAATTCACCCTCAAATCCGGTCGCCAGAGCCCCTATTTTTTTAACGCCGGGTTGTTCAATACCGGACTGGCGCTGGCCAAACTGGGCCGCTTTTACGCCGAGGCCATCGTCGATGCGGGGGTGGAATTCGATGTGTTGTTCGGCCCTGCCTACAAGGGCATTCCCATTGCATCGGCCACCGCCGTAGCGTTGGCGGAGCAACACCAGCGCGACCTGCCCTGGTGTTTCAACCGCAAGGAAGCCAAGCAGCACGGTGAAGGGGGCAACCTGGTGGGGGCTCCGCTGACCGGCAAAGTGCTGATCGTCGATGACGTCATCACCGCCGGGACCGCCATTCGTGAAGTGATGGATATCATCGCACAGACCCCGGCGCTTCCGGCCGGGGTGGTGGTGGCGCTGGATCGGCAGGAAAAAGGCAAGGCGGAGCGGTCGGCAATTCAGGAAGTGGAGCGGGATTACGGTATCCCGGTGATCAGTATTATCAATTTGAATCAGTTGATCCGCTTTATGGAAGAGCAGGCATCCGGGGCTGCCTCAGGCCATCTGGCCCAGTATCTGCCCAAGGTGAAAGCGTACCGGGACCAGTACGGCATTCAGTAACCGCCTCAGCGTGCCGGCGTAAGTGCGGCGCTGTCACCAAATCGTCACGTTAAACCCCTCTATTGTAACGGCGGTGGTGCGGTACAATGGAGCCCATGACGAAGTCCAGTGCCGATCCGGTGTTGAATATTGCAATACAACGGGTCAACAAGCTTGTGAAAAAACTCCAGGCTGCAGAGGCCCCACTGCCGCCGGCCCTGGTGCATAGCCTGCGGGTCTGCACCAAGCGTCTGCGTGCGTTACTGCAGTTGTACCGGCCGGTGGCCAGTAAAACCGCCATCAAGAAGGTGGATCAACGCATCAAGGTGATTGCCAGAGCCTATGCCGGGCAGCGGGATGCGGTGGTGCAGTACGAAACCCTGTGCCATTTGGTGGAGGTTTACCAGCAGAGTCAGAGCAGCGATCTGCAGCCGTTGCTGGCCCACTATGCCGCTCGCCAGGCGCGGGAGGATGCCAACGCAACCCCGCTGGATCCGGTGGCGGCCTTTCTGGACGTGCTGGATGTGTGGAAAGCGCGCCTTAAAAGCAAACGGGTACCGGATTTTGAATCCGGGCTGGAGTACGCTTATCGCAAGGCACGGCGTTTGGCCTACGAAGCCGAGGCGTCCGATGATGACGAGGTGTACCATCAGTGCCGCAAGTGGACCAAGTACTATCTCTATCAACTGCAGATGTTGCTGGAACATCCCAGCCCTAAAGAAAAGGCGCTGATCAAGCACCTGAAGGCCCTGGGTGTGTTGCTGGGGGAGTTTCATGACCGCTGCCTGCTGGAACAGTCATTGAACCACCTGCTGGACAAGAACAGCAACGATGAGCCCCTGGAGCAGGCTGCATTGTTGATGCTCAGTTGGCTGATGGAGCAAAAACGGCTGGACAAGAAACGGTGTCAGGAATGGTTCGAAGGCGTTTTCTCACGCCCCCATAATCCGGTCAGGCCATCGCGCTGAATGCCGCTAGCCCTTTCAGGCCGCCTGATTGATCAGGTTGGCCAGCAGCAGTTTAATGTCCTGGGGGCTGGCCACCTTACTTAAGAAATGATCGCAGCCGCATTTGGCGAAGCGGGCACGCTCTTTCTCGGAATCCTTGTAGGAGACGATAACAATAGGGGTGTTGTGCAGTTCCGGCATGGCTTTCAATTTTTCCACCAGCTGTTCCGACACCATATCCGGCAGGGTGGCGTCGATCAGAATCAGGTCGTGATCCCATTGCTGGCATTTCGCCAGGCATTCAAAACCCAAGGCATAGAACTTGATTTGGTAGGTGTCATCCAGTGACTTGCTCAGATAACGACGGAATCCCAGATCATCGTCTACGCAAAGAATATTGAACTGACGTTGCATAGTGCACCTCTAAATTTGCGAGCGGCCTTTTGGTAGTTATTCAGCCAATTTTGAATATAGACCCTGTTCACAAAAAATACAGGTGAGTTTACCCAACACTACAATAATAAATTAATTAGTTTCATGGGCTTGGGTTACAGCAGGCTGTCACCGATGAGTTTCACCCCCACCACCAGGGTGAGCAACTCAAAGGCGCGCTTAACCCACTGATTTCCTTTTATAATAGAAAGATGCGCACCGGCATAGCCCCCCACCAGGGAGCCCAGCACGAGGGCGGGCAGCCAGTCCCAGCGAATGGGGGCCTGCAGGGCCAGTGTCAGTGCGCCAAAGCCGTTCCAGAACAACCCCACCAGAATCAGGGTGTAGGCAACGGCTGTTTTATAATCCAGGCCAAACCAGCGTACCAGCCACAGGGTAACAAACAGGCCGGTACCGGAGGTTAAGCTGCCGTTCAGGGTGCCGATGATAAACAATATACAACCGCCCACCAGATAGCCCGGCAGGGTGCGGTGTTGTGGATTGGCGGTGTGGCCCAGCTCTTTCTTGAAGGCAGAGTAGAGCCCAAGCCCGGTGGTAAGCACGCCCAGTGCCAACTTCGAGACCTGATCATCAAATTTCAGAATGATCAGAGCCCCGCATACGACACCGGGCAATCCACACGCTAGAATGAATAGAGCAAAGCCCCGTTGCAGGCGGTTTTCTTTCAGATGGCGGACAGTGGCACCGACACCTAACGCCACACTGGCGATTTTGTGGGTGACCAGGGCACTGGAAAAACCCAGCCCCAGAAACAGCAGGATGGGCAATTGCAGGAGGCCGGCACCGCCACCGGCCAGTGCCGACAGAGTATTGGCCAGCAGGGACGCCAAAAACAGAATGCTATGCTCGATCACGTGGATTCCTTGCGTGGTAACGGGCGCAGATCATACCGGAAACCAGATGGGTAACAAGCGGGTATACAGTGGAGAAAGTTCAAAACATCATGACCGGATCGATGCTGATAGTAATGGGTTTGGTGGGGCTTATGGTCAGCCAGTCGGCCCTGGCGGTAAACTTCTATCGCTATGAAAACGATGACGGGCGCAAGGTAATGACCCAGACCCTGCCTCCCAATGTGGTGCATCGGGGCTATGAAGTACTGAATGAAAGGGGCACGGTGATCAAGGTGGTGCCCCGGGCTCTGACAGAAGAAGAGCTGGAAGCGTTGGCGGATGAACAAAAGCAGCAGCAGCTGCAGGCCGAACAGCAGGAGCGCGACAAGCAGCTGCTGGCCATTTTCAGCAGCCCTAAAGATGCCGAACGGGCGCTGGGGCGCAAGCTGGAAGCCATCGATGTGTACATCAATGTCACCAAAGGCAATATCGCCAAGTTGCAGGGTGAATTCAATTCCGCCCAGGCACAGGCCGCTGAGCGGGAGCGCTCCGGGCAGGAAGTACCCGATTTCCTGATATCAAAAATGGAGAGTTTTGCCCGCCAGATACGGGAGGCGGAAGAGTCCATTGCCGAGAAGGAACAGGAAAAGGTGGTGAT
The DNA here is from genome assembly GCF_003671475.1 of Ketobacter sp. GenoA1. NCBI lineage: Bacteria > Pseudomonadati > Pseudomonadota > Gammaproteobacteria > Pseudomonadales > Ketobacteraceae > Ketobacter > Ketobacter sp. GenoA1. The sequence continues at coordinate 471,447 of NZ_RCHM01000020.1, read as the reverse complement.
CCGCAAGGAATATCAGAAAGACATTGAGCGCCTTAAATACCTGATGGAGCAACGCCAGCAGGCTGGCAGTGAGTGAATCAAGCCTGCCGGAACAGGGCCTGCGATAATAATCCCCACTGGTCGTCCCAACCGTCAACAGGCGAGCGCCTGAAGCCGGAGCGCACGTACTGACAGATGCGTCCTTCTGCCGCTGACAACATCAGGTTGGCGGTCTGCACCGCGGTGAGCTGAGTGCGTTTGCCTTCTTTCAATTCCGCTTCCCGCAATATCTGCTTCAACTGGGTCTCGATGCGATCGAATAATTGAATCACCCGCTGCCGCAGGCGGTCGGTTTCGCCGGTAATGGCATCGCCGGTGAGGATGCGGGTAATGCCGGGGTTTTTCTCCGAAAAGCCCAGCAACAGGCTCAGGATCTGGCCGCATTGCTGGGTGCTGTCGGGTTCTTCTTTGACGATCAGGCTGATGCGGGAAAACAGGGTGTTTTCGATGAATTCGATCAGCCCTTCAAACATCTTCGCCTTACTGGGAAAGTGGCGGTACAGGGCCGCTTCGGAGACCCCCACTTCTTTGGCCAGGGCTGCGGTGGTAATGCGTCCACCGGGGCTGGCTTCCAACATATGGGCCAGGGCCTGCAGAATCTGTTCTTTGCGTGAAGCTTTACGCTCGCTAATGGCCATGTTCACAGGTTCTCGCTGGTGATCAGGGTGCCTACGCCTGCGTCGGTAAAGATCTCCAGCAACACGGCGTGGGGAACCCTGCCGTCGATGATATGAGAACTGGTCACGCCGGCTTTCACTGCGTCCAGGGCACATTGAATTTTGGGCAGCATACCTCCGTATATGGTGCCGTCTTCGATCAGGGCATCCACTTCCTTGGGTGACAGGCCGGTGAGCACCTGTCCTTGTTTATCCAGTAATCCGGCGATGTTGGTGAGCAGCATCAGCTTCTCGGCGCGCAGGGCTTGCGCCACCTTGCCCGCCACCAGGTCGGCGTTGATATTGTAGGATGCACCGTCTTCACCCACGCCAATGGGGGCAATCACCGGTATAAAATCGCTGTTCACCAGCATGTTGATGACATCCGTATCGATCGAAGCCACTTCACCCACATGGCCGATATCGATGATCTCCGGGGCGTTCATGCCCGGGGCGTTGCGACTGATCTGCAGCTTGCGGGCCTTGATCATGCGGCCGTCTTTGCCGGTGAGGCCCACGGCCTTGCCGCCATTATTATTGATCAGGCTGACGATGTCCTTGTTGACCAGGCCGCCTAAAACCATTTCCACCACATCCATGGTTTCGGCGTCGGTGACACGCATGCCCTCGACGAATTCACTTTGCTTGCCGATCTTTTTCAGCAGGTCGCCGATTTGAGGGCCGCCGCCGTGCACCACCACCGGGTTCATGCCCACCAGCTTCATCATGACCACATCGCGGGCGAAACTGTTGGTCAGCTCTTCGGTTTCCATGGCGTTGCCGCCAAATTTAATAACGACGGTTTTGCCGGTAAAGCGCTGGATGTAGGGCAGGGCTTCTGACAATACCTGGGCGATGTTCAGTGCTTGGTCTTTGCTAAGGGTCATGATACTTGTCGCCGGGCATCAAACTGCCCGGCGTCCGATTCTGTGCGTTAGGTTTTGATCGTTAAAAAGAGATGTTCAGGCTGGGCTCGACGGCCAACAGTTGATCGCGGAACACGGTTTTTACCGTTTCCAATGCTTCTTCGGTATCACCCTCGAAACGGGCTACCAGCACCGGCGTGGTGTTGGATGCACGGACCAGCCCCCAGCTATTGGGGAAGTCTACCCTGACTCCATCGACTTTGACCAGATTCCCGCCCTCAAAATTGCCCTGGGATTCCAGTTTTTCCATGATTTTGAACTTATTGGCGTCCGAAACCTTGATATGCAGCTCCGGGGTGCTGACTTTTTCCGGGAATTCCTCGAAGACCTGCTCGGCTTCGAAGGGCTCCATGGAGAGAATCTCCAGCAGGCGGGCGGCACTGTACAATGCATCGTCAAAGCCGTACCAGCGGTCATTGAAGAAGATATGGCCTGATAACTCACCCCCCACCACGGCGCCGGTGTCCTTCATTTTGGCTTTCATCAGCGAATGGCCGGTGGCGCACATGATGGCACGCCCCCCCAGGTTGCTCACCAGTTCCGCCACGTCGCGGCTGCATTTGACGTCATAGAGGATATCGGCGCCCGGATTGCGGGCCAGCAGATCCCGGGCGTACAGCATCAGCACCCGATCCGGCCAGATGATCTTGCCGCTTTGGGTGACGATGCCCAGGCGATCTCCATCCCCATCCAGGGCCAGCCCCAGTTCGGCACCTTCCGCCTGCACGGTACGAATCAGATCCTCCAGGTTGGCCGGGTCACTGGGGTCGGGGTGGTGATTGGGGAAGTCGCCGTCCACCTCCGTGAACAGCGGTGTCACCATGCAGCCCAGTGCTTCCAGCAGCTGGCAGGTGACCGGGCCGGCCACGCCGTTGCCGGTGTCCACCACAATGCGCATGGGTTTGGCCAGTACCACATCGCTGCAGATGCGCTCCAGGTAGTCGGGCACAATGTCGATGGCCTCATACCGGCCCTGTCCTTTCATCAGTTTGCCGCTGTCCAGGCGCTTGCGCAGGCCCTGAATGCGATCCTGTGCCAGGGTTTCATCGTTGATGACGATTTTGAAGCCGTTGTATTCCGGCGGGTTGTGGCTGCCGGTGACCATGACACCGCTTTGGGTACGCTGGGTTTTGGTGGCGTAGTACAGAACCGGGGTGGGCACCATACCCACATCAATGGCGTCGCAGCCGGTGGACTGAATGCCATCGGCCAGCGCTTCCGCCAGTTCCTGGCTGGAGTGGCGTCCATCCCGGCCCACCAGCACCGCCTCCTGGCCGGATTCCCTGGCCTCGCTGCCAATGGCCGCCCCCAGGGCATAGGCCACGTCCTTGTCGATGGTCTCACCGACGATGCCACGAATATCATAGGCGCGGAAAATGCCGGGGGAGACGGTGACGTCCATGCTGGCCATTTCCGGCTCCGCCATCTGCACATCTTCCAGCTGCAATGGGCTGTCGTCGATTTCCGCGGCGGCACTGAGCAGGTCGCCGTCATCACCGTCCAGGTCCATGTCCATATCCAGCACGTCGTCATTGCGATAGGACGGGTCGTAATCAGGCAGGGGCTCTGCCGCTTGCGGGCCGCCTCCTGCTGCCCTGGCTTTTTCCAGCAGGCGGGCCTGCTTGGTTTCATAGTCTCCAAACAGCCGGCCCAGGGTTTGCGCCAGGGAGGAGAAGATGCCCAGGGTGAAGGCTTTGTCGCTTTTGCCGTTTTGCAAGCGGGCCTGGAAATACGCGGCCATGGCCATGGCGTTGTGTTGCAACGAACGGTTGAGCAGGAAGTAACTGGTGGCCGACAGCACCAGCACCATGATCACGGAGATGCCCACCAGAACCCACACCATGGTGCTGCTGCTGGCAATGATGTTGCTGCTGGCGGCAGGGTAGAAGCGTGCACTCCAGTGGGGAATGTTGCCGGTGGCTTCGTAGCCGCTGCCGATTTTATGCTGCTGGTTGCCGCTGCTGTAGATCACCTTGGGGGTGTTGGCAAAAGTCTGGATGATTTCCACATAACCCAACTCCGCTGACAGGTTGGGCATGTGGGCGCGCAGGTCTTTGAGATCAAAGCTTACCAACAGGCTGCCCAGGTGTTTTTCGCCGTCTTTGATGGCCTTGACGATGGTGAGATAAGACGCTTTGTCGTGCTGGTGAATCTCCGGTGCTGCAGTATTCTTTTTCTCAGCCTTGGCCACCATGTCCAGCTGGGCAAAGCTGATGGGGGGCACGCTATCGGCGTCTTTTCTGGCCTTGCCGCGAGGATAGATCCGTACGCTGCTGGCAGCCGGGAACAGTTCCATCAACTGCTGCTGCCGTTGCCGGCGCAGGGCGTTGTCACCCCGTACTGCTTCTTTCACCAGGCTGCTGTTGGCCGCCTGTTGCACGCTGGCCTGGTAGCTGCGGCCCAGTTGAGTGAGATCGTTGAGGTAATCTTCGGCCTGGGCCTGGCCCAGGATCGCCATTTGCTTGTCGGCACCGGGGAGGATCACCAGGAACAGCAGCAGTGCTCCGCACACCGCCGTGACCAGGGCAGACCCGACCATGGCGGGGAGCATGATCTTGATCAGGCCCGATTTGATGGAGGGGGTGCTGGCATGACTGTCTTGTGTTTCTTGTGCCGGTTTGCTTTTCTTCTCGGCAGCAGCCTTTTCGGGCTTTGCTTTCTTAACCATGGGGTGTCCTGCTCAGAATTTGGTCAAGGCCATGTCTTATCTCGTACGATGCTTATTTTCAGCGTAGCAGTTCTGGCCGACACTGCTTAGGCTATCGGGTATTTTTGTAGTGTTCGCTGATAAGGGTCACAAGGTCCCTGGCAATCTGCGTTTTGCTGGCCAGCGCCATGGGCTGCTGGCCACTTTTCCAGATAACGGTCACTGCATTCTGATCGCTGTTGAAGCCGATGTCCTGGCGGCTGACATCGTTCGCCACGATCATATCCAGGTTCTTGCGTTCGATTTTCTGCCGGGCATAGTTTTCCACATCGCGGGTTTCGGCGGCAAAGCCCACCGTAAAGGGCTTGGGCTCGTGTTGCGCCACCGCGGCAACGATGTCCGGGTTTTCCACCAGGGTCAGGGTCATGCCGGGGCCGCTATTATCCTGTTTTTTGATCTTCTGGTTGTGTGAATTTTCCACACGAAAATCCGCCACTGCGGCAGTTGCGATAAAAATATCGGTTTGGTTCAGGGCGTCCATGCTGGCCTGATGCATATCCAGGGCGCTGACTACGTCAATCCGCTTGACCCGGTCCGGGGTGGGCAGATGCACCGGACCGCTGATCAGGGTCACCTGGGCACCGGCATCCCGGGCCGCCTCGGCGATGGCAAATCCCATTTTGCCGGAGCTGTGATTGCTGATGTAGCGCACCGGATCGATGGCTTCGCGGGTGGGGCCGGCGGTGATGGTGACCCGTGTGCCGGTCAGAATCCGGCGCGGGAACAGGTTGGCGGTGCATTGGGCCAGTTCGGTGGCTTCCAGCATGCGTCCGGGGCCGATGTCACCGCAGGCCTGCTCACCGGCCGCCGGCCCGAACACATGGACCCCCCGTGCCTGCAGTAAGTCCATATTGGCCTGATTGGAGGCCGCCGCCCACATGGCCTGATTCATGGCCGGCGCCACCGCCAGGGGGCAGCGGGCGGCCAGGCACAGGGTGCTGAGCAGATCATTGCCGTGACCGTGGGCCAGGCGTGCCAGAAAATCCGCGCTGGCCGGGGCCACCAGAATCAGGTCGCCCCAGCGAGCCAGCTCAATATGGCCCATGGCGGCTTCTGCTTCCGTGTCCAGCAGGGTGGTGTGTACCGGGTTGCCGGACAGGGCCTGCAGTGTGAGGGGGGTGATGAATTCCTGCGCGGCCGGGGTCATCACGGCCCGCACATCGGCCCCCAGGTCCTTCAGGCGGCGAATCAGTTCGGCGCTCTTGTAGGCAGCAATGCCGCCGGTCACGCCCAGTATTATGCGGCGATTTGCCAGCCCCAGCTCAGTGGCGGCCTCTTGTGCATGCATCTTTCAGTGCTTCCAGTGACGTCTCATTGCAGTGTAGTGCATGTTAAAAGCCCCGGCGCCCCTTCACAAGTGTTTGATTTTTTTCCTCCGCTGCGTCTATCTCTTGTAGATGCTGAGATGGGATGTGATGTGTCATGGCAATAACAGACTGGCCCGAGGAGGAGCGTCCGCGGGAAAAGATGCTGTGCCGGGGGGGTGGTGCGCTGACGGACAGTGAGCTGCTGGCCATCTTTTTGCGGACCGGAGTGAAAGGCAAAAGTGCGGTGGAACTGGCACGGGATATCCTGGCGCATTTTGGTGGCCTGCGTCAGGCAATGGAGGCGACACCGGCCCAGTTCAGTGAAATCCACGGTATGGGTAAGGCGAAATGGGCCCAGCTACAGGCGTGTCTGGAGCTGGGGCAGCGTTATCTGGAGGCGAACCTGGATCGTGGCGATGCCTTCACCAGCCCGGCATTGACCCGGCGCTTCCTGCAGGCCCGCCTGCGGGCCTATCACCACGAGGTGTTCGCCTGCCTGTTTCTGGATAACCAGAACCGCCTGATCCGTTTTGAGGAGCTCTTTAACGGCACCATTGATGGGGCGTCGGTGTATCCGCGGGAGGTGGTGAAGCGGGTACTGGCAGTCAATGCGGCGGCGGTTATCTTTGCCCACAATCATCCTTCCGGCGTGGCGGAGCCCAGTCATGCCGACCGCAGCATCACCCAGCGGCTGCAGTCGGCTCTGGAACTGGTGGATGTGCGGGTGCTGGATCACTTCATCGTCGGTGATGGTGAGGTGGTGTCCATGGCCGAGCGGGGCTTGCTGTAGGCGCCAATGGAGCCCACCCGGGTGCGGGCAAAATCGGCCAGGGCGCGGATGGCGGTGTGGGCGGATCGCAGCAGGGCGGTGGCCAATTGAAAATCGTGCCAGCGCTGGTGGTAGATTTCCAGATTGACCTGCCCCCCGGCCTGGCGCACCTGTTGCAACAGGCGGGTGGCGTCTGCCAGCAGGATTTCCTCATCACCCACCTGAATCAGCATGGGGGCGAGATCAGCCAGATCCTGATCCAGTAATGAACTGCCCGGGAAGTGGCCTTCATAGTGTTGAATGCAGCTGCGCAGCCAGCTTTGCCGCAGCATGGGATCCGTTGCTGCCTTGCTTGGCAGGGTGTCGCCACTCAAGCGGTTGTCCACCAGGGGTGACAGCAGCATCAGGCCCGCAGGCTGTGGTTGGCGCGCCTGCTTCAGTTTCAGGGCCAGGGCCAGGGCCAGTCCGCCACCGGCGGAATCGCCGGCCACCACAATGTCCTGCGGCCGGTAACCTTTGCTCAGCAGCAATTGGTAGGCGGCATAGGCGTCATCCAGCGCCGCCGGATAGGGGTGCTCCGGCGCCAGCCGATAGTCCGGTACCCACACGTCCATGGCGGCACTGGCCGCCAGATGGCTGGTGAGGCTGCGGCAGGTATAGGGGGATCCGATGCAATAGGCACCCCCGTGCAGATACAGGATTGCGCCGCCGGCGCCGGTGGTTTTCGGCGCCAGTATCTCACCCTGCAGGCGGTGCTGGTGGATCTGCTCCTGGAACCGGTAACGGATAGCCTGGGGGCTGGCGGGCAGGGTGGCGGCCAGCAGGGTGCTCCAGCGGCGCTGGAATTTCACCCCCAGTGATGGCCGGATCAGGGCCTTGAAGGTCAGCCTGAGAAAGAGCCGCAGCAGCCGGGCGTTGAGCGCCTCCAGGCGGCCGGGGCTGAGCAATATCCTGGCCCGGGTTGCCGGGTCGCGGCGCTCAAATCGATACCCCAGAAGTGCCCGGTATCGGGTGTACCAGCGATAACGCAGGGTATTGCCCGGCCAGTTGGTGCTGTTGTGGCCCCGGGCGTCGATGTACCAGCTTTTGCAGCCGTTCCACACGGTCAGTTTGAGCATCTGCTGAAGGCGGTAGTTGAAGCGGCGAAAGGCGTCCTCTTCCAGGGTCATGCGCTCAACCTGGCGCTGGCGCATGAAGGTCAGGCAGCGGCTAACGTGGGCGATCTGGCTTTCCAGCATGTAGATGATGGAGTTGTGGCCCAGGTTGGTGTTGGGGCCATAAAGCATGAAGAAATTGGGAAAGCCCGGCACGGTGATGCCCAGATAGGCTGCGGCACCCTGGCGCCAGGCCTGGTTCAGCTCCAGCCCCGCCAGGCCGCTGATGCGCATGGGGGCGAGGAAATCAGTGGCGGCGAAACCGGTACCGCAAATGAGAGTGTCCACTTGATGCTGTTGGCCGTCTTCGGTTTCCACTCCCTGTGGCGTGATCCGGGTGATGGGAGTGCTGATGAGGGCGACGTTGTCCTGATTCAGGCTGGCCAGATAGTTGCTGCTCAACAGGATGCGTTTACAGCCAATGGGGTAGTCCGGAATCAGTTTTCCCCGCAGCTCCGGCGCATCCACCTGCCGCTTCAGCAGTCGGCGAAAGGGCCAGCCGACCATGGGTGTCATGAGCCAGCCAAAGCGGCTGAAGGCCAGGCTGCGGGATTCAAAATTCAGGAAGATCTGCAACCGATACAGCTTGGTAAGCCAGGGAAAACGCTGCATCAGGCGCAGCTCCGGTCCGCTATAGGCGCGGTCTTTGCGTTCCATGATGTAGTTGGGGCTGCGTTGGAACACCAGCAGTTGTCGCACTTGTTTGGCAATTTCCGGCACGAATTGCACTGCCGAGGCGCCGGTGCCGATGACGGCCACGGTTTTGCCGCTAAGGTCGTAGTCGTGATCCCAGCGGGCAGAGTGAAAACGGTGCCCCTTGAAACTGTCCAGGCCCGCAATATGCGGCCACTGCGGTCGGCTTAATTGGCCGGTGGCGGTAATCAGGTAACGGCAGGACAGGGTGGCACCCCCTTTCAGTTGCACCTGCCAGCGTTGCTCGTCCTCCTGGTAACAGGCTTGCTCCACCTCCACCCCGAATTGAATGCGCTGGCGGATACTGTATTTGTCGGCGCAGTGATTCAGGTATTGCAGAATTTCCGACTGGGGGGCAAAGGCCCGGGTCCAGCCCGGGTTGGGTTCGAAGGAGAAAGAATACAGATGCGAGGGCACATCGCAGGCGGCGCCGGGGTAGGTGTTATCCCGCCACACACCTCCCAACTGGTCGGCTTTCTCCAGTATCCGGATGTCAGGGAAGCCGGCCTGCTGCAGTTTGATGGCCATACCGATACCGGCAAAACCACTGCCGATGATAATGACGGATTGATCAAGTTCAGGCATTGGCTGACTCCTGCTCGGGAGCAACCTCCTGCGGCGCCTGTTCCACCCTGCTGTGGCCGCGGATCAGGTCCACCGCTTTCTCGGCAATCATTATGGCCGGGGCGTTGGTGTTGCCGCCGATCAGGGTGGGCATGATGGAGGCGTCAACCACCCGCAGCCCTTCCAGGCCTCTGACCTTCAGTTCCGGGTCCACCACCGCCATGTCGTCTACCCCCATTTTGCAGGAGCCCACCGGGTGGTAAACGGTATCCACCCGTTGCCGCAGAATGTCACGAATCTCGTCATCGCTGTGCACGTTGGCGGTAAAAGGGTCTTCGCTGATCCAGCGGGCGATGGCGGGGGCATTCATCAGGCGCCGGGTGGCCTTGTAGGCGGCCACCATATCCTCCAGATCCTGTGGATCCTGCAGGAACGCCGGGTCGATCAGGGGTGTTTGCAGCGGGTCGGCGTTGCGCAGGCGCACGCTGCCCCTGCTGCGGGGCCGCAGCAGGCACACGTGGCAGGAGAAGCCCTGTACGTAATGGCGTTTGCGGCCGTGGTCATCCACCAGGCCGGTCACCAGGTGCAGTTGAATATCGGGGGCTGCCAGCGCCTTGCGGGTTTTCAGAAAGGCCCCCGCTTCGGCGAAGTTGGAAGTCCAGATTCCCCGTCGCTCCCGGCGATAGCGCTTGATACCCTGCAGCAGCTTCACAATGCCGCCGGAGGTGAAGCCAAAGGTATCCATGCTGGAGGTGTGGTAACCGAAGATGAAATCCGGGTGATCCTGCAGATTTTTGCCCACACCGGGCAGATGCTGCACCAGCGGAATGTCATGCCGGGCCAGCTCCCCCTGGTCCCCCACGCCGGACAGCAGCAACAGTTGCGGTGATTGAAAGGCGCCGGCGCACAGAATCACTTCCTTGCGGGCGTGCAGGGTGCGGATTTTGCCCCGCTGCTTGATTTCCAATCCTGTGGCCCGCTTGCCGTCGAACAGGATACGCAGTACCTGGGTTTTGGTTTCCACCGTGAGATTCGGTCGGCTCTCCAGGTGGGGCAGCAGGTAGGCGCGGGCGCTGCTCCAGCGTTCGCCGTGTTTCTGGGTAACCTGATACACCCCGGCGCCTTCCTGGGTGGCCCCGTTGAAATCGTCGTTGATGGGAATATCGCATTCCCGGGCTGCTTCCTTGAAGTACTCATGAAACGGGCTTTCGGTGCGCAGATCGCTGACCCAGAGCGGGCCGTTACGGCCGTGGTATTGGTTGTCGATGCGCTCGTTGTGTTCACTGAGGCGGAAATAGGGCAGCACCTCATCGTAGGACCAGCCGGGGTTGCCCAGCTCGGCCCAGTGATCGTAATCGCTGCGGTGGCCCCGGATGTACACCATGGCGTTGATGGCGGAGGAGCCGCCCAGGGTTTTACCCCGGGGCTGATAGCCCAGGCGCCCGTTGAGGCCGGGCTGGGGGACGGTGTCGAGGGCCCAATTGTTGATCCCGGTGGGGCCCATCATCACCAGGCCCGCGGGAATGGTGATCAGGGGGCCGGTACCGTTGCCACCGGCTTCCAGCAAACACAGGCTGGTATTCGGATCCTCGCTCAGACGGCCCGCCATGACACAGCCGGCCGAACCGCCACCCACCACCAGATAATCAAAGCTGTCGCTCATGTCCCTTCTCCTTATTATCATGCCGGGATCTTTTTCCTCTGTGTGTCTCAGTGTAGAACGAAAGCCGGCACCCGGGCACTGGCCGGAGGTGACAATCCAGGTGAACAAAAGTCGTTTTGGCGGATGGCGTTTACTGTTTTTAACGGATTTGTTGATTTTGACAAGGGGGTTTGGTATAAAGCAGCCCCCCAGATCAGGGTAACGGTTTTTATATTGATAGGTTGTGTCGGACAGCGATATGGCCGATTTGGAGACGAGTAATGGCTAAGGTTTGTCAGGTGACCGGTAAGCGTCCGATCACTGGTAATAATGTTTCACACGCAAACAACAAAACCAAGCGCCGCTTTGAACCCAACCTGCACCACCATCGCTTTTGGGTTGAGAGCGAGAAGCGCTTTGTAAGGCTGCGTGTATCCTCTAAGGGTATGCGTATCATTGACAAGAAAGGCATTGATACGGTGTTGACCGAGATCCGTGCCCGCGGCGAGAAAGTGTAAGGAGTCAGGATCATGCGTGACAAAATTCGATTGGTTTCAAGCGCCGGTACTGGCTATTTCTATACCACTACCAAGAACAAGCGCACCATGCCTGAGAAAATGGAGATCAAAAAGTTTGATCCCGTTGTTCGCAAGCACGTTATGTTCAAGGAAGCCAAGATCAAGTAATTGATTTTCAAGCTGAATTGCGAGGAGCCGGGCTGGGTAAACCAGCTCGGCTTTTTTCGTTAAAGGCACTGCCTGAGTTTACCTTCTGCGGTTTTCTGCCAAACTTAACAGGGGTTTGGATCCGCTTGGGTGAGAAGTAACGGAATGGAAATCTATCTGGCGCGGCAGCCGGTATTTGATCGTAATCTAAACGCGGTGGCCTATGAGCTGCTGTTTCGCAGCGGTAACGTCGGCACTGCCATCATTGATGACCCTACCCGCGCCACCATGCAGGTGATGGTCAACGCCTTTTCCGAGATCGGCCTGGAAAAAATCACCAACGGCAAGCCCGCCCTGGTCAACATTACCCACGATATACTGGTGCGGGGAGACCTGCCCAAGGGCCTGCAGAAGCTGCTCATTCCCGAAGTACTGGAAGACGTGGTGGTGGATGGCAATGTGATTCGGGAAGTGAAAAACCTGGTGGCCCTGGGGTATAAGGTGGCGCTGGATGATTTTGTGTACTCCGATTCCTGGCGTCCGCTGCTCGGGTACGCCCACTACATCAAACTGGATGTGATGGCGCTGGGGGTGATGGGTGTGCGAGAGCAGCTGGCGCGGCTGCAGGCCTGCGGCAATGTACAGGGCAAGCTGCTGGCAGAAAAAGTCGAAACCCATGAGGAGTTTGAACTCTACAAAACATTAGGCTTCGATTACTTTCAGGGGTATTTTCTCAGTAAGCCCCATGTCATGGTGGGGCAATCGGTGCCGGCCTCCCACCACGTGCTGACCACCCTGCTGGGGGAGGTGAGTAAGGACGATTATGATGTGGATCGGGTGGCGCATATTATTGCCCAGGATCCGCGCCTGTCTTACAAGTTGATGCGGGTGGTGAATTCGGCCTCCTTTGGCTTATCCCGTACCGTGAAATCCATTGAAGATACGGTCGTGCTATTGGGGGGCAATGAGTTAAAGCGCTGGGCGGCCATGCTTGCCCTGGCCACCGTGGATTCCAAGCCCCATGAGTTGTTGGTGTCGGCCATCGTTCGCGCCAAAATGTGTGAGCTGGTGGCCACCCGCCTCAAGCGCCAGCACCCCAGCCGTTATTTCACGGCGGGTTTGTTTTCGATGCTGGATGCCCTGTTGGATCGACCTCTGGATGAGGTGTTGTCACAGATGCCGTTGGCGGCGGATCTGGAGCTGGCGCTGTTAACGGGCAGCGGCGACGTCGGTGAGGTGCTGTACTCGGTGAAAGCCTACGATGAAGGCCGCTTCGATGAGGTTCCGTCCCTGGGCCTGGAGTCAACCGACATGTGGGAGGTCTACCTGCAGGCGCTGGAATGGTCCGATGTGGCACGGCACAGTATGCTGAGCGCTTGATAGAGATATAAATTAGAGGCTGAAATCTTACCTTTCGCATCAGGAGATGCTATAAAAACGATCCCAGCAACGCACGGGCGTGCTGGTTAATTTTCTTTTCAGCAGTTTTGGGGTATCAGGGATCAGAAGTATCGTCTGTATTGGGGAATGCAGTGAGTGAAGGAGGAGTTCACCCGGACTTGTCCTGGCCTTTTATAAATCAACTACAGCCTGTTTGTTCTGTTCCATATCCCCTTTAGATATGGAGTTTTCGATGAAGAAGTCTGCTTTGAGTATGGCGCTGGCCTTGGCCGCGTTGGTCGGATGTGGTGGTGGCGGCGGCTCCGGCGGGGGTGGTTCCGATGACAGGAACGATCCGCAACCGGTTGCCAACAGCGTTTCCGGCGTGGCGGCAAAAGGGGTGGTCCAGCAGGGTATTGTCACGGCCATGGAGTTGAACGGCAGCGGGGTTGAATTGGGTGCTGTGGGCAGCGCGGTTACCGATGCTGCCGGCGGCTACCAACTGCAGTTATCCGACCAGTATCAGGGTGGATTGATCAAGCTGGTGTTGACCGCGGACGTCAACACCCGCATGAAATGCGATTCCTTTTCCGGATGCGGTGGGGCCGCCTTTGGCGACACCTTATCCCCACCGGATGGATTCACCATGAATGCCGTGCTGGCACCAACCGGCTCCAGTCTCACAGGCCAGATTACGCCGCTTACCCATATGGTGGCCGCGCGGGTATTGTCCCAGCCGACGGTCAGCACCGAGTCCCTCAATCAGGCGGTCAGTGAAGTCAACCAGCTGGTGGGAATCAACGTGCAGAACACCGGCGTTGTGGATATTACTGACGCCACTGCGCTGGCGGCGGCCGCTGCCGATGCAAAACGCCTGGCCCTGTTTAATGCCGGCCTGGCTGACCTGATCGTGAACAGCGGAAACGTCAACACCGCGTTGGATGGCCTGGCGAGCAGCTTTGCCGATGGCGCCTTCGATGCCGGCGATGCCATCACCATCAACGACATCCTGTCCGCAGTGGCCCTGGCAACCGACCAGCTGCCGGATTACCCTGCGGTGGCGGGTCTGCTGGAAGAGGCGGCCGATGATGTGCAGCAGGTGCTGGATGTGATTGCCAGTCAGGTTGTTGCCGGTGGCTTTGATCCCGAGCCTGCCAGCCAGATCAATGCCGGCGAGGTGGCTCAGGCCAAGTCATTGATTACCGATGCCCGTTCATTCCTCAGCGTGATTGCCGATGACTACGAACAGCCCATGGATGCCATGGCCGCCGATCTGGAGGCAGTGGACGCGGTTGTGAGCCTTGAAACCCAGGCCAATCTGAGGCTGGTGGGTGTGGTGCTCGACCAGGTGCTGGAGGATTTATCCCAGCGTAACCTTGACCTGCAGCAGCAACTGGATAATCCACAAACCTATGTGATCGATGTGTTCAACGAGGAAGCAGTGGCGGTGGGCACGATGACAGCGCAGTTTGCCGTTGATGCCACCGGGTTGTCGCTTGGTATTACCGGTACCCTGGGTGATGCCCCTGCCATATCGGTTGACCTGGTGTTGGGCACCAATATCACCGAAGACAAACTGACGGTGAATGCCGGTGTGATTGAAGCCTTCACTGCGGACAGCGTTATGTTGACCTTGTCCGGTGGTGTGGCAGATACCAATAGTGAATTGATCTTCAATGGTATGGCGCTGAGCTTTGACTACGATGACGGCCTGGTGATAACGGACGAATCAGACCCGGCTTACGAGCTGGCCTGGTTTGACCGTGCCCGTTTTGCCGGCGATGTTGAGGTGGCGGTCAGTGATGCCAGTTTTACCGGACGCCTGGCGTTTGATCTGGTGACTCTGGATCAGGGGGTGGCGCGCCGTGATGAGCAATTGAACATTGAGTATTTTTTGCTGGATGGCGCGTTCTCCACCGGCAGTGCCAGCACCAATGCCCGCGTGCAGTTGGATCTGGACAACGCCACCCGGTTTGATCTGTTCGCCTATGTCAGCAGTGAGTCGCAGCTTGTGGGCAGCATGCTGGTGGAAGGGTTGCCGGAAGCCTATGACAACCCCGGGCAGCGCCTGGCAACGGCATTCGAAGAAGCCCGGGGGGATGGTTCCCAGGCCCTGCCGGACACCTTTGTCTGGTACGGTGGCACCGGTGGGGGATTGTGGTGCCAAATGCAGATCGATTATCTGGCGCCCGGCGGTAGCGGCCCCTATACCTTCTATTATTCAGACGACAGTGACGAAGCGTTGCAGTTTACCCAGCAGTTCTTTTTGGACGCCCGTCCATTGGTTGAGGCAAGCCTGGGCTATGGCGGTGGTCTGCAATACGTGGATCTGCAGTATATGGAATATGAAAATCCCGGCTACCGGGTGTACTACCAAGCCTACCTGACGCCAATGGTGGAAACCGAAGACAACTTCATCAGCGGCCGTCTCAGTGTCACTGCTCAAGTGGACAGCCCTGATTTGCCGCAGGCCACCGCCACCCTGGCCATTAACCGCGATCAGTTCCGTATGGCCGATGCGATCCTGACCATCGCCTATGACGGCCAAAGTTACAGCCTGGAAGTGGATGTGATTGAGCAGCCAGACAGCGCAACCGGTGTCATTACCTTAAGCAATGCCGATGGCGTTGAGCTGGTGTTGGATGTGCAGGCTGAAGATGACATCAGCGGGGTTGCCCGGGTGGGTGGCAAACAGGTTGGCACGGTATCCACCACCAGCGATGGCCTGACCCTGATTCGCTATAATGACGGAACCTTCGAGTCTCTGTTCTGAGATGGTGAATTCTGTTGTGTTGGTCAGGGCTGCCCTGGTGGCCCTGACCCTGGTTATGCATTGCTCCGCGCTTTACGCAAACGACAGCCTGGGTGTGTATTTCAAGCTGGAGAGTTTTACCTACAGTGAAACGGTTCCCATTGATGCTGCCCTGCACGAATGGGAAACCACGGATTTCGAATCCGGTGACCGGCAATGGAGTTGGAACTGGCTTGAGATGGGGGTGCAATGGGGGCACTTTTCCCTGGGGTATCTGAGGCGCGAGGAATACGACTTGCGTTTCAGCCCGGATACGGCGGAGCTGTACTGGCGCACGGCCAATCAACTGGATCTTGCACCCAACACCGACTATGAGATCGATCTGCGCGCCCGCCACTTTCAGGCATCCGGGTTGCGTTTTGCTTTCCGTAATCATCATGCCTTTGCAGTGATGGCGCTGGATTACCAAGTGGGGTTTGCGCGATTTGAAGCGCAGGATCTGATTGACGGGCGTCTTGTGGGCCGTGGCCGCACCGTTAACAACCGTGATTACGATTATGTGGCGGAGCTGAATTACCACTACTCCGAAGACCGGCTGTTTGAGCGCCAGGTGGAGGCGCCGTCGGGAACCGGCTACGCTGTGGATCTTGCGTTGCAGGCAGAATACCGGCAACACCGGCTGTCAGTGGTGGCGACGGATCTGGTGGGGGCCATTTATTGGCGGGATGCGCCTTATACGGAGGGCACCCTGAATTCGGATAACAAACGCTATGATGCGTCAGGGTACGTGCGGGTTAATCCCACCTTGTCCGGCTATGAAGGCGTGTCTGATGAATTTCGCCAGCCGTTGCAAACCCGGATTACGGCGGATTACGACTATGCAGTATCAGACAGGCTGGGGGTGGGGCTCATGCTGCAACAACAATATGATAAAACCCTGCTTGCCCCGTCCGTGGCGTTATTGGCATCCCATGCGTTAAAGCTGGGTTACTGGCCGCAAACGGAGATGCTGCAATTGCAGTGGCGAACACCGGGGTGGGTTATTTCCCTGGGCGCCGATGGCATCGATGAAGGCATCAGAGCGCTGGCCCTGCGGTTTGCTTATCAACCCCTACTCCACCGGTGACGGCGGCTGCTTGATTGAAATCATGAGTTTGGTGTCGAAGGCGCGCTCGAATTGCTGCAGTTTCTTGATATGGGCTTCGGTGAGCACGCGGCCTGCAACCAGCATGACCATACCGTGCTGGTTTATAAGATCCTGACTCAGGGTCATTCCCGGTTCGATCTTGTCCAGGGGGAGCAACGCTTCCCGGTCTTTGGCGAGCAACAGTCTGACTTTGTCGATCACGGCGTCGAACGCGGAAACCACCTGCGGGTCGTAACGTTTGCCCGATTCCTGAATGATGAACTCATGTGCCTGCATATCATTGAGGTTCTTGCCAAGAAAGTTGTTGGGTAGCAGGATGTTGTCATAGTCATTGGCCACAGCAACAATGCGGGCCCCAAGCGGGATGTCGCTGCCGGAGAGCTTACCGGGAAACCCCTTGCCATCAAATCGCTCATGATGGCTGCGTACAATCTGTGCGGCATCCCGCAACGGGTCGAACGACAACAGTGCGCTTTCACCCAGAATGGCGTGTTGCTGGTAACGTTTTCGCTCCAGGGGCGACATGCTATCGGTGGACTTGCCCCTGATGCTTTGTTCCAACCCAAGTTTGCCGATGTCATGGAGGAGGGCGCCAATAAACAGCTGGCGCATTTCCCTGTCGGGCAGCTGCATTTCTTCACCGATGATCTTCGCAATGTTGGCCACCCGGGCGGCATGATTCTTTTTATGGCGCTCGTTCATTTCAACCAGGTTCGACAGCAGGGGTATGGACTGATAATAGCTTTCCTGCAGTTCCTGGTAGGCTACATCCAATTGTGAGGCTGTTTGTTGCAGCTCTTCTGTCCGGCTGCGGATAATGGCTTCCTGATTTTCGGTCAGCGCCTGGAGCTCGGCCCTTTGTTGTTCCTTGATCTGCAATAGCACCTTGTTCTGTTCGCGCAGGCGCTTTAGCTCCAAAGCGTTCTTTACCTTGTCAACCAGATCGTCGTCATCCCACGGTTTTGAAATGTAATGTGATATGTGGCCTTCATTAATCGCGCGTACCGTGGATTCCATGTCGGAAAATCCAGTCAGCAACATGCGCGCGGTATCGGGCCAGCGCTGTGCAGCCTGCGCCAGGAAGGTGGCGCCATCCATAATGGGCATTCTCATATCGGAAATAATAATATCCACCGGCCTGTCTTCAAGAACCGCCAGTGCATCCGTGGCGGAACTCTTGGCAATGACGTCAAAACCATCCTCATCGCTGAACAGGCGCACCAGGCTTGATAGAATGTTTTCTTCATCATCTACCACCAGCAGCGTGGCGGTGGTTTCCATTTCAGCGTCTTCTGGTTGCATTTCATGCGGCCTTATGATCAGAATGATTGCGGGAGACGGGTAAAACGATGGTGAATACGGTTCCTTTCCCTGGCGTTGAAACCACCGTCAGCTCTCCGTTATGTTTCTTGATGATCCCATACGACAGGGATAAACCCAGCCCGGTACCTTTGCCGACTTCTTTGGTGGTAAAAAACGGATCAAATATTTTCCCAATGATGTCGTCTGATATTCCGCTGCCGTCGTCCTCCACTTGAATGGTGATCTTGTCTTCCTGAGATGACGTGCGAATATAAATATTGCCGGGTTCCGCCATAGCATGGGCTGAATTAACCAACAGGTTCATGATCACCTGATTGATCTGTGAGGGCACACACTCAATGTTGGGTAGTTCGCCGTACTCCTTGTGAACCTCTGCCTTGTATTTGATTTCGTTCCAGGCGATGTTCAGCGTGCTTTCAATGCCGGCATGGATATCGGCCCACTGCCATTCGGCTTCGTCGATGCGTGAGAAGTTCTTCAGATCCTGAACGATCTGCTTCACCCGGTCAACACCTTCCAAAGATTCATCGATGACCGCCATGATGTTGTTTTTAAGTGATTTGTATTTATAAGCAGTGCGGGCCTTATTCAGTTCGGCGATGGCGGTTTCGTCGTGTTGGGATTCTATGGTTTGCTCCATGTGATGAATTAATTGCAGTGCCCGGTCGGTGTATTTTGCCAGCATGGTCAGATTGGAATTGATGAATCCAACCGGGTTGTTGATCTCGTGTGCCACGCCCGCTGCCAGTTGCCCCAAAGACGCCAGCTTCTCCTGCTGAATGAGCTGATTCTGGGCCTCTTCCAGCTGCGAGTTGATGGATTGTATTTCCTGATTTTTTTCCAGTAACTCTGACTGAAACTCAATGCGGCTGAGTATTTCATCGGTTAGATCACTGTTGATGGCTGTGAGGGCGTTGGCTCTCTGAACCGCCAGATTGGCAAGCTGTTTCATGGATCGTTTGGCCAGAATGAACTGTATGCAGAGGGCCAGGGTAAAAGCGATGCTGAACAGAATCAATATCCACTTCAGGTAAATGGCGCTTTGTAACACCGATATGGAATTGGGGATCGCCAGTTCGATATCGAGATTTTCATAGGTATGCCGGATTACATGCAAGGTTGGATCATCTTCGCCACCGAAGAATGACTTCTTGATTTCATTGCCGAAGACGTCTTTGATATTGATCAGCAGGGGAAGATCATCGTGAATGCCTTCGGTCAGGGTCTGCACCCGGGTTGCGGATGCCAGGATCAGCGGTTGATCCAGACTGGAATTATCAAAGAGTAACGTATGCACGATAAAACTTTTCGCGCCGTCGTTGATCTTGAGGATGAAGAACGCCTCTTTGGTTGGGCCAAAGCCCGGATCATATTTATTGTTTTTGATGAACTCATTGATGTGGTTGATCAAGAGTCTGGAATCATCCGCTCCGGGGGGTTCCAGATAATTCTGGTTTTTATAGTGTAATAGGGTAATGAACTGCGTAGTGAGCTGATTTTTAAGTAGCCAGTCTGCGTATTCACTGAACTCTTCCTGGCTTATATAGTTCGATGCGGCCACCATGCCCGCCATGGCATTGGTATTCTGGCGCATATTGAACAGGTTTCGATTGACCTCGTTGATATAGGCCAGCTCACTGGTTTTGTTGATGTTGCTTTCCACGTGATCTTCCCATAGTTTTGCAGAATACAAGGCAATTCCAGAGATGATGATGCCCACCACCACAATGAATATCAGTGGCAGGTAGCTGTCCAGGCGTGCTCTCACATTGGGCGAGTCGGAGTCGGCCATCATTTGGGCCATGAGCAGCATCTGGTCTTTGGAATCATTCGGCATGCTTAGCTCAACTCCTTGATGATGTTTTCCAGTGCATCATTCGACTGCAGAATGGTCTCAACAATTACCGGGTCCAGTAGTGAGCCGGCATGATCCTGCAGCGTGTTTTTAACGCGCTGAATACTGGCCTGCGGATCGTTGTGGAGTGTTTCCAGGATCAGCTTTGCTGTGGTGAACAGGCGGGATTCCAGCGGGATGGCCTCTGATTTGACGCGGTTTGGTAAACCCGTACCGTCGTAGTGCTCCTGACAATAAAGACAAATGTTATACGTCTGCTTCAGTAGAGGAATGTCGGAACCCTTGAATAGATCGCTGCCCATTTTGGCATGGGATGAAAGCACCGCCAGTTCGTCTTTTTTGAGTTGCTCTATGGGTGTCTCTCTGAGTTTTTCCGGCAATGCCAGCATGCCGATGTTATACAGTTGCGCCGATAATCTTAAGTTCTCGGCCTGATCCTGGGGCAGCTCGCACAACCAACCCAGGGCTGCTGTACAGATGCCCAGCTTGCGTGGGTCGATGTTGCTGACCGACTGATTGAACTGGGTCAGCCGGCTGATGCGTGCGATCATTTCCCGATAGGCTTGGTTATTGGCTCGTTCAGTCTGTTGGAGCTTTTCATGGGCCTCACGCAGTTGTTGTGTACGTTGCTCTACCGTTTTTTCCAGATTCTGGTTGAAGGTCAGCAGATCCCTTTGTTGATGGCTGATACGCAGCAGGGAGGCAATGCGGGTTTCCAGTTCAACCGGGTCGATGGGTTTGTTGATGAAGTCATCCGCTCCCAGGTAGATCGCTTTGCGCCGGGTGTCGGCATCATCGAACGCCGTCATCACGCACACCGGCGGTTTGGGTCGGGTTTTGCTGTCTGAGTGGTGGCGTAGAAAGGTGAAGCCATCCATTACCGGCATCTTGATGTCCAACAGAATCAGATCGATATCGTGTTGTGTGAGTTGGTGCAGCGCCTCTTTGCCGTTACCCGCTTCAACAAAGTCGATGTCGTAGTCTTCGAAAAGACGACGAATTGCATTGCGATTATTCTCTTCGTCGTCGACGAGTAGAATGTTACTAGTCATGTTGACTTTCCCTGGTTAGGTCTTGGTTTTCCGAGAGTTTTTCCTGGATATGTTGAACAACTTTATCAATGTCGAGATCCGGGTAGTATTTTGAAAGCGTTTCACTTGGGGTTGCCTCGCTACAATTGCCCGGAGTAGGAAATCCACAGGCCTGGGCAACAGAATGTGCGCAGCGTACCAGCTTAATGTCTTCCAGAAACTCGCCATGCTGGTCAGTGCGGGTATGACAATGGGCAATACTTTCCCGGAAGGAATCCGGCAGGCGCCACTTGTTGGCAATAATCACCCCGGCTTCGGCAAACAGTGGTTCGTATTCGGCGGCGGAATCGGCGTCGGCAAGCTCCATAAAGGCTTCAAAAATATCCGGCATCTCACAGATCAGTATCTGTTTTCCCAGTTCGTGCAGTAACCCAAGGGAATATGCCAGCCCTGGGTCAACCGGTATTTCCGGCAGTTGGGCAAGGGTATGGGAAACGACAGCACTGGCCAGGGCATGTTGACTCAGTGCCAGGCGCCATTTCGGGTGCGGCCCATTGCTGGTGGCATGATGCAGCGCAGTGGCATAGATTATGTTTCTCAGTTGATCGAAGCCCAGGAGTACGCAGGCATCACGCACATTGCGAATCTTTCCGGATAATCCATAGAAGGGTGAGTTGGCAATTTTGAGAATGGTAGCGGATGTGTTGGCATCGGAATCAATGATGCGCTTCAGGTCATCGGCCTCGCTGTTGGAATCCTGAATGGCCTGCAGTAGTTCCATCATCACTGGATTCAGTGGTTGGACGCGGTTGATTTCCGAAATCCTTTGTTTAAATTGAGCGATCATTGGCTTGTATCCGGTATTGCGATCAATAATTTTCCAAGCCTCTCCGTTTCATGACTCAGTTTGATCAGTGTGAATGTGAACCGATTGATGCTGAACCTGGTTTTAGACTGGTCAATATCAGCATCGAATACACTGATTGCATCGGTTAGTGCCCGCCAGTGATTATGAAAGGCCTGCTCTGTTGGCAAGCCCAGAAGACTGGTGGTGTTGTCTGTGAACAGCTCTCGAGCCGCTTTGTTCTCAAGGGCAATGGTAAGTGATTCGTCCAGCCCGATAATGGCGAATGGAAACTGCTCCATCGCATCCTGGTAGACATTGAGCGAAGCAATATGCAGTTGCAGGCGTTGGGTTTTCTCTTCAACCATGCGTTCCAGGCCGGCATTGAATTCAGCCAGCTTGGCGTTGCTGTCCTGCAGTTGCTGGGTCAGCTGGCGATTGGTTTCCGCCAGTTCAAAGTATTCAAACGCTTCCTGCACTGAGTTTAGTAGTAAATCGTCTTCCCAGGGTTTGGTGAGAAATTTAAATATAGAGCCTTCATTGATTGCATTGGTAATGGTACTCAATTCTGAATAACCGCTAAGGATCATTCTGACGACGTTTTGGTGTTTGAGTTTGATCTGCTTGAGAAATTCTGTGCCGGTCATGTTGGGCATACGTTGATCCGACAGCACCACACCGATTTGGGGATTGGCATCGATGATATCGATGCCTTTTTGACCACAGTCGGCTCGATAGACAACGTAATCTTCTTCTTCCAGAAGCCGTTGCAGCGTATTGAGAATATTGGGTTCATCGTCCACGATGAGGATATGACGTTCCATTGCCTTAACTACTATTTAGAAAGATCCTTAAGACTAACTGTAGCAAAGCGGGCAAGGTCGGGCATTGTTAGTGTTGGTCGGTCTAACAATGCCCTTTTTCATGCGGGTATTTTATATGCGTGGCTCAATCCTAGTTCAGTTCCACCACCATGTCCGTGCTGTTGCTGCTCACCAGGCCATTGATGTCAATGGTATTGAGTGACAGGCGATAGCTGCCGGCATTAAGGTTATCAATCTGGTAGGAGGTCGCCGTTCCATCTTGCACCAGGAGCGAACCGGATTCGCCATTGGTGTCGTTGTTCCAGTTGATGCGGTAGCCCGCCAGTTCCTGTGCTGCCAATTGGCTGCCATCGGCCCGTTGCTCGGGGGCGCTCCAGGTGACCGCCAGTGAATAGGTTTGCGGCGCGGTGGATTCAAACACGCTGAGGTTAATGGTGTCACTGCTGCTGGCACCGTTGCTGTCGGTAACTGTGGCCGTGATCAGATGGTCACCCACCGACAGGGTGGTGAAGTTGCCGATGGCACCGTCCACGGAGCTGTACCAGGTAATGCTGTTGCTGAGATCGCCATCTTCAGCATCGTCAGCGAAACCTTTCAATAACAACGCGGTGCCTTCTTCGACGGTGGTGCCGGAAAGCGGCGAATCGATCGAAACGGTGGGGGCGGTGTTAGTGGCCGGCGGGGCGCTCACGGTAACCGATACACTATCGGTGGCGGACAGGTTGCCGGAATCACTGACGCTGGCGGTAATAATGTGGTTGCCCGGTGACAGGGTGGTGTTGGCGGCAATGCTGCCGTCAAGGGAAGACGTCCAGATCACACTGGCACTCAGATCACCGTCTTCCACATCGGTGGCGGCTGCGTGAAAGCCGATCAGTTGGCCATCGGCAAACTCCGCCTGGTCACCTGGTGCGGTAATCTGCACGGTGGGTGCGCTGTTGCTGGTAACGGGGGCGCAAACACTTGGGTCGTATTGCTTCTTGGCCCAGCCCTTGAGTTCACCATTGGCGTCACAGGGATTGTTGTCTCTGGCGGCAAGGCTCACGTTGCTGGTGGTAAGGGAAAGGACACATCCAAGGAAAACTAAACTGCTTAACTTCATTCGTTCTGATACCTGAAAAACACTGCTGGGATAATTTACAAGGGCAAGTGTAGTGTCGGGCCGAGGATTAAATAGGTTTATAAAACGGCAAATGTTCAGACTGTGAAGACAGGCCGAATGGGGTGTGATGGGATGAAGGCTGTTTATGTGATTTGAATTGTATTAGGTGCTTTTCTGAGTGCTAACCAACTTAATGTTGTGTTTTATTCAGGCACAGAATGAGGTTTCCCCACGGGTCGACCCGGGCTTGCCAATGTTCGGCCAGCAGAGTGGTGGAGACGGTTTCCGCAATCAATGCCGGCCCCGAAATGACTTGTTCGCTGCCCAGATCCTCCCGCCAATAAACCGGAACCGGCTGCGCCAGGCCGGTTAGGCTGGTGTGGCTTGTGGGCAGGGCCGGGGAGCGATGGCCGGTGCGGGGTAAACGGTTCACCGCTGCCCCGGCACTGATTTTGCAGCGGGCGTTCACCAACTCCAACGGGATGTTAAGGCGGTGGCCATAGCGTTGTTCGTGTTGTGCATGGAAGCGGCTTGCCACCGATTGCAGTTGCCCATCCCAGACTTGATTCAGGTAGAAACGCTGTCCCTGGTAGCGAACGTCCAGCGAGCATTCCCAGTGCATCTGCTCCGTGGCAATGCCTTCCTCTTGCAGGGCCGCTTTACCCTGGTGTTGCAGTTGGGCCAGAATGTCCTCCAGTTCGCTTAAGGTCACCTCCGCCAGGGGGTGTTGCAGGGCATGGGACAGTTGGCGGGATGTGGGGGCCACCACCATGCCCAGGGCTGAGAGCACACCGCCCTGATTGGGGACGATGGCCTGCTGCATTCCCATGGCTTCGGCCAGTGCGCAGACGTGCAGCCCCCCGGCGCCGCCAAAGCAACACAGGTGAAAGTCATCCAGGTGATAGCCGCGCTCAATGGAAATCACCCGCAGGGCGCGCACCATATGCTCGTTGGCAATGTCGATGATGCCCTGGGCGCAGTCGTGGCGGGATAACCGCAGTGTGCCGGCCAGGGCATCCAGTGCCTGCCGCGCCGCTTGCAGATCCAGGCGCATGTTGCCACCCAGAAAATACTGCGCCGGCAGGCGCCCCAGTACGGCGTTGGCATCCGTGACCGTAGCCTGGGTTCCTCCCTGGCCATAACAGGCCGGGCCCGGCGCGGCGCCGGCGGATTGTGGGCCTACCTGTAATATGCCGCCGGCATCCACATGGGCTATGGAGCCACCGCCGGCACCGATGGTATGCATATCCACCTGGGGTACGGCCACCGGCCAGGGGCCGATGCTGCCCTCGTTGGTGAGGCGGATGTCACCGTCAATCAACGCCACATCAGTGGAGGTGCCTCCCATGTCAAAGGTCAGTAGTTTGCTGAATCCGGTCTGGCGGGCAATAAAGCGGGCGGCTGCCAGACCACCGGCGGGGCCGGACAGTAGCATGTTGACGGCCGATTGGCCGGCGGTTGCCGCATTCATGGTGCCGCCGGTGGATTGCATCACCGCCAATGAGGAAGGTGATACCTGTTGCTGCAGGCGTTGCAAATAATGAGTGACTTTGGGGCCAAGGCTGGCGTTGAGCCAGGTGGCGATGCCACGCTCATATTCACCGGCTTCCGCCAGTACCTCGTGGGAAGCGCTGACGAACCAGCGTTCAGCCAATGCCTGCTTGATGGTGCGTTCCGGTGCCGGATTCAGAAACGAGAACAGCAGATTGATGGCAACCGCTTCCACACCGGCGGCCTGCAATTGTTGCTGCAATGCCTGCAGCGCATGATCCGGGATGGCATCCACTTGCGTGCCGTC
This sequence comes from Ketobacter sp. GenoA1, assembly GCF_003671475.1. Lineage (NCBI taxonomy): Bacteria > Pseudomonadati > Pseudomonadota > Gammaproteobacteria > Pseudomonadales > Ketobacteraceae > Ketobacter > Ketobacter sp. GenoA1. The sequence continues at coordinate 446,269 of NZ_RCHM01000020.1, read as the reverse complement.
GCTGGTGATGCGCCCGGGCATTTCAAAACACAATGCCGCCGCAACCGGGGGTGTGATCGGGGCAGGTTGGAGGTTGTACAACTCCCTGCGCGTCTGACGGCCGATGCTGAGCAAATCCTTGAAACCGATATTGCTGATCAATGCGGTTTTGACCCCTTTACCTTCCAGGGCCGCGTTGGTGGCAACAGTGGAACCGTGCACGATGCTGACGCTGCCGGCCGCCACCGCCGTATCCAGCCCCAGCTCGTGGATGCCCTGCAATATGGCCCGCTCAGGCGCATCCGGGGTGGAGAGCACTTTATGAATGCGCAGAGCATCACCCTGTAACAGCACAAAGTCAGTGAAGGTGCCGCCGGTGTCCACACCGAGAACAGCTTCACGGGTGGGTGCGCGGGGGCCAGAGCCCGAAGGATTGGAAGCGGAATTTGCCATAAAAATCAAAAACAGGGACTATTGCCGGGATCAGGGTGAAGCGCCAAGTGTACCCCATTGGGGGCAGGAGTATGAAGGGAGCCGAAGTATGAAGCGAGCAGCAATCCGCAGTTTAATCAGCATCCTGCTGTTGGTGGTGGCCGGCTGGGTGCAGGGGGCTGATGGGCAGGCGAGCGCTAGACAGGCGAGCGTTGCACAGGAAGCAGCGCAATCCGAGCCGGACGCGGTGGCGTTGCTGCGGAAAATCGATGAGCTGTATCGCTCCGACAGCAGCCATGCCACCATGACCATGGAAATCGTGACACCCAACTGGCAGCGCACCATGGCGCTGGAAGCCTGGACCCGGGGCATGGAAGATACCTTTATCAGAGTGCTGTCACCGAAAAAAGACCGCGGTGTTGCCACCCTGAAGATCGATCGTGAAATGTGGAATTACTTCCCCAAGATCAATAAAGTCATCAAGGTGCCGCCGTCCATGATGATGGGCGCCTGGATGGGGTCGGATTTTACCAACGATGATCTGGTGCGCGAAGTATCCCTGGTGGAAGAATACCACGTGACCCTGCAGGATGCTGACGCTTTACATGTGCTGACGCTGATCCCCAAAACCCAAACGGTTACCGTGTGGGCCCGCATAGTCATCCGGGTCAGTCGCGATAAACTGCTGCCGGTGGATCAAACCTATTTCAATGAACAGGGAGAGCGGGTACGGGTGATGACGTTTGCTGAGAACAAAACCTTTTCCGGCCGGGAAATGCCCTCGGTCATGACCATGACACCGCTCAATAAAGATGGCCACAAGACTGTGGTACGGTATCAGTCGTTAACCTTGGATGTGCCGGTGGAGGACGATATTTTTACCCTGCGTAATTTGCAAAAACGGTTTCGCTGATGCTGTTCAAACTGGCGTTTCGCAATGTCATGCGCCAGCGGCGACGTTCTTTGCTGACCTTGCTCAGTATGGGCGGCGGATATCTTCTGCTGTGTCTGTCGCTGTCACTCTCCGAAGGCTCCTACAACAACATCATCGATCTGTTTACCCGCGATCATACCGGGCATATCCAGATCCATGTGGCAGGCTATCTTGATCGCCCTGCCTTGCATAAGCGCATGCAACAGGTGGACGACTGGCTGCCGCCCATGCTGCTGCGTTACCACATCAAAGCCGCCGCGCCGCGCCTGTACAGCCCGGCCCTGGCCTATGGTGAAAACAAATCCGCCCCGGCCAGTGTCATTGGCATCGATCCCGGGCGCGAAGCGCGCACAACATTGCTGGCAAAAAAAGTGCAGCAGGGTGTGTGGCTGCCGAATCAGGTCAATGAGGCAGGCTATTGGCCGGCCATGCTGGGGTTTGCCATGGCCCAGACACTGAAACTATCGGTGGGTGACGAACTGGTATTGATTTCCCAGGGGGCGGACGGTTCCATCGCCAATGATATTTTTCAGGTGAGTGCCATTGTGGGAACGGAAGATTCCAGTGAGCGTATGAACGTGTATCTGCCCCTGACCGCCATGCGCGACTTCATCAGCTTGCCGCAGGGTATTCATGAGCTGGCGCTGTTGGTGGAGCGGCCCGCTGATGCCCGTGACGCAGCGCAGCGCATACAGGAACACCTGGCGCACCGCGTTCCACAGCAGCCGCTGGCAGTCAAGCCCTGGCAGGAGGTGGAACAGGGTTTCTACAATGGCATGCAGGCGGATAAGCAGGGTACGTACATTTCCATGGGCATCATTATGTTTATTGTGTCCATCGGTGTACTGAACACCGTGCTGATGAGTACGCTGGAACGCACCCGAGAGTTTGGTGTGTTGAAAGCCATCGGCACCCGGCCCGGGTTGTTGTTTCGGTTAATTCAATTGGAAGCCATGCTGCTGGCTGTGTTGGGTTGTGTGCTGGGTGTTGTACTGGCGTTGCCTGTGAACGCCTATTTCGTTCATCACGGTATTCAACTGTCCCAGGGCTTTGACATGGGTGGCATTCGCTTTGATCGGTTACTGGGGGAGTTTTCCTGGTTCACCATGGGGGTTCCGGCCCTGGTGGTGATGGGCAGCACGTTGCTGGTCAGTGTGTTCCCGGCCTGGCGCGTGGCCCGCATTACACCCATTAATGCGTTGCAGGCGGTATAGCATGCCCAAAATGTTGATGTTGACCCTGGCATTACGCAATGTGTTCCGCAACAGTCGGCGAACGTTGCTGACCGTAGGCCTGATTGCCTGCGGCCTGGCGGCCTTGATGTTTACCGATGCCATGGTGCGGGGCATGAGCCAGTCCATGGTGCGCATTGCCACCGGGACTTTATTAGGGCAAGCCCAGATCCACCGCGCCGGGTTTCGCCGTAACAACGATGTGGATCTGTACATAACCCACAGCGATCACCTGCTGCAGTTGTTGCATGATGATCCCGCCGTTGCCGTGGCGGCACCCCGCGTGATCACCGGAGCCATGTTGGCATCGTCGGAAAACGTGGCCGCAGCCATGGTTTACGGGGTGGATGGGGCCGCCGAAGCGCAACTGGGTAAGCTGCAGCAGGCCATGGTGGCGGGGGATTACCTGCACGCCGGAAACGGGTCGGCAGAGGGGCAGCGCCAGTTGCTGGTGGGCACGGGGCTTGCGCGTTTACTGGAAGTGGAGCTGGGTGACCGGGTGGTGATTACCGTGTCCCAGATACAGGGTGGCGATCTGTCTCAGGAGTTGTTCCGCGTGTCGGGCATGTTTCACTTTAACGACCGGATGCTGGATCAGAATCTGGCGTTCATCACCCTGCCCCGAGGCCAGCGCCTGTTGGGCATGGACACCGGTGTTCATGAAATCGCGCTGCGCTTGCCGGCGCCGCCGGCGTTTGACTGGCAGCGTTACAATGGTGATTGGCGTGGGCAAGTTCTGCAAACGCTGAGTTGGGAAAAACTCATTCCACAGCTCAGTGGCGTGCTGGAAATGTCCAATGTGTCCACCCTGATTGTGGCGGGAATTTTGTTTATGCTGGTGGCGCTGGGGTTGATCAATTCCATGTTCATGTCCATCTACGAAAGGCAGTATGAATTCGGTGTGCTGCTGGCATTGGGAACCCGCCCGGTGCAGCTGTTCTGGCAGATACTGTACGAAGGTTTTTTTATTGGCGTGTTGAGCGCGCTATCGGGGCTGGTACTGGGGGGATTGCTGACCTGGTGGAAAGCGGCCACTGGCATCGATTACGGTAATCTGGAAATGTCCGGTGTGACGTTGCAGGAGCCTATTTTCCCGATGCTGCATTGGGCCCAGTTCACCTGGATGCCGCTGTCGATAGTATTGATGACCCTGGTTGCCAGTCTCTATCCGGCCTGGCATGCGGCCCGCTTACAGCCCACCCGCGCCATGCGCAAAACGCTCTAGCGGCCATGAATAAACCCAGCATAAGGAATGCCCCATGACCACAGCACCATCGCAAACGGAACCACAGGCGCAAGGCGATATTCTGTTTGATATCCGTGGTGTGGGGCGCTACTTCGGCAGCGGTGATATTCAGGTGAAAGCACTGGATGACATCAACCTCACCATCGCGCGGGGCGAGTTCACAGCCATCGTCGGCCCCAGTGGTTCCGGTAAAAGCACGCTATTGCAGTTAATGGGTGGGCTGGATGCGCCCAGCGTAGGTGATGTGCACCTGAACAATAAATCCATCGCGCACATGAGTGGGCGCGAACTATCGGATTTTCGCCGTGATCATATCGGTTTTATTTTTCAGGCCTACAACCTGATCCCGGTGCTGTCGGCGCAGGAAAACATCGAATACATTATGCTGTTGCAGGGGGTTCCGGCGGCGCAGCGGCGGCAGCGGGTTCAGGCCATGCTCAATACCGTGGGGCTGGAAGGCTATGCCGATCGGCGCCCGGCCCAATTGTCCGGTGGCCAGCAGCAACGGGTGGCGGTGGCGCGGGCCATGGTATCCCGGCCCAGTATCATTCTGGCGGATGAACCCACCGCCAACCTGGATTCCGTCACCGGCAGCGCCTTGCTGGATATGATGAAAGGACTCAATGAAAGCCGCAGTATGACCTTCGTGTTTTCCACCCACGATCCCAAAATCATGGAGCGGGCCAGCCGCCTTATCCATTTGCAGGATGGCCGTGTGGTGGAGGATGAGCGCCGTGGTTAAGGGGCATTACGGTGCCTGGGCCAGCCTGGCGCTGTTGATGGCGCCGTGCACCCAGGCCGATGAGCAATTGCTCGGTGCCGGTTACCTGAAAAGCTATGGGTTGTGGCAGGATGCCGTGGCACCGGTGAGTGCCGAACAATGGCAGTGGCAAAACAGCCTGCGGCTGATGCTGGATTACTTTCCCGGCGCCCGCTGGAGTCTGCAGCTGCATTACGAGTTGCAACCGGTGTACCGGGATAAACCGACTCCATCGGTTGCCGATGGCAGCCCGTTTTCCACCCTGAACAACAGTGACAACCGTTATCGTATTGACGATATTCAAAACGATGATGACAGGGAAGAGGATCACTGGTTGCTGCTGCACAACCTGGATCGATTGAATCTGCGTTACAGCACGGAGCATGGTGATCTGACAGTGGGGCGTCAGGTGGTGAGTTTTGGTTCGGCGCGCTTTATTAACCCCACGGACATCTTCGTACCCTTTGCCCTGCAGACCTTGAATCAGGAGTACCGGGTGGGGATCGATGCGATTCGTTATCAGGCGGCGCTGGGGGATTTCGCCCAACTGGACGTAGGTGCAGTGATTGGTGAAAACGCGGAAAAAGCCAACAGTGGCGCCTTTCTGCGCGGTCGCGACAACTGGCGCGGCAAGGATGTGCAAGGGGTATTGATTGCACTGGACGAAGCCTGGCTCGTGGGCGGCGGTGTGGAAACCGCCCTGGGGGATTTCGGGGTCTGGCTGGAAACGGCCTTCGTGGATGCGGAACCTGCCCATTACTGGCGTCACTCCATTGGCAGCGATTATGCCCTGGATGCCCGGTGGGTGCTGATGCTGGAGTACCATTACAACGGCGCCGGTGCCGGTCAGCCGGAGGATTACGCCGGGCTGTTGCGGCTGCAACCCTATCAACGGGCCGGTGTCTACCTGCTGGGTCAACATTATTTGATTCCCGCCCTGAACTGGCAGGCAAGCCCATTGTTGAATGTCACCGCGTCCGGTTTTTTCAACCTGCAGGATGATTCCTGTTTCATCAGTCTGGCGGCGGAGAGAAGCTGGAGCGAAAATCTGTATTCCGATGTGGGTGTGTACTGGAGCGCAGGGGACAGCCTGGAACCGGATCCGGCGTCAGCAACGTTGCAGTTTGGCTCTGAGTTTGGTACTTACCCGGTCAGCCTTTACGCCAGCCTGCGCTGGTATTTTTGAATCGGAAGAAGATGTAACCCAATGCCTGAATTACCGGAAGTGGAAACCACCCGTCGCGGAATAGAGCCGCACATTGTGGGAAAGCGGGTGAAAGCCCTGCACGTGCGCCAGCCCCGTCTGCGCTGGCCGGTGCCGCCGGCCATCCATGAGGCAGAGGGCAGGAAACTGCAGGCCGTGCAACGGCGGGGGAAATACCTGTTGTTGCGCTTCAGTAACGGCACCATCATCGCCCATCTGGGCATGTCCGGCAGCATGCGCATTGCCGCCCGGGGGGAACCCCCGCTGTTTCATGATCACGTGGATCTGGAATGCAGTGACGGTACCCTGTTGCGGTACTGCGATCCGCGCCGTTTCGGGGCCTGGTTGTGGACCCGTGATGATCCCCTGCAGCATGAGCTGATCGTCAGGCTGGGGCCGGAGCCACTGACCGAGGCATTCAATGTGGATTACCTGGTGGCGCGGGCCAAAGGGCGTAAGAGCAGCGTGAAAACCTTCATCATGGACAGCCATGTCGTGGTGGGGGTGGGAAACATTTACGCCAATGAAGCCCTCTTTATGGCCGGGATTCACCCGAAACGGCCGGCCGGACGCATCAGCCGGGCCCGTTACGCCAGGCTGGTTTCCGCCATCAAAGCGGTGCTGGCGGCGTCCATAGATATGGGGGGCACCACCCTGCGGGATTTCGTTGGCGGTGATGGCAAACCGGGCTACTTCAAGCAAACCTTACGGGTTTATGGCCGGGCCGGGCAGCCCTGTGTTGGTTGTAAAGGCCCATTGACCGAGATTCGATTGGGGCAACGTTCTACCGTTTTTTGTAAACTGTGCCAGACTTAAACGGCATAAGCGGCGAAAAAATGGCCGCCAAAAGTTGATCCAGTACATAAACCGCCAGAAAAAAGCGGGCCACCGGGCTGTCAAAAGTGGATCGTTTCCAAATTAGGGAATACACTAGAATAAAGCACTTAGGTGGCTACCTTAGAGAAAATTATAAAGAGGAAAGATTATGCGCAGCCTGAAGAGCACTTTTAGATCCGTGTTGGTGGCTTTGTCCATGGCCCTGTTTGCAGCGGCACCCGCGGTATCCCAGGCGCAAACTGTGACCGATCGTCCTTCCGGACTGGAGATGACCGGTGACGTGCTGTTGGTTCGCCCCCTGACCCTGGTGGCCACGGTGATTGGAACCGGCCTGTTTGTGGTTTCACTGCCGTTTTCCGCATTGGGTGGCAATGCCGGTGAGGCAGGCAATACGCTGGTGGTGACGCCTTTCAAGAGCACGTTCCTGCGTTGCCTGGGTTGTTCCAACAAACATTTGTCCACCGCGCAAACCGCTAACACGTCGGAATAATAACGCCGCTTTAGCACATTCAGTCTTTAGCCCATTCAGTATAAAAAAGCCCTGGTCTGCGTTGGCAGGCCAGGGCTTTTTTATGGGCAACGGATAAGCCGGATCAGCCCTGCTGCTGCGCCGTCAGGGGCGGCACTCCTGGGGGCGGTAGGCAGGCTCCAGCGTGCCACCGGTGCAGTCCCAGATCAAACCACCGGGCTCCTGGTACGGCACCAGAGTGAGGGTCTCGCCGCGAATGGTGCTGGCGCTGTCATCGAAGGTCACGGTAATCACCGCATTGTCCGTGATCACCCAGCTGCCGTGGGTAAATTGACCGGGTTCATCCTTGGCCATGTCCAGGGCGCTGTTGGGTACAAAGCCGGTGCGTTCAATGAAGGCTTCAATTTCATCCTCCAGGGTATCCGCCTCCAGCAGAGTCAGGTTCACCTGCGCCCGGGTCAGGTAATCCTGATAGGCGGGAATGGCCACCGCCGCCAGTACACCCAGCAGCATGATCATCATGAACAGACCCAGCACCACCCAGATCCACAGGCTGGAACCGGTTTTATGGCCGTGTTTCTCATCCCACTTTTCCCGGCTGGTACAGAGAAAAACAATGAATTCGATGAGAGACACCAGGCTGGGAATCAGGGTCCAGCTGAACAGCAGATAAAAAATGCCCCACCATTGGCCCAGATAGAAGCGGTGGAAGCCCCAGGAGCCGGTAGGCAACAGGGCCAACACCGCCGCCACCTCGCGGCTGCGTCCCAGGGTGGGGAGCCGGCGTCGACAGTGGGGGCAGATCCGCGCCAGGCGGGGGGCTTCACCGCCACAATGGCTGCAGTAACGGATCTCATCCGGGTGCAGATGGTCATCGGTGGGGGGAGAATAGGGGGTGTCAGCCGCGGCAGCGGCGGCGGGCTGTGGTGTGCTCACCGGTTCCAGTTGCAGCGCTGGGTTGGGCGCCGCCGATGGGGTTGAGGAATCCCCATTATGGTCGGAAGCAGGCGCCTGTGGTGGGCTGGCCTGCTGTTGCAGTTCAACCTGGGCCCCGGTTTTTTCCAGCGCTGCCTGGTAGCGCTGGGCGCTGGCGGTATCCAGGTTGGATTTGACCCTGCTGGCCCGCCCCTGCAGCAGATTAGCGGTTTTTTCCTGTGGCTGTTTCATCAGGGCCGCCAGACGCGCGGCTACCGCAGTGTGATCCTGACCGGCTTGAATGTGGCCGGTCAGGACCACGTTGTAACGAGCTTCACTCATTGCTGTCCCTTAAATTTTCTGGTTTTAATTCTTGTGTCGGTGGTTCGGCCCCGGCGGCTCAGGCATCCAGTCTGGCTTTCAGGTTCTCCCGCAGCGCCTGCACAATGGCATAGAACACGGGAATCATGGGGGTGCCCACCAACAGCGCTGCCAGCATCCCCCACAGCACGGTGTGCCCTAATGATAGCTGGCTGAACATACCGGCACCGGAGGCCAGTACCAGCGGCAGGATCCCCAGTACGAACGAGAGTGCGGTCATACAAACGGCGCGGAAACGCAGGCGGCCGGCCTCCGCCGCCGCTTCCAGAATGGTGAGCCCCCCCTGTTCCCGCCGTTCGCGGGCAAATTCAACGATCAAAATGGCGTTCTTGGCCGCCAGGCCGATAAGCAGTACCAGCCCCACCTGGGCAAACAGATCCAGGGCCCCCAGTTGCGGAATGCCCAGTTGGCCCACCATGAGCAAACCGCCAATGGCACCGGCCACGGCAATAGGGACCACCAGAATGATGGCCGCGGGCACCGACCAGCTTTCGTACTGGGCCACCAGGAACAGATAGATAAAGACCATGGCCAGGGCAAAGGCAATGACCGCCTGATTGCCGGCCTGGGCTTCCTGATAGCTCATGCCGGTCCACTCCACCTGGTATCCGCGGGGCAGGACATCCGCCGCAATCTGCTCCAGGGCCGCCATGGCCTCACCACTGGAAACTCCGGGTGCGGTGCTGGCCCGCAGCACCGCGGAACGGTACAGGTTGTAGCGGGTGCCCACGTCTGCCCCGAGGATGGGATCGACGGTGATCAGGGTGGCCAACGGCACCATATCGCCGTTGCTGGAACGCACATAGAGGCCGTCGATGTCTTTCAGGCTGGAGCGAAACTCCGGCGAGGCCTGCATCATTACCCGGAAGGTTTGCCCGAACAGGGAAAAATCATTGATGTAACTGGAACCCAGCTGACTTTGCAGGGTGGAGAAGATATTGGTCAGCGGTACGTGCAGGGTTTTGGCCTTGTTACGGTTGATGTCGATAAAGTATTGCGGCACGTTGGCGCGGAAGGTGGTGAAGGCATCCACGATCAGAGGCGATTCGTTGGCCGCAGCCGCCAGGGTTTGAATGGCGCCGGCCAGCTCCTCGTGGCTGCGGCCCTGGGTATCTTCCACCACCAGTTCCAGGCCGCCCACCAGGCCCATGCCGGGAATCGACGGCGGCGGGAACGTCTGCACCAGCGCCTCGGGCACCTGTTGATACGCAGCCCGATTGAGGCGTTGGGAAACGGCCAGTGAAATGTCTTTCATATCCGGCCGCTCATCCCAGTGCTTGAGCACCAGAAAGCCGGCACCGCCGTTACTTTGCGCGGCCCCGGCCAGGATCGAATACCCGGACAGGAACGTGGCCGATTCGACGGCGGGATCGGCATCGACGATGGCCTGCAGTTTTTCCATGACATTCTGGGTACGGGTGATGGAGGCCGCATCGGGCAATTGCACATTGAGCATGAGCACACCCTTGTCTTCCACCGGTACAAAACCGGTGGGAATGACCCGTGTGCCTACTAAGAGCAGGGCCATGAGCGCGGCAAAGCCGACGGCCACCAGCGAGCGGCGCTTCAGCATATAACCAACCGCCGAAGAGTAGCGGTGGGTGACCCCCTCGAAGCCCTTGTTGAAGCCCCGGTACCAGCGGGGCTGCTTGCTGCTGCGGCGCAATACCAGGCTGGCCACCGCCGGGCTCAGGGTCAGGGCGCAGACCGAAGACAGCACCACCGCCACGCAGATGGTGATGGCAAACTGGTTGTACATTACCCCGGTGATACCGGGCAGCATGGCCACCGGCAGAAATACCGCCAACAGTACCAGGGTGGTGGCCACAATGGGGCCGCTGACTTCTTCCATGGTGCGGGTAACGGCGTCCTTGGTGCTGATGTCCGGGTCTTCATGCAGATGGCGGTCGGTGTTTTCCACCACCAGGATGGCATCGTCCACCACGATACCAATGGCCAGGATCAGGCCGAACAGGGTGACGGTGTTGATGGTCATACCGGAGACCAGCATCACCGCGAAGGTACCAATCAGCGAAACCGGAATGGCCACTGACGGCACCAGGGTCGGGCGCCAGTCGCCGAGAAAAACAAAGGTGATCAGAATCACCAGTGCCACCGCCTGCAGCAGAGAGGTGGTCACCTGGCTGATGGAGACTTCCACATAGCGGGTGGTGTCGTAGCCCACCACATATTCCAGGCCATCGGGGAAGGTCTTTTGCATCTCGGCCAGCTGGGCTTTCACCGCGTCGCCGGTAATCAGTGAATTGGCGCCGGGTAGCAGGTACACCGCCATGACGGTGGCCGGTTGATTACGGAAACTGCCGGATACCTTGTAATCCAGCTGTCCCAGTTCTACCCGGGCCACATCCCGCAGCCGCACAATGGCGCCCTGATCGGACACCCGCAGCACGATGTTCTCGAATTCCTCCCGGCTTTTCATGCGGCCTTTCAGTTGCAGGGTGTATTCCGTGCTCAGGTTGCCGTCATAGGGGGGGGCGCCGATTTTACCGGCCGGTGCCTGCACATTCTGTTCCTGCAGTGCGGCGTTGATGTCGTCGGTGGTAATGCCCAGTGCGGTCATCTGGGGTGGGTTCAGCCACAGGCGCATGGAATAATCAGCGGTGGAAAACATCACCGCATCGGATACCCCGGGTACCCGTTTCAGGCGGTTCTGAATATTGATCAGGCCATAGTTGGCGATGAACAGTTCATCCAGGCTGCCGTCCGGGGAGTACAGGTTGATGGTGAACAGGATGTCCGGAGAAATCTTGTCAATGGTCAGGCCCTGGGCCCGCACTTCCGCCGGCAGGGAGGGCTCCGCCAGTTTCACCCGGTTCTGCACCCGCACCAGGGCCATGTCGGGATCGTCCCCCACGCCAAAGGTGATGGTAAGGTTATAGCTGCCGTCGTTGGCGGAATTGGAAGACATGTACTCCATGCCCTCCACCCCGTTGACCACATCTTCGATTACCTGGCCCACGCTTTCTTCCATGACCAGTGCCGATGCACCGGGCCATCTGGCCTGCACCTTGACCTGGGGCGGTGCCACCTCGGGATACTCGGACACCGGCAACAGGGTCATGGAGATGAGGCCTGACAGAGTGATGATCAGTGCGATCACCATGGCGAACTTGGGGCGTTCAATAAAGGTTTTACTGATCACTGGGCTGGGCTCCCGGCAGCGGGCTCGGTGGCCGGTTTGTATTCGGAAACCTTCACTTCGGTACCGGGGCGGACTTTCTGTACGCCGCGCACAATGACCCGCTCACCGGCATCCAGGCCGGAGTTCACCAATACGTTTTCGCCAAAGCGCTCACCGGTGGTGAGGTTGATGCGCTTCACCGTGTTGTGCTCGCCCACTGCCAGAACATAAGTACCCCGTTGGTCCACCTGCAGCGCTGCCTGGGGAATCATCAGCCCCATGATGGGCTCCTTCACCCGCACCACCGCCTGCACGTAGAGGCCGGGGCGCAGCAGGTCATTGGGGTTGGGGATGGCGGCCCGGGTTTCCACTGTTCCGGTGGAGGGGTCCACCCGATTGGAAAAATAGTGGATGGTGCCGGTGTGGGGGTACTCGGTGCCGTCCGGCATGGTCAGTGCCACCTCGAAATCCTCTACTTTGGCCTTGGCGTCCGGCCGCTGCGCCACCAGCAACAGCCGCTCCGGTAACTGGAACACCACTTCCATATCGTTTTTGCCCACCAGGGTGGTGAGCACCCCGTAGCCGGGGCTGACCACATCGCCCACAGACGGTTTGGCACGGCCGACGCGGCCATCCTGCGGGGCCTTGATGGTAGTGTACTCCAGATCCACCGCGGCACTTTCCACCGCGGCCTTGGCCGCTTCCACCGCCGCCGTGGCTTCCAGTTCACGGGCTTCCAGAGTGTCGTATTCAGATGCGGAGATGTAGCCGTCTTCCACCAGTTTTTTGCCACGGGCAAAATTCTTGATGGCATTGGCTTTATTGGCTTCTGCCTTGGCCAGTTCCGCCTTGGCCCGGGCCAGTGCCGCTTTGTAGGGGGCAGGGTCAATGTCGAACAGGGGCGTGCCGGCGCTCACATCGTCACCTTCCTTGAAGTGAATGGCCAGCAGTTTGCCGGTAACTTCCGCAGTGATATTGACGTCGCTCTTGGACTCGACGTGCGCGTTGAAACCGCGCTGCGGGTAATAGGGCTGTTCGCTGGCAATCACCACGAACACTTCCGGCGCCTGCGCCTCCGGTGGCGCTTTCTTTTCGCAGGCGCCCAGTAACAGGCTCAGTGCGAGCACGCTTAACGCAATAATACGGTGTTGCATGGTGATCTCCAGATCGGTCGATAACAGTATGATGAGTAAACCTTATTGCGCCTTGCCCAGCATGGCCTTGCCCAGGCGGCGCTGATCAGACGCCGCTTCCACATTGCCATTGTGCATGTACCAGCGAATGGCATGCATGTCGCCGTAGTGGCGGCCCACGTCCTTCAGCTGGTGGCCCCGTTGCTTCAGGTCGGCCAGGGCCGCGCTGTCAAATGCGTCGGTTTCGTGTTGTACCACGTCCGGTGCGAACTGGTGATGAAAGCGGGGCCGGTCCACCCAGGCCTGGGGGCCTCGTTGTTGCAGTGCCTCCAGCAAGCCCAGGAATACCATGGTGATAATGCGGCTGCCACCGGGGGTACCGATCAGGGCGAACTGGCGATTATCCTTGGGGCCGTATTCCATGAAGGTGGGGGTCATGCTGGACAGGGGGCGCTTACCCCCGGCGATGGCGTTGGCCTCGGAGCCGATCAGGCCATAGGCATTGGGGCTGCCGGGTTTGGCTGAAAAGTCATCCATCTCGTTGTTCAGCAACACTCCGGTACCGGCGACGGTAACGCCGGAACCAAACGGCAGATTAATGGAGAGGGTGGCGGCGACCTTGTTACCCTGCCGGTCAATGATGGAAAAATGCGTGGTGTGGGTACCGGAGCCGGTCTGCTTGGGCAATCCCAATTCGCTGCTGGGGGTGGCGTGCGCCATGGAGATGGAGCTGGCCAGGTTGTCCAGGTAAGCAGCGCTGGTGAGGCGGGCGATGGGGATGTCCACGTAGTCCGGATCACCCAGATACTCGGCGCGATCCCGATACGCCCGGCGCATCACTTCGATCAGCAGGTGGGTGCGATCGGCACTGGATTTGGTGTCCAGATTGAACAGCGACAGCATGCCGAACATCTGCGCCAGGGCCACGCCACCAGAAGAGGGGGGCGGGGCGGACCAGATCACCGCATCGGCGTACTGGAAACGGACAGGCTCACGCTCAATGACCCGGTAGTTGGCCAGATCCTCCAACGACCAGATCCCACCGTGGGCGTTGGCGCCTGCCACCAGACGTTTCGCCAGCTCGCCTTTATAGAAGCCGTCGAAGCCTTTTTCGGCCAGGGTTTTGAGGGTGCTGGCCAGGCCCTGCTGCACGATGAGGCCGCCATCGGGAACCTTGCCATCGCGCAGGAAAATCCGTTTGCTGGCCGGGTAGCGGCGTAAGGTGGAGGCGCGCATTTCCGCCAGATGCCGGTAGACCTTGTTGACCGGAAAGCCGCCGGCGGCCAGGCGAATGGCCGGCGCCAGGGTGTCTGCCAGCGCCAGGGTGCCATAGTGGTCGGACAGATGAACGAAGGCCGCGGCCTGCCCGGGAATGCCCGCCGCCAGGGCCGTATTGGTGGCTTTATCGCGATCCACCTTGCCTTGTTCATCAAGGTAGAGATTTTTGTGGGCGGCCCCCGGTGCCCTCTCGCGGGCATCCAGCATGATGGTTTTGCCGTCCTTACCCCGCTGCAGCATCCAGAACCCACCACCGCCGATGCCGGCGCTGTAGGGCTCCACCACACCCAGCACTGCCGCCACGGTAATGGCCGCGTCAAAGGCGTTGCCGCCGGATTCCAGAATTCTGATGCCGGCTTCTGTGGCCAGCGGGTGAGCACTGGCCACCGCCGCCTGCTTGGGGAGCACACTGGCAGAAGCGTGTGAACCGGCCAGAATGGCCAGCAAAAAACAGAGTCGAATCAACATGTTCCTTCCTTAGAGCAGACGAAAAAAAAGGCCCAGTGGCCTTTTTAGTGGTTCCGGTCGCAGAAGTCCAGTGTTGCAGGTCAGCCTTCTGCCTGTAAGCGCTCGTACTTTTCCATCAACTCCTCTTCGGACTCCACGTGCTCGGGATCCAGGGGGATACAATCCACGGGGCAGACCTGTTGGCATTGGGGCTCGTCATAGTGACCCACGCACTCGGTGCACTTGCCGGGATCAATGATGTAAATTTCGTCACCCTGCGAAATGGCGCCATTGGGGCACTCGGGTTCGCAGACATCGCAATTGATGCAATCGTCGGTGATGATCAGGGCCATACTGTTCTCTCTGCTGAATGACGGTATGCGTCAGTTTACTGGTGAGCTGCCCGTTCATCCACGGACAGTCCGTATGGATATTAACCGTGTTTTGCCTGCAATGCCTTCAGTACCGGGCCCGGTACAAAGGGACTGACGTCACCACCCAGGGAGGAGATCTCACGTACCAGCGACGAGCTGATGAAGGAGAGATGCTCCGACGGGGTCAGAAAGGCGGTCTCGATGCTGTGATCCAACGCCCGGTTCATGTTGGCCAGCTGGAATTCGTATTCAAAGTCCGATACGGCCCGCAATCCGCGCAGCAACACATTGGCCTTTTCCTCCTGGCAGAAGAACACCAGCAGTTTGCTGAAGCCTTTGACTTCCACATTGGGCAGGTGGGAAACCACCTCCCGGGCCAGCTGGATGCGTTGTTCCAGATCGAACAGGGGCTTTTTCTTCTCACTGGCGGCGATGGCGACCACCACTTCGTCAAACAGACGTGAGGCCCGTTCCACCAGATCTAAATGGCCATTGGTAATGGGATCAAAGGTTCCGGGGTATACGACGCGAGTGTGTGTGGTCATGGCTTACGCTCACCTTGTCAAAATGAGGGCGCAGATTAACGTAAGCCAGTGTCAAGCTCAACCGGTGTGCGGGCTAGGCCGAGGTACGGCGCCGGGCCAGGATCAGGGTGATGGTACCGATCAGCATCATGGCCCCGGCACCGATCAGGTCACCATACTGCGCCGTGATCGCAGGCGCGGCCAATCCGGGCGTACTCACCAGGGCGAGTGCGGTGAATGCAAGGGGTTTCATGTTTTCTACTCCGGGGTCATCCTTGTAAAACGATCGCGCATGGCCAAGCAACACTTAAGCCAATTAGTTTTTCTACAGTAAAAACAGTACCATATCGCTTTCGCGCCATAAGCCCCTGATGATAACTGTTAAATTTATCGACGCCCAGTAACTTTCATATTCGAAGTAAAATAGGTGGTTTTAACGGTTTGCTTGGGGTGCTTGGCCGGGTTCCGGCCCGGTTAGGCAATGTCAGGCGCGCCCCGGCGCCATCGGGAATTGTTAAATAATTCGACATAGGCACGGTGTGGCCGAAGGCGCCTATGCTATGCTTTTTTAAACCCTTTTTCAGTCACTTAGAGCCATAGCTGGCGGTATGTTTGTTCGAATAAAAGAATTACGTAGCGGGCTTGGCCGCAAGTTTTTTATCCTGGTCTTTTTGGCGGCATTGCTGCCGATGTTGCTGTTCGCCTCATTCTCATACAATTATGTGGGCAATGCCCTGCTGCGGGAGAGTCAGGTCAGCCTGCGCAAAGAGGCCCGCTTCTACAGCACCATTCTGTACGAGCGCCTGTTATTGGCCAGCAGTCAGGTGACGGCTGCCTACCAGGCGCAGGCGTTCGACACGGCACCGAAGACACCGGCGGCCCCCTTTAAGCGCCTGCTCCGCATCAACTGGGAAGCGTTTGAGACTGCAAGCGCACATCTGCCCCCACAGCAACAGCTGGCGGCGCGCCAACGATTGCAGCAGGGGCAGCGGTTTCTGCTGACCACTCCCGATGGCCGGGCTCTGCTGCTGCAGCCAGTGGGGGCTGACGCTGCGGACGATGGTTTGCCCCTGTATCTGGCGGAACTGGACGTTGCGTTTCTGTTGGGTGACAGTGAATCCCGCAATCCTGATCTGAATTATTGCGTATTCGGCAGCGATGCGCGGCCTTTGTATTGTTCCCGCATCCAGGAAATCAGCCGCAGTGGTTTTATCGTGTTGGCGCAGGAGCAGGGTAACCGTTCCAACTTTCAGGTGGACTGGAACAATGGTACCGCCGTGCAGCAGGTGAGCGTGCGCAGTATTTTTTTGGATCAGCAGTTTGGTGTGGCCCAGCCCTGGCGGTTGTGGGTGAGCCACCCGCGGGCGGATGTGTTCAAAACCCTGCAGGTGATGCAGCGGGTGTTGTCGTTGATGGTGGCGGCGACGGTGTTGCTGGCGGCGTTGGTGAGCGTGATGCAGATTGGCCGCATTCTGCGGCCGTTGCGCCAGCTGATTGATGCAACCCATGCAGTAGCTAATCGTAATTTTGAAATCAGTCTGTCCATACCCACTAAGGATGAGCTGGGTGATCTGGCGCAGGCTTTCAACGACATGGCCCAGCAAATCGGTAAGCAGTTTCAGTTGTTAACCGGGCTTTCGCGGATTGATCAATTGATTCTGAACGTACCGGATCCGGATCAGGTGGCACAATCAACCCTGAACACCCTGCAGGATTTGGTGACCAGCGATGCGGCGGCGGTGGCGCTGCGTAATCCGGATAACGTGGACGAGATGTGGCTGTTTACCTTTACCCGCAGTAATGGCCGCTATCAGATGCTGCAACAGACCCTGAGCGACGATGAAAATCACTGGCTCTGTGTGTTGCCACCCAGTCACCGGGCATCGCTGAGCGATGCCAAATACCTGGGCTGGCTGTGGCCGCAGCGCAAGGAATTGCTGGGGGGCAGCACCTATTTGTTTCCGATTCTGGCGGCGGGAAAAAACCGTGGCGTGATGGCGTTGGCGTGGGAAAAATCCCATCGGCTGTCGGAACAGGATCGCAGTCTGCTGAAAGACTTTGCCGATCGGTTGGCCGTTGCCATTACCGCAGTGCGCCGTGAGAAAAAACTCTACCGGCAGGCGCATTTCGATACCTTGACACAATTGCCCAATCGTCAGTTGCTGAAAGACCGCCTGGATCAGGCCATCAAGCACGCCACCAAAAGCAACGGCGCCGGCGCGGTGCTGTTTGTTGACCTGGATAAATTCCAGCAGGTGAACGACACCGACGGACATTCCCTGGGCGACCAGATTCTGATTCGCACAGCCGAGCGTTTACAAGTGTGTGTCACACTGGAAGATACCGTGGCACGGCAGGGTGGTGATGAGTTTGTGATTGTCCTGAACAACATTGACACGCCCATGCGGGCCACCCGGGTGGCGGATAAAATCATTACCATGCTGGGGTCGCCCTTTTCCATTGATGGCAAAAAGTTTTTTCTCAACAGCAGCATCGGCATTGCGGTGTTCCCCAGCGACGGCTTGGATGTGGAAACCCTGTTGCGCAAGGCGGATACCGCCATGCACGGGGCCAAGGCACAGGGCGGGGGCCAGTACCGCTACTTTGAAGAGGAAATGAACCGGGCTTCCCAACGCCGGGTCACGGCGGAGCATCGTATTCGCAGTGCGCTGGAAAACAAGCAGGTTGAATTGCGGTATCAGCCGCAATGGTTTTGGCAGAGCGCCGAGTTCAGTGTTGAGGCGCTGGTACGGATACGGGATGCGGAAGCCGGCCTGCTGGTGCCCGCAGAGTTTATCGACGTGGCGGAAGACACCGGCCTGATTCTGGACGTGGGCGAGTGGGTATTGCGGGAGGCCTGTCGGCAGATGGCGGTGTGGCGCATGGAAGACGTTCCGGTAAAACGCATCTCGGTGAATGTGTCCGGTTTACAGCTTGAGCGGATGGATTTTGTGTCGGTGGTGCAATCGGCGGTGGACGACGCCCGACTGGATTACACCGATCTGGAACTGGAAGTAACCGAATCCATTCTGATCATGGACTCCGAAAGCGCGGCCCGTAAACTGGGCCAGTTGAATGCTTTGGGGGTCACCATTGCCATTGATGATTTCGGTACCGGTTATTCGTCGCTGAGTTATCTGCATCGCCTGCCTTTCGATCTGGTGAAGATTGATCAACAGTTTGTGGCGGGCATTGGCGATAACGATGCCAGTGAGGCCATCACCCGCAGTGTGGTGGATCTGGCAAAATCCTTTGACAAGAAAGTGATTGCCGAAGGGGTGGAAACCAAAGCACAACTGACCTACCTGAAAAGCATCGGCTGTGATGCCATGCAGGGATACTTGCTGAGCCGGCCGCTGACTGCCGACAAGATCACTGCCTTTTTCAAACAGTTCCGCCCGGAGCAGGAACTAATCTGAACCCCGGAACAACGCCTCTTGCTGACGAATCCGGTCCAGCATGCGCAGGGTTAACCCCCACACGGTTTTATCGCCAAAACGATAGCAGGGCAGCTGCAGGGAAAAATGCCCCTGCTTCCAGGTCAGCGAACTGCGTTCAGCCGCCGTATTGAAAAATGCCAACGGTATCCACAGGGCATCGTCGCATTCGTGATTAAGATTGAGGTCGTCACCGCCCAGCCAGTGAAATAGGTATGGGGTAACCAGCATGGGGGCTCCGCTGCGATGACTGCGGGTCAGCTGGTGGGGTAATTTCTGTTGCAGGCGGCCGTGATGAAACAGGTCCAATCCGGTTTCTTCCCAGGTCTCCCGAATGGCGGTGTCTTGCAGGGTGGCATCTTCGATCTGCTTGCGGCCACCGGGAAACGCCATATCCCCGGACCAGGGATCACCGGGTTTTTTCGCCCGCTGGATAAAGAACAATTCGCAGCCCTGCTCACGGTACCGATACAGTACCGCCACCGCCGCCTGGTCGATCCAGCCTCCCAACTGCATATCAGTATATGGACGGCTCGCCCTGAGGGCGGCTCTTGAAGCGTCGGTGCTGCCACAGATACTGGGCAGGGTAGCGACGGATATTGTTCTCGATACACTGGTTCAGCAGTGTGGCATCCATCACCGCATCTCCCGTGGGGTAGTCCAGGGCGGGCTGGACCTCGATGTGATAGCCATCGTCGCGGCGCCCGAACAGAACCGGGATCACCGCGGCGCCGGTGATGTTGATGAATTCCGGAGTTTTGGCGATGGTGGCGGTCTGCACACCGAAAAAGGGGGCGAACACGCTGAAGCGGAATCCGTAGTGCTGATCCGGCAGGTAGAAGGCCACGCCACCCTTGCGCATGTGGCTGAGGAAGGGGCGAATGCTGCGATTGGGCACGGGAATGGTGTAGCGCGACCGTTTCAGGGCGCTGTACTGCTCGAACAAATCGTTGTGGGCCGGTTTGTACATGGCGGCCGTGGGTTGGCGTTCCGAAAACATGCGCAGGCACAGTTCCAGGGAGGTCATGTGGGCGGCGATCAGCATGACACCCTTGCCGTCCGCCCGGGCTTTTTCGATATGTTCCATGCCGCTCAAGTGGCACAGCGGGTCCACCCGTGCAGGCTTGCCCCAATAGGCCAGGCCGATTTCGATGAAGCCGATGCCCAGCTCATCAAACGCGTCATGGAACAGTTGTTTCTGTTCGGCCTGGCTCAAATTCGGGAAACATACTTCAAGGTTGCGACGGGTCACGTGGCGGCGCTCGGCACTGATTACTTTGACCAGCCGACCCAGGCCACGGCCCAGGGCCAACTGTAACCGGAAAGGCAATTGCGCCACGCTCCAGCCCAGACCCAGCAGCAGCCACACCGGCCAGAAGCGGGGATGATAGTGGCGGGTTTCGATGTTGTAGGCACTCATTGCTGCAGGTTGATCCGGTCGCTGTCCAAAAGAGGCGCAATGATAGCACATCGGAGCCGGTGCAGAATGGCTCTGCCGACTCCGGTTGCAGGTGGTGCGGGCAGCTTAACCCTGCAGTTGCTGCGCCAGTGCGGTTGCCTGTTTGGCCACCATGCCGTAAATGGAAAGCTGTGGATTGGCGCCGATACTGGTGGGGAACGTGGAGCCGTCCATAATGTGCAGACCGTCCAGATGGTGGAATTTACCCATGCTGTCCACCACCGATGAGCGGGGATCCTCGCCCATTCCGCACCCTCCCATGACATGGGCACTGCCCACCCGCATCTTGTTGATGTCCATATCCAGTTCATCGATCTGCTGCAGGGCCGCGCCGAGTGAAGTAGTGTAGCGGCTCATGCTGTGTACCGGGCGCACGGATTGGGCACCGGCGGCGAACTGGATTTCGGTCATGGTTTTCCAGGCCCGCACAATCCCCTCGCGCAGGTATTCGTTGATCTCATAGCGGATACCGGGGATGCCGTCGTCCCGCAGGAACACTTCGCCGCCCTGGCTTGCTTCCACAAAGCCATCCCGCAGTAGGGCGATCATCATATTCAGATGGGGCAGGCGATTCATTTGATCCGAGTGCGCCTGGCCGTGCAGCATGCCGATGGAGGCCACAAAACCGGGGTGCATGGGGGGCACCTCCAGTTTGAAGCCAACGGGGCCGGTGACGCCGTCACGCCATTGGAAATGATCGGAATACACGGACTGGGGTGCACCGTAATAGCCATCAATGCGCTCCGGAAAATCCCCCAGGGTGGCCGGCACCGGATGCAGGAAGGTGCGTTTGCCGATGCGTTGATGCGGGTCCGGTGCGTCGGAGCGCAGCAACAGACCGGGGCCATTGATACCACCGCAGGCCATCACTGTATGCCGGGCCCGCACCTGTAGGCTCTGGGTGCGGTCGATGCCGTTTTCCGCCAAACCGTAGCCAACCACACCCCTGACCTGATCGCCTTCGATGATCAGTTTGTCGGCGCGGGCGCGGTAGACCAGTTCCGCTCCTTGTTGCAGGGCACCGGGAATAGTGGTGACCAGCATGCTCTGCTTGGCATTGGTGGGGCAGCCGGTGCCGCAATAGCCCAGGTTCCAGCAACCGTTTACATTGCGGGGAATGATCTGCCAGTCGTAGCCGAGTTTTTCGCAGCCCTTGGAAATGACGCTGTTGTTGGCGTTGGGCAGCATTTTCCATTTGCTGATGTTCAGGCGCTGTTCCATTTTCTCGAACCAGGGGGCCATTTCCGCTTTGCTGAAGCCTTTCAAACCGTGTTCCCGGGTCCAGTGCTCCAGGGTCTGATCCGGGGTGCGGAAGCTGGCGGTCCAGTTTACGGTGGTGGAGCCGCCGACGGTGCGACCCTGCATAATGGTGAAGGCACCGTCGGCAGTGCCGCGGGTAAGCCCTTCCTGATACAGGCTGCTGTAGGCTTTCTTTTCCTGCATGTCGAAATCGTTGGAGGTCTGCAGGGGGCCTTCCTCCAGCATCACGACCTTCAATCCCTGTTGCGCGAAGATCTCAGCGGCGGTACCGCCACCGGCACCGGTGCCGATGACCAGCACGTCGCAGTCCAGATGCAGGGGTTGTTCCAGGGTGGCACCGTTGTAGGTAACCCAGCCATTGGCCATGCCCTGACGAAAGATATCGGGGATATCCTTGACGATGGTTTTATTGCTCATGTTGTTCTCACTCAGCTGGGGATATGTTGGGGTGGGCCTGGGTAGATGGCGTCGGTCCAGTTGTCAGGCTGGTCGTAGTACATCAGGGTGGGCAGCTGGGTGAGCAGGACATAGCCCTGCCGCAGCGTATTGAAACGGCTGGTCTGCCAGCGCTCCAGAAAGGCCAACACGTCCGCTTCACCGGCTTCCTGCCAGCTGGGCCAGACGCCTGCCGCCAGAACCCGGAAAGGCGCCAGGTAAAGCAGATCAAACAGTTCGTGCACCTGCTTTTGGGTCTGTGAGGTGGTGTGGATCAGGAACTGGTCAATATCCTGCAGCAAAGCATCCAGCTTTTGTTGGCGCGTGCCTGGATCGGTGGGAAAGTTGCCTTGCAGCACAGCGGGCGCGACGGCGCTGAGGATGATCGCATCTTTTTGCCGCAGATAGCTCAGTGAATGGAATGCTCGAGTGGTGTCGTCTTCAATGGTGTGGCTGCTGCAACCCTGCAGTGAACCCAGCATACCGGCACCGGCCAGCACACTGCTTCCAACCACACCCAACTTCAGAAACGACCGGCGGGCAAACGCGGGGTCTTGGTTTGGGTGCATGATATTACCTGCTTCAACATTATTGTTATTGGATCCGGGGGCAGCCCTCTGTTCTATCCCGATTCCGGATCGTACGCTTCTTTTTAAAGCAATCAGCTTAGACCGATTTGCGACCAGATATCAATCATTATTACTGATCTGTGCTCCGCTTCTACTTGAGTAACGGGTGATGGACTGTGATCGCGTTGAGGTAGTGATACAAATAAAGTATTATGTCTCATTCCCCCTATGGGCGGGTAGGTCTGTGATGTTCCCCGTAGAGCTTGATGATCCCGGTGCTGGCTCGTAACAGTGCACATCCAGTTTGGCTTTTGGCGGTCGTTTTGTTGCCGACCTCCTGAGGTGTTTCCGGTCATAGGAGCCCCGAATGCTGTTGTCGAGTCGTTTGAGTCATGGATGAAACGTCGTTTAGCCGTAAATTGTCTTTGTCCGATGTCAGCTATGCTGCCAGCGGTTATCGCCAGCATCATGATCATCAGTTGGTCTGTCAATTGGTGGTTCAGGGGCAGGGCAGGATAGCTGAACCAGCCTTGCTGCAGGCGGTGCAGGAAGTGGCTCGATTCTGTCCGGCGGCACGGGTGCGTCTCCGGGGCTGGTGGGTCGCCAAGCGCTGGTCTGCCTGTGGGCCACTGCCCCGGGTCAGAGTGGTGCAGCGGGAGTGGGATGGACTGTATCATCCCGGCCTGGATTTTATTGATACGTCTCTGGATTTGATTGCCGGGCCGGTGGCGGAAGTCGTGCAAGTGGTGGGACGCAGCACTTATCTGGTTTTCCGAGCCCATCATGCGGTGATGGATGGTGTCGGCCTGATGGATTTTGCACGGGCTCTGTTTAAGTTGCTCAATGGCATTGAACCTGAGCGCTATGATTCCAAGGTGCGCCTGGAAGATTTGCCTCCGGGTAATGTTGCTGCCATACCGTCACCGGTTAGCCGGGCGCAGATACCCTTTGTGCCACAGGCCGCCGCGGCGCTCGATCGCAGCAGACTCTGGCGGCGTGTTTCGTTGCCGGGTACGGACAACAAAATTCTGCTCAAGACGATGCTGGCACTGTCCCGGCTGGCCGGTGGCGACCCTGTGTCACCGGTTCGCATTCATATGCCGGTGAGCCTGCGGCGCCATATTCGCCAGGAGCGATCTCTGTCCAACCTGATCGGTATGCTGAGAATGGATATTGATGTGGCGGATGATTGCAAAGCGGTTGTACGTAAGATCAAGCAGGCCATGGGAGAACAGCAGGAACTCCCGGTGGCGGTGAATTCCATTACCTCAAAACTGGCCTTTGCGGTGCCGCTGATGGTGCTGCACTGTCTGCAGAGTCTGGTTATCCGCAGCGTGTTGCAGCGGCCCCGTTTTCGTTGCAGTGCCACGACCTCACATATTGGTTTTGTGGACCTGCAGGCGTGTTCCACCGCAACCTTTGCTGCGCACACGGTGTTTGGAATACCGGTACCGCCGCTGGGTACTCCGGTGATGGTGGTGATGATGACTAATCAGCACAGTACGGAAATGGTAGTGTCCGTCAATCGCACGCTGTTGAACGATGAGGGGGCGGATGCACTGGTGGCGCGTTTGAGGGCGCTTATCGAACAGTATGGTGAAAGGCGGATGGAACGACACAAAAAGATTGCCGTTTGATTAGACGCTCCTTTAGTGGTCGGCAGCAGAGTGTAGTGGTCGGCAGCAGAGTGGTCGGTAGCAGGAAAATAGTAGCCGGAAAACGCAGCCTTGGCCCCAACAGGCGCACCGGGGGGGGTACGCCTGTTGGGGCGGGGTGTCAGGTTCAGTCGGGCTTGAAGGCCATCTTTAATACCATTTTGTGAATACGGCGATTCCAGGGCGGGAACAACAGTTTGGCCGGGTTAATCTTGCCTTTCTGCACAATGCCCTTGGATTTGCTGAAGGTCAGGAAACCTTCGTAACCGTGATAGTGGCCCATGCCGGAGGGGCCGATGCCACCAAACGGAATATCCTCCACCGCCACGTGGGACAACGTGTCGTTGATGCAGCCGCCGCCGGCGTGGGTGTGGGTCATCACGTAATCGGCCCGTTCCTGATTGTAATCGAAGTAGTACAGTGCCAGGGGGCGGGGGCGATCATTGATGTACTGTACGGCCTGCTCCAGATTATCGTATGCCTTCACGATCAGCAGTGGGCCGAAGATTTCGTTTTGCTCGATCAGCATGTCTTCGGTGGTATCAAATACCATCGTCATGGGCATCTTGCCGGAGCTGGAGAAGTCTTCGTTGGCGGGATTGATGGCCACGATCCGGGCGCCTTTTTCTTCGGCATCCTGAAGATAGCTTTTGAGACGGTTCAGTTGTCGCTCGTTCACCACCGAGGTGAAGTCATCGTTGTCCCGCATGCTCGGATACCAGGTGGACACCACGTCGGTGAAGGCCTGGGTGAACGCTTCCTGCTGGGAGCGGTGTACCATTACGTAGTCCGGCGCGACGCAGGTTTGCCCGGCGTTGATGCATTTGCCCCAACTGATGCGCTCGGCCGCTTCTTTCATGGGGAAGGATTCATGAATCACCACCGGGGATTTGCCCCCCAGCTCCAACGTTACCGGAGTCAGGTTTTCCGCCGCTGCGGCCATCACGTGCTTGCCCACATTGGTGGAGCCGGTAAAGATCAGGTGATCGAAGGGCAGCTTGGTAAAGGCAATGCCCACATCCGCTTCACCGCTGATCACCGCCACCTGATCCTCCGGATAGATTTCGGCGAGCATGGCTTGCATGGCGTCCGCTGCATTGGGGGTAAACTCCGACATTTTGATCATTACCCGGTTGCCGGCGGTGAGGGCGGCAATGGCGGCATCCAGTGCCAGGAAATAGGGATAATTCCAGGGTACGATGATGCCCACTACACCCAAAGGCTGACGAATGATCTTGGCCTTGGCCGGGCGCATGTTCACCGGCATGCTGCGGCGTTCCGGTTTCATCCATTTGCGTACATTCTTTACGTGATATTTGATCACTTCCACCAGTGAAACCAGTTCCACAAAGCGTGTTTCCGTGGGGCAGCGACAGCCGAAATCCTGGTTCACGGCCTCCACCAGCGCGTCTTCGTGGCGGATAATGGCGTTTTTCATGCGTTTGATGGTGCTGATCCGCTCTTCCGCGCTGGGCATGGGGTGGGCGTTATAAGCCGCTTTCTGGGCTTTAAAGATACGCTCCATTTCGACCATTTGCGGATTGTGATCGGCGATTTTGGCAACCTTGGCGACCATGTGAGTTTCCCTCTGTGTTTTCGTGTCAATTATATGTGGGAGCGCGACGGTTGGTGGAAAACCCCACACAAAACAGCCTCTGGAGCGCCCCGGGTAAACAACATATCCTGTTTTAGAGCTTTTGCTCTAGTTAGTCAATGGCGGCGGGTGACGGGGATTGGCTGAGTGCTTGCCGTTGGCTAAAACGGTAAGGCCATTGGATGTCCGTGATACGCAACTAACCCATATGGTCTATTGACCGCCACGGTGTCCGATTTCATTATTGCCAGCCGGCGTATCGAGAGGTGGATGTCCACGCATGAAAAAAAACACACGCAACAGTTGGAAAGTCAGGGTGGAAAGCGGTTTTGAGGCGCTGGGCTTGATGATGGGCCGACATCCCTGGCTGTGGTTGCTGGGCTGTGTGCTGGTGGTGGGCGCCTTGTCGTCACAACTGGGCCGACTGGAAAAAGACACCAGCATCGAAGGGTTTCTGGAGAAAGGCTCAACTGAAATCCAGCGCTATGACGCGTTTAAGGAAACCTTTGGCCGGGATGAGATTTTTATTATCACCCTGGACGTGGAGACGCCGTTTACGCAGGCCTTTGCCACGCAATTCCACGCCTTGCACCGGCAGCTTGAGGACGAAGTTCCCTATGTTGATAAAGTGGAATCCCTGGCCAATGCCCGTTACACCTATGGCGAGGACGATACACTTTACATCGAACCATTGTTGCCCGAGGTGTTGCCGGAGGATCCCGTTGCACTGGAGCAGCTCAAACGCTATACCTTGCAAAACGAGAACTATCGCAATTTCCTCATTTCCGGTGATGGCCGGATGCTGGCCATATTGGTGCGCTTAAGCTCATTTACCTACACCCAGGATGCCAATGGTGACTGGCAGCGGGGGTACATGGGGGAAGATGAAACCCGGCAGGCCGATGCCCGCATTCGCGAAATACTGAAGCCGTATCAGGGCGTGCTTTCCGATGACATCCGGCTCACCGGCAGTATGCCCATTGCCATTACCCTGTCGCACATTCTGGAACGGGATTTTACCGTCTTTTCCGCGTTGGCCAATCTCTTGATCGGCGCGCTTCTGTTGGTGATTTTCCGGCGTTTGTCCGGTGCTTTCATGCCGCTCATCGTGATGTCGCTGGGAGTGTTGGTCACCATGAGCCTGATGGCCATACTGGGTACGCCGATTCAGGTCAGCACCTCGATTTTACCGGCTTTTCTGCTGGCCGTTTGCGTCGGGGACAGCATTCATCTGCTCACCATTTTCTATCGTAATTACGATGCCGGTGATGACAAGGTGCACGCCATGGCCGGTGCCCTGGGTCATACCGGACTGGCCATGCTGTTCACCAGTATTACCACCGCCGCCGGATTGGCTTCGTTTGCCACCTCGGATCTGACATCGGTTTCCGCCCTGGGTGTGTACGGCGGGCTCGGTTCCCTGATTGCGTTCCTGCTGACAGTATTGGTATTGCCCTGTCTGATTACCCTGTTGCCCATAAAACGCAGGCCATTGCCCCCGGATGAACGTCAAGGCCTGCATACCGTGTTGGCGTGGTTTGCCCGGGTTTCCACGCACTATCCCAAACCTATTGTCGGTGCGGGTATGTTGCTGTTTGTTGTCGCCACCGTCATTGCCAGCCAGCTTACTTTCTCCCACTATCCTCTAGCCTGGTTGCCGCAGGACAATGCGGCGTTGCAGGGCATTCGCAACTATGAACAGCGTATGGGGTCCACCATCAACTTTGAAATTCAGCTGGATACGGGGCAGGATCGTGGCGTGATCAATGCGCCACTGTTGCAGGCGCTGGACAGGGTTCAGCAGCAAATTGTCACCTGGGAAACGGACAACTGGCGCATCGTCAAAACGCTCAGTGTGGTCAATATTATCAAGGAGGCCAATCGGGCATTGCATGACAATGATGACGCTGCGTTTTCCGTGCCCGATGACCCTGCTCTGATCAGCCAGGAATTGTTTCTGGTGGAACTGGATGAACCGGAAGATGTGTTGAGTGTGGTGGACAAGACTTATCGGGTCGCCCGTTTGACCGTCACTACACCCTGGTTTGACGCCATTCATACCCAGGCCGTAGTGGATCGGCTGCGGGCTCAGCTTGAAACAGAGTTGCAACCTTATGGGGTGGATATCAGCTTCACCGGAGTAGCGCCCATTATGGGCGTGACCTTTGCAAAAATGTTGATATCCACGGCGCAAAGCTATGGCTTTGCCGCCATTGTGATAACTCTGATGATGATCATGTTGATCGGCAACATTAAGTTGGGGTTACTCAGTATGATCCCCGCACTACTGCCGATTCTGATTGTGCTGGCGGTCATGCAGTTGCTGGGTGTGCGGCTGGACATGTTGACCATGCTGGTGGGGTCCATCGCCATCGGCCTGACCGTGGACGACAACATCCATTTTATGCATGGGTTTCGAAAAATGTATTTGAAAACCGGTGACCCTGCTTATGCGGTGCAAACCACCCTGCTGTCCACCGGGCGTGCCATGCTGATTACCTCCATCGTGTTGAGCATCGGCTTTTCCATCTATACCCAATCCCTGATGTCCAATATGGTTGCCTTCGGCATGATCACCGCGGGCTGCATTGTGCTGGCGCTACTGGCCACCTATCTGCTGGCGCCGGCGTTGATGATGCTGGCCCACAAACCCCGGCAGCAACAGCCGCCGGGAGTCACCAGCCGGAGTGTGCGGGCGCCGGCTGCCCAGTCACGGGCCGGGCTCTGACCGCAGGCAGCGGTGCCATACCCCGGCGCTCAGCGTCAATCCAGACTAAAAACAGCAGCTTAAGTGCGTGAATCGCGGTTAAATTATGTAAATTTGTCTGCCTGTGCGGAATGATTCCGTTAATTTCCGCCTGGATTTGCTATCATTGATGGATTATTAATCAATAAAAACAAGACAGGCTGGGCTGAATGGGTAACTCCGTCAAACTCGAAGTATTAACAGGGCAGGAATTGATTGACCGTCGCCACGTTTCCGATGTTTCGCCGCAGCGTTTTGTGCGTGATTATTTTCTTCCCAACCGCCCACTGATTATTGAGGGTGCCACTGCCGGCTGGACCGCCGCCAGTTGGACGTTGGATAACCTCAGCCAGTATCTGCCGGACCAGAAGGTGTCGGTGCGAAACAATCAATCCGGCGTGCTGTTTGATGCCAATACCATGGCATTTGAGGCAGCGGACATGCCCTTGCACCAGTACCTGCACCTGTTGCGCTCCGGCGCCAACAGGACACCCATGTACCTGGCGCAAACCAATCTCGCCAGGATGGTGTATCGGCCGGAACGGTACGTGCCGCGGCTGGACTACCTGCGCACGGCGGATTATCACCTGCAAAGTAATATCTGGGTGGGCACACCCGGATTGGCGACACCTTGTCATTACGATTTTGCGCATAATTTTTACCATCAGATTTATGGCCACAAGCAGATCACGCTGTTCGCTCCGGAAGATGCTGCCGGTTTGTATCCCAATCCGAAGATCCCGGCCATCAGTTTGGTGGATGTGGCCGCACCGGACCTTGACCGCTTTCCTGCGTTCAGCCGCGCTACGCCGATTCAGTTTGTGGTCAGCCCCGGCGATTCGGTTTTTATCCCCGCCGGCTGGTGGCATTATGTGGCCTCCACCTATGACAATAATATTTCCATCAATCAATGGTTCCTGCGCCTGTGGAGCCGCAATACGCAGCAATTGAAAATGATTCCTCCCATGCTGAACCACGCGTTCCGTCATATGTTTTTGTCTGAAAACCGCTAACGCCATTGAGATAACCCTCCCCTCTTAGACAGCTATTAAAAAAGACTGGCGCGTCAGGTCAGTTACCGGCGTCACCTCACTCAGGGAAAATATTTCCGTTTGGCATTCTGAATGGAACGAGTGGGGCGCGGTGAATTTCATCACCCTATTGGGTGATTTATCCCGGTGTTCGCTTCTTCTACTCTGTGCTGAATAACAACAATCAAAGCCGAGTTTAAAGGAGATGAACCGTGCTCAATTCAAGACCGCGTAGCTGGAACACGCTGCTAAGATTATGTTTGTTTACCCCATTGTTTTCCTTTGCCGCCGGATGTAACGCGGGCTGGCAAAACGATCAGGAAATGGTATTGAAAATATCCTGGCGTGATGGATTTTTCTCGCAGGGGTTTCCCACGGATCTGCGCAATGATGATAACAATATCGATGTGGCTGATTTTCCACGGCCACTGCAACTCTTTTCATTAACCTATAAGAATCTGATTAACAACACAGACTTTGGTTTCTCACCGGCAATGCCTTTGTATATGCAGTTTGAAACCGGTCTGCAGGTGTCGCCCACCATGGCAATGCTTGGTCCAGTGGATTTTGACAGCAGCGATGCACCGGTACAGGTAATCGATATCGATCCGCAGTCGCCGGATTATGGGGCACGCTACCCATTGGCCATTGAGGTGACCACAGCCGCTGATCAGTATCGCCCACAGAATCTGCTGCAAGTGCGCCCTGTGGGCAAGCCGCTGCGTGAGAAAACCACCTATGCGCTGGTGGTTAAGCGCGAGTTTGCCGCCAATGCCGACACCATTGAGGCCAACGCTGAATTAACGGCGTTACTGGAAGGCCGTAACCCCTGGTTTGTGAACCCCCTGTTGTTGCCCGGCCAGGCGAGTAAGGCCAAGCAGGTCTACGCACCGCTGGCGCAGTTTATTGCGGCGCAGGATTGGGCCGCCGATGACATTATCGGCGCCACGGTCTGGACCACCGGCGAGGCCAGCCGTTATATCCGCAACGTGGTGGAGAAAACCGCCCAGTGGCAACCCTCGGCACCGCTGGTTGATTGGCAGTTGCGGGAAGAAACCGCCGACTATTGCGTACTGGAATCCAGCTGGCAGGCGCCGGTGTTGCAGAAAGGGGTGATACCGTTTTTTACCGGCGGCACCATTGAATACGATGACCAGGGCAACCCTTTGGTGCAACGTACCCGTACCACGCCGATCATCATTACCATTCCCAAACAGACCATGCCCGGCACGGGTTTCCCCATGCTGCATTATCACCATGGTACCGGCGGCTTGGCGACCCAGGTCTTTGAGCGCGGCTTGACCCAGGCCGATGGCAGCCAGAGCTATCTGGGGAGCCCGGCACAAGTGGCGGCGCAGCGGGGTTGGTCGGCCGCGGGCATGGGAGGACACCTGGGGGCCGATCACCAGGAGCAGCTGCGCCTGCTGGATATTCTACTGGATCTGATTCCCGGCTTTACCCTGAATCACGCCACCTATAATTTCCTCAATCCACAGGCGATGCGGGATAACTTTGCCCAGATGGTGGCGGAACGTACTTTGTACCGCTCTCTGGTGATGAACCTGTCCCTGGATGCAGCGTTGTGTCCCGATGCGACTTCCGCCAGCGGCGAGTTTTACTTCGACAGTAGCCGCCAGGCGGTGATGGGGCAGTCCCTGGGTTCCATGACGGCCACGGCGGTGGCAGCCAACGACCCGCAAGGTTATCCCGGATTGATCGCCACCGGCGCCGGTGATTTTGGCTTGGGGTTGGCCCTGTTCTATTCCATCGATGACACCGATGTGGGGGGTGTGATTGAAGATGTCTACCTGAACGTTGAGCCCGGGGCCGTGGTGGGGGATCTGTTCCATCCGGTCTGGGCGATGGCGGAACTGGCTTTAGCCCCGGCCAACATTTCCCTGCAGTCCGCAAAATGGTTCCAGGCGCCGCAAGATGCTCCGCCCGCCCCGCACATTATGGTGGTGGAAGGCCATTACGATGAGCAGGTGACCCTGCCCATGCAGCGGCCGTATCTGATCAGTCTGGGTGCGGATTTCGTCAATGAGGAATTGCCGCTGCCGGCACAGAGTCAGTTGTTGCCCGACCTTCAGGTGGCCGGTTACGAGCAGCGTTTTGCGCCGGTGTCCGCCAACCGGGACGGGCGCACGGTTGGGGTGGTGCGTTATATGGAAGACGGCATCATGACCGGACACCATGTGACGTTTCAGTATCCCCAGCCCCAGCATCAATACGGCTGCTTCCTGCAGGATCTGGCAGCCGGCCTGACACCCACCATCATTCGGGGCGAGAGCCTGGGAGGGAATTGCCGCTAACTCTGTGATTTGAAGTTGTTTTTTATGTTTGCGTTGGGTCGACGTCCAAGGCGCGATCCAACGCCATTTTTTTATCGTCGTTTTCCTATATTATAGGGGCATGAAAACCAAAGACCGCATCCTTCTAACCAGCCTCAAACTGTTCAACGAACAGGGCGAACGCAATGTGTCCACCAATCACATTGCGGCCTATCTCAATATCAGCCCCGGCAACCTGTACTACCACTTTCGTAACAAGAATGAGATTGTGTACCAGCTGTTCCTCCAGTATCAGGCGGAGGTGCAGAGTTTCATGACGCTGCCCCAGGACGGCGACATCACCTATGAAGATAAAGTCCACTATCTGGAATCCATTCTGAACAGCATGTGGGATTACCGCTTTCTACACCGGGATCTGCAGCATTTGCTGCAGGACGACGCCACCCTGCGTGATGCCTATCGGGCATTTTCGTCCCGCACTGTCGCCGATGGCCGCAACATATTGCTGTCCATGGCGGACTCCGGGGTGTTACTGGCCAGCCGCGAGCAGATCGACGCCCTGATCCTGAATATCTGGATACTGGTGGTGTCCTGGTCCTCGTTCCTGCAATCCATTTCCATTCAGCACAACGAAGCCGGAACGCTGCGTAAGGCGCTGCTCAAACGGGCCATCTACCAGATCATCGCGTTGGAAGAACCCTTTCTGTGCGATGACATCAAACCCCTGCTGCCGGAGCTGAAGAAAAAATACCTGGCCGGGGCCAGCACCGATCCCCTCACATTATTCCCCACGGTTCTGGATGAGGTGGAAAACCGCTAGAAGGTTTTTTTCAGGCTGAAGGCGCCGCGCAATTCCCCCACCCTGAAACCGGTGGCCTGGTCCTGTGGGTACTGGGTTTTCAGGGCGTGGCTGATCTGCCCTGAAATATGGGTGCCGTGGCAGTTCAGGCACTGCTGGCCGGTGGCAATGGCCTGCATGTAGCGGTAGGTTGCCACACCGTTTTCCACCACAACTTCCGATGCTTTCATGTTCTGTACCGGTGCTCCGCGGGCAATTTTATCCTGCCACAACGTCAGTACCTGTTGTTCCCAGGCATCGGGACTGTTGTCGGGGTTGCGTACCTTGTGGCTGGTGCGGGCCACTTCCCAGCCTTGTTGCGCAGACAAGCGCTGGGCAATACGGGGGGCGCTGGATTTGCAGACCTGGATGGCTTCCACCGGGCCGCCGGTGATCATAGTGGCCTGCAGCAGGGTCTTCAGTTCCCGGCCAAAGGCCTGGGTGATGGCTTGTGCTTCCTGTTCCAGTTGTGTCAGGTCGGGGGGTGCAGGCGATTCCGCCCGCGCTGACACCAGTAAGGTGCAGGCTGTGATAAAAACGATGGCAATGCGCATTGGCTCCGCTCCATGTTAAATTAGAGATTTCTAATAATACAGCATCCGCGCCCCATAATATTGATTCAGCTTAATATTTACCGTGAATTAGTCGCTTGTCTGGTGGCGGCCGTTGGCATACTCTGGCTGCACGATTCAGACTGATCAGGAGAGAATGATGGAACGCCGTACCTTTTTCGCACTGGGCCTGGCGGGCGTTGCCGGTTCAGTGGTTGCCTCCCGTACAGCATTGTCGGCGGACACTCCGGCGGACAGCGCCCTGGCCACCAAGCTGGCCGGCAGTGTGTATTACACCAAGGACAACCCCGGTCGCTGGAGTGCCAAAGCTGGGGGGCATGCGCCGGTGGTGGAATCCCGCAAGGGTATGGTGATGGTGACCACGCCCCATGAAATGAACGGCTATGAACACTATATCGTGAAGCATACCCTGTTCGATAAAGACATGAAGGTGATAGGCGAGACCCTGTTTGACCCCATGCAGGTCAAGGCTGCGGTATCCCAATATGAGATAAAAGATTACAGCGGCATCGCCTACGCGCTTAGCATGTGCAACCTGCACGATTGCTGGCTGACGGAATTTACTATCTAGGTTGCGCGATCAATCGGAACGTTGCGCCAGCCACTGCGCGGTAATGGCCCAGGTGTGTTGCTGGGCCTTGCCGCCGGCGAAGACACCGGCATGCCCCCCGGGCACCACCTTAAACGTTTTATCGTCCATGCTGCCCAGCTCCATGATTTTTTTGGCGGCGTCGATGCTGACGATTTTGTCACTGGCGCCGGCAAACGCCAGCAGGCTGCTTTTGATCGCCGTCAGATCTGAAACCTGATCACCGATTCTTACTGAACCCTCTGCCAACGCGTTCTTGATACCGAAATCAAATACCAGTTGCTGTACGGTTGCACCCGGGTAGTCCGGCATGTTGTTGAACCACTCCCGCGTGGTGAGGTGGGCTTTCACATAGTCCCGATCGGACAGGTTGCGCACCAGGTCAAAGTAGCTCACCACCCCGGCCAGGGGATTGGTCATCTTGAACAGCACCGACAGCATATCGCCGGGCACATGAAAACGACTGGAATCGCTGAACGCCCTGGGGATAGGCAGGCGCCTGCTGTAACGTTTCACCCAGCTCAGTACTTTGCCGTAGGCATGGCTGGCGTGGAAATCGATGGGGCTGGCAATGGTGACGATATTGCGAATGTCGCCATTGCCGTGGGCACCGGCATAGAGCAGTGTCAGCAGCCCACCCATACAGTATCCCACCAGGGAAACCTGCTGTTGACCGCTGTGTTGTTGAACCTGTGCCACGGCGGTACGCATCCAGTGATTCACATAGGTGTCGATGGAAAGGTCGGAATCCTGGCGGGAGGGTGCGCCCCAGTTCACCAGGTACACCTGAAACCCCTGGGCATTCAGGAACCGCACCCAGCTGCGTTCTGCCATCAAATCGTAGATCCAGTGGAATACCCCCAGGGGTGGAACCAACAGAATGGGTGTACGGTGTTGCCGGGTTTGTGGATTGACGGCATCTCCGTCCAGTTCGAATGGGGCATCATCCTGGTGTGGATAGTAGCGAACTTCCATCAGGCCATCCGAGAACAGCACTTCGTGGTTGGTTTTGTCCGCCACAATAAAATGCTCGGTATGCGTGCGCCGTTCGATGGCGTTGCGCAGAAAAAAATAAGTCTGTTTCAAAAACGATGCTGAATCCGATGAAGCGGTCATGTGTTCAATGTCTCTTCAATAATCCACTGGCCGGCAAACATACCCGCTGCAGGCCAAATAGCAATGACGATAACCTCCACAGAGGGTGTAAAAATGGTAACCCATCCAATGAATGGTGGATTAGGCCTTTAAAATCGAGACATCAAGTCTGACTGTCGGGTCGCAAATTGTCTCCGTCACCCACCCCGCAATTGAATTCCAATGGCGTACAGCCCGGGTCAGGCATAGACCGGTGCAGCGTTAGTCTCAAGGGTTATAAGCCGGTTACGAAACGCTACAGCTTGTAATGGAGAAAATGCTATTGGCTTCTATATTGGTAAGAATAGATTAAGAAATGACCTGAATGAATAACCTGACTTCTATTATGGCTACCCTGGTATCCCGCTGCGCCCGGCTTGCGTTGTTGATCTGGGCGATGACGGGCGCCATGGTGAGCGTCGGCCAGGTGGTGGCGTTGGACAGTGCTGTACAAGGCCAGTACCTGGGTGAATACATGACCGTGTGGCGTGATACGTCCGGCACGGCGGATTTGCAGCAGGTCATGGAGCAAAACCACTGGCAACCGGTTAATGATGCGATACCCAACTATGGCCATGCCAGCGATGTATTCTGGTTTCGCCTTGAGCTGCAGGCGGCCCGGCGGGAGCGGAACTGGGTGCTGGTTATCTCCAATCCGCTGATCGACCTGGTGGATGTATATGGGGTCGACACGGACGGAGACAGGCTCTCTCAGTATTCAGGGGGCGCACAACGCAAGCAGACGGATCAGGCAATCCGGCATCGTTATTGGGTGGTGCCCATCAGGATGAGTCAACAGGGCATTCTGACCTACTACATCCGCGTTGAGAGTGATCATTCAGTGCAGTTGCCGGTGGCGGTGTGGCCCCTGCAGGCATTCGCCGCCCGCGATGAACGTGACACGATCATCACCGGTGTGTTGTTGGGTGCGCTGTTCATTATGTTGTTGTACAACCTGTTTCTGTACACCACATTGCGTGATCCTATTTATCTGGCCTATGTGGGGTCTGTGTTTGGATTCATGATGCTGCAGGTGTCGGTTAAAGGCTTCGGGCAGCGGTTTCTATGGCCGGATCAGTATGCGGTCTCCTCGGTGGCGGTGTTTGTATCAGCGTACGTCACGATCTTTTTTGCCACCACCTTTGCCAGCGGCTTCATGCGTCTGCGTGAGCGCGGTTTCAGGCTGATGCCGTTGGTGGAGGTTTGCCGTTGGGGTGCGTTGGCCTGCGCCCTGCTGGTGGGCTGGATTCCCAATGACTGGCGATTATACCTGATGGTGTTTTTGGGTATATTGCCCATCCTGCTCGGCTTTATCGCTATCTTTTCCTACTACCGTACCGATGATCGGCCTATTCAGATTTTTGCTGCGGGTTGGATCGTGCTGTTGATCGGCTCCATGTTGTTTTTGCTGAATAAACTGGGGTGGGTCTCCGTCAATGTATGGACAGAACAGACCATGTCAGTGGGAACCATTATCGAAGTTATCCTGTTTTCCATGGCCTTGGGTGATCGCATCAACAACGAAAAGGAGTTGGCCATGCGGGCCAAGGCATCGCTCCTGCATGCCTTAAACGCTGAGCGGGAGGAAAAGCAAAAAATACTGATCAGCGAGGAGACCGCCAGCAAAGCCAAAGAGAAAACCCTGCAGATACGACAGGATGCCAATGTTCGACTGGAACAGGAAATTGACCAGCGCACGGTGGAGTTGCAGCGCGCCAACGAAGAACTGAGTCGGGTGGTGCAACTGGATTCATTGACCGGTGCCCTGAACCGGCATCACTTTAATGAATCCATTCATGCCCTGTTTCGGCAGGCCCGTGAAAGCAAATCACCCTGTAGTCTGCTGATGATAGACATCGATCATTTCAAACAGATTAATGATGAATACGGACACCTGGGGGGAGACCGTTGTCTGACCCGAGTGGCCAGTGTGTTGAAACGGTTGGTACAGGGCAGCGGAGCGCAGCTGTGGCGGTTTGGCGGCGAGGAATTTGCGGTACTGCTTGCGGCGAGCGATCAGCAGTCGGCCGTGGCCCTGGCCCAGACCATCCGGGCGGCCATGGAGGCCACCAGTTTTGTGGACGCCAATGGACCACGGCGCATTACCATCAGTATCGGTGTCGCCTGCCTGTACCCTGATGGTTTGCAACGGCCGGAACAATTGGTAGCGATGGCGGATGAGGCGCTGTACGCCGCCAAGGGCAGTGGGCGTAACCGGGTGCTGGCCTACCAGCAGGAGGAGGGGCAACATCATGGTTAGATGCCTGCTGGGTGCCGTGTGTCTGATGCTGACGCTGCTGATGCAAAGTGCCTATGGGGCAGGCACGACCGATACCTGGTACTACCTGCAGGATAGGGGGTTGTCGGTGACGGAGGTGGCAACCTCTGAACTTGAATGGCAGCGTTCTCTGTGGCAGGCACCGAATCTGGGTTTCACGCAGCATGCCTACTGGTTTCGCTACGCCATCCCGTCTGTGACGGTACAGGACGGCAGCTGGTACCTGTGGTTACATAATGCCATCCTGACGGAAGTTGATGTATGGGTGCAGCGCAATCAGATGCCGCCCGTTAAAGTGCAGCCTGCCGCCATGCGCATGCCGGCGTATCCCCTGCGGCTGGAATCCGGATCAGACTACGTGTTGTATTTACGGATTCAGTCCAATACCGCATTACAGTTGCCCGCGGAACTGGTGACGGAAACGGAACTGCTGACGCTGAAAGAAGAGCAGGATTCATTGTTCGGTTTGTTTGTGGGCATTCTGTTTTCCATGATGCTGTATAACCTGGTGCTGTATGTATCGGTGCGGGATAAATCATTCCTTCTGTACGTGGGGCATGCCTGCGCTTTGTTGTTTTTTGTGTTCAGCTGGCAGGGGCTGGGTAGTCGCTATCTATGGCCTCACTGGCCCGCTTTCCAGAATATGAGCGTGGCCTTGTCCACTTTTTCAGTCATTGGTTTTTCAACCTGGTTCTGTGGTGTTTTTCTCAGCATCAACCAACACAATTTCAAAGGCACGAGGGTGTTCTGGTTAGTGCGGAATCTTGGTTTTATGGGGCTGTTGGTCACACCGTTTATGCCCTATAGCTGGGCGATATTCAGTTCATCCTTCTTGAGTTTCTTTGCCGTGTTGATGGTCATCAGTGCTATGGTGGCGCGGGTATCCCTGCGTCACCGTCCCTCCCGCCTGTTCGTAATGGGGTGGACCATGTATGTCATTGGCGCCCTGGTCATGGGGCTCAACAAATTCGGTCTGATTGAGGTGACCCCCACGTCCGAAAATCTGATTTTGTGGGGCGCTGTATTTGATATGGTGTTGCTGTGCATTGCCTTGGGGGACAAGTTCCACGATGAGCGTAATCTGAAAATTCGGGCGCAGGAAATGGCCATCAAGGCTGTGCGCCGGGAGAAGAACGCGAAAGAAATGGCCATCAGTAAACAGCAGCAGGCTCAACGTGCCCTGCAGGAAGCAGCCGATGCTCAGGACCAGTACGCTCGCCTGTTGGAACGCCGGGTACGTGAGCGAACACTGGAACTGAAACGCACGCAACAGAATCTGGAGCACGTAAGTGAACTGGATGCGCTGACCAAGCTTAAAAATCGTCGCTACCTGGTGGATCGCCTTCAACAAGAGTTGAAAGCCTGCAAGGACAAGGGACGCTCTTTCGCCATTGTCATGGTGGACATTGATCATTTCAAGCAGGTCAACGATTCCCATGGCCATCTGGCCGGTGATGAATGCATTCGCAGCGTGGGGCGATTGATGCAGGACAGGTTACGCAATGGTGTGGATATAGTCTGCCGTTATGGCGGTGAGGAATTTGTCTTGATCCTGCCCGATACACGGGAGGCTGAGGCCATGGTCAAGGCAGAGAATATACGCAGTTACATTGCGCAGACACCGATCCTTTGCGAGCACCAGCGCATCATGGTGACCATCAGCGTGGGGGTGATGGTGGTGGATCCCGATGCTGTTCCCGCGCGCAGCGAGGAGGTGATACAGCAGGCGGATCAGGCGTTGTATCAGGCAAAACACCAGGGGCGAAATTGTGTTTGCCTGGCTTAGGCGCTGCTGGGTTGTTTGCGGTTATACTGTGGTGTGAAACGGGATTATCAAGGGTTGGAATGTGCATATGAATGGTGGGTACAGTTTGAGGGTGGTGATGGTGTGTGCCCTGGTGCTGGGTGCCACCGGCGTACCCGTTATTCTGGTGGGTAAAAAGCGCATGAATGGTTTTAGCGTCAAAGGTTTTCAGCGCATCTATCAATGATCGCGAAATCTGTGCCAGCTAATGTTACAGGTTGTGTCTGTGCCAACCTGGTCACGGCCTGGCATAATCCACCTGCGCTTTCCTCGCGCACCAGTCTGGTCAAACTATAATCAATAATGTTCATGATGATGTGAAGCACACAACACTAAAAACAAAGCCCGTCGCAACTCACTAACGCTAACAGACAGACTCAATCATCAGACGTGTTGTTCGCTTTATTCTTCTGAATGCAAACCACTTTTATTGTTTGTTTACACCAATGCATCGGCGATCCGTGCATTAGTGCGCTGCCCTGCGCGCTGTCTTTGGGGATCGCACCGTCGGACTGAGGAAGAAAACAATGCGTAGTATTAAAGCGAATAACATACTGGGATTACTATCAGCAGGTGCCTTCTGCGTGGGAGCCGCAGTCAGCACCGGTTCCGTGGCCGGGCAGGGCTCTGCGTTCCTGAATCATAACGGCCAGGGGCCGTTTGCGTTCAACACAGTGCCCACGCCGGAACACAATTATCGGTTGTTTGAAACTCTGCAGGTGCGTCCACTGGCCTTATCGCCCGACGGTAAGATGCTGTTTGCGGTGAACACCCCGGATAATCGTCTTGAAATGTTCCGGGTACATGGCAAAAAGCGCAGTAAATTAAAAGCCATGGGTTCGGTGTCCGTGGGCATGGAACCTGTATCCGTTGCCGTACGCAACCAACATGAAGTCTGGGTGGTGAATCATTTGTCGGATTCGGTCAGCATCATCAGGCTGGACGGCAGGCACGGTCAGGCCCGAGTGGTGCGTACCCTGCACGTGGGGGATGAGCCCCGCGATATTGTGTTTGGCGGCCCGGACGGCAATCTGGCTTTTATTACCACGGCGCACCGGGGGCAGAATACGGGGGATGATCCTGACCTGCACAACCCGGCGACAGGGCGCGCGGATGTTTGGGTGTTTGATGCCGATAACCTGGGCTCTGCGGCCGGCGGTGAGCGTCTTAATAAGCTGGTATTGTTCGCCGATACTCCGCGGGCGTTGGCCGTGAGCGCCGATGGCAGCCGTGTCTATGCCGCACCGTTTTACTCCGGAAACCGGACTACCGTTGCGTCCAAGGAGGCGGTGGCCACGGTGTATGCCGATCGGGTGGACCCCACCAATCCGTTCTTTTTCTTCGAGAATGACGGCTCCCGCCAGCCCCTGACTTCGCGCGTTGTAAAATACAAGGCCGGTGCTGATGGCAGCTACCATTGGTACGATGATCAGGGTACCAATTTCGATGCCTGGGTGCGGGTGCAACTGCCGGATTACGATGTGTTTACCATCGATGCCACACAATATCCGCCGCAGCAGATTCAGGCGCAAACCTATCCCCATGTGGGCACCACCCTGTTCAATATGGCAGTAAACCCGGTGAACGGTAAGGTGTATATTTCCAACACCGATGCCAACAATGACGTGCGCTTTGAAGGTCACAACCCCGGTATGGGGGTGACCTCCGTGCGGGGCGAAATCGTTGACAGTCGCATTACGGTATTGGATCCGGCCACCGGCGCCATGCAATACAACGATCTCAATCCGCACATCATAGACGGTGAGGGAGAGGGCGATCTCAGCCTGGCGTTTCCCCAGGACATGGCGGTCAGTGCCGATGGCGCCAAGT
The DNA here is from genome assembly GCF_003671475.1 of Ketobacter sp. GenoA1. Taxonomy (NCBI): domain Bacteria; kingdom Pseudomonadati; phylum Pseudomonadota; class Gammaproteobacteria; order Pseudomonadales; family Ketobacteraceae; genus Ketobacter; species Ketobacter sp. GenoA1. The sequence continues at coordinate 405,460 of NZ_RCHM01000020.1, read as the reverse complement.
TGATGGTGGTGGCCCAGGGCTCTGGAAAACTGGCCATCTACGATACCGCGGACCTGGAAGGAGGCAGCATTACCGCCAACGCGAATAACCAGATTTCATTGAGTGCCGGTGGCCCCAGCGGTGTTGTTTACAATGATAAAACCGGCCAAGCCTATGTGATGACCCGCTTTGACAACGGCATCTCCGTGGTGGATGTGGCCGGGCGCAAAGAGGTTGCGCACACCACCCTGTATAACCCGGAGCCGGAACACATCATCGCCGGCCGCAGGTTTCTGTATGACGCCCGCTATACCTCGGCCAACGGTACCCAGGCCTGTGCCAGTTGCCATGTAGGCGGCGATATGGATCACCTGTCCTGGGATCTGGGCAACCCCGGAGGCGGGCCTTTACCCATTACCCGCAACGGTGAGCCGGAAGGCATTTTCACCTTTATTCCCGAGATCATCATTTCATTGTTGCCCACAGCCGCGCCGTTGTTTGACGCATTCCTGCCGGTGAAGGGGCCTATGACCACCCAAAGTCTGCGTGGGCTGGCCAACCACGGTGCCATGCACTGGCGGGGCGACCGTAATGGCGCCATTCAGCAGGACGGTACCCCTTACCTGGATGACAGCGGCAACCCGGTAGTATCCGCACAGCCTGATTCCGGTATGTTCAACGAGTTTCTGGCGTTCAGCTCGTTCAATGTTGCGTTCCCCGGCCTGGTGGGCCGTGATGACATGTTGACCGAGGCTGAGATGAGCGCCTTCACCCGCTTTGCCCTGGAGCTGATGTACCCACCCAATCCAATCCGGGCGCTGGATAATTCCCTGTCGCCCATTGAAGCCATGGGGGAAGCCATCTATCACCAGAAGATGCCGCAATTGGATGAAGACGGTATTCCGGTTTTGGATGAGAACGGCAATATGGTGATGACCGAGTTACCGGTGGACCGATTGCATAACTGCAATGGCTGCCACACCTATGATCCGCAGGGTAATCTTGGGTTCACGGACAAGCCCGGGTTCTTTGGTACCAGTGGCCGCCTCTCGTTCGAAAATCTGCCGATGGTGTTTAAGGTGGCGCACTTCCGCAATATGTACCAGAAGGTGGGTATGTTTGCGTCCTCGCCGGACAGCAACCGCACCCTGACACCCAGTCCGCAGATCAATCCCTCCATTCCGGCGGTGCGGGGTTATGGTTTCCAGCCCGATGGTGCCGTGGGCAGTGTGGAACATCACCTCACCGGCCAGGTATTCGTGAAAAATATGAATTTCAGTAATCCAATCGGGCCCAATCCCGGTGGTTTGCCCACCTTCAAGCTGGACGAATTCGGCGAGCCTTTGCCGATTCCCGATCCCGCCGGGTTCCAGGCGCGCCGGGCACTGAGTGCTTACCTGTTTGCGTTCGATTCCAACTTCAAGCCCATTGTCGGGCAGCAGGTAACCTATACCCGCCAGGCCGGTGGCGATGCCGGCGATCGCATCGGTTTGATGGCCTCGCGGGCAGCAATGGGGGAATGCGATCTGGTGGCCAAAGCCAATCTGTTAGGGCGCGAACGTGGCTTTATTTACGAATCCGGCCTGTACCGTAGTGACAGCTCGCTGTTCCCGCCATTGACCCCGGCGCAACTGCTGAGCCTTGCCACCAGCGACCGGCACGCGATTACGTTCACCTGCGTGCCGGTGGGGACAGGCTACCGAATCGCCATCGATCGTGACGCCGATGGTGTGGCCGATGGGGATGAGCGTTTCGGTTCCCGTTGGCAATAGTGTCCATCCTTAGGCGACAACCCGTTCATGGGCGTTGCCAAAGGCCCCCGCCGGTCACGGTGGGGGTGCTTTGGTTGTGGCCGGACAGACTGTGATCGGATTGTAGTAATTGACCAGTGAAAACCGGCAATATCACCTAAGACGAAGCAGCCTTTCCCACCTATACTCAGTTGTCAGATAACCCCTGCGGATGTGTCAGCGCAGATCATCGACATCGACCATAAGAACGTGCTTGAGGACAAAGCAATGCCAATAAACAAGATGGGACTCATGAATGCGCCATGGGGCATTTGTGGGTTCACCAGTTCACTGTATGCCCTGCATAACCACAGCCCCCAGAGTAAGCATGCGGCGCTGGAGGCGGGTGGCGAAAGCCCCACTAAAATCCTGGCTGAAATCAAAACCTATCTGCGCATGTTGCAGGCCGATGGGCGGCAGGACATTCTGGATTCAATCGAGCAGTTTACCCAAAGCTTTGCCGGGTTTAATAATTGGACCATCGCTTCCTACATCGAGCGTATTAATGCCGTGGTCGTCAATGGGGCGGACCAGCGTGATCCTAAATTTGGCATAGGGATGCCGCCGGCCGCGGTGGTGGATTATCTGAAGCGGGTTTGCGACTTCCCCAATGCCAAAGTGGCGGATCTCAGCAGCAATGCCACTGAGATGATTCTGGGTATGGGGACCACGAAATTGAACATGCCACTGTATGACGGTTTGGGGCATTATCTTTACCTGCGCAACAATACCATTCACAGCTGGGGGCAAACTTTCAGTGATACCGCCTCGGCGATGAACGGGGTGGGTGGGGTGACGGGAAGCGATTGGAAAGTTGTGTGTAAAATCGTTTTCTGACCTTTGCCCCTTAATCATTTCGTGATGTTATTCAGTGAGTTCAAGCGGGCGTTTTGAGGGTTTGAAATATATTTTTCAAACCCTATTTTCGCCTACTGAAACTGGTTGTAGAATCCGCTTGTTTGAATCAGCGCGAAGCGTCTCTATGTACTCCAACACCGAAGGATAGCCCGGTATTTTTTGCCCCCCCTAGCGCGGGCGTTGCAATACCACTTTGCCGTGGCAGCAGACTGCTGGCGGCATGCAGTTTTGGTCTTTGCCTTTCGGCAGGCTTGCGGTGTTTGGTTTGTATGAGACTGAATTCGTACGATTATTTCAGAAGTGTTGCGATCGTCATGATCGTTGCCGGGCATTCCTATGGTGCCTGGACCATTGATACGGTTTGGGAAAAAACACTGGCTAACCTGATCACGGGTGGCACTGCTTTGTTTGTGTTTATTTCAGGCTTCTTCTTTCATCATGTGTTCTATCGAAATTTTCAGTATGGTGCCTTTCTTGAGAAAAAATACAAATTTGTATTTCAGCCCTATCTGATTCTGTCTCTGCTTGGCTTGTGCTTTTTCGTCGTCACCGCGGAGCCGTTGCCCTATAACAATGAGCTGGCCATAGGTGATCCCCAGGGCTGGGGGCAGTGGCTGCGTGCCATCGCGATCTATCTCTGGACCGGTAAGCTTGCCACGCCCTATTGGTATATCCCGTTTATCCTGATCATGTTTCTGTTGTCGCCTTTTTTCGTGTTGTATATCCGGCTCGCTGCCAGCGTGCGTATTGCCGCTTGTCTGTTGCTGTTGTGTGTGGCGGTGCTGATTCACCGGCCACAGGAGAACCTGTATCCACTGCGTTCAGTGCTTTACTTTATTCCGGTATATCTGCTGGGCATACTGAGTTCCATTCATCATGAGCAGGTGGCGCGGGCCCTGCGCGGCAAGACCGGGTTGCTGGGTGTTGCCGTGCTCAGCCTGGCGCTGTTTCAGGCCTTTTTCTATGAGGGCTATGGCAATTTTCATAAAGAAAAAATGTTTGTGTATGGCGGGGTGGATATTCTGCTTATCCAGAAAGTCGTGATGTGTTTTTTTCTGCTGTCGTGGTTACAGCACTATGAGCACCGCCATCTTCCCGTTTTGAAAATGCTGGCCTCTACCAGCTTTGCAGTTTTCTTCATCCACCCCTGGGTATTGTTTGCGCTTTCTGCCTCAGGTTTGAGGGCATTGCTGGACTTGTTGCCGGGATTGATCGGCTTTGGCGTGACCTTCTGCCTGGTGTTGTGGGTAAGCGTGTTGACCGCGTACCTGATAAAAGCGTCCTTGAAAGACCGCAGCCGCTATCTGACGGGCTGGTAGCCTGGTCACGTTGGGGCCAGGGCATCACGGTATGGGATGTTGCCACCACTCGCTACGGAGTGGATGCTGGGAACCTGGCGGCGAACGCCTCGTTTTCCACCTGTAAGCTGTTGACCAAAAAACTGATGGCATGATACTGCCCGGCCAACATCACCAGTTCGATGAGCTGTTCATCAGAAAACAGAGTACGTAATTGTTGCCAGGTTGGGCCGCTGATGGTGGCATCGGCATGCAGTTCGTCCACCATGCGTAACAGCGAGCGCTGTTCCTCGTTCCACAGGCTGTTGGTGATGGCCGATGCACAGGTATCGGCGATCTGCGCAGCATTGAATCCGGCTTGATGATGGTATGCGGTGACGTGCACACCCCATTCATACTCAGCCCCGCACAGGGCGCATGCTCTCAGAATCACCAGCTCCCGTTGCGCCACGCTGATGGAGCCCCGATCCAGCAATCCACCCTGCACTACCCGCGCCAGCACCCGCTCGTTGTGGGCGAGCGTGCGAAAAATATTCAGCGGTGGTATCCCCGGCGGCATAATCACCTGGAAAGACTTTTCCACCTGGGGGGAATAGGGTGCCTGCCGTGGAGGTACTCGTGGATTCGACATTGTTATGCTCCTGCGCTACATTATTTGTAGCTAAGATAGCGCTACAAATAATGTAGCGCAAGCGTTGCAGGTACAAAAAATGAATCAAAAGCGTCCGGCTATTGCAGAAATTATTGAATTGCTTGGCAAAAAATGGGTAATGAGAATAATCTGGGAGCTGCGTTCGGGGCCTCTTACCTTTCGGGAGCTGCAGGCGGCCTGCGGTGATATTTCCCCCACCACATTAAACAGCCGACTGAAGCTGCTCAAGCATTCGTTGTTGGTGGAAAACCAGGACAGCCAGGGCTATGGCCTGTCCCCGTTGGGAGAGGAGTTGCTGGAGATTTACCAGCCGTTGAAGGGGTGGGCTATCAAATGGCAGAAACGACTGTAATGTCGGGCTCGGCAAGCCAAGAATTGGAGTATCGGGTACACAGGGATCCGGCCGCGCTGGAGGACATACGGGGGCTCATTAATGCCGCCTATCGTGGTAAGGATGATGGTGCCGGTCGCTGGACCACCGAGCAGCACCTGGTGGACGGCGAGCGTATTACCGCCCGGGCGCTGGTGCAATTGATCCAGCAGAATGACAGTGACCTGATCGTTGGCTTTGCCGGGGATCGGCCCCGATGCTGCATCGCCGTGAAGCGGTTGGCGGATGCCGTAGAGTTCGGCACCTATGCGGTCGCCCCGGAATTACAGGGGCAGGGCTGTGGTAAGGCGCTGCTGCAGTACGCGGAAGCGTACGCCCGGGATTGGCACCACCGTTTTCAGGTTTGTGTGGTCAGCCAGAATACCGCCTTGATCGATTTTTATCGGCGCCGTGGCTATCGGCCTTCCGGTGACAGGCTCCCCTATCCGGTGGGGCAGGGTGTGGGCACCCCAAAGGTGGCGGCTCTGACCCTCACCGTGTTGGTGAAGGAGCGGCAGCCCGCAGGTGGCGGCGCTACGGGCGCCGCGGTGGTCGCTTAAGCCGCCTGCCTCGGCTAAGATTGGCGTAACATCAATCAAGCAAGACCTTTCAGTAGCGGTAAGGAATCAACATGGATAATGTCTTCAGTCGTACCCGAACGACAGACCCGATCATCAGCGCGACCGCCTACAACCTGATCATCGGCTTGACCCTGTTATGGGGCTTTGGCTTGAACTGGTACATGGTGGAAACCATTCCGCCGCAATCCGTTGCCGGGGTGAGTCCCTGGATTTTGATTCTGGGTTTTCTGGCGTCCTGTTTTTTTGGGGTGTACCTGTACAGTAAATCCAGCAATCCCACGGTGAGTTTCATCGGCTATAACTTCGTGGTGGTGCCGTTCGGGTTTGTCGTCAATCTGGCGGTGAGTCGTTATGACCCGGACATCGTGGCTGAAGCCATCCGGGTGACGGGCCTGGTGACAGTGATCATGATGTGTCTGGGGTCCATGTTTCCCGCCTTTTTCCAAAAGATTGCCGGCGTGCTGACCATTGCCCTGCTGGTGGTTATTGTCGTCGAGCTGGTGGAGATCTTTGTCTTCGGTATTCATCACGGCATTCTGGATTGGATTGTGGTGGCCATCTTCTGTGGTTACATCGGCTATGACTGGGGCCGGGCCAACCAGATTCCCAAAACCATGGACAATGCCGTGGACAGTGCCGCCGCCCTGTATATGGATATTATTAACCTGTTCCTGCGTATTTTACGGATTCTGGGTCGTGAATAATCCAGCACGCCGCACAGGCCTGCCGCGTCGGTTGGGTCTTCGGCCGGCATTTGTGGTAAGTTATCAGTGGTGTGTGTCTACAGCCCGAAAAAAATAACTAACTCATTGAAAAACGGACTGTTTGTTATGAAGAGAGCAATCTGTCTAGTGTCATTTCTGGTCTTGCTGAGCGGTTGTACCGGCTACCGCATGACGTCCAATATTCCACCTTCCAGTAAAGCAATGGCCGCCACAGATTACCCGGTAACCGTCACCGCCGACGATCTTGATGTGCCTTATGAGGAGATTGGCCCTTTGGAAGTGGTGATTCGTCCTCCCACCCTGTTGAATGCCAAGCCGACACAACGTCATGCTCGCCTGGGGCTGATGCAAAAGGCCCGTGAGATAGGGGCCACAGCGGTGATTAAGGTGACCTACGAAGAGCAGTTTGATGTGGTGAGCTTCGGTCACATTAAAGCACAGGGCATGGCCGTTAAAATCAAATAATGACAGTGAGTAAACAAGGCATATGAATACTGTTGATCCCGATCAGGGGGCATTTTCCAGGGCATTAAAGGCGCTGCCCAAAGACCAACCGGTGGTGATGTTGAATCTGCTGGCGTTTCGCGAACAGGCCGTGTACGACGATGACAGCGAACCCTGCAGCGGGCGGCAAGCCTATGCCCGCTACAGTGCGCAGGCCATCAAGCATGTTGCTGCCTGTGGTGGTGAAGTGGTGTTCATGGGGGCGGCCCAGGTGCCCCTGGTGGCACCGCCCCATGAGCAGTGGGACGAGGTGCTGTTGGTGCGCTACCCGTCCATTGAAGCCTTTGTCGGCATGGTGATGAACCCGGAATACCAGGCTTTTGCCAAACATCGCACCGCCGCCCTCCGTGACGCCCGTCTGATCCCCATGCTGCAAGGCCGGGGCGCGTGAAGCTCTAGTCATGCTCTATGGCCAGCCTCACATTGCCTGTCACGAATGCGATGCCCTGCTGGCCACGGTGGCGGTGCCGCCGGGCAAAAAACTGGTCTGCCCGCGCTGCCGCTGCACACTGCGCAAGCCGGCCCGCGATCCCATCGACCGCGGGCTGGCGCTCAGTCTGACCTCCCTCACCTTGATGGTGCCTGCGTTTTTTATGCCCATTATGACCTTCAACATGCTGGGGCTGGATACGGTGGACACCATGGTCAAAGGGGTGCTGCATCTGTTTCAGGCGGGTTTCTGGTGGATGGCCCTGCTGGTGATGTTCTGCAGTATTGTGGCCCCCATGCTGCAAAATGCACTGGTACTGCTGATCTGCCTGTTGGTGCGGGCCGGACGTTACGGTGGTCTGTTGGTTCTGTTACTGAAGTCGCAGAGTCGAATTGGCAAGTGGGCAATGCTGGAAGTCTATATGCTCAGCATTCTGGTGGCCTACATCAAGATGATTGATTCGGGGCAGGTGCATATGGGGGTGGGAATGATTTGCTTTTCCGGCATGATGCTGTCCACCACCTTGAACGCAGTGATGTTTGACACCCATCCCATTTGGGAAAAGGTCGGGCAAACTCGTGGAGGACTGCATGAAAACCGCCCGCTCTGAGGGATTGGTGTTGTGTCTGGACTGTCAGCTGTTGGTACGGCAACCGCGCACCGGCGCGGGCGCCTGTCCCCGCTGTGGCAGTGCCCTCCATGGACGGATTCGCCACAGTATCTCCCATACCTGGGCCTTCGTGGTGGCGGCCTGGGTGTTGCTGTTGCCCGCCAATCTGTATCCCATTATGACCGTGGTGTATTTTGGCGAAGGTGAGCCGGATACCATTGTGTCCGGTGTTATCAAGCTGGCGGAAGAAGGTATGATTCCCATTGCGATAGTGGTATTTATTGCCAGTGTGGCGGTGCCCATGCTGAAGCTGCTGGGCATCATGTTGTTATTGTTTACGGTACACTTCAAATGGTCGCTCAGCAAAACAGAGTGTACGGTGCTGTATCGAATCATCGAGGTGATTGGAGCCTGGTCCATGCTGGATCTGTTTATGATATCTATTCTGGTAACGCTGGTGGATCTGGGAACAGTGGCTCAGATCAGTGCCGGGCCCGGTGCCACCGCGTTCGCCTCAGTGGTGGTGCTGACCATGTTTGCCGCCATGAGCTTCGACCCTCGTTTACTCTGGGATCTGCAGGAAGAACCGAATGACTGATCAGGAATATCAGGAAGCGCTGGTAAGGGAATCCAAATCCTTTTCCATTATCTGGCTGCTTCCCATGATCGCCGTGGTCATTGGCGGTTGGTTGCTGGTGAAATCCCTGGTTGAGTCACCCATTGAAATTACCATCGATTTCCCCAGCGGGACCGGTATGGAAGTGGGTAAAACCAAAGTGATCTACGAAGGCATCACTGCCGGTATCGTCACCGATATTCGCTTGGATACCACGGATCTGGAGGGGGTTATTGCCACCGTTGAAATAGATCGGCGTGCGGAACCGCTGCTGCGGGAGAGTACCCAGTTCTGGCTGGTGAAACCGGAAATCAGCCTCAGTGGAGTGACCGGCCTGGAAACCATCGTGACCGGTAATTATATCGGCGTCAAAGTTGGGCTGACCGGGAAAAAATCCACTTACTTTAAAGCGCTCACCGATCCCCCGCCGCTGGATACCCAGGTGCCGGGCTTGCATCTGGAACTGCAAGCCCGCGATCTGGGCTCATTGCATGTGGACGCGCCGGTATTGTTCAAAAAAATTGTGGTGGGCAGCGTGACCCAATATGAACTGAAGCCCAAGCAGGATCTGGTCAGTATACGCGTTCACATCGAGCCCGAATACGCCGGCCTGGTGAGTCAGCAGAGTCGGTTCTGGAATGTCAGTGGGATCAAGGCCAGCGCCGATTTAAGTGGGGTGAACGTGCAGGCGGAATCCCTGCTGTCGGTGGTGCAGGGCGGGATCACTTTTGATGCGCCTGCCGTAACCGAAGACAACCCGGTGGCCAGGAACAAAGACGTGTATACCCTGTATGAGGATTTCGATGCCGCCCAGCGTGGTGTGATGGCGCGCATCACCTTTCGCCCTCCGGTTACCCTGGAGCCGGAGAAAACCCGGGTTATGTTCAATGGTTTTGCAGTGGGGCTGGTGCAAACGGTGAGTTATGACAATGAGCAGCAAGCCGTTACCGCGGAGGTCAGCTTTCACCCCGAAGCAGCACCCTATCTTACCTCCGCCACCCGCTTCTGGCTGGTGAAGCCGGAAGTCTCCCTGCAGGGTGTCAGTGGCCTGGATACGTTGTTGCAAGGCAATCATATTGAAATGGAAGTTATGCAAGGCGGGCAACAGCAGGCACAGCGGGAATTCGTGGCGTTGCCGGAGGCGCCCAAGGTGGATTACTCGCGCCCGGGGTTGCACCTCAAGCTGGAAAGCGCCGCCATGAGTTCAGTCAGTCGCGGCACGCCCATCCTCTATCGTCAGGTGGCGGTGGGCCAGGTGCAGGCGGTATCGCTGTCACGCTCCCGTCGCAGCGTGATTGCCGACATCACCATCGAACCGCAGTACGCCGCGCTGGTCAATGAACATTCCCGCTTCTGGAAAGCCAGTGGCATTTCGGTGTCGGGCTCCATTACCAAACTGAAAGTGCGGGCAGAATCCCTCACCAGTATCCTGCAGGGCGGGATCGCCTTTTTTAATCCGGAGCAGGGCAGTGGCCCGAGCGTAGCCAACGGTCACGTGTTTAATCTGTACGACGATTATGAGCTGGCCCAGGAAAACGGCGTGGCAATTCGCCTTCGGCTCCCCAACAGCCAGGGCGTGGAAGCGGGCACCCTGATCAAGTTTCAGGGTTTCACCATTGGTGAGATAAAACGCATCGATCTCAATCCGGATCTCAGTGGGGTGACCGCCCACGCCCTGTTGCGGCAGTACCCGGAACGTTTTGCCGTGGAAGGCAGCCGCTTCTGGCTGGTACAGCCCAAGCTGGGCATCACCGGGGCCTCCAACCTGGATACGTTGTTGAAAGGTCAGTACATCGAAGTACAGCCGGGTGAAGGTGCCGCCCGTTATGAGTTTGTGGCGGCAACCGATCCCGTGTCGGTGATGCAACCGGAGGATGGACTGAACATTGTACTCACGGCGCGCCGCCTGAATTCCGTGCGGGAAGGCTTGCGGGTTTACTACCGGGATATAGTGGTGGGGCAGGTAACCGGCTACGAATTGAGTGCCACCGCTGATGAGGTGTTGGTGTACGCCAATATCAAGCCGCCGTACCACGCTCTGGTGCGGGCCGGCACCCGTTTTTGGAACGCCAGTGGTGTCAACATCGATGTGGGATTATTCAGCGGTGCCAGCATCAAAACCGAATCACTGGAGTCCATCCTGGCGGGCGGCATCTCGTTTGCCACCCCGGATGAGGGTCAAACCCTGGCCCCGGCCAAGCAGGGGGAGCGCTTTAAGCTGTACACCGAAGCCAATGAGGAATGGTTGCGCTGGAGCCCGAAGATCCCTCTGCGCTAGGGGCTGGGGCCGGTACAGGCACGGCATTGGCTCCAGCGGCGCCGTTGTGAGACTGGTTAGTCTGGCTTATGGCGGGCAAGTTTGCGATGATGTGCGGCGTTTTACCATAACAAATACAGTGTGCTCATGAACGCCAATAAACAAGTCAGCCTATCCGAGATCACCTCCGGCATCCTGCGTGCCATTCCCGAAGCCCCTGCTTTTGTCAGCGGTGTTCGCAGCATGATCAGTGCCGGTCCCGACAAGAAAATGTCCATTGGTCTGTTGCTGGAAAAGCAGGCACGACGCCATCCGGCCGGGGCGGCACTGAAGTTTGAAGATAAAGTCTGGAGTTATGCCGGCTTCAATGGCTGGGTTAACCGCATTGCCGCCCTGTATCAGAAGCTGGGTGTGGCCAATGGCGATGTTGTGGCCATCATGTCGGAAAACCGGCCGCAGATGCTGGCTTGCACGGCAGCGGCCGCCAAACTGGGTGCCATTGCCGGTATGGTTAATTATAACCAGCGCGATGAAGTGTTGAGTCACAGCCTGGGCCTGATTAAACCCAAAGTGATGGTGGTGGGCGACGAGAGCGTCGCCGCGGTGGAAGACACCGAATACAGCCCACTGAAAAACCAGAACGTGCGTCATTTGTGGCTGGGTGATGACCCGGCGTTGTGTCCGTTGGGGTATGAGGATCTGGAAACCCAGACCCGCCTGATGCCCAGTGTGAATCCGGAGAGCACCAAAACCATTCTCAGCCAACAACCCTGTTTTTATATCTTTACCTCCGGCACCACCGGCATGCCCAAGGCGTCGGTGATGTCTCACGGGCGCTGGTTGAAAGGCGGTGCGGGCATGGGCCTGCTGACTGCCCGCATGAATCACGAAGACACCATTTACGTGCCGTTGCCGTTGTACCACAACAACGCCTTAACGGTGAGCTGGGGTTCGGCGCTGGCCAGTGGTGCCTGTGTGGCGCTGACCAAAAAATTCAGTGTCTCCCGTTTCTGGGACGAAGTGCGTCAACATGACGCTACTGTGTTCTGTTACATCGGAGAGCTGTGCCGTTATCTGTTGAACCGCGAGCCGTCCCCACAGGATCGCCAGCATAATGTACGCACTGTGATCGGTAACGGACTGCGGCCCGAGATCTGGATGGAGTTCAAGGAGCGTTTCGGCATTGAGCGCGTGTGTGAATTCTACGGAGCCAGTGAATGCAACCTGGCGTTTGTGAACAGTTTCGATGTGGACTGCACCGCCGGGTTCTGCCCATTGCCGTTCGCGGTGGTGAAGTGTGATCCGGAAACCGAGGAGCCGGTGCGGGGCAGTGATGGCCGCATGCGGCGGGTGGACACCGGCGGTGTGGGCTTGCTGATCACCAAGGTCAATCGCCTGGCTCCCTTTGACGGTTATACCGACGCCAGCGCCAGTGAGAAAAAACTGCTGCGCAACGTATTCAAAGACGATGATTGCTGGTTCAACACCGGGGATCTGGTGCGCGATCAGGGCTTCAAGCACATCCAGTTTGTGGATCGACTGGGGGACACCTTCCGTTGGAAGGGTGAAAACGTGGCCACCACCGAAGTGGAAGCGGCGTTCAAACATGTAGATCAGATTGAGCAGGCCGTAGTGTACGGGGTGCAGGTGCCCAATGCCGATGGCCGCGCCGGCATGGCCGCGATTACCCTGCACGGTTCCCTGGAAGAATTTGATGGCAAGGGCCTGGCCCACACTCTGCAATCTTCACTGCCCGGCTACGCCATACCCTTATTTGTGCGGGTGCGGGATGAGCATGAGATCACCGGTACCTTTAAAAACCGTAAGGTGGAGTTGAAAAAAGAAGGATTCGATCCGGAACAGTGCGCGGATCCGGTGTTCATGCTGGATAACGATGCGCAGGAGTATGTGCCCCTGGATCACGCACGCTTCCAGAAAATTCAGGATGGTTCCATTCGCCTGTAACCGCCGGCGGTGTGGTGTAATGAATCCGTCACTGGCCTGCATCGCCCTGATTAGCCTATAGTTACAACATAACGTGCTGCACAACGAGCCAAAACCAGTGGGAGGCCGTCATGCTGCTAATCAGGCTGGCGCAACGTCAGGATCTCAAGGCCATTGTCGAACTGGCGCAGTCCAGCGGCGGTGGCCTTACCAATCTTCCGGCGGACGAAGCCACCATCGCGGCAAAACTGGCCCGCGCGGTCGATACGCACCAGCACCTCACCGATCATGGTGACGGCCTGTTCTGGTTTGTCCTGGAAGAGACCCAAAGCCGGCGCTTGGTGGGCGTTGCGGGAATCGAAAGCGCCATTGGCCTGGATCAGGCCTGCTATACCTACCGCGTCAGCACCATCGTTCATGCCTCCAAGACGCTCGGCGTCTACCATCAGTTTCCAACCCTGTTTCTCACCAGCGATCACAGCGGTTGCAGTGAACTGTGCTCGTTGTATCTGCATCCCGACTTTCGCCGCAGCCAGGCCGGCGCCTTGCTTTCGAAAAGTCGCTTTCTGTTTATTGCGCAGTTTCGCCAGCTGTTTGCCGACAAGCTGATCGCGGAACTGCGGGGTTACCTGGACGATAACGGCAACTCACCTTTTTGGGAGGGGTTGGGCCGGCATTTTTTCGACATTGAATTTACCCAGGCGGATTACTTAACCGCGTTAAATCAGAAGCAATTTATCGCTGAGCTTATGCCGCGCTATCCTTTCTATACACGCTTTTTACCGGCCTCGGCACGGCAGGTGATCGGCAAGGTACACCGCCAGACCGAACCGGCCAAAAGATTACTGGAGCACGAAGGTTTTCGTTACGAAGGCTGCGTGGATATTTTTGATGCCGGCCCGACTCTGGAATGTTACGCGAATCGGGTGCGGGCAATACGGGACAGTTATCTGGCCAGTCAACTGCAGGTAGAAGCATTACACGGCTATCCGTTGCTGGTGGCCAATCCTCACCGCGCCGAATTCCGGTGCACCTTGTTGATGCCTCTGGGCGATGATCGGTTCCCGGCGGATACAGCGCAATTGTGGCATTTGTTGCAGTTGGATGCGCAGGACAAGGTGCGTTGCATCGTACTGAACAGGGAAGCCAGTCAAGATGAATAAATCCATATTGATCGATCAGCAATGGAGTGATGGCAACGGGGCACAGTGGCAGTCGCGGGATCCGGTTGACAACCATCCGCTCTGGGAAGGCAGGGCGGCAGACAGCACCCAGGTGGATGCGGCGGTGGCCTCGGCCCGTGCCGCGTTTTTCAGTTGGTCCGGGCTGACGCTGCAGCAGCGCCTGCAGTATGTGAATCGTTTTGTTGCGGCCTTACAGGAAAACGCCGAGTCACTGGCCAATCTGATCAGCCGTGAGTCCGGCAAAGCCCTGTGGGATGCACGTACTGAAGTGGCTGCCATGTCGGGTAAAGCGGCCATTTCGTTGCAGGCCTACGAAGAGCGCAGTGGCAGCCGCAGCAAGGTCACGGCACAGGGTGAGCTACTGCTGCGTCACAAACCCCATGGTGTGCTGGCGGTGTTCGGGCCCTTTAATTTTCCCGGCCACTTACCCAACGGCCACATCATACCGGCGTTGCTGGCGGGCAATACAGTGGTGTTCAAGCCCAGTGAGCTGGTGCCGGCAGTGGCCTGTGCCATGCTGCAATTATGGCAGCAGGCAGGGTTACCACCGGGGGTGTTGAATATGGTATGCGGCGACAAGGTTACCGGTGCCGTGCTGGTGGCGCACCCGCAGCTGGACGGCATACTGTTTACCGGCAGCGCCCAGACCGGACGCTATCTGCATCAGCAGTTTGGCGGTCAACCCCAGAAAGTATTGGCGCTGGAAATGGGAGGCAATAACCCGCTGGTGGTGGAGCCGGTGAAGGATGTCCGCGCTGCGCTTTTCACCACCCTGTTTTCTGCCTTTGTCAGCAGCGGACAACGCTGCACCTGCGCCCGGCGCCTGTTGTTGCCCGCCGGTGAGTGGGGGGATCACTTTCAGGAAAAACTGGTCACCGCCTGCCAGCAGCTACAGGTGGCACCGGGCCTGGCGGACCCGCAACCGTTTATGGCGGCGGTGATCAACCCGGATGCGGTCAAGCATTTGCAGAATGGGTTGCAGTTGTTGCAGAACGTCGGTGGACAGTACTTGTTACCACCCAGGTTTCTGAATGAGAGCGGTACCTTGATGACCCCGGCGTTGATGGCAATGAGCGACGCACAACAGGCAGTGGATGAGGAGCTGTTCGGCCCCGTGCTGCAGGTCTACCGTTACGCTGATCTGGATGAGGCCATCAGCCTGGCCAATGCCACCCGTTTTGGCCTGGCGGCGGGTATCATTACCGATCAGGCAAGCCACTTTGATGCATTCTACCAACGCAGCCGTGCCGGTATTGTCAATGCCAATAAACCGTTAACCGGTGCCAGCAGCGAGGCGCCTTTTGGCGGCATTGGCGCCAGTGGCAACCATCAACCCAGTGCCTATTATGCGGCGGACTACTGCGCCTATCCGGTGGCAACGCTCAGGGCGGATCAAGTGGCGTTGCCGGCGACGCTGCCCCCGGGGATACAACATGTCCTGTGAGGTGAATTTTGATGGCTTGGTTGGCCCCACTCATCACTATGCAGGATTGGCATTTGGCAATCTGGCCTCCATAGGCCACCAGGGTGCAGTATCCAATCCCCGTCAGGCGGCGTTGCAGGGGTTGGAAAAAATGCGCTGGTTGATGGATCGTGGCTTTATCCAGGGCGTGTTGCCGCCGCAATTGCGGCCGAATTTTTCGGTGCTGCGCCAGTTGGGATTTCAGGGTTCCCTGCAGGCCATCCTGACCCAGGTGTGGCAGCAGTCACCCCATCTGTTGAGCATGTGCAGTTCCGCTTCGGCCATGTGGGTGGCCAATGCCGCCACGGTGATACCGGCTTGTGATAACGAATCGCAACGTACGGTATTGGTGCCCGCCAACCTGCTCAGTCATTTTCACCGCAGCATTGAGGCGGCTGCCACCACATCCCTGTTGCGCTATGTGTTCGCTGACCGAAATTACTTTCAGGTGACTGCACCCTTGCCGGCAGTGGCGGCCTACGCCGATGAAGGGGCCGCCAACCACATGCGTATTGCGTTGCCCCGGCAGGCGGCATTGCATGTGTTTGTCTACGGTAATGATGCCAATGGCGGACGGACACCCAGCCGCTATCCATCCCGGCAAACCCGCGAAGCCAGCGCCGCCATCGCCCGTTTAGGGGGGCTTGCCGAGCAGCAGGTCATGCTGGTGAAACAGAATCCCGAGGCCATTGACGCCGGAGTATTTCACAACGATGTGATTGCCCTGTCCGATGATGGACTGTTGCTCTGCCACCAGCAGGCGTTTTTGAATCAGCCGCAGGTGTTGGATGAGGTGCGCTCGCGCAGTGGTGATCAGGTCACCATCGTGCAGGTGCCTGAGGCGGACGTCAGCCTGCAGCAGGCGGTATCCAGCTATTTGTTCAACAGCCAGATTCTGGGGGGCGCCGCCCATCGGGTGTTACTGCTGCCGGTGGAGTGTGAACAGGATGCAGCGGTGAAGCGGTATGTGGAAACGGAATTACGTCAACAACTGGCGCTGCAGGAGATTGCTTATGTGGATTTGCAGCAAAGCATGCGTAACGGCGGCGGCCCTGCTTGCCTGCGACTGCGGGTGAATCTGGACAAGGCAGCGTTACGGGCGTTAAAAGGCAGGCTGATCCTGGATGATGAACTGCACGAGCAGTTGGTGGCGTTGGTGCAGAAGGAGTATCCCGAGCGCCTGACACTGGAGCAATTGGCCGATTGGCAGTTTACCCGCCAGGTGATGGAAACCACACGTAACCTCTATCGGTTACTGGATTTGCCCCTGGCGCTGTTGGATGCGTCATTGTAGGTGTTTTAGCAGTAATCCCGCACGCTGACCGGTTTCAACCCGACTGTTCAGGAACAGGCTGAAGCGTTCCTCGTCAATGGTAAAGGTGCCCCGGGCCTCCTGATAAATCGCCGTACCCGGGGGGTGCTGGCTAAAGTTCGGTAAGCCTTCATCCACTAAAAAACGGAACTGATCGGAAGCCCGGATAATTTCCTCGGCCACGGTAAATTGCCGCAGCGCTGGTTGCTGACGGCCGCCGGGCTCCTGTGTGTGCCAGGCCACTTCGGAACCCACCAGGTTAACCAGCCAGTGCCACAAGCGCTGGTCGTGGGGTTCGTCAGACTGCTGCAGGCTGCCGCACTCCAAGGTAAAGCTATCCGCCCCCAGCACATCCAACGAAAACTGGGAGAAAGTATTGGCGCGCCGGGTTTGGTGCACCAAGCCGCCGAAGCCTGCCTGCCACAGCTGCCCAAGCCAGCGGTCACTGTAGTGGCCGCTGTGTACCGGGGTCAGGGCAAAACGCTCAATACAGGAACGCTTGATGGTGCTGTGCAGATCCAGATGCAAATCCACCTGCGGTACCTGCTGCTGAAAACGCTGACAGACCTGCATCAGTTGGCGGGCCCGTGCTGCCTCACGGCTTTCCCCGGCCAGCGACTGGGGGGATGGGGTGCGGGTGAACAGGCGGTTCAGATTACTGTCCACATAACGCTGTTGGTGCCGGATGGCGTCAGGGTTGCCGAAAATCAGCAACAGCGGTCGCGAAGGGGCTAGCGCCGCCAACTGTAATTCGTTGTGCAGGCGTTGCAACAGATGGATGGGGCCGGTTTCATCACCGTGAATACCACAACTGAGAATGATTCCAGCCAAATTAGGTTTGTTTGGTCCGGGTTCAAAATAGACCCCTTCGCACCAGGTTTCCACGTCACACCTCCCCGTTATGCCTTAGCGAAATATAGCACGGGAAATTAATTACCCAGATTCGGTCATTTGGCGCCAAATGAAAGTCTTTGCGATATTTCGTATGTCTTGTGTATACGGGTTAATCAAAATTTCTGTGAAATGGTCTACAGTTTAAGCAGGGAATTTCAGAGAGCATTCGAGATTAGCCATGAAGTATCGGTCGATGTTATTGGCCAGCGCTGCCCTGCACGCTGGTATCGCAAATGGAATGGGCTTGGGGAATATCGACGTCCAGTCTTATTTGGGTTCACCTTTGGAAGCACAGATTCAGTTGTTGTCCCCTGGGGATTTGGGGGTGGCGGATATTCGTGTCAACCTGGCGCAGATGGAGGTGTATCAACGTTTTGATGCCCGCTATGAAGACAGCCACGGCAGCATCCAGTTTGATGTGGTGACCACTGCCCAGGGTCATAAGGCCGTGCTGGTGCGCACCTCCAAACGTATCGTGGAGCCTTTTCTGGACATTGTGGTGGAGCTCAGTTGGCCTTCAGGTACCACCTATCGTCGCTACAACCTGTTATTGGACCCCCCGGGTTACGCCTCGCGCTGGCGCAATCCGCAGGCGCAGTTCAGCCCCGTTGTGGCGCAGGCGGTGATCAGGCCGGCGCCGGTTGAACCCAAGCCCGTTGTAGCCAAGCCCGATACATCCAAGTCTGTTGTACCGGACATCGCCCTGGACGGCAGTTATGTGGTTCAGGCCGGGGATTCCCTGTGGAAAGTGGCAGGGAAATTCCGCGCTGCCACCGGCCTCTCCATTCAGCAAACAATGGATGTGTTGTACCAACACAATCCGCAGGCTTTTGTCCGTGGCGACAGAAGCCTGCTCAAATTAGGTGCCACCTTATCCGTGCCGGCCCAGGGGCTGGTGCAAGCGCCTGCATCACCGCGACTGGATCAATTGGCCAGTACTGGTTACCAGCAGCGCCAATCTGAGGTTACCTTCGCAGCAGACACCAAACCCTCCGCCACTGTGGTGGTGCCCGTGAGCGCTGCCGGTACTGAACAACAGATCAGTGAAGTGGATCAACTGAAAGCGCAGTTAGCGCAATTGCAGGCCGAGCGGGCAGAGCTGGTGGCGTTTCAGCAGAAGGTGCAGGCGGAAATGCTAAGAATGCAGGAACAGCGTGTTGCGATGAACGCGACCATTGCCCTGGCGCAGGAGTTGAGCGAGGAAATCAAGGCAGAAGCGCAAGCTGAGACACTGGCGCCGGAGCCACCACCACCGACCCTGCAGCAGGTTGCGTCGCAAACCTCTGCATTGCAACAAACCAAGCCACCTGCGCAGTCGGCGCCGTTGCCGGAAACCCCGTCACGGGGTGCTGTGGCTCAGGATCTGATTGGTGCAGGCAGCAATGACCCGAACACCCTTATCGAGAAATCCGGTGCTGGATTCTGGTACCTGCTGGCCATGCTGCCGCTTGGCCTGCTGCTGGCGATGATGGGGCTAAGAGCGCGTAAGGTTGATGAAATCAAACGCACGGAAGCAATCCGTGATGAAGACCTGTATGAGTTGGTGTTTGGTACCAAACGTGACCGCAGCAAAGCGGATGCACCGGACCAGGTACAAAAGGCCATTCATCAGATCAAGGAAAAGGCTGCCCATCAGGAAGCCGCTTTGATGCAGGTGCGCAAAGAAAAAGAAGAGGAAGAAGCCAGTAAAGACGATGTTGATCAGATGATCGACCTTTACATTCTGTACAAGCAGTATCAGAAAGCCCTGGCTGTTATTCATGCTGAGATTGCCAAGCGGCCGGGCCGTAAGGATCTGCGTCTGCGGTTAATGCAGGTGTACGCCAAATCCCAGGATTGGGATGCGTTTGACGAGCAGATGGAAGTGCTGCGCAGAATGGGTGACGAGGACGTCATTAAAATTGCAGAACAGCTGCGTGGTGATTTTGAGTACGAGACACTGCATCGGGACGCAAGCTGAACTGAGTCAGGAAAGCCACCGTCAGGTGGCTTTTTTTTGCCTGCTAATGTCCGATGAGGGAATGTTCCTGCGCTTTCACCACGGCTTCAGTCCGATTGCGCGCCTGAAGTTTTCCAAAGATGTTTTGTAAATGCCATTTGACGGTGGTCAGCGCAATCTGAGAGCGGCTGGCGATTTTCTTGTTGCACAGCCCTTCGGCCAACAACTTCAGTATCTCGTATTCTTTTTCTGTTAATCCCAGCTGGCGGCAGCTTTCCAGTTTGGCGGAACGGCTGACATCAAGCGGGTGTTGCCCGGCAGCAGTATGGTTATCTGCCGTACCCGCCTGTAATTGAGTGCGAATCTCGCTGATAAAGCTGGGAACCAGGAGGGCATCGAAAGCCCGTTTCTGGTCCACCTCCAACCATACTTTGCCCCAGCCAAAATCATCCCTCAGCATGGTTTGTAAAAAACCGTATTTCTGTGCCAGTTGCATGGCTTCGTTGATGCTTTTGATGGCGTCCTGTTTTTGCCCCAGCTCGTATTCACATAACGCCTTGATGTTGGCAAATTGCGTGCGGCAGCGGTTATCGCGCAGGTGCAGACTTTTGATCAGGCCTTTGACGGCGTAGATCAACGCGCTGGTGAAATTCTTTTGTTCCAGCAACACCATGATGTAACACTTGATCCAGAATAAACGTTCTTTGTCCAGTTGATCTTCAAACAGCGATTCGATGGTCAGATTATTAAGGTCCATCTCATATTGGGTTGCTGCCGGCAACACGGATTTACCCTGGGAGCGCAGAATACGCATGGTCTCAAAACACAGAATGGCGTTGAGGCCGGTATTTTCCCGGTTGACGACCCGCTTTTTGATCGTCTCCATTTCCCGGTTGGCCGCTTCGTGATCGCCGCTATTGATCAGCAGTCGGGTCAGGCCCACCTGCGCCACCACACTGGTGTAAGTCCATTCCGATTGAGTCAACACCGGTATGGATTCCAGGTACAGCGTTTTCGCTTCTGGCATGTGGTTGCGTTCATGCAGGAAGTCAGCGATGCCGCTTTGCACCATGGCGATGGCCAGGTCAACGGCGAGCATGTCATCACCTGATTCAGATTGGCATTTGTTTTGTTTCAGTTCCTGCAGGTAAAGTTGCGCGGCCTCCAGCACGGTACCGGTTTCACCTTCGTTGAACTCAAAACGCCAGTACAGCATGCGGGCATGGCTCAAGTGGCTCAGATTGTGATTGGACTGATGGAAGCGGATGGCTTTCAGCAAAGCTTCTTTTGATACCCCGGATGCGCCCACTGCATGCAACATATTGGCATAAAAGCTCAGAACTTCCCCTTGGAACAGGCTGTGTTTGTCCAGGCACTGCTCCAGCAGCGTCGCGCTTTGATGACAAGGTGGGCGTGGATAATCAAAAATCTGAGTCAGGGTGCGCAACACCAGCAGGTTATCCTGCAACTCAATTGCGGGGGTATCGTATTGCTCGATCAGTTGGATCCAGCGGTTCGCTTCTTTGATGCGTCGCTGCAGAATCAGCGCCCAGCAGTAATACAGGGCCAGCTCGGTTTGCGCCAGGCAGTCGTCCGCCGGGATGTGTTCCATCAGTTGGAGTAACGAAGATGCGTTGCGTTGCTCAAACCAGGTGCGGCATTTGGACAGTATGATGTCCTGTGCCCAGGCTTTCTTGATGGATTGAATCAGGTATCCAAGACAGCGCTCATCGAAATGGCTATCCGTCAGCCAGGGTTCGGAGCGCTTCAGAATATTGGGCAGTAAATCCCGGTATTGATTCAACAGGCAGTGAAAAAAGAAGGGTTGTATCAGTTGCGACCAGACGAACCGATCCTGTTCGGTGTCGTGTACAAACAGCAGTGGGATGTAACGCTGCAACCAACGGCGGGTTTCAGCACCCGGCACGCCCAGCAGCCGGGTGGCCTGCTGCAGATTGAATTCCCGCAGAATTGACAGGCTGGCCAGGCGCAGCACTTCCATGGGTTCCAGGTAACTGACCAGGTTGTGTTCGATCCAATTGCATAACAGCTGATGGCGTGGTGTACCGGATACCGGAGCATTGCTCAACAGTTGGGTGAGGGCGGCCGGTATGCCATCGGTTAACTGCAATAATCTGCGCGCATCATGATCGTTGGGGGCGCCCCCGTATAAAGCCAGCAGGGACTGAATTTCTGCTTCCGTCATACGTAGATCATCCATGGCAAGATGCAACATCCGGGTGTCATTGAATAAACGGTGATTAAGCAATGGCACGAAATCGTCGACGGCCAGGTAAAGCCGAATCTGGCCGGGGAATGCTTTGCTGCTTTCGATCAGATAGTGGATCAGGGAGCCATGCTGGCGCGTGTCCAGGCCATCGATCAGCAGGTGTAGCGTATCTCGCCTGGCAGGCTTGCCGAGCAACGCCTGTAGCAATTCCGTCAATGAGGAGGGTGTTGTGCCGGTGGCTTCGGGCAAGGCGTGGCGCAGGTGCTGTAACAGACTGCCGAGAGCTTTGTGTTGATCGATATCGATGGCCAGAACCCGGCGTGGGGATATGGTAAGCAGGAGCAACTGGGTCAATTGGCGCAACAGGATGGTTTTGCCCAAACCCCGGGGAGCACCGATCCACACCGTGTTGAGGTGGGTACGCAAAATTCTGTCTGTGAGCCGACTGCGGGGTAGTGTACATTGCAAATCGGTCGCCGCTGCCACGGTCTTGTTATTTGTTGCTTTCATCGCTCGATCTTTGGGCACTACTCTGGTCGTCGGTCAAAAGTGAATGCGATGTTGTGCCTGAATTCTAGCCCTGGTGTTTGTGCACTAGCAATGACTTCCTTGGATCAACACCCATGCTAAGGGAGGGTGTTATCTTATCAAACCGGTTTTCTTCTTTATCAGTGCTCGCGGTATGGTCTTTGATAAGGCAACTATTTGGCCGGAATTAACTTATATCGTAAATAAGGCCCAAAAACCTGTACGCTCATGTATAAAATTCAAATACGCCACAAACCATAGCAATTGGTTGCAAAGCCTTACTGAAGCGTAACATTACTCAGGTGATTTAATTGAACGATTAATTCATTTGAGTTACACAAGTTGTGATGGGCAACGCCCCTTCCACCCCTCCCTCCCATACCTATGTACGGCGTCTGACTTGAACAAACTGGATATGCTTTCAATCATGAGGGTACGCGACCGTATCTTTCAGTTGTTATCGATTGATAATTATAAAAACGACTTGGAGCGACTATGAACGTATATATGAAATGGTGGATCTTCGGACCGCTGATTGGATTGCTTACGCTTAGCCAAATACGGTGCGAACTGTTTGAAAACAACCTGTTCGATACCTATGCGGAAGGTGAATGGCCGGTTGTGGAGTGCGGGCCCGATGATTTGATCTACCGCTCCTATGACGGCCGCTGTAATGATCTGGATTTACCGGCCATGGGGATGGCGGGTGTGCGCATGGGGCGTAATATCAATCCGGACATTTCGTTCCCCGACGAAGCCACCCTGTTGACCCCCAATCCCCGTACCCTGAGTCAGGAACTGCTGACGCGGGAGAGCGGTGTCAAGGAAGTGCCTTTCCTCAACTACCTGGCTGCGAACTGGATCCAGTTCATGATTCATGACTGGTTCGAGCACGGCCTGCGTGATCACAGTGATCAGATTAATGTGCCGGTTGCCCCGGGTGATTCCCACAACAGTGGGGACGGTACCATGCCGGTGGGTCGCACACCTGCAGATCCCACCAAAAACCCAACCGACGGTCGCGCTCCAACGTTCATTAATGAAAACACCGCCTGGTGGGACGGTTCCCAGATTTACGGTTCCTCTGAGGCCAAGGTGTTGAGCCTGCGGACGATGGTGGATGGTAAAATGCGGCTGGAAAACGGCCTGTTGCCCATGGGTGACGATGGCTTGCCGGAAACCGGCTTTAACCGCAATTGGTGGGTAGGCCTGGAGATGATGCACACCCTGTGGGTGAAAGAGCATAACGCCATTGCCGATATGTTGAAGCAGAATTATCCCGCTTGGTCCGATGAGCGTCTGTTCCAGACCGCACGTTTGATCAACGCGGCCCTGATGGCCAAAGTCCACACTGTGGATTGGACCCCTGCGATCCTGAAAAACTTTACCCTGCGCGAAGCCATGTTTGCCAACTGGCGCGGTTTCATGCCGTACTGGTTCCCGAAACTGGGTGAAGCGGCAACGGACGGTATTATTGGTGGCCCCACCCAACTGGAAGGGGTGCCTTTCAGCCTGACCGAGGAATTCACTGCCGTATATCGTATGCACCCCTTGCTGCGTGACTATATCGAAGTACGTGATCATAACAATGACAGCGTACGGGAAGTGAGCCCATTGCAGGAGCATGCGCTGCAAGGGGCTTCTCAGTTGACCAGCAATCACGGTATGGCCAACCTGTTCTATTCGTTCGGCCATACTCATCCGGGTTTGCTTGAATTGAATAACTTCCCCACTTTCCTGCAGAACTTCCCGGCAGAGCCTGGTGTGGCCATGACGGATCTGGGTGCGGTGGATATCCTGCGTGATCGTGAGCGCGGCATTCCCCGCTACAACGAATTCCGTCGCCAGATCGGTTTGAACCCCATCACCGATTTCACCGATATCACACCGGATACGGCCATGGCCGAGAAGCTGCGTGAGCTGTACAACGATGATATTGAGGCCATTGACGTGATGATCGGCTCCTACGCGGAAGGCTATCGTCCACCGGGCTATGGTTTTGGTGAAACTTCATTCCAGATCTTCATTGCCATGGCATCGCGACGCCTGCTGGCGGATCGCTTCTTCACCGAGTCATACACCCCTGAAGTCTATTCTGCTGCGGGTCTGGATTGGATCGATGACAATAACTTCCGAACCGTGTTGCTGCGTCACTTCCCTGAGTTCACGGATGACCTGGCCAACGTAGGCAACCCCTTCTTCCCCTGGGATGAAGAGAACGAATGGTTCCTGGAAGAGTACCGCGTGCGTCGCTGATCTCCGAGCCTCGTCGCCAACTGAAGCCCCGCCTGTGCGGGGCTTTTTTTATGGCGGTAGTTGTACAGTTGCGCCGCTGCCGGGAGCGGGTTAGTGTTCAGTTGTGATGACCGGGAGGGCGTGTGGATGCTGGAGCTTCGACCCAATTGTGAATGCTGTGATGAAGATCTGAAGCCGGATCAACCCGGTGCCTGGATCTGTTCCTTTGAATGTACGTTCTGTACTGCTTGCGCCAATCAGCGCCTGCATGGCAGCTGTCCCAACTGTGGGGGTGAGCTGCTGCCGCGCCCGCTGCGGTCCGGGGCCGCACTGGCCCGGCCTCACAAAAGCGGGTACGCAAGCCCGCAGGCTGTACAGAAGGCTGAATCACAGGCAAAAAAAATCCCGGCCGCGCTTTACGCTGGCCGGGATTTCAGTGCGCGCTTCGGATCAGGGCTTTTCAAATTCAAAGTTGCCGGCAACGGTTTGACCATTGGGCATATCGGCGCTGAAGTTGCCTTTGACCCAGACCAGGGAGTCTTCAGTGATGGTCAGTGAACCGTTACGCAGGTTCAGCTCGGAGCGGTTCACTCTGGGCTTGAGGGCTTCGGATTTCAGGAATACCTGAATGCCGCCTTCTGACATATCACGATTCACGTCATAGGTGCCCTTACCGATGCTGCCCATGCGGCTGATCTCAAAGGTCAGCGGCTGGCCGTTCAGCAGAATGGTGGCGGAGTAGCGCTCCTGGGTGGCCTGGCCCAGGATGTTGGCATAGTCAGATTGTACGCAGAGGTTGGCGCTGGAGATGCTGCCCAGGTCGCCACCGCTCATGGCCAATGATCCCATATCAAAAGCCGGATTGGTGGTCATTTTGGTGGCTTCGCTGTCACCCAGGCCGCCGCTGGCGGTCATGCGGTCGTTGCTGGTGATGGTGCCTTCACCCACCGGCATGCCGCTTACGGTGTTGCCATCACGGGCCAGGGTTGCCGTTTGGCGGCCGGCGCAGGCTACCATGTTCAGCTCATTGCCGTTGTCCACCAGAGTGTAAGTAATGCCGGCATCGGCATTGAGGCCGGATTGGCTGGTTTCAAAATTCAAGCGCCACAAGCCTGTCAGATCTGCGCTGTTTGACGTGGCGCGTCGGGTTTCCGGAGTTTGTTCCCCGCCGCAGCCGATCAGCAAAATGGAGGGTAGAAGCATGGCAGCAACCGTTTTATAGCGCATCATATTTTTATACCTTTATAAATGGGGCTTGGTTTTTGTCGTTGTTATCGTTTTGGTCCAGCGTAAGCGATAGTAGTCACAGGGACTTAACAGCTTGGGGCAGAATGAATACACCCGCACTTATGATTACGATGCCATCATTAAACCGAATTTCCCTCAAATCATCACCGTACAAAGGTATGGGCGCTATAAAGTAAGCTGGGCAGGGATTCTAAATATAGGTAATGTGGAGGTTTTTTCAGAAGGGTAGGGCGAGCCACGGAGGCTCGCGCTGCAGGCTCTATAGGCTTATCCGCGCCCCAAAACGGCGTCGCGAACGCTCTCGGCAATTCCGGCGGCTTCAGTGATCAGGTCGTCGGGTACGCCCAACTCCACCAGGGTTGCCCCCAGGTCTTCCACTACCGCGTCAAAATGGCTGTCGTCCAGGCCTTTTTCTTCCACCAGCTTGCGGTGGGCGGCGGCCATATTCTTGCCGTTGTAGTTGTTGGGGCCACCAAAGGCAAAGGTCAGAAACCCCTTCTGCATGCGGTGCTGTTTGGCCATATCCACACCTTCAAAAAAGTGCTTGATGCGTTCGTCCGCCAATACTTTTTTGTAAAACAGGTCTACTGCCGCATCAACTGCGGGCTCCCCACCGATTTTCTCGTACAGTGTGCTCATCCTCTATCTCCTCGTTGCACTCGCCGTGAGTGTGTCGTTTAGTGTAAACCAATGGGACTGCCCCACCAGCCCCTATGAACTGATCTGGAGCAAAGCAACAACAATGCCACAGAGGGAAAAGGGTGATTCAGTGCGCCCGGTGCACGAAAAAAGGGGCCCGCAGGCCCCTTTCTGAGTCGGGATGCATTACAGGGTGAGTATATATTGCACCATGTTGCTCACTTCACTTGCTGAATTTGCACACCATGGGTGCGGTGCTGCAGGCATGCCGATGGGCGCGGGGGTGCCCAGTTCATCCGGGCCGTACTGGGCGCGGAACGTCTGGTAATCCCAGTAGTAGTGTTCAGTGTCCCAGGGCACCTCCACGAAATACTTGTGCCGCTCGATAAACGTATTGCGTTGTGCGGCGGTATCCCCGGCAGCGGTGGATTGGGATTTTGGTACCCGGAATACATCCCCTTTACGGTTGATGGCGGGGTAGGGTTCGGGGAAGTCCGGCCCACCCAATGCCGGTACCACCGGTGGGTGCAGGGTGTAATACTGGTTATAGAGTTCGGTGCCGCTGTTACAGCGGTCCGGGTGCAGCAGATCTTCCAGATTTCGGATGTGACCGTCGGTCAGCAGGCCGCGGTGCTGCACCCAATACATATTGCGCAGAAAGCCGACACGCACACTCTGGGTTTTCTGTTGATACACCGATGGCGCGAAGAAGTGCCCCACTTCGTTCAGCGGCAGCATGTTCTCGTTGGTGTGGGCCCCCAGATTGTCCTGGTGGCAACTGCCACAGGCACTGGCAAAGCTGCTGCTGCCCTGATTGACCGCTGCCACCACACCGGGATAGGCGGCCCAGCCGTTCTGCACAAACTCCCCTTCGCTGAGGTTCTCATTGCCGGTTTGCGCGGCCAGTTTGCCGTTGTATCGCAGCCAGCGATACAGGCCCACATTGCGCAGATCGGCATCGTCCTGGTCCAGCACCGTCATATAGGCGGTGAGCGCCTGCAGCGGGTAACGGTACATGCTGCCGGTGGCGCCATCGGGCTCTTCGGCGTGAATATAGGAGCCTTCAAAGCCCACGTAAGATTCAGTGTGCGACAGCGAGCGGCGAATGGACATGTAGTTGGTCACATTGGGAATGGTGTGGGGCGAAAACTGATAGTCGTTGTCGGTACTGCTGCCTTCACCGTTGACGCGAATCATATTGTGCTCGCCGGTACCCTGGGGCAGGTGGTACAGCAGCATGCTTTTATCGATCTTCTGCGCGCCGGGATCCCAACTGGGGCCCTCCTCGCTGGTGACGATGCCGTCAAAGGTGGAGGTGGTTTCTGCATTGCGGTCCCCCAGAACAGACCACTTCACCGTCCACTCCGGATTGGGCAGGCCGGGGAAGACCTTGGTCACCGTGGTGCCCGGTGCCTTGTCGTAGCTGATCCGGTAGCCATGGCAGGAGGCGCAGTTAAAGCCGATCCAGGAACCACGTCCCACATAGGGGTGGCTGCTCTGGGCGTAGCGGTAACCCACCCAGCCTGAATCCCGGGTATTGCCGCGGGTGAGCTGAGGTTCCACCGTCAGAAAGCCGGGGATCGGGCTGGGCTGGGGATATTGTTCAAAATAGACATCCTCGATGGCGGCGGTGGGCACCTCGCCGCTCACGGTGGGATAGGCCCCGAACAGCTTGGCCGGGTCGGCCACTTCACCGGTAATGGGGTCAATGGTTTCGTAATTGAAGATTTTATCCCACGACAGATTGCGGATGGCATGGGCCAGGCCGATGTTGTAATCGTAAGACCAGAAAATCTCCTCACCGTAGCGCACCAGCTCACGAAACTCCGGATTGACAATGCTGACCGCAATGGGGGAGGTGGCTTTGGATGCGCTGAGTTCAGACACCACATCGCACTTATGCTCAAAGTTTTCATCAGTGATGCGGCTGGTTTGGGCATCAATTACATTATAAGGCTGACCCGGCTCGGTGAGGGATTCGTTATAGCCGGTGCGTTTCTGGATTTGTACGGTAAGCGGGCCGCTGCTGACGTGCCCGGGCACGGTGAACTGAATCTGATTGGGTTGCCAATTGAGGATGTCTTTGGGCCAGCTGTCCAGCAGGTCGTCCACTTCAAAATTCACCTGATCGGCGATATCCAGTTTCTGTTTATACATCACCAGATCAGTTTCCAGCACACGGGTGTTACCGATCATGATTTTAGTGAAATCGGTGTCCGGCCCGTTGCCCAGATTGGTGCCGCTCAGGGTAACGACGTCGCCCGGTTGCAGGCTGGGTGGTGTTGCCGGGGGGGCGGCCTTATCCCAAACCACACTGCCGTTCACCGCCATGCTGGTGATCTCCGGGGTACCGAAACTGGCGGCCGACGCCGCCCGCTCACTTTCCCGTAGCGAATCAAAACTGCATTGCCCCTCTGAATCCGGGAACTCGCCTGCCTGCTCGCAGGCTGACAGCAGAACCACTGCCGGTATCAGCACCAGCAGTCCTCTATTCATTTTCATCGTGGTGTTCCTCATTATTATTATGGGTTGGCGACTGTGCTCAATTTCCCGCTGACTGTGTTAGATTGGCTGAAACGGCTAAAGAAATGGCCCTTCCTAGGAAGGGGAATGGCCGGTCACTATTTCGGATATCATGAAATAGAGCTAAAAAACATCAAAATAACAATAAGTTAAGCAAGCTATTGAGGTAGGTTATGTCCGATGTCTGTGCTCCAGGGGATAATGAGGCCAGTGGGAAGCGGTCGTCCAACAATTTGCTTCGCCCCCAACTCATTGATCTGGTGAATCGTGCCGAGGATTACCGTTTAACGGTGTTACTGGCCCCGGCCGGTTCCGGCAAATCCACCCTGTTGCGCCAATGGTTGCGCAGCGGACGCCAGAACACGCGCTTTGCCGTACTTAATCTGGAGCCCCGGCATCATAGTCCTGCCCCGTTCTTTTCCTCGTTAATCAAAACCATTAAGCAAAGCTGTGCGCAATTCGATGCGTACTACCTGAATCAGATAAACGACAGCGTGGAGTTTTCCGTAGAAGCGGTCACGGAATCCCTGGCCCAGGGGCTGGCCCGTTTGCGGGAACCCTTGTTTGTGGTGCTGGATGACTACCAGCTGATACAGGATGATAATATTCATCGTACCCTGTCGCAGGTTATTTTTACCTTGCCGCCCCATATTCATTTCGTGGTGGCATCCCGCAGCCATCCGCCGTTGCAGTTGAGCCGGTTGAAACTGGAAGACAGCCTGCTCAGCATTGATGCCAACGATCTGAAATGGGATCTGGAGGCGTTGGAGAACTGGTTTCGCTCGGTGGGGCTGGCGACAGCCGATAAGGCGTTCATGCAAGACCTGCTGGACTGGACTGAAGGATGGATCGCCGGTATCAAGCTGATGGCGCTGTCACTCAAGGGCGGTGGCGCGGACCAATCCGATCATATGGCGCAGGAGAGTAAAAGCCCCGAGGTGCTGCAGTATTTTGCCGACTCCGTACTGGCTCAGCAGCCGGATGATATCCGCCGCTTTCTGATCAAAACCGCCTGTCTTGAAACCCTGGATGCCACCCTCTGCAATGATGTGCTGCAGATCGATAACGCCCAGCGTTGCATCGATTATTTGATGGAGAATCATGTGTTTCTGCATCCGGTGGATGGTCAGCCTGATGTGTATCGCTATCACTCTATTTTTCGCGAATTTCTGTTGTACCGCCTGCGTGCTGATTACCCGCAGGAGATCGATTCACTGACCCGGCGCGCCGCATCCACACTGCTGGAGCGTAAGGAGTGTGTGCAGGCACTGGAATTGCTGGCGGACATCGATGATGGCGAGGCACTGGAAAGCGCCATTGTGCGCTGCAGTGATCAGTGGATTAAAACCGGTGAATTCACCCGCTTGATCGAGTGGATTGATCGCCTGCCGGAAGAGCGGATCATCAACCAGAGTGAATTGGTGTATCCGCTGATTACCGCGCTGATTTTTTATCGGCGTTTCAATCAGGCCGAATACTACATTGAGCTGGTGCAGGAATTGAACCGGCGTGGGGAGATGCAGGGGCGTTATGCCAACGATGATTCCGTGTCCTTCCTGCTCAACGTGCTGGAGCTGTTTCACAATGATACGGAATTTCGGCGCAATGATATCTATCGCATGCCCAACCAGCAGAATGTACAACACCACGTGCGGCTGTTTTACAGCCCTATGCGGGCTTACTATTACCTGTTGAACGCGGATTTTAAAACGGCGGTATCAGAGGCTTACCGCGCCCGTGATATTTTGCGGATTTCCGGGCAGAACTTTTTGCGCAGTTTTGCCGACCTGGTGTTGATATTGGCTGAGCGCGCCCAGGGTAATGTGCCATCGGCGGTGCAGGTGGCAGAAGAAGCATTTCGTTCGGTCAGTGATCGGCCCTACACCCTGGAGTGGGTCAATCTGGCGACGCCCATTTCCATTATCCGTTACGAACAAAATCGCCTGGATGAAGCCGAGAAACTGTTGCGCGAAGTAGTGCCCATGCTCTCCAGTGCCTGCGCCACGGAAGTCATTACCGCAAGCTACTGTGCCCTGGCCCGCTTGGCGTTCATTCGCGGCAATGACGGTGAAGCGAAACGCCTGCTCAATTATCTTGCCCGGGTGTTGCTGCATGGTGATTATGAACGTTTCAACACACAGCTTTGCCTGGAATGGACGCTCTATGCACGCTCCCACGGCGATCTGGAAACCATGAACTGGGTGCAACAGGAATATCAGTTGGAGCAGAAACAGCGCGCAGGTTATTGGGGCAGTGACGCCCGTTATGATGAAGGCGTGGACCGCTTGGGGGTCTCCCGCGTTATCTTTTTGATCATGACCAAAAAGTTTGATCAGGCGGAGGCGTTGTGTGGCCATCTGATACGCAGTGCCGAACGTCATGGCTGTGTTTCGCGGGCGGTGGTCAGCCGTATGAATCGGGCGCTGGTGTACTGGCATCAGGGCAATGAAGAGCAGGCCCTGCAGGAAGTAAAAATGAGCGTTAAATGCGGCGGGCTGGTGTGTCTGAGCCGGACCCTGTTCGATGAGGCGCCCGGCAGCGCCATGCTGCTGATGAAAGCGGTTAACAGTAATGTCATCAACCCGTTGCCGGAATCCTACCGTTTGATGTTCTGTGATGTATTGCAGGAGGATTCGGCGGAACAAATGAATCGCTTTGTGGTGGAGCAGCTGACGGAAAAAGAAAAAGAAGTATTGACGCTGCTGCAGTCCGGCCTGCGCAACAAGGATGTGGCCCAGAGGGCCAATATTTCGTTGACCACCGCCAAATGGCACCTGAAAAACGTCTACGCCAAACTCAATGTGGGTAACCGCACTGAAGCGGTGGCCAAAGCCCGGGAAATGAACCTGTTGTGAACGCAGCACAGTAGAGATCAAATCAACGTCTTGCTATGCTCTAAGGTTCGATTTTCGGACTGTAACGCGAGTATGGCCATTCCACTGGAGTTTGATGAGGAAACCGCGCTGGCGGCGGCGCAGGCATTACAGGATGTCCTGCAGCAGCGCACCCACCGGCGCAAGTACCTGGGGCAGATGTATACGGTGCCGGGTAAGCTGGGGGAAGCGTTGAACCTGCCCGGGATACTGTCACGCCTGAGTAGCAAGGTGGCCAGTCGCCGCCAGTCGGGGCTGGAAGAGTTCGAGGAGTTGTGGGCCACTTTGTCGCTGGCAACACAGGCCAAGGTGCTGGACGCCATTCAATGGTATGACCCGGAAGATCTCAGTTGGGATGACAAACGCTCCAACCGGCGGCCGCTGACACCGGGTAAAAGCGATGGCGATTGAGCCCCCTCATGCAGGCCGCTCATTTTTGTTCGGATTGTCGTTCCACCGCAGACATGACTTTCTGCACCTGCTCGGGGGAGGCATTGGTGGTGCCGCGTTTGCGAATGAATTCGCGGGTGGTATGCACATGCGACACGAAAACCCGGCAGTTGTGACAAATAAACAGGTGCAGGCGGAACATCAGGCG
The DNA here is from genome assembly GCF_003671475.1 of Ketobacter sp. GenoA1. Lineage (NCBI taxonomy): Bacteria > Pseudomonadati > Pseudomonadota > Gammaproteobacteria > Pseudomonadales > Ketobacteraceae > Ketobacter > Ketobacter sp. GenoA1. Next base: position 373,181 of record NZ_RCHM01000020.1, on the reverse strand, counting down.
GCGCCACCAGCTCAGATTGTCATCGATGTAGTCGCTGGCTTCGTGAGCCACGTCCCGGCAATTTAGCATTCACCTGTTTCCTGATAACGATCAATAACTTGCATTAGCTTCAAACGGGCACGATGCAGCAGTACCCTCACATAAGACTCGGTTACATCCAGAATATTACAGATTTCTGCTAACGCCTCCTGCTCGATGTCCCGCAGCAGAAAAACCGCCCGTTGCTGCGGGGGCAGAATGGATACCGTGTGGTCGATGCATTTCTGCAGGTGGCGCTCTTCCAGCAGTTGATCCGGTGAATCCAGATGCCAGTCCGGCGGCGGTTGCTTCCAGTGCCCGCCGAAGCGGTGGAAACGGTCGTCCCCCAGGTAATCAACACTGCCATCCTGGGTTATATCTTCCAACGCCACCATGCGTTTTTCCTTGCGCAGACGGGTCTTGGCTTCATTGCTGACGATGGTAAACAGCCAGGTTTTGATGGAGGAGCGTCCTTCGAATCGGGGTAGGTTGCGATAGGCGGATACCCAGGCTTCCTGTACCACTTCCTCCGCCAGGCTGTCGCCCACAATAGCGCGGGCCACCGACAGCATGGGTGAGTGCAATTTGCACACCAGAGCTTCAAAGGCGGCATGATCCTGCTGTCGCAGGCGGTCCTGATCGAAGCTGTCGCTGGATTGAGTCATATCCTTCCTGGCGCGGGCAGAAGCAGAAGTCAGAATTGATTGTGAGCAGAATCATACACTTGGGGACAGGCGCAGGCAAAGATCAATTGAATTAAAACAGAGCAGAATAGTGGGTCGAACACACACCGGGTTCCCAGGCCCGGTGTGTGCGAGCCCAAAGCACAGCAGAGTCGGCTGCCAAGAGGGGCGCCCCTGTCTGTCACGGGGGCGAATAATTGAATTCCTTTACAAGCTAAAGCAAGGTCGGTGCCAAGGGGATGATTGGCGCGCAAGAGGGGCTGGAATAGCCGATTTATCCATAATATTCGCCGCTTTATCGCCTCAAGCTAAGGCCTCTTTCCTGAGCTCGCATTAAATCAGTGCAACAAGGTGTGGATGGGGTGGGCTCATTGCGTCATGTAATGGCTTTTAATCCAGGTTTGTTGGATCACCCAGGCGTCCACACTGGCCCGGTGTCGCTGCTGCTCACTGCAGATGATGACTTCCCGATGCACGTCGTCCCAGATTTCCATCTGATTTTCCGTCATGATCAGCTCAATGGGGGAGAGCTGGAAGGCGGGTTCAATGTTGACGGCAAAAAACAGGGTCATCAGCCAGGGGTGATCCACCACCCAGCCGTCACTGTAAATTTGTTTGCCGTTAAGGCGTCGATTCAGCTCCAGGGCCACTTCCATTGGTTCGCCGCCCCGTTGTTCCAGGTCGCGGCGGCTGATACCGTGGATTTGTTGCGCTGTTTCGCTCCAATGCGTCCAGTTGGGAAAAGGGCGAATCAGGCTGCAGTATCGGTTGTGTTTGTCTGCAGCAAAACCCACTTCAATGGGGTAGCTGCCCGCGCCGAAGCCAGAGGCTTCAATGTCGAGGATAATGGGGGGATGTTCCCCATCGTAATTCCGTTTCATTGTGGAGGAGGAGTCCTTTTTTATTGTGCTGTTTCCAGTAGCCTTGTCAGGCACTTATTTACTAACCATAGCGTAAGCACATTGGATGCCATAATTTAATGTACTGTTTGAGGAGAACCCATGGGCCGATTGTTAGTGTTATCAATGCTGCTGTTGACTGCCCTGCCCGGCTGGGCTGCGGTCAAATGCTTTCCCGAGCCGATCAAGTCGATCCAGGTGGCGAAAGGGGGGGATCTTTTCTACACCACGGTCTCCGGTGTGCGCCGCAAGCTCACCCATATGTCACAGCATGAGGCGCCGGCCATGCTGGATATCCTGCGCGCGTCCATGGGCACCGCGCAGATCATTCAGGTCATCTATCCCGATGGCTACGATTGCAAAAGGCCGGATCTGGATGTCCACGCTGAGCTGTTGATGATGCAGGACCCTGCTGTTCAATAGTGGCGGCCCGGGGCAGTAAAGCGTGGAAAAGTGGTTGTTTTAGGTTATTTATTGGCAAGTATGGCGATCCCAAGTTGCCAACCCACCATTGCTCTACCACGCTGTTGGTTATCAGAATAATAACCATGAGGTTGTGCCCTTGAACGCCCCTGTTGCTTACCCCACTACGGCTCGAGCCTGGATTACGGTGGCCATACTGATGATGGCCTACGTCCTTTCTTTCATCGACCGCCAGATTTTGAACTTGCTGGTGGGCCCCATTCGTCGCGATCTGGAGATATCCGATACCCAGATGAGCCTGCTGATGGGCTTTTCCTTTGCCCTGTTTTATACCCTGTGCGGTATTCCGCTGGGGCGTATGGCAGACCGTACCAGTCGTCGTGGCCTGATCGCCGCGGGAGTGCTGGTATGGAGCGCCATGACGGCGGCCTGTGGCCTGGCCAAGCAGTATTGGCATTTTCTCTTTGCCCGCGTCGGTGTGGGGGCGGGGGAGGCTGCCCTTTCCCCGGCCGCTTACTCGCTCATAGCCGACAGCTTTCCACCCCACCAGCGGGCCACCGCCATCAGTGTCTACTCCATGGGTATATACGTGGGATCGGGGCTGGCCTTTCTGCTGGGCGGACTGGTGATTCACTTCGCCTCGGCGCAGGGGGATATGGTGCTGCCCGTGGTGGGCACCATCCGGCCCTGGCAATTGATATTCCTGCTGCTGGGGGCGGTGGGTGTCATGTTCTGCCTGGTGCTGTTGTTGCTGAAAGAGCCGCAGCGGCAGGGTGCCGGTGTGGGGCATGAAGTCTCCTTCGGGGAAGTGATGGCCTACATCAAGCTCAACCGCAAAACGGTGCTGTTGCACAACCTGAGTTTTGCCTGTCTGGCGTTCAGTGCGTACGGGGCGGCATCCTGGGTGCCGGCGTTCTTTATTCGCACCCATGCCCTGGATCCCTCCGATGTCGGGTTCATCTATGGTTTGCTGATCGGTATTTTCGGATCATCGGGCATCATCGTCGGTGGCCGGCTCTCGGATTGGCTGACGGCCCGGGGTTACCGGGATGCCCCCATGCGGGTGGGGCTGATTGCGGCGCTGATCGCCTTGCCCACCTTTATGGGCTATGCCGTCGATAGCCTGCCGGTGGCCATCGCCGCAGTGGGCATGGGGTGTTTTGCCCTGGCGATGCCGTTTGGGGTGGCACCGGCGGCCATTCAGGAGATCATGCCCAACCCCATGCGGGGCCAGGCGTCGGCCATGTACCTGTTTGTCATCACCCTGATCGGCTTGGGGGTGGGGCCCACGGCGGTGGCCCTGTTAACGGATTTCGTGTTTCAGGATGATCAGGCCCTGCGTTACTCACTGTTGATCATCAGCCTGCTGGCGACCTCACTGGCGGTGCTGTTGCTGTTGGCATCCTTACGCCCCTATCGGGAGAGCGTCGAGCGGGTGGCGCGTTGGGGTGTGGCCGCCACCTAAGCTGTTGGCTATCTGACAATTCTTTCCACGGTGTCGGTTTAGCGCCGACATCGTGCTTCTCTCTTTCAAAAAAAACCAATAAAAACAGCGCTCTAGTGTTGGTGCGGGCTTTGCTTCAGGTGTCTGTCAGCAAGTGGAACCTGGTGGTTGAATGAATCATGCTTGAATCACAATGCGACGGGACGCCATTGGATCTCTGGGTGGGTCACTGGCTATCCGGGCAGCGCTTTTCGGCCACGGATGTGGATTGCGCCATCACCGTGATGCTCAAGATTCTGGATGGAAAATGCAAGATGAAGCCGTTGGAAAAGCAGGTCATGGCGGCGCTGTATCGGCAACTGCGGACGCGCCCGGGCGAGCTTATGGGGCATGATCTGCATGAATTCATCCGCACGGTGTCGGCGTGTTTGACTGAAGCCCATAAAGACCGGGTTTACGAACAACGGGTACTGGCGGAAACCAGGCTCTCCCGACCGGTGATGAAAGCCTTCAAGGCCCGCATTCGGGCACAGGGTTTGTTCGCAATGCCTGCGTCGTTAACGCGGCAGATTGAGGAGTTGGATGATGCAGATTAAAGATCTGTTTGACGATATGCCCCTGCCGGAAGGCGCTGTGGTGGATATCCGGTTGCAGAAACTACTGCGTGAGCCTCTGGATGTTTGTGCAGACTGGCAGCGCACGGAAAACCTGCTGTTGGAAGCCCATCGTCTAATGCCGCAACAATTGGAAGTGCTGGTGGCACTCTACAAAATGTATGCCTATTCCAATCGCTTTGATGAATCCCTGCAGCGGATTGAGCAGGTCTTGACGCTCAGTGCCGCGCTGGCGGGTTTCCCCGCCGATTGGGGCTCCCTGCAGGCCGGCGCCACCTGGTTGAATGCAACCGGTGCCACCCGCCTGTATCTGTACAGCCTCAAGGCAACCGGGTTTGTTCAGCTGCGCAAAGGCAATGTCCAGGCGGCGCTTGCAGTGCTGCAGAAGCTGCGGGAGTTGGATCCCATGGATCAGGTGGGCGGCAGTGTGGTGTGGGAGATGGCTCAGCGATTACTGGACAGTGACCTGGATTGAAGCGCGCCGGCAACGCTGACCTGATTGCGGCCGTTGCTTTTGGCCTGGTACAGGGCATGGTCGCAAATGGCGATCAGCTGCTCCGGATTGGCACCGGGTTGGGGAATGGTGGCGGCCACACCCAGGCTGGCGGTAATGTGCAAGGTGGTATCTTCCAGCGGGATCTGAATCTCACTTACCGCTTGGCGCAAGCGCTGTGCCAGTTGGGTGGCGGATGCCAGATCCGTGGCGTGCAACACAATAATGAATTCTTCACCGCCATAACGACAGATAATGTCTTTGGGCCGACTCACCCACTGGCGTAGATTGGCCGCTAACGTCACCAGGCACTGATCACCGGTCAGGTGCCCGTAGTTATCGTTCACCGCTTTGAAATGATCAATGTCCAGCAGGATGATACTAAGCCAGCCACCCGCCCGTTGCGCTTCCTGCCACAGCTCGGGGAAGGCATCGTTGAAGAAGCGGCGGTTACGAACCTGAGTCAATGGGTCGTTGATGGACAATTCCGTCAGTTGCTGATTCTGGAATTCCAGCTTGGCCATGATCTGAGTGATGTCTTTGGTGCGCTCCTGCACCTGCTGCTCCAGTTCAATTTTGGCCGCGGTTTCAACCTGCAGCAGTTGTTCCTGAGCCTGGCGCAGTGCCCGTTCCTGCTCCACCTGCTCGGTTTGCGCCTGCAGGCGCATACGGCGTTCTGTGGTAACCCGGTCGGCAATGGTGAAGGAAAACAGAATGGCTTCAACCACCGTACCGATATGCCAGGCATGGTTGGTAAAGCCATTGATGGGCAGAATGTTCCACAGCTTCAATCCGTAGAGGGTGGCCCCGGTCACGCCCGCCGTCCAGGACAGTAAAAACAGTTTGGCCACCCGGTCGTGTTTTGCCGCACATCGAACGCAGGTGACCATGATGCCCACACCGACGATCATGCAAAAGACCGTTGTCAATGCCGAGCCGATCACATGGGGTAGCAGCAGGCTTTGCACGCAGCTCACCAGCATCAGCACCAGCAAGCCGCGGGAGATCAGGTAATCCACCGGGTATTTTTCTTTCAGCTTGAGAAACGAACGTGAGAACAGCACCGCCATGGTAATGGCGACGTTGATCAGAAAGATAAAGCCGGTTTTATTCCAGAACAGATTATCAAAACCCAGCAGGCTGGCGGGCACGCCTTCCAGCATCATGATGGCGATCAGGTGATGGAACACCAGAAAGCCCACGTAGTACAGCAGTTCGACCTCCCGCAGTTTCACCAGCATGAAAACAGCGAAAAACAGATTGGTCAGAATCAGCGCTGAATAGAACGTCACCGCGGCGGCGTCGATGATCATGATGCGCTGGAACTGTTCCAGGCTGACCAGGGTGAGGCTGGAAGAGAGGGCATCTTCGCTGGTGAGCGCCAGATAGTAGTCGCGGGTGGTGTTGGGTGGAATGTCCAGCTGAAAGTGAAAAAACCGTGTGGGTAACGGGCTCGCATTATGCTGATCCAAATGCTCGCGGCCGCTGTATTGGCTATGGATTCCGTTGTCGGTTACGGTATGCAGTACCACCTCGTCGAACAGAAAATGGCGCAGATAAAGAATCCGCTGCTGTGCCACCGGAAGGTTGTTGCGGATACTGAACCGCAGCCACACCCGAGCCTCCGTAAAGCCGAAATTAATCGCCTCCAGCGCACTGGGTTGAAACCAATCCCGATGGGCGTTGACATCCTGTACGGTCTGGCTTCGGGTGTCATCCACATAGACCTCTGTCCAGCCCATCAACGGCACTCGCTCGTTGGCGTCCTGCAGTGTCAGGGTGCCGGTGTGGGCGGCAGTGGATAACAGCAGGCTTACTACTGTTGCCAGTAGTCGTAACAGCATGGAAATGGGATTCCTGAGAATTGTCGGGTTTCTTTTCAGTGTAGACAGAATTATCGGCTGGGGAGCTGTTGGCCGATTGGTAACTTTGTTAGCATCATCAGTACACACTGCTGATGGGAATTACCCTAATGAAATCATGTGATTACAAATTGTCCGCGTTGCTGGTGTTAAGTGGGGTGCTGGCCCTGCCCGCCACCACCAGCGCAGCGCAGGCGGAAGCACCTGTGCAACAGGGCGCAGATCCGCAGGCCATCGATCAGACTGCGTTTGATCAGTGTGTGCAGAAGCTGAAAGCGCGGGCGTTGCAGGAACAGATCGCGCCGGCCGTGGTAAACAGTCAAATGGACTCGGTGCAGTATGTGGCGCGGGTAATCGAGTTGGATCGGCGTCAGCCCGAGTTTACTGAAACATTCCACAACTACCTGGGGCAGCGGGTCAATGAACACCGGGTGCAGAAAGGCAGGACACTGCTCAAGCAACATTATGACCTGCTGCTGCAACTGACCCATCAATACGGTATTCCTCCCCAGTACCTGGTGGCGTTCTGGGGTCTGGAAACCAATTTCGGCGCCTATCTGGGCAAGATGAATGTACTGGATTCACTGACCACCCTGGCCTGCGATCCCCGCCGCAGTGAATTTTTTACCCTGGAGCTGCTGGAAGCCCTGCGTCTGGTGGAAGCGGGTGTGGCCGATCACGGTACGATGCTGGGGTCCTGGGCCGGGGCCATGGGTAATATGCAATTTATGCCCAGCGCCTATCGCCGTTTTGCCGTGGATGCCGATGGCGATGACAAAGCCGATCTGTGGAACAGCTTACCGGATGCCTTTACCTCGGCCGCCCACTTTCTTAACCAGTTGGGCTGGCAGCGCAACCTGCGCTGGGGGCGGGAGGTGCTCCTGCCTGATGATTTTGACTATGCCCTGGCGGGGCGGGATGTGCGTAAACCTCTTGCCCAGTGGCGTCAGCTTGGTGTGCGTGATGTGGCGGGCAACCGGGTGCCGGCCCTGGATCTGGCAGCCTCGGTGATTGTTCCCAGCGGGCATAATGGCCCCGCATTCGTCGTTTATGAAAACTTTGAGGTGATCATGGGCTGGAACCGCTCCGAGTTCTATGCACTGGCAGTGGGCCATCTGGCGGATCGTATTAACGGTGGGGGCGAATTGAAAGTCGCGCCACCGGAGGGTGAACGGCTCAGCATTGAAACGGTCCAATGGGTACAACAGACACTGAACACCGCCGGCTACGATGCCGGGCCCGCCGACGGGATTTTCGGTACCCGCACCAAACGGGCGTTGCGTAAATTACAGAAAGAACAGGGCTGGGTGGCGGACGGCTATCTGTCGGATGACGTCCTGCAGCGCTTGCGGGCGTGGCAGCGGGAATGGGCGCAGGCACAACCTGCACAGACTGGAGAAACACCTTGAGACAGCGGTTAGGTCATCGTATTGCGCAAAGCCTTGTTATAGTGTGCGGTTGGCTTGCTGGCATCACCTGGGCGGCAGACTTGAGCCTGGATGCGTTGCAGTTGCGGGGTGATCTGCAGCAGGGTGGGATGGTTATCGGTCAGGCCCCCAAGGGCGCACAAGTGCACTACGATGGCCGTGCGTTGACATTGACGGAATCCGGTGAGTTTGTGCTGGGGTTTGGGCGTGATGAGCCGCTGCGGCAGTCTTTACAGGTGGTGCTGGCCGATGGCAGCAAGCAGACATTGCCGTTCACCCTCAAGAAGCGGGAATATAATCTGCAACGTATTGAAGGCGTGCCCGGGCGCACCGTGAATCCGGATCCCGAGCACCTGCAACGCATACGGTTCGAGGCCGGTCAGGTGAAAAGGGCGCGGGACAGCGATACGGATCTGCGGGGCTTCTTGCAGACGTTCACGTGGCCGGTGCAGGGGCCCATTACCGGGGTGTATGGCAGCCAACGCATCTACAATGGTGAGCCGCGCCGCCCCCACTTTGGCGTGGATATCGCCGCCGCCCGGGGAACGGAGATTCTGGCCCCGGCGGACGGCTTGGTGACTTTAGCGCACCGGGACATGTTCTTTTCCGGGGGTACCATGGTGATTGATCACGGCCACGGCATCAGCACCAGTTATCTGCACATGAGCAAGCTGCTGGTGGCAGAAGGTGAGCCCGTCAAGCAGGGGCAAGTCATCGGCCTGGTGGGCGCCACCGGCCGTGCCACCGGCCCCCACCTGTGCTGGCGTTTGAACTGGTACCAGGAGCGTCTGGACCCGCAATTGCTGGTGCCTGCCGACACCGCGCAGGCCCAGTGAGCCTGATCTTTCAGTTGAGCCAGCCGGCAAGCTTACCTTCATCTTCAATCTGCAGGTAGGCAGTATCGTCGCTGCCGGCTTCCAGCGTGACCTTGAACTGCATCAACTCATCGCGGCGAAAGGCGGTAACATCCACCTGGTCACCGGCCTGATAGCGGCCAAGCAATGTCTCCAGATTACTGTTATCCACTTTGATTCGATTGATGGCGATGAGGGTGTCGCCGGCGGATACACCGGCACGGTGAGCGCTGCTGCCGTGTAACACCCGCATGACTTTGGCACCGGTACTATCCGCCGTGGTGCTGATGCCCAGGTCCAGGCGGATTCCATCACCTGCCCCGGCCGCGGGCTTGCCGCCACTGTCGGTGGCCGAGGTTGCCGCCCGGGTATGAAAGGAAACACCCAGGGGTGCCAGCAGCTCGGCAAAGGGCAGATCCCCGGTGCCGTAAATGGCTGATGTTAAATAGTCGTCCAGTTGTTGCACGGCATCACTGCCCTGGCTTTCCAGTAATTGCCGACAGTGTTTTTGAATATCAAACTCAGCCACGGGTTTGCCGGTTTTACCGTGCTCAACCCACAGTGTCTGCATGAGCTGGTCCAGTGTAACCTGGCTGTTACTGAGTCGGCGTAACGTCAGATCCAGACCCAATGCAATCAGAGCGCCTTTGGTGTAGTAGCTGACGATGGCGTTAGCGGCATTTTCGCCCTGCTGGTAAAACTTGGTCCAGGTATCAAAACTGGAAGCTGCGGTGGACTGTTGAAAACGTCCGGGGTTGCGCAGTACGCGGGTGATGGCTTTGCCCACCAGCTCAAGATACTCCTGCGGCGAAATCAATCCCGTGCGCACTAATGTCAGGTCATCATAATAGGAGGTGATGCCTTCAAAGGCCCACAGCAGAGGGGTATGGTTTTCACGGCTGAGATCATAGGGGATGTCGGGTTGAATGCGTTTTACATTCCAGCTATGAAAATATTCATGACTGCACAGGCCAAGCAGGGTTTTGTAGCCATCACTGACCTTACCGCGCTCGTTTACACAGGGCAGGTCATCCCGGTTACAGATCAGGCTGGTGGAGGCGCGATGCTCCAGGCCACCGTAGCCATTGCCCACCGCCCAGGTAATAAATACATAGCGGTCAAAGGGCGCCGGTTCACCGAACAAATTAATCTGGTATTCACAGATGAGCTTCAGATCCTGGGCCAGCCGCTCAAGGTCGGCGTTATGCAGGCCCGTCAGAACGAAATCATGGGGCACTCCGCAGGCGTCGAAACTGACCAGGCTGAAATCGGCGATTTCCACCGGGTGGTCAATCAGCTCAGCATAGTTTTCCGCACGGTAGCGGCCAAAGCCATAGGGCTCGGCACCGGCAGTCGCAAGCGATGTGCCCACTTTCCAGTGGGCGGCTTCGGAGATGGTCGCGTTATGGATATCCACCAGGCAGGGTAACTGATCATGGCCAACCAGCTCTACAAACACGCTGGTACCATTGAAGTAGGCGTGATTCTGATCCAGGTGTGCAGAACGTACCGACAGGTCCCATGCGTACACCTGATAGGTGAGCGTCACCGGGTCTGCGCACGCCGGCAGGCTCCAGGTTTGTTTGTCCACCTTGGTCAGTGAAATGGGTTGCCCCCCGCATTGACCGTGAATGGCGACAATGTTTTTGGCAAAATCCCGAATCATATAGCTGCCGGGTATCCAGCTCGGTAAGCGAATCTGTTGCCCTGCCGACAGAGGAAACGGAATGGTCAGCTGCACTTCAAACAGGTGGGCATAGGGATCGATGGGGGTAATACTGTAGTGCAATTCAGAAGAGTGAGTCATAGTTGCCCGTTAAATTACTTTGGTTTGGAATTCGCTGTGGTTTGGAATTCGCTGTGGCTGGGAGAAAAGTGTTCCCGATTCTGTCGTTGATCTGTGTACTTTCCCATATCTTTTTAGTTTTGACAAAATTCTAGCGCGACGGCAGGAGCCGATTACAAAATCGAAACACAGAGGGTTATTGGAACCTTGGTTTCACACTATACTTCAAATCAGATTGAGTAGCTGATTAGTGATAACGTGGTATGATTTTCAGATTGGGGTGTCTCCTGTTGCTGGCGCTGCAGATGTGCAGGGTCGGTTATGCGTCGGAATCCTTGCCTTTAGTGCAGCTGGCGGATCAAGAGCAGGTGCGCCTGGTGCCGGATATGGTGCGTTTCTGGCCCGAGTCAAAGCAGGATCCAATTGCCTCACCACTGGGTTTGCCGGAATCAGGATGGCACAGCATTGGCCGTTCATCGATTAACGTAGGTAAGCACGATTATCCTGTGTGGTTCCGTTTTGAGGTGGCCAATGATTCTGCCCACGCTATCACACGCTTATTGGAAATTCGCTGGATCAATCTCAAACTGGTGGAGTTTTACAGCCAGGATTCACATACCGGTGCGATGATCAAACTGGAAGCCGGTCTGCTGAATCCGAAATCGGCATCCAGTAACAACAATACCAGTTGGGTGTTCCCCTTTGCTTTGCAGGCCGGTGAAACAAAGCACATTTATCTGCGGGTGGCATCGCGATTCAACGTTTTTCTGCCCATGTATGTATGGGAAGAGGATGCCTTCTCAGAGGCGCAATGGCAGCGCTATGTGTGGTACGGGCTGGCATTCGGCGTACTGGCGGCGATGCTGCTGTATAACCTGTCCCTGTATGTTTTTACTCGCGACAACAGTTATCTGTTCTATTCGGTTTACGCGTTTTCGGTCATCTTGTACGAAGGTGGGCTTACCGGTGTGGGTGATCATTTGTTTTGGGGCCACAATCAGTGGTTCCGGGTGAATGGCTTTGCCCTTTCAATTTATGTGAGCTTCTTTGCGGCGGCGCTGTTTATGCGCAACTTCCTGCAACTGAAGCGCTGGGGTGGTTGGGTGTTGCACCTGAATACCTTCTTTGTCGTGTACTGGCTGTTCAGCGCATTTGTGCTGTTGTTTGGTACGGATTTCATGGTCACCATCAATGAACTGTTTGCCTTGCTTTCCTGTATCGCCGCGTTGGCCACCTCGATTTGGTTGTGGATCAAGGGCAATGTGTCGGCCCGTTATTTTACCATTGCCTGGGGTGGCCTGATTGCCCTGACCATAGCGGCGGTACTGATGATGGAGGGTGTTTTGCCCTATTCCATGCTGACCGAGAATGGCCAGTTGATCGGCTTTGTGTTGGAAATGCTGTTGTTGTCGCTGGCGCTGGCAGAACGCATTAACCGCGAACGTGCCGAACGTGAGTTGGCACAGAGCAAGGCACTGAATATGCAGATGCTGATGAATTCCGAACGCGAAGAAAAGCTCAAGGCTCAGGAAGCCATGTTGTTGATGCAACAGGAAACCAACGAGGCGTTGGAGGCGCGGGTGGCGCAGCGTACCCAGGAGCTGGAACGCACCATGACGAACCTTGAAATCGCCAACCGTGAACTGGCAAAACTCAGTGTCACCGATCCGCTCACCAAGGTACATAACCGCCGCTATTTTGATGAAACTCTGGCGCGTGAGATTGAACGTTCCAGTCGTACCGGGCAGCCATTGTCGTTGATTCTGGTGGACATTGATCACTTCAAGCAATTCAATGATCGTTACGGGCATCTGGTGGGCGATGACTGTTTGCGCCTGGTGGCGGCGACCTTAAAAGAAGTGGCCAGCCGCAGTACCGATTTGGTGGCGCGCTATGGGGGCGAGGAATTTGCCATCGTGCTACCGGATACGAAGCAAGCGGAGGCCTATTTGGTGGCGGAACGGGTTCGCAGCAAGATCAATCAATTGAATTTCATTTACAAGGGCAAGCGCATTCCTATTAGTGCCAGCTTAGGTGTTGTGGGAAGAGTGATTGCCAGCGGCGAGGGCGGTGAAGCCATTATCGGTGCGGCAGACAAAGCGTTATACGAGGCAAAAAACCAGGGTAGGAACTGCTCGGTGGAAGCATCAGCGGCCGGTTAGTTCGCGGCGAACAGCCGTTGGGGACATGATGCCATCAGGCGATTTTTTTCAGCGGCCGTGCGCGGCGTTCCTGGGGTTGCGGTGGCACCATGATATTTTGTGACAGATAGTGATTGATGCGCTGGTTGAGGCCACTCATACCGGGAATGTGATAATGGACAAAGGTGGCGCCCCGGTTGGCGGTCACATAGAAATTGGCGGTGCGCTTCCAGCCGGGGGGTTGTTTGATGGCCAGGGCGTCGGCCTGTTCTTGCCCAAGGCAGATGCGGCTGAAACTGAGCAGCAGCTCCCGGGGTAGGTTGAGCAGGGATTGTTCAGATACGCAGCGTAAGGTGGTGTGTGCCAGTAATTCGTGTTCTTTGGATATCTTTTTCTGGCGTTGGCTCAGTTGCTTGTACAGGGCCTCTTCCGCCTGTTGATTTTCAGTAATCAGGCTTTCATCCACGCCGTACAACCAGGAACAGAAACGCCAGAAATGGTGAATCGCGTTTTTATCGTCTGCCTGCAGATGGATACCCAATCTCTCCATACCCTTGGTGGCGATGTAGCCGAATTCCAGCATATCAAAGGCCATATCCAGCTGTGACAGCGGTATGCTTTTATAATGATCGGGCCAGCCCCGGGCCAGCAGGTTTTTCCGAATCATGGCGTTGGACAAGCGCAGCTCGGACAGGGCGCGGTGCCCCTGGTTGCCGGGTTTCAGGCTGTCGCGGGATTTCAGGCTATGAATCAGGTAGTTGGTTTCATGTATGCGGCGGATGACTTCGTGGTTGAGGTGACCGCGGGTCACCAGTGCCACGGCGGCGCGACTCTGGCAATAGCCTTCGATGAGGCTGCCGGAAAAAATTGCGATGCTGCGGGCATGGTTAAACGCGGCCTGCAAACGCCGGGCGTGCTCAATCTGATCCCAATCCAGCCAGGTTGGCAAGGTGTTGAGCTGGTCAACAAATTCCTGATAGATGCTGATTTCCGTTTTGGCGAGGTAATGTACCTCGTCCATCATCTGGGCAGGGCGGCGTCGGTCGATACGCAATGCCACCACGTCGGCAATGGGATCACCACTGGAGGACAGGCGCTTGATTGAAAAATCGCTCATTGGATTCTCTCGCAGCAGGGAGAACATCTGAAAAACCCCGATTTATTGTTGTTATATGCCGCTTATGAGACGGTAAGTCTTAACAGTACACCATTCAAAAAGCGCGGCGCAACCGGCTTTTTCCTAAGCGCTGTTGTTTTTGTCCATGGCTCGCTTGGTGCGCGTGGTGGCCTGGGCTGTGGCGGGGTCGTCCGGCCAGAAGTGTTTTGGGTAGCGGCCCCGCATTTCCTTGGCCACTTCCCGGTAACTGCCGGTCCAGAAGGCGCCCAAATCGCGGGTAATCTGAAGCGGGCGCCGGGCCGGTGACAGCAACTCCAAGGTGATGGGCTCCCCGCCGGGCAGGGTGGGGTGGCTGCTGATGCCGTAACACTCCTGCAGCCGCACTTTGAGAGTGGGGGTGCCGTTATCATAGTGAATGCGATGCTTGCCGGTGGCCAGTTCCCAGTCGGCCGGTGCCGCCTGATCCAGCTCCACCAAACGCTCCCAACCCAAGCGGTTGCGCAGCGCATCAAGCAGGGGGATGTGGGATAACTCCTTGAATGAATAGCAGTTTTCAAGAAAGGGGGCGAGCCACTCCCGGGCGTCCTGTTGCAGTGCTTCGCGGCTGAAATCCGGCCATTGCCCGGGCTGTGAACGGTGCAGCCAGCACAGACGCTGACACAATTGCAGGCTGTTTTCATGCCAGGGCAGGGGTTGCAGATCGGCATCCAGCAACGCCTGCAGCAGCACGTCGGCGGCCTGCCGGGGCCAGGGTTTGGCCAGTGCCTGCTGCTGCAGGATCAGTTGACCCAGGTGTTGCTGCCGTTCTGCGCTCACCGCCTGCCTGGCGCTGTCCCAAAAGCAGTGCTCCTGCTCCGTGATCAACGTCGGCAGGGCCTGCCTCACCGCCTCTAACGTGATGGGGCAAGCCAGTTGAATATCGGCATCGGTGCCAGTGCCACCGGCGTCCAGCACCACCAGGTAAGGATGGCGGGCCAGCGTGTCGTGGCGCCGTAGTTGCACGCCCTTGCCGTTGCTCAGACGGTAGCGCAGGGGTTGGTTGGGGCGTTGTTGGGCAATCCGGTCCGGAAAGGCCCGGGCCAGCAGGATGGGGAGTGTTGTGGCCGTGGATCCTGTTGTGTCGCTCTCGACCTCAACCTCAACCTTGACCTCGACCTCGGGTGCTGTTGGTGCCCGGCGCAGGCGGCCTTCGATCTGCTGGCACAGGCGCTGCAGCCGTTGTGGCCGGGGCGCTGACGTGGGGGTCAGCCGCAGATGAATGTCCGCCTGAAAATGCGCCGGGCTCTGGCGCAGGGGGTCTCCTTCGCTGAGGATGGCGGCGCAGAGCACTGCCTCTGATTGCGCCGGGGAGCCTTTGGCCCGCAGCACCAGCGCCGCCAGCCGCGGCGGCAGGCCCATGGCACTCAGGCTGCGGCCGAAAGGGGTGAGGCTGTGGTCGTCACGCAGGGCACCCAGTTGCTGCAGGGCGGCGCGGGCCCGCTGCAGGCGATCTTCCGGCGGCTGGTCCAGTAAGGTCAGCTCGTTCAGGTCCCTGACACCCCATTGCGCCAGCTCCAGGGCAATGGGTTGCAGATCGGTGGTGAGCATGTCCGGATCACTGAAAGCCTTCAGCGAGGTCTGCCGGCTCTCGCCCCACAGGCGATAGCAGACCCCGGCCTGGGTGCGCCCGGCCCGCCCCCGGCGTTGTTCTGCGGAGGCGGCGGAAATCATTTCGGTGTGCAGGTGGTTCATGCCCCGCCGCTCATCATAACGGGCCACCCGCGCCTCACCGCTGTCGATCACCACCCGTACATCTTCGATGGTGATACTGGTTTCCGCCACATTGGTGGCCAGCACCACTTTGCGTAGCGGCGCCGGGGCCGGAATCAACGCCGCCTGCTGTTGCTCTTTGGGTAGCGAGGCGTGCAGGACATGTATCTGTACCGCGTCCGGCAACGGGGATTCCTCCAGCCGCCGCTGCACGGCACGAATTTCCCGCATACCCGGCAGAAACACCAGCAGGCTGCCGGGTTCGTTGCGCAGGGCCTCAAGAATAACCTGGCAGATGTGCTGATCAGGATAACGATCCCGGGGACAGGGGCGGTACTGGGTTGCTACCGGAAAACTGCGGCCCCGGGATTGCAGTAACGGTGCCTGCAGCCACTGGCTCAGGCGTTCTCCATCCAGCGTGGCGGACATCACCAGCAGGCGCAGGGGATCGGCTGCGGCGCGCAGGGCCTGTTGGCTCTCCAGGGCAAACGCCAACCCCAGGTCCACGTTGACCGAGCGTTCATGAAACTCATCGAACAGCACCATGGCCACACCGCTCAGTTCCGGATCCCGTTGCAATTGCGCCAGGAACACCCCATCGGTGACCACCTCGATGCGGTTGGCGGGCGCCACACAACGATCGTAGCGGGTGCGATAGCCCACCCGGGGGCCCGGAGATTCCCCCAACTGTTGAGCCAGCCGGTGGGCGGCACTGTATACCGCCAGGCGCCGCGGCTGTATCACCACAATTTTGCCGCGCAGCCACTCGCACGCCAGCAGTGCCAAGGGTACCCGGGTGGTTTTTCCGGCACCGGGCGGGGCCTGCAGTACCACGCAGTGGTGTTCTTTACTGGCTTGGATCAGTTGCGGCAGGATGTCGTCAATGGGTAGCACAATCTCGATTCTCGGGGGTGTTTGTGGCTTGTGTTTGCTTGGGCAGCGGGTAACGGTATGATCCCATCAAAGTCGTTTTGGATGAAGGGAACCTTATGTTTGATATTACAGTGTATCAATTCAGCCGGGCTTGGGGATTGCCCAATGCGTCGCCTTTCTGCATGAAGCTGGAAGGGTATTTGAAACTGGGTGGGTTGCCATACAAAGTGGTGGATCAGAATGATCCCCGCAAAGGCCCGAAAAGCAAAGTGCCCTATGTGAAAATCGACCGGCAGTTGATGGGGGATTCCGAACAAATCTATGATTACCTGCATTCTCATCAGGCCATAGATCTGGACGAACCGCTCAGCGCCCACCAGAAAGCAGTGCACCATGCCATGCGTTCCATGTGCGAGGAAAGCCTGTATTTCGTTATGCTCTACAGTCGCTGGATGGATGATGCCAACTGGGAACAGGTGCGCGATACCCTGTTTGCCAGTATGCCGAAGTTGATTCGCCCCATGATCACCACGCAAATACGCAAGAAAATCCAGGCCGATCTGGTGGGGCAGGGCATGGGGCGCCACAACCAGGCGGAAGTCTATTCCATTGGTGCCAAGCATATTGAAGCCCTGGGGCAGTATCTGGGTGAGCAGGCCTGGTTTGGCGGTGAGCAAGCGGTGAAGCTGGATGTGGTGGCGGTGAGTTATCTGGCCAACATTCTTAACCCGCCGATTGAAACTCCTTTGAAAGAAACTGTTAAAAAGTGGCCAAACCTGGTGAGTTTTACCGATCGGGCACTGAAGGATATTTACGGCGCGTGATATAGTGCGCGCCCTTTTACTGACGCGGAAGAAGTAGATCGCTATGAATGCCCCCCTGGTAATATTTCACGCCAACTGTCTGGATGGATTTGGAAGCGCCTATGGGGCGTGGGTACACTTTTTTATCAAACAGGGGATGGCGGTGGAATACCTGCCTGCGGCCCACGGCGATACTCCGCCGGATGTCAGTGGCAAAACCGTTTATCTGCTGGATTACGCCTATAAACGGGCAGGCATGGAACAGCTGTGCAGCCAGGCCGAGCGGGTCATCGTACTGGATCACCATATTACCGCGGTGGAAGAATTAAACGGCCTGGATCAAGAGTTCGACAATCTGGAATTGCTCCTGGATATGGAGCGCTCCGGCGCCATGATTACCTGGGAGTACTTTCACTCCGAACCGGCACCCAAGCTGATTGCCTGCGTGCAGGATCGGGACATGTGGTGGTGGCACATTCCTGAAAGCCACGATCTGAATGCCGGGCTTATGTCACAACCGTTCAGCTTCGAGCGCTGGCACGAAGTTGCCAACGATGAGCAGGCCTTCCAACGCCTGGTGGATGAAGGCAATGCCATCAACCGGTATCGCAAACAAATGATCGAGCAGGGCATGCGGGCCGCCGCCATGGGTGTGATCGCCGGCTACAGAGTACCCATCGTCAATTGCCCGCGGGCCATTGTCAGCGAGTTGGTGGGCCAGTTGGCAGAAGGTCAGCCTTTTGCCGCAGGCTATACCGATTATGGCAATCGCCGCAGCTGGTCGTTGCGTTCCGCCAAAGACGGCGCCGACGTGGCGCTGATCGCCCAACAGTTTGGTGGCGGTGGGCATAAAAATGCGGCCGGGTTTGTGACCTGGCTGGAGCAAGACCATCTGGTGTTGGAGCCCTCATCCTGATCAATCTGCATTTCTCTCTCCTGCTGATTTTCTTCATCATGCTGCCCACTGAGCTGGGGGCGGCGGAAGTGGATCAATTTACCCGGTTGCCCAACGAGCCGGCCACCTTGCCCGACAGCGTCGATCTGCTGAATCAGGAAGTCAATCGCCTGATCCGGCAGGCCCTGGATCGGGCCAACAGCCCTGTCATGCAGGCCAACCCCAAAAAGTCTATGCGTTGGCTCAAGCCCGGCTGTGACCAGCAACGCCTGTACGAAAAACTGATTCGTGAATTCGGTGAGTCCATAGAAGGCCGCTTGGAAGCCTACGCCGAAGACAGCAATCTGCTGTCGCGGCGCACGGTGGCACTGCAGGATTCCATCTACCGGGATTTTGCCTGGCAATCGTCACCTTCCCTGGTGTTGTCCGAGCGCATGGCATCGGTGATTACCCTGGCCGGGATCGAGATCGGTACCGATAAACTGGGCCATTTTTTCAGCGAAGGTTACAGCTATTTTCTGGTAACGGATCATCTGAAGAAATCCCTGGAAAGCGGGTTGCTGTTTGGTGAGTGGTCGGAATCGGTTTACTTTGGTGCGCAGACCACGGGCGTTTATTCTTTTGCGGATCTTACGGCAAATTTTCAGGGGCTGCGTTTCTGGAACCGGGTGCTGGCACAGCAGCAGGATCCGCTGAGCGGAAAAAGGCCGGGTGCCTACGTGGCCTGCGTGGATGACCAGTGGCAGCAGGTTGACCGTTTCCAGTGGGCTGACTACGTGGATGCCGCGTGGAATGAAAGCGTTAATTGCCCGCTGTTTCGTAGTGAAGATCTGCTGCGCAGTGTGCAGCAACAGGGCCTGCATTGTCGCTCCGAAACATTACCCATTGCCAGGTACGGCATCCTGCACGGTCGGTTACTGAATCAGGGGGGAGTGGGTGTGTTGCCGGATCACCTGCAGCCGGAGGCCATCATGCAACGGCGTGTGGATCAGCATGACCTGGAGCTGTCGCAGGAAACATTGGAATACATCGGTGAGGTTCGTTTGCGGCTGGAGATGTGGCGCAAGAAAAGCATTCAGGAGGCACGGGCGCAGGAAGCGGCACAGAAACTGAACGACCATCAGGGTGAGTGAACCATTGCGGACGCCAAACCCATAAATTTTCTATTGCCTTTCGTGGGCGACCCATTAATGATAAAAGACGAGGAAAGTTTGCAGCCTGTTGGCTGATTAATTACTAATCACATTGAGCCCACGTTCAAGGTGCGATCACGTGTTCCATTCTTTTTCGCCAAAGACGCTCTTCACCAACTTTCTAAAAGAAATAGACCAATCACGTCTGCTGGAACGCCTAAGGGAGTTAAAGCGAATGTTCTCTACAGCCATTATCGTCTCAGTGGGTGTCTTTCTTCTGTTGCTTGGTGCCTGGATACTCTTTATGCAGGTCGTAGGGGTGTGGGATTACTATCGCCCCAATAACTTGAAGATCGGCACCATTACGGTGGACAACACAGAGAGTAAAAGTCACGCAGAGCTGTTCCGGGCTCGCTTTGATCACCATTTTCAACCTAAAACCAGTAAGCCACTCTCCAAAGGGTTTGTCGAAGTTCAAACGCTGGATTTTCCCCAACTTTTTTTAGCCGCGGATTCGGAATCCAAATTCAATGACATCACCATTGAAGTGAAAGGTGTCAACGTTGGTTTGCTGTACCGGTACATTACGCTGGTGGCGGAACCGCCGCGCTGGACCATTGAAGGCGATATACAAACCATGCCCGATCGCTTGCTGCTTTCCCTGCGGATGACCCGAGGGGATCGGCTGATCCGTACCTGGTATCTGGAAGAATATGCACAGGTGCCCGGTGAGATTGAAAAAGAGAAGGCTTTGATGCTGGAGCGGCTGATCGATCAGGCTATCTTTCAGATTGCCTTTGATCTGACCAACCGATCGGAAAAGAATGAAGACATCGTGAACTGGCAGCGGTCTTTGCCGGTTCATAACATCAGCTTTCCTGACCGGCGCTCGTTTGCCGCATTTTATGACGGCAAAAGCGCGCTTTCCCGCTACTTTGCCTTTGGCGGGCAGAAGGATCTGCTAACGGCCATTGAAAAGCTGCGTCTGCTGCGGGCCTACATGCCCGATTTCAATGAAGGCCTGAAACTGTTGGCCTTGGCGCTTGCGGAGAACCGCAACGAAACAGAGGCCATACACGTGTATGAGCAATTGCTGGATCTTATGAAAAGATCCCAGCCGGCCGGCGCAGCCGTTTCAGCGCAGAGCGTTCTGGAGATCCGCTCTGTTGAGTTGCATAAGGCAACCGCCCTGTCCAAGCTCTATGTTTGGAGATCCACTCATCAGGCTCATGATGAGCTGGTCGCGCTGTCTGAAAAACTGGATCAGGACTACAAGGTATATTGTAAAACATCCTCCACCGACGCGATTACCACCTGTGCCAAATTTGAGGAACTGCAGGCCTTGACCAGTATTTAGTTAGCCTATTGCTATGGCATTTATCTAGGCTATTTGAAGGATAAGATGGTGGCGACCATTTTTGGTAACCAGAGTGCACCTCGGAAATTAAGAATTGAAGATCAAGCCAAGATCAAAGTACTCACCAGCGGTGAAGAAGCGGACGCCGGAGAAGTAAAAGAGATTGTCAGTGGCGTAATCGTGGTTGCCAACCAGGAGCATCTGCGCTGGTTGCAGGAAGCCAGAAAGAAAGCCCGTTTGTACACGGGAAATTCGGACAATACGGCAATCGGGCACTTTGACGCCAGAACGCGGGAGATCTGCTCGCGCTATTATTTTGCAGCCGGTTACACCCATTACCGGATTGCTGAACTGGAGTACGCTCCAGGGATTCAGGATGCCGACCCCATCATTGATCTTGAGGATTTTCAGCCTGGAGATTGGTTGCTTGATCAATGTGAAACAGAGACGGGCAACAACCACGTACAACCGGAGCAATGGAAGGATCGCCCTGGTAAGCCGGGTAAATCCGCGTTTCAAATGCGGCTCAATCTGGCTGAACACATGTTGCGCCAGGCGGAGGCGGCGTTGCCGAATAACTACCAGGCACTTCAGTTTCTTGGCCAGGTGTACTCGGAACCAAGGCGGGCTGATGCGGATCTGCATATCGCGGAACAATACCTGGAGCGTGCAATAATGGTGAAACCTTCAGCGTATTACACTTACACGCTGCGGGCGGAACTGATGATCCGGCAAATTGCGGACTATGGATATCAGGACAAAGGCTTGAAGCTGATTGAAAAAGGCTCTAATGACGTGGAAACAGCGCTGTTTTTTAATCCCACCAGCAACTCAGCCAATTTACTGAACTGCAAATACCTGATACTGAAGCTGGAAGTTGAAAGCGATCAGCAGGCAAGAGAGGCAATCTGGACCAAACTGCGCAGTGCGCTGACCCGGGCAGAACATTATTCACCGCGTATTTACAATCACGTGAGTGTGGATATGGACTGGATCAACATCGTTACCGAGACACTGAAACTACAGGATGAAGTTAAGAATGGTGTACAGCCCGACCAGCTTCGTGAGTTGGATCAGTCCATTAACAACATCATCGCAAGGGCAGACAGTCTTTCCAGCCAGGTTGAATTGTTGCAGAAGCGCTGGGTGGCGCACCAGCATGTGTTTCATGCCACGGAGCTGAGCCAGCGGGCACAGGCACTGGTGCAGGCTCTTAAACAAGCGCGGAAACAGCAGGCATGGCAGGGCATCAATTTGAACGTATTTAAGGAGTTGGATCGACCCAGTATTCTCAATGCTTCCTATATGGCAAAACGTTGATCTGGATCATATATGCACGGCTGTTTATCCCGCCACAGGCGCGCTCACCCTTTGATTCAGCCCCGGTGGACTGGTGATTTGATTTGATTAACACTACTATCAGGTTTGTGGTGCAACGTTCTGTTGATGCCAGGTGCAACCGGATGGCCAACAGCAAACACCCTCTCCTTAATCTGGCCACCGGCCAGAAATCACCGTAGCTCGTGTAAATTCTACTGCAGATATTCAGACTAGGGGAAAGACTATGCTTAAGGTTGCCATTAATGGCTTTGGAAGAATAGGAAAGCTGACGTTCCGAAATATCTTTGCAGATGATCGTTTTGACGTGGTGGCCATCAATGATTTAACTGAGCCGAAGATGCTGGCCCAGCTGTTGAAATACGACAGTGTGCAGGGGCCGTTTTCGGGGCATACGGTTGAGAGCGATGAGGAATCGCTGATTGTTGACGGCAAGAAAATCAGAATTCATAAAGAACCTGATCCAAGTAAATTGCCCTGGGGTGACTATGGTGTGGATGTGGTGCTGGAGTGCACCGGTTTTTTCTGCTCCAAAGCCAAAAGTCAGGCGCATATTGATGCCGGGGCCAAGCGGGTACTGATTTCCGCACCGGCGGGTAATGATCTGCCCACCATCGTTTATGGCGTCAACCATCAAACGTTGAAAAGCGAAGACCTGATTGTTTCCGGCGCCTCCTGTACCACCAATTGCCTGGCGCCCATGGCCAAAGCATTGAACGATTACCGGGAACTGAGAACAGGTTTTATGACCACCATCCATGCCTACACCGGTGACCAGATGATTATTGATGGCCCCCATCGCAAAGGGGATTTTCGCCGGGCCAGGGCCGGTGCCATCAACATCGTACCCAACTCAACCGGCGCTGCCAAAGCCATCGGCCTGGTCATTCCGGAGCTGGACGGCAAGCTGATCGGGTCGGCGCAACGGGTCCCCGTGCCGTCGGGCTCCATTACCATTCTGGACGCCACCCTGAAGGATGATACGGAAACCGTGAGTGTTGCGGGTATTAATGAAGCCATGAAAAATGCAGCCGATGAAACCTTCGGCTATACCGACGAAGAGCTGGTCTCCAGTGATATCATCGGAACCCGCTTCGGCTCACTGTTTGATGCCACCCAAACCCTTGCGCAACGCTGTGGCACCAAAATTTATGAAGTGCGGGTGGTGTCCTGGTATGACAATGAAATGAGCTATGTGTCGCAATTGATCAGGACCCTGAATCATATGGGCAGCCAGATGTAATCAGTGTGAATCCGCCGGGGGCGGCGGGCGCTGCTGTGCAGTAACCAGCCCGTTGCCCCTCTCTGTAACCACCCATCCACAGTACGTAACAACCGCAAGAAACGGGTCGAGATGTTCACCGCTTTTGCCTAGGCTTGCAGAATAGAAATGCCGGGGCCGTGCCCAAGGCTTGTTCTGCAACGATCTTACAACGGATGTACAACGTGCCTGAAATTGAAAACCAACTCTACACCATTGACTGGGAGCAAGTGACCGGGGATCTGAATCGCTCAGGCTTTGCCGTGGTTACCGGGCTGTTGGACGTCACCCAGTGCCAGCGCCTGATTGATGGGTTTGATGCCGAGGATGGCTATAGAAAAACCGTTGTTATGGAACGCCATCGCTATGGTTTGGGCCGTTATAAGTATTGGGATTACCCCTTGCCGGAATCGGTGCAGGCGTTGCGCCAACATCTTTATCCAAAGCTTGTGCCGATTGCCAACTGCTGGATGGAACAGTTGCGGTTGGAGCAACGGTTTCCCACACAACACGATGAACTGCAAAAGGTTTGTCATGAACATGGCCAGCGGCAACCCACGCCATTAATTCTGGAGTATGGCGCAGGTGGCCATAACACACTGCATCAGGATTTGTACGGTGACCTGTACTTTCCCATTCAGGCGGCCTGCTTTCTCAGTGAAGCGGGTGCCGACTACAGCGGTGGTGCATTCGTTATGACCGAGCAGTTGCCAAGGGCACAGTCCAAACCCATCGTACTGACCCCCAGGCGCGGTGACATGATTTTACTGGCCACCCGGTTCCGGCCGGTTAAGAGTGCGCGCGGCTATTGCCGTGCCACTATGCGACACGGTGTGAGTGAGGTCCATCATGGTAAACGCTATACCATGGGGATTATCTTTCACGATGCGGTGAGCTGATATGATCCGGCACTGTGATATTGACGATGCTGAGCTCAGGATCATGCTCAACGATAAGAGTATTCAGTTTGCGGGTCATCGTAGGCTGAAAATCTACGGCACGTTATATTGTAAATCCGGTAAACGCATGGGCCGACAACAGCGCGTGTTTTTTGCCAGTGAAGATGAAGCCGTTGGGAGCGGTTACCGACCCTGCGCTCATTGTATGAAAGATGCCTATACACGATGGATCTCTTGGAACAGATAGATAACCAACCACGCAATTTGTTGCCCGTTGACGGCACGGTCTATTACTACGGGCCGATCCTGTCCGGTGCGCAAGCTGCGTACTACTATGACCGGTTGCTGAATACAATCCCATGGCGGCCGGATCAGGCGATCATCTGCGGCCGCACCATTTTTACCAAACGGAAAGTGGCTTGGTATGCGGATCGCCCTTTCTCCTATACCTATTCCGGAACCACCAAAACCGCGTTGCCCTGGATACCGGTGTTGCAGACATTGAAAGGCATTGTAGAGCAGCACAGTGGTGAAACCTACAACGCCTGCCTGCTTAACCTGTATCATGATGGCCGTGAAGGCATGGCGTGGCACAGTGATGCAGAAAAGGATCTGAAGCGGCATGGTGCCATTGGCTCGCTGAGTTTGGGGGCTGATCGCAAGTTTGCCTTTAAACACAAAAAGACCCGGGAAACCATTAGCCGGGTGTTGGAGCACGGTAGCCTGCTGGTGATGAAAGGCACCACGCAAACGCACTGGCTGCACCGGTTGCCACCAACCAAAACAGTACATGCCCCACGTATTAATCTGACCTTCCGCACGATTCTGGCGGGCCGGTAAACTCCTCCAGCCCGACAGAATCAACATCAGTACCCGCCATGGGTGATCAGTTCGGCCAGGGCCAGCCGGTCGCTGGGTTGTTCCCGCGCACGTAGCGGCTCGGGTAGCTGCCCGGGGTTGCCCTGCGCACCGATGGCAATTGCGATCTCCACACTGAGGTGCTCGGGCACCACCAGTTTAGTGCGCACGTCGGTATGTAAAATCCCTGCCATGGCGTGGGCCTGATAGCCCAACAGCAGGGCCTGCAAAGCAATATGGCTCCAGGCCGCGCCGGCATCAAAACGATGGGTGGGCGGGTCGGTGTCCGCCAGCAGAAAAACCAGTGCACCGGCGTGCTGTGCCCAACCGGCGTTGGCGGGGTGCAGCAGCGAGACAAAGGTTTGCCAATGTTGATCCCCCTGCAGGGCGTACATAAACCGCCACGGTTGTTTATTGTTGGCGGAAGGCGCCCAGCGCGCGGCCTCGAACATGGTCATCAAATCGGTCAGCGGCAGAGGGCTGCCATCGAAAGCCCGTGGGGACCAACGGGCAAGAAACATCGGGTCCACCGGCAGATTGCTGGATCGGGTTATTAAAGGGTTCATGTGCATACTCCGTTATCAATCAAGTGGAAAAGCGGTGGGGCGCAGAGGGGCAGCATCCGCACCGCGGAATTTCAGTGGGCTGCCGATAAAGGCAAATTCATAGACCTGATCGCGGGATAGATCCTCCAGATAGGCCAGTTCGATAATGGGGGTACCCTGTTCTGCCAACAGATAGGTGTGCACGGGCACGTAATCGGATTCCAGTTGCGAAGGAAACGCCTCCAGGCTGAGATTGTCGGCACCCACCACCATAGCGCCGGCGGTTTCCACCAAATAACGGGCGGCATGGTAGCCCAGGCCCGGTGGGTTTTGCATGTAGGCATGGGCGTTCTCATACTCCTGCATGCGGCCGGTGCGCAGCAACACCACATCGCCGGTTTGCAACTCTACTTTCTGTCGTTGCAGCGCCTGCTCGATATCGGCGCGGGTAATGCGGTAGCCGTCGTCCAGCATGGGTTTGCCCTTGGCGGCCGCCACATCGATGAGCACGCCTCGGGCAACGATGGGTGGAAAGTTTTCCACCCCCGCAACGCGCCAGCCGCGATCCCCGGCGTGATCCTTTGCCGCAAAGCGGTTCCAGATTTTCCCATCCAGGCCGAAGTGATTGAGTGCATCGATGTGGGTGCCCATGTGGGTGTACATGGACACCGCCGCGCCGGTGTAACTGACGTGCTGGTTCATGGTGGTGCCCAGCTGTAACGGATCATCGATTACCGTGCCCTCGGGGGTGTGGGTCATCCAAATGCGGTAGTGGGGGTCGCCGGCCGCCTGCCAGCTGGGCATGCCGATAAAGTACTCCACCGACAGGTCATAACTTTTGCCACCGCGAATGCGAGCCAGCACCCGGGCACGGGATTCATCGGTCATCAGGTTCAACCGCCCGATCTCATCATTGGGCCCCCAGGGGCTGATGCCGGCCTGGCGGCCCTCGCCATGGGCAAGGGGCAGGGGG
This sequence comes from Ketobacter sp. GenoA1, assembly GCF_003671475.1. Lineage (NCBI taxonomy): Bacteria > Pseudomonadati > Pseudomonadota > Gammaproteobacteria > Pseudomonadales > Ketobacteraceae > Ketobacter > Ketobacter sp. GenoA1. The sequence continues at coordinate 346,736 of NZ_RCHM01000020.1, read as the reverse complement.
GTACTGAACAGCAGCAGTGCGCACAGGGCGCTGTAACGTGGTTTCATGGTTATCATCCTATGTGAGTTAGGTGAGTTGAATGGTGCGCTGAACCGATGAGCACAGCCTATTCGGCGTGAATGTGTTGATAAATGCTGGATCTGGAATAAGATTGTTCGCAAATATTGACTAATTCAGGTTCAGCCGCTGGGTGCTGGGCCACCGATGGCTGGGAAATGCGATGTTGGAAGAGATCCGAAATTTTGTTGCGGTGGTGCAGGCGGGCAGCTTTACCCGGGCTGCGGAGGAGTTGAATAGCGCACGTTCTGTGATCAGTAAGCGACTCAGCCAGTTGGAACGCCAGTTGGGTGTGCGCCTGCTGAATCGTACCACCCGGCGCCTCAGCCTCACTGAAGCCGGGGAGCGTTTCTACCAGGAATGCAGCGTCAGCCTGAGTGGCATCGATGCCGCCGTGGATGAAGTGCGGTCACTGAACCAGGAGCCCCGAGGGCGGCTGTTCGTCAATTTGCCCATGTCGTTCGGCATCCTGCATGTGGCGCCTTTGATACCCGCTTTCATGGCGCAGTTTCCATTGGTGCAGGTGGAGCTGAATTTTGACGATCGCAAGGTGGATGTGATTGACCCGGGCTTTGATGTCTCCATTCGCATTGGTGAGCTGGAGGATTCCTCCCTGGCTGCCCGCCGTCTCGGCACCTGTTGTCACCAGGTGGTGGCCGCCCCCGCCTATCTGAAACAATACGGTGTGCCGCAATCACCCCAGGACCTGGTTCATCATCGTATTGCCAGTTTTCGGTTTCAGGAATCGGCATTGGAGTGGACATTCGAGGATAACGAGGGGCAGCCGCAATCTGTGAAACTCACTGCGGCGGTGGTGAGCAACAACAGCCTGGCGATCAAAGAGATCGTCCTCGGCGGCGGCGCCATCGCCAGAGTACCGAGTTTTCTATTGGGCCGGGAACTGGAAAAAGGCAGCTTGATCAATCTGTTTCCCCAACTGACTTCCGTAAGCCGGGACATCTATGCGGTATTTCCTCGGCGCGAGTATATGCCCGCCAAGACCCGGGCCTTTATCGAGTTTCTGGCACAGGCGCTGGCGGCGCCACCCTGGCAGGTTGGTAGTTCAACCACTTTGCCTCGTTAACCAATGCAAACCGTCGCATAAAAAAGTGGGGCCATTGTCGAAATAGCGACACGGTTACCGACTAAGGGGTGCAACTACCTGTTAATCTCAGCGTCAATATGGAGACCCCGATGCCAAACCAACACGGCGAATTTATCTGGTATGAATTACTCACCGGCGATAGCGATGCCGCACAGCGGTTCTATCAAGCCATTCTCGGCTGGGTGGCCAGCGACAGTGGCCAACCGGGCATGGATTACCGCATTCTGCATGCCCGTGATGCTGACACCGGCGAGCAGCATGAGGTGGCGGGCCTGATGCAACTCACGGATGCAATGATCCAGGGTGGTGCCAAGCCGGTTTGGCTGGGTTACATCGGCGTTGATGATGTGGACCGGGCTGTGACCGACATCGTCTTAGCCGGAGGCCAGCTGCAGATGCCCGCCACGGATATACCCAAGGTCGGCCGCATCGCGATGGTGACCGATCCACAGGGCACGCCGTTTTATGTCATGCGGGGGCGCAGTGATGAAACCAGTCTGGCATTTGCCGCAGACAAGCCTCGGGTGGGTCATTGCGCCTGGAATGAACTCATCACCCCTGATCCACAAGCGGCGAAAACGTTTTATTTCAGGGAATTTGGCTGGACTAAGGATGGTGAGATGGAAATGGGGCCAGCGGGCCGTTATGAATTTATTCGCCACAACGGCGTAATCGGTGCGGTGATGCCCAAACCGGAGGCCATGCCGGTACCCATGTGGCACTACTATTTTCGCTGCGCCTATATCGACGTGGCCTACAACGCCATCACCGAGCATGGCGGTCAAATCCTGCATGGCCCCGATGAGATCCCCGGAGGAGACTTTATCGTCAAAGGTATTGACCCACAGGGAGCGTTGTTCGCGTTGGTGGGCGCGAGAATTCAAACCCAATAACAATAGCGGATTCGCAACAGAGGATTCTTGATATGAGCGAACTGACCATCTGGACGTTAGACTGGGTGCCTGAGCTTCCACGGGGCTTTGTGCGCGATATACGGCTGCGGTGGGCCTGTGAGGAAGCTGAAATTCCATACCGGGTAGAGACAATCCCCTTTGATGATCGTGAAACCAATCATCTTGCTCAGCAACCGTTCGGGCAGGTGCCGTTCCTGCGTGATGGAGCACTGTCACTTTTCGAAAGCGGTGCCGGCCTGCATTTAAAAAAGCGTATGCCGATCAGATTGCCCATTTCGAGGCAACCGATCGGCAGCGGGCTTAGGTGGTAGGGTGCCTTCATACCATCAATCAATTCAGCCGCCACTTAATGCCTGAAAAATATAAACGGTTGCATCCTCGGTGGCCTGGTCGGAGAGGGTGCTTCTGTCCACAACCAGCGTATTGTTAATGGCGATGTTGACGTGCCGGCGCAGAGCACCATGCTCATCCAGAATGTAATCGGAGAACCCGGGGGCGATCGCGTCCACTGCTTTTAATACTTCAGCGATGGAGCCGGCCCGCACGCGAATCTCACGCTGTTCGAGTGCGGGGAAGAACCGGTATAGATGGGATGTCATTTCTACGGTGGGCATTGTTCTTAACCAAATCGTACGGAATACACAGGTGGAAAATGGTTGCCCAGGCAGTGCCAGTGCTCGCCGCGATCTTCAGATAAATAGACGTTGCCGGTGGTGCTGCCAAAACACACGCAATCCCCGGCCACATCCAATCCGTGCCGGAATACTATGTCGTAGGCGTTCTCCTGCGGCAGGCCGCTGCGAAACGATTGCCAGGATTGCCCGCCATCGCTGGTCCGCGCCACGAACAAGCCGCCATCAAGTGCCATGCGTTCTGAGTCTGCCCGCGCAGGCACCACCCATGCGGTGCGTCCGTCCTGCGCGTCTACTGCAATCGGAAAACCAAAATGCACACCGGCATCCGGCAGGCTGACCTTGTTCCAGGACTGTGCACCGTTATCACTATAGTAAACGCCGAAATGATTTTGTTGCCAAACGTGATCCGGTTGATCGCGGCAGGCGGTAACAAAATGCGGATCGTGCCCCCATTCTGCTTCCGGGTCGGGCAGGTAATCCACCCGCATGCCCTTGTTGCGGCCTACCCAGGTTTTACCGCCGTTTTTGGTTTCCAGTATACCGGCGGAAGATACGGCCACATACAGATGATCGGCATTGCGTGGATCAATCACGATGGAATGAATGCCCGGCTCGAATACGCCGTAGTCAATGCTTGCCGGTGTGCCACCCCAATGGGTGGTACTGGTTGCTTCACCCTTGAACAGATCGCCACCGCGACTTTCATGGTTCCACAGAGGCCGGTTAAGCTCCCAGGAATCGCCACCGTCATCGCTGACAAACAATCCTCCGGGAATGGTCCCTGCGTACAGCCGGCCGGGTTGTGTTGCCGGGCCAAACGCGATACTCCAGATCTTATAAACCGTGGCATCCTTATATTGAGGCTCCCCCGCCGGGGCCTCCGGATCGAAATCCGGCGTCGGCAGATATTGAATGATGTGGCGTGCCCCCTCCGGGTACTTCAGTGACAACACGTCCTCCCAGGTGGTGCCGCCATCGCGGGATCGGGATAACTTGGGCCCCCAGTGACCGTGATCGAGTGAGGCCCACAAGGTGCCGTCGCGGGGATCACGTGCGGCGTAGCAGACCGGGATTCCCTGGTGCACAATGGGCCGGGCCTGCCATCGGGATGAGTTTCGCTCCACAATGACGGTACCTTTGCGGGTGCCCAATAAAATGGTATCTGACATGAATTTAGCCCTCCCTTTTTTTACGCTGAATTTTACGCGGAATCGAATCGCTTTATGCTTGGTCGAATCAGCGAATTCGATTTCGACAATCGCAGGCAACTTTTTCAGTTTGCCCATACCCACCCGTTATCCGTGAGGCTATTGGCGATTGCACGAAACGCGGTCATGGCCTCGAACTCATGGGGTTTGAAGTTCGCATCCGCACTGGTTTTGACAATCACCAGATCGGCTTTGGGATTGACGTAAATAAACTGCCCCCAGATGCCAATGGCACTGAAATCGCCCTGGTTCCCCCGCGGCACCCACCACTGGTATTGATACCCCCAATCCTGGTCAATCTGCCCCGGTTGCAGCCAGGGTTTGTCCAGTGTGGTGGCGCGTTGCACCCACTGCTCAGACAGCAACTGCTGCGTGCCCACCCGCCCCTGATTCAGGTACAGCAGGCCGAGCCGGGCAAAGTCACGGGCGGTGGCGTTCAGGCCCATAAACGCCACTTCGTTACCATGCGTATCCGTCATCCAGCTGGCATCCCCGGTGGCGCCCAACGGCTGCCAGAGCTTATCCTGCAGATAGTCAGCCAGTGATTGGCCGCTGACGGTGCTCACCAGCATGCCCAGTGCCTGGGTATTGATGCTGGCGTAATGAAATTGACGACCCGGTGCAGCACTGCTGCCAAATTGGCCGGCAATGTCGTTGATGCCATGACGCCACAGGTACATCTGATCAAAGATACGAATCACATCGGAGCTATCATCATCGTAACCTTCACTGAAATCAATCCCGGACGACATCTGCAGCACATCTGCGATACTGGCCCCAGCAAAACCCGACCTTCGCAACGACGGCACATAATCGGTGATCTCATCCTCAAGGCTACCAATCAGGCCTTCCTCCAGCGCTATGCCCACCAGCGTCGCAACAAACGATTTGGCCACTGAAAAGGAGGTTGCCTGACTTTTTCGGTTGTATCCGTTGAAGTAGCGCTCGTCGATTATCCTGCCCTGGTGAATCACCAGAAAACCGGTGGTTGCACTGCGCTGCAGAAAGGCCTCCAGCGTATGGGGTTGATCATGGTAGCGGTAATTCACTGACAGTTGCTTGGGTGCGGTCTGCCACGGTACAGGTGCATTGGATTGCTTTATCTCGCGCACGGGAAACACCTGTGCCAGATGTCGGAAGTTTTCCTGCACCTGGCTCGGCCATAGAAAGGTAAGCTTTGGCCAGGCATAACCGGCAAACCAATTCCCACCGATGATCACCATCAGGGCAACTACCAGAGCCGCCAACTTTGTTAACACGCCACGTAATGTCATTACCACTCTCCACAGTTTGTTCACCTGCACAGCAGGCGATATATTTTTATATTTCGGGAATTAACGATATGATTGATCAAAGAAAAATCAACAACAGTTCAACCAGCGCTGAATCACTGCCAGTAGCTCACGCACCCGGGCCTTGTTCACCTGGTAGTACACCTCCTTTTGCCGCTTTTGAGCCAGCAACACGCCGGCCCGCTTGAGAATCGCGAGGTGCTCGGACGCCGTGGATGGGGCAATCCCCACCCGATCGGCAATCTCACCTACGGTATGTTCCTGCTTATCGGTAAAGATACCCAGCAGAATCTGCTGGCGCTTTTCATTGGCCAGGGCTTTGGAGAACGCCAGCAGGGCATCGTTTGCCGAAACTTGTGCAGACATGATGTGATCCATATATCGTAATATTCCGAAATATAGACTTAAAAATGCCTCATGGCAAGGGATAAATTGGATGGCAGGGATCAATCGGTATTATTCAAAGTGCGCGGGAAACAACGCATGGCCAGACCGTGAAATAAAAATAACGTTATGCACAGAGCCATCTTCATGTTCTGTGCGCTGTGTAAATGAAAACCCATTGGCAAACGAACTCAGGTTTGCGAGGCTCATCATAAACGTAAGTTCAGCTCCGACACTGTCATGGCGAACCGATAGCAGGCATAAGGTGGATTGACATTGAATTGTATCCAACTGAGTTGACGTAACACTCACTATGCTATTGCTGACTTCCGCCTCAGCGAAGCTTGCCCAGTTAGGATCAAGAGGGTCTTCGGCAAACCGTGCTTCCAGGATTGTATCGGCGTGATCCAGTGGGTGCGTGGGCTGGGGCTCGGGGGGGGCTTCATGAGCTGTTGTGCCGCTTGTGTCACCAAGCGCTTGTTGTGGCTCCAAAGGCGCCTTGTTTAGTTGTGTGACTTGTTGTTTCAGCTGTTCGATATCTTGTCTTAGATCGGCGATTTGATACTGCAGCCTGTTATTGGACTCTGTCAAGTGGGTGATTTGTTGCACGGTATTGGTAGGGCTTGAAGAAGTAACATTGTGTGCACTTTCCATTGCAAACCCATTCCAACAAACCACGCTGAATGCCACGGCAAGAAGAAACAGAAGGCTTGTGATGTGCTGCCACATGGTTTGCTCCTTAAAGAGCGGTTCATTACCTGAGGATTAATATGGTTCTGTTTATAGTTCATCGACGCGATAGGAGAGAATGGCGGAGCCAGGAGGCATATACACATGGAGGTAAAGATAGCCACGGCTATGGACTGGCATGGGATCAAAATAAATCGTTTTGCTACCTCCTTCCGCACCACAATCGCCCGCGTTTTGTGTGTATACCGTTCCATTCCCCGGACGCAGACTTTTAAGTGAAGCCCATAAACAGGCTGTGTTATTGACTTCCGACGCCTGCTTGATGGTGTATTCCAGGCTTCCCTTGACTTGTGATGATGAAAAAACTTTATCTTTTACTATGGGGCAATTAACTAGAATCTTAACTGAGGTAGAAGTATTGATTAAAGCGCCGCCCCAGTGCTGAATACTGTCAGGTTCAGTGGTGGGTGCCGCCTCACAAAAAGAAGATGCGTATACCTTTCCGTCTTCTTCTGAATAGGCAGTTGGGGTAGCAAAAATGGTTGCCGAGATTATCACGGAAAGTAGTTGCTTCACTATAGCCAAATTAACTGTTTGATTTTTCATAAAAAGCACTCCTTGCTAAATATGGACAATAGCCACTGTTGATAATGTCAACGATTGTGTTTCCTGCGTGTTTTTTTGCTGATTAGCGAAGACACATTATGGGTGATTAAAGCCTAGTAAACAGTAATCAGAGGGGGTAGTAGAAAATGACATTCTAAATGGGTGATATTGCTCTTTTACAGGTGTTTAATGCTGCATGATCGGGCCAGGTGCGGAAGTGATGTGTTACTAAGCGCACCTTATACATTTAGCTTCAAAGTCGTTAAGTTGAAACCCTCGTCAGCAGAAGGTTCAACAAAGTATTTGGTCACTTGAAAAAACATATTTTCGGTATCGGTAGCGGCACGTTCTGGTTGCTCATTGCGCCTTTTTTCTATTCGCGCTAAACAAACCTCGTCTGGAACTTCAAGGTAAACCAATTCGTGATCAGCACCAATTTCGGAAAATACACTTTTAAGCCATGCCCTCTGTGCGACGGTGTTCCCGGGAAAATCCATCACTACGTTTGAGCCCGATTTTAGTATACTTTGGGCAAGAGATTTGACTAACGGTTTGATCAGCGTTGAGTACTTCACGTAGTCATTTAAGCTGCGAATTTGATTGGGGTATAGAGATTCAAGCCATTCATCTTCCGAAAGCAGAACCGCGTTACGCTCCTTTGCCAGCTCTGTGGATTTAGTCGATTTTCCTGCACCCATTTTACCGCATAACATCATCAACATTTCATTCTCTCGCTACATTTCTATGGGATACAATGATCAAACTAAATGACATCATAAATCAATCAAATTAGTACGATTCCTAACTTAGTGTGCTGTTCATGCCAGTGGCTTTAACGCATGATGCAATTGCCGGGTTAGACTTTTGGGGTGGATCTTCGTTAACGACACAGAATCACATTCTTGAAACCGGCAAAATATTGTGACGGCATCTGCGAATGCCGCAATAACTGCAGACTCATCAAAATGGTGTGGCTCAAAATAGAGTGCTTTGATCTCCAGGTGCCTGGATTTTCGGTGTGCTTTACAATCCATCCGGCCCACAAACTGATCCTGATAAAGTAACGGTAAACTGAAGTAACCGTACTGACGTTTGGCGGCAGGTACATAACACTCGATCTGATAGTCAAATTCAAACAGCGTTTTAAGCCGTTCACGCTGAATCACGGCATTATCAAATGGTGAGAGAATCAAAAGGCGGTTATTCAGCCTGGGCAGGCGGCGCTCCAGGGCATCGGCTTCCATCAAGAACACATCACCACCAACCTGTATTTGCTCTAGCGTGCCTTGCGCCAACCTATCGTTTACCAGGGCTTTTACTGCCTTCCTGAGGCCGGAATTCCGGCGCTGGTAAGTCATCCCTTTCAGTGACGCAAAGCCATGACAACGTAACTGCTGATCTACAATATGCGCTGCAAACTCCTCCGTATCAGGCATTTTTGAATTGATATGGGAGGGCAACACTTTCTCGGTCAGATCATAGGTCTTTTGGAATCCTTCGCGGTTACTCACCATGAGATCCCCCTCCATATACAATTGCTCAAGGGCCTTTTTGGCGGGTTTTAAATCCCACCACCCTGAGTTCTTTGGCCTGTTGGTTTCTATGTCGCGGGATCGCAACGGGCCCTCGGAACGTATGCGAGCCAGCAGTTCCGCCATGAGTTTTCTATTGGGTGTTTTATACCAGTGGGTTTGGCCGCTTTTAATTGCATGTTTATACGGTAATGAGAAGCGAAAATCGGAGATAGGAATAAAAGCGGCAGCGTGAGTCCAATATTCGAAGATGTCACCGTTTACCAACATTTGATTGGTCATGGCGGGATTAAATTTGGGTACTCTGGAATGCAAAACATGGTGATGGGCGCGCTCTACAACCGATATGGTGTCGATTTGCACATAGCCCAAGTGGTTAATTGCTTTGCGTGCCCCTGCCAAACCCTGCCCAAAAGGTTGGCTTTGAAGTAAACCTTGTGCAGACAGGCAAAGGCGCCGCAAACGCGCCAGATCTTTTGAGTTGTTAACTTTGATCACTCAATGGGATACCTTTTGCTGGGTTGCCTGTCATCATATTTTTGCGCCAGTTTAGCCCTTATGAAATCAATGGTAACCCTCGTTTTGGTAGGAAGAAATGCCCGCTCCGGGTAAATCACCCAGATGCCGGAGTCAAAATCTTCCGCCGACACTTCATGTTCGGGAAACAAATTAATCAGCTTGCCGGAAGCGATATCATTATCCACCAACCAGTCCGCCAGCAGAGAAATACCTAATCCTTGTAGTGTGCAATCCCGGATTGCAAGCGCATTGGACAACGTAATCTGCCCGTAAACATCAATCACTTTGATTTTTTTTCGCCCACACTTAAAGCGCCATTTATCTTTATAATTGGGCAAATCGAATACGATAAGCTGGTGATCAGAAAGCTGTTCCGGTGAGCCGATCCTGCTGTTGTTTTTGATATAGTCAGGGGATGCGCAAACGCGATATTTGGTATCTTTTAAGCGGCTGCGAATGAATCGGTTATCAGAAACTTTATTTAAGCGAATGGCAAAGTCGAGCCGTTCATCAATAATATCCAGATTACGATCACTGAGATTCATATCAATTTCAAGATCAGGATATTGCTGCCGTAATTCAGGCAGCAATGGCACAATCCAGGTCTGGCCAAAAGCCACTGAGGTGGAAAACCGTATACGCCCTTTGATCTGCTGTTGGGCTGATCTGATCTCGTCTTCCGCACGCGCCAGCTCATCACAAATGGGAGCTACTCGTGCTAGATAGATCCTTCCTGCATCGGTTAGCGTAATGCTTCTTGTCGTTCTATGAAACAAGCGTGCATCAAGCTGAGTTTCCAGAGCTGCTATGGCGCGGGAAATTGAGGACGGATCTTGATTGCGCTTTTTTGCGGCATTAGCAAAAGAGCCGGCATGTACAACGTCGATAAAAATATGAAGAATCTCAGTATCCATTAATGCATTATATGCATTAATATGATGAGTTAGTATGACTTTATTGATCAGTATGCACTTTTTACCATGGAGGCCAAATAGAGAAGGTAAGGAGGCAGCATGAACAATATCTATCAATCGCAAGTGGTTTTTGTATCGGGGGCATCACGTGGCCTGGGCAAGCATCTGGCCACGCAACTACTGGAGCGCGGTGCCCATAAGATATATGCAACGGCCCGTGATCAGCATTCACTACGTGATTTGGTTGAAATCAGTGGCGGTAAAATAATCCCCCTGACTATGGAGCTATCCGATAGGCAATCCGTTGAAGCAGCGGTTTCAGCAGCACGGGATGCATCGATTATCATAAACAATGCCGGAATATTACACTTTGGTAATGTGCTGACTATGCCCATGGAGGAAATAAATCAGGATATGGAGGTGAATCATTTCGGCACGTTACGTGTAATACGCGAATTCTATCCACACCTGAAGCAACATAATGCAGCTCGGATTGTGAATATCCTTTCAATCGTATCTCTGGCAAGCAAGGCTGGTATTGGCGGTTACGCCACCTCCAAATCTGCTGCCTATTCGGCCACACAAGCAGTACGAGGTACCATGCTGAAAGAAAATATAAAAGTTCATGCTGCCTTTCCTGGAGGTATGGATACCGAAATGTTGGCCGCCGTTACAACAGAAGACAAAGATGATCCTAATATAATAGCCACTGAGATACTGGATCAGGTGGCGGATGATATTATGGATATTTTCCCAGGCCATGGAAAAGAAGTGGGTGAATTGTGGAAGAGCAACCCCAGGCAGTTACAATACCAGTTTACAGGTGCTTAGTTATAGGGAAGCCAACCGACAATGAAAAGCGCGCAAACCCGAAATTCCTTCAATTGAGTTAGAGTGCTTCGGGTTTGGGCGAGAAGCCGATACTGCAAAGCAGTCATCCGCTCCTGCCGCTCCAGGCCGCGTCAGTGCCCGCCTCATCATGAACAAAAACATTGCAGTACCGCATTTTGGTAATATTCACAAAATCTAACCCCCTTCCTGTGCAACTTTCCCCGCAAGTGCGCCGTATAACTGGTAACAAGACATCAATAACCATTTGCCAACAGGAAGAAAACGTATGTACGCACTTATCGACCATCTGTCAGAACAGTATCACGGCATCTGCACGTGGGATTTATCGCAAAGCCTTCCACCCGTACAGCGCATGGCGCGAATGGGTGGCGTGGATATGGGCCAAGGCATTTGTCTTGGGCTTGCATCCCACTGGATTCGCTACCACGCCTGGGACGATTCCCTCGTCAATCACCTGGGCGGAGTTGCCATCAACAACGGCCACTCTTTTATACCGCTGGACCTCAGGCTTCTGGCTCACATCAAGCAATGCCAATGGCAATGGCGAGGCAGGCTTGATGACGCATTGATCTGGCTGGGCAGCCCGGTCAATGACATTATCAAAGTGAGAACCTCACTCAATATCCCCGTGCGCATGAATATCGGACGTGGTGCCAACGCTTTTCAGCAAACCAGTCTGCCGGGCTCGCGCAACACCAATACGCGGGGGAGAGTGGTGAACTGGGCGGGCTTGAGCGACGACCTCGAAAAAGTGTCCGGTGCCTATGCCATGATCGTGCTGCATGGGGCTGGAGGTGGACACGCATTTGCCGCCTGGATTGGCGGGCGCGGAGAGGACGCCTGCTTTTTTGATCCGAACTTTGGTGAGTACTGGTTTGAGGATAAACAAAATTTCTTCCGATTCCTGCGTTTGTTTGCGCAGAATTTATATAACGCACGCATGGGAATGGATCGTTATGAGATTCAACCGCTGGCACGTCGGGTGCGACCAAACTGGTAGACGATTTCGTGTAAAACAAAGGCGGCGAAGGGTCTTATACCTTTCGCCGAAAGTGCTTATCAGCGTCTGATTTTTAGCTTTCTGTCCAGCTAATATCCATACCTACAAGAGCATCTAAATATTCTTGTTTACTGATCATTCCAACGCATGGTCTTGCACCCCTATCTTCTATTTCATCATTGACCAATTTCTTCGCCAATAAAATAGCGGGCATACAGGGTATAAATGGGCCGTCACCACTTCGGGCTGTTAATTCAAATCGTATAGTCTTATCCCCGCCATTTTTATCTTTTCCTGTTAAATCCATATGAAAAGCACTGTTCGCACTTCCAAACCAGTCGAAGAGAAACGATAGCTTGAGAAGAATTGGCGCTAAGGGTTCCAAACTTTTCACCAGGCCAATGCGAGTCAGCCATGAGAAGGCCCATAGGGTGACATGAATAAAAGGAAGCTCTAAGCCAGCGTAAAACCGTATGGTTTTAAGCTCAGGATACATCTTAGGAAACAGCTCCAAGTCCGGAACATTACAGTTTCCAAGCAACCTCCAACCCAACCCCTGATATTTCCGTGAGCGCAGCCCCTGCCAGCCATAAACATCTTTCTCTTTGCCATCAATGAGGGTTTTAAACGGCTTTCCGGTATAGCTCAGTATGGCTGCGGTGGTCGCAACACCACGAGTGGTCTTTTGCGCTGTCGTTATTCCGTAATCAAGTCTCTCTAGAGTCTTGAAACTATCCCTGTAGTGGTCAATCAACGCTGATGTGAGACAAGGCACAGAGCTGGCACCGCTCACGACAAGTGTATTAGCTTGCTTAGCCTTTAGATCAAGGCTGCCAATTCCAGAGACAAACTCTCGTCCATCTGCCAAATCAACATAATGAACATGGCAATTGATGCAGGCTTCCGCAACATCATAACCCTGTGATTGAAATGGCCCTGAAGTATGAATAACAATATCAGGCTTAATTTCTTGCAATCGCGCCTCGAAGTTATTGTGAATATCAATCCCGGCTGCTTTCGCATTGATTTCTTGAGCTAGAGCCTCGGCCTTATCCAAAGACCGCCCTGCAATAACAAGATCTATATTGCTGTGCTTTGCCAAGCTTCGAGAAATAAAACTGCCGAAATTACCATACCCACCAATGATAAGAACACGTTTCAATTTAGTACCTCAAAACGCCCTTTATAACCGTACACCTCGCCCCACCATGGATGGGTGATGCTAACTTCCATATCAAACGTGTTCTCATCTACTGGGTATTCCGCCGCGTTACCAGCCCCCATGATTATTGTTAACGGTAGCGGTATAAGATGACCAAAAAGCTGAAGAGCATAGCCTTTATGCGCCAGAACGACCTTTTCTCCATCCCATGAATACTTCATTCGCCATCCCAGGCCAAATTTCATGATTTCGATGAGCTCATTATCGTTAATCTGGACCATCCGCGAATGAAAAACATAGGGCTTACGTCCTAGGAATTTAAAGCTTCTGTTAAAATGAAACGCTTTGGAATTTAAGTCGCTCTCAAACCGTACAGTCACAGGGACATTTTTTTCATTGAATGTTGGGATTTGTCCCAGCAATCTCATCAAAGGAGAAAACCACAACAAGGGGGGCTTACAGAACACTTCTAATACACCTTCAACCGTGGTTACTTCGGCTGAATATGGATGGTTTGCGTAGTGCTTCTTCATGACTGGAGGCAAGTTATCCCAATCCTTGCCAAAAATGGATTTAAATGTCGGCTCTTTCTTTAGATTGAGGTTATCAATACGGCTGACGTTCCTTCGACGGAGTAGCCAATTGCGTGTTCCTCTCATCCAGGGATATATAAGCCGTGAAAGTGTATCTGACCAAAAGAGGCCTTTAGAGGCGAACATGAAGAGGCTATTGGCCTCGCCATACTTGGCCACAAACTTCAAAGCATCCTTTCCGTGATAAAACTGATCATCAGCGTAGATCACCATCCCTTCATCAAGATCATATCCCCGCTTATTGATCTCATCTATTAGTGGCTCATCTACGGCTTCCCTAGCATTGAGCAAAGATAGAGAGCCAAATTCCTGCTTTATGCGCAATGCTTCTGCGGCATGTGTGCAGATAGGACAATCTCCATCATACACAAACCACACTCCATCCTTTTCCTTTAAAGCGCTCATACGGGCTTTGCCACCATAAGATAAAATACAGCAACCAGGCTTAAAAATGCTGGCCATCCAAGAAAGAACCATATTTTGAAAAGCTTATTATATCTCTCTGGCAACTCAGAACCACTTTCAGAAGCCGCTATACACATATTTTTGAGCTGGATTTGTATCCAAACAACAGGCAGCCAACACAACCCAGCGCCGATATAGATGATGTAGGTTGCCACCAGCCAATAAGCCGTCCAATCGAACCCTGCCATATGAATGAGAGCTATGCCCGATATAGGTTGCACAACAACAGCTGGGAAAGTGAACAGATAATCTGCAAGAACTGTGTTCCTAGTGGCATATAGCTTTTCTTGGATATCATCCGTAAACCAAGAACGGAACATAAAGAATGCGATACCAATTCCCGTCCCGAACAATATGGTAGAGCTAATAATATGAAGTGTTTTTATTCCGGTATATAAATCCATGCATTCATCATCAACAATTAGCCTATATCGTCAAGGCTGGATTGGGGTTGAGGGCGGCCAGGAGCGGACATTAGGGATTCCGTCTGCAAAGGGCGAAAAGATGCCAGTTCTACATGTTTTGCTTAAACTCTCGCAGCCGTGAGCTTTTATTTGTCTCGCCTAATAGAGCTAATATCCATTCTTCAGCTTGTTCTAAGCCCGTGGCATCAATTACAAACTCCTGTCCCCGGGATGCGCTTTCCAAATAGCAAAAATTGCCCGCTAGCGACCAGCGATTCACATTTGGATTAAAGCTAAGCTTGGAGATACCATCTGAAGGGAAAAACCAATGTGGCAATTGCCAAGAGGTCTGCTTTGTTGAGCCAGGTTTAGTAAGTAGCAAGTCTTTTCGGATGTGAGGAAAAACACCAGCCCCATTTATTTTTGTCGATTGCCCTCTAATGCTGAGGACATTAGATGCAAGATAGAGAGTATTAGCCGAATCACTTTTATATGCGAAGTGAGGATGATAACGAGCCCATTTAAGACTGGATTCGCCCAAGTTGTCGACCTTCAATATTTCACCAATTTGTAACCAGCCCCAAATGACATGGCGAGGTGGTTCGTGATGTATAAATCTCCATCTATCATCCATAAATTCGACAGGACGAAATGATCCAAAGAAAAGAAATATATCGCCAGCAACGATGCACTGATTGTTTAAATGCCCCTGTGCACTCCCGGTTTGACCCAGTAGTGGTCGCCACCCTGGCTGCCTATTAAGTGCCTCTTTACGTAAGTCTGGGTCCAGATGGGCGCGGTGATGGGCCCGCTTGGGATCTCGTGTAAGCTGCGATACCAATTGACCGACATCAATATCATCGTAATGTATTTCACTATAGACGATAGGGGATGTTTTATCCGGTATAGGTAATGAGAAAAGTCGGCCATCTGGAAAAATCGGACTCGGACAACCACCAGCTGAAGAATCAAACCCTTTTCTGCTAAGAATTATACGCATCGCTTTGATCCGCACGTGGACTTATACTCAAAGTCCGATTCTGGCCAACTGGTGGGACTTCCATGCCGCCCAGGCTTATAGTGTTGTCTTATGAATTTGATGAAGCGCTCGGCTTGGTCGGGAGGCGACAGACGCCCGTGTGCAGACTGTCCCTTTGGCACGCAAGGCCGAAAATCTGTGGGAATTGCTAGTGCTCGGGAACCAAAGTAATAAAACTCATCTGCGATTAATGCGAATTGCCCCGAAATGTCACGTTTCAGGTCAAACTGGCTGGGCTCGTCTATGCCCCAGTGATTTGGATTTCTAATCTGCTCAAAATGAGTGTATTCACATGCTCCCTGTACTAAGGGCCTATAAATATTATCGCCCGCTTTTGAGACAGGCCCAGGCGCATTCATGTCAGGAATTTTATCCTTAAACAAAGAATCGAAAAAATAGTCTCGCATATGAATTTTGTCACCAATCTTCATTAAATAGATGAGACGCTCTTCGCCCACTTTGTCGTTTGTTAACGTCTTTGAGGTGAACCCTGCTATCCATTGGCCCTTTTTCTTACACTTTCTTATCATGGGCTTGCAGGTAACGAGTGTTAACGTTCTACCGAATGGATTAGGAGCAAAACCGGTGTCGTGAGTCATTTTATAGCAATAGAGCTGCATATAAATACCTTGATCACAATGCATATCTAGAAGACTGAACTGTGATAATTATGTTCTCAATAACCTAGTTAAGTGCAACGTAATGTAGCCTTCACTCGAATGTTATATCGAATTCTTTCTGGGTTATGTAATAGTAGATGGCAAAACTTTATTCTGCTTCCGGCCAGGAGCGGACATTAAAAAGCTCCAAACTTTATCGAAGCTTATATTTCTGTGTTCCGAAAGCGGATACCAAAATTTCTAAGCTCTCTTAGGCGCTCTCTAAATCAGTATACCATTCTGGCGGTATGAGCTTTTTCCCCTCGCGCCACTCATCAACTTCGTGAATATTTATGATGTCGCCATATATAGCCTTATCCGCATGATCAAGAACGATAAATTGCCAAGAAGAACCCGGTTTTGAATAAGACTCTGACAAAGTCTTAAATATTTTCTTTACAGCGTAAAAATCCTCATCCTTGTAGGATTTAAAGTCTTCCTCCTTTTCACTCCCCTCAACTAATGGAATTTTTGGGAAATAAACCTGACTTGGCTGATCGAAGATGACAAAACTGGGAACGCTAGAGCCGGGTAAGCTCGCAAAGAACTCCTGAAATGCACACATCGCTGCTATATGGAAAGAAACCCAGTTAGAAGCGCTGCCAACTTCAGCAAGGAAATGCCAATCTCCCTCATTACCCCGGACTTTGATAGTTAGTTCCTTGATGTCTATTTTTGGTCTCGACTGCCTGTATTTTTCTTCAACATCAAGGTGCTGAAGATAAGAAAGCATAAGCTCGTCAATTTTATCGGTCGCAGACGCTATCCTTCGTGATATAGCACCTTCATTCACCAGCGGTTTCAATTGATCATACTCCTGTTGAAGCAGCTGGATTTGGTTTTCAAGGTCACCCCCTTCAACAAGCTTTTCGAATCGTTCCAAAGAGGAACGGAAATGGCCAAGAAAGATATACATCTCTTTGTTTCTATAAAAACCGTTTCTGGCCTGTTCATCTTTCTGCACGATCCGATCATATCGCTCCTGGAGCGCACCCCTTTTCTCTATTACGTCTTCTAAGTCCTGCTTTAGCCTCAGCTCTTCTCTGTCAAAAGTGGTAGGAATGACCTGAAATTTACTCGCTTCATCCTCATACTCTTTAAGAACGGATGAAATCTTGTTGATTTCGCTAAGTGCGTTAGAATGGCTGGCCTCACCACATACAGGGCAACTTTCTGTATGCTCCGCTACGTCTGTCAGCCATTTAGAAAGGTGGAGGCGGTCGGCTTTCTTTCTAGCAACAGAGCCATAATCGGTAAAGCCGCTCTTAAGTCTTTTTACCTCTTCTAGGCGCTTTTTTATCCGTGCAATCTGGGAAGCTAGGTCATCGTCCTGTGCATCAAGCTTTATAAGCTCTTCATTTGACGCCTGAATCTGAGCTTCGCCAACTCGAGGTTTGTCTGGGCTTTTCTCAACCAGTTCCTTACCGACCTCTAGTAGCCTCGCAGGATCATCAGACTGAGAAAATTCAGCTTCGAGCAACCCATAATCAACCGCAGTCATGAGATGTCCAAATATGTTGGATTTCCACTCTTCCGAAATCGCACGCTCTTTTTCAAACTCTCGCCGCAATCTGTTTAGCTTACGCTCAAGTACCTGTAATCGCTGCCGGGCCTTCAAAACATCAACGTTCTCCGCACCAAGGATGAAAGGAAACCAGGTACGTAGTTTTTCGCGGTGCTCGTGAGCATGAGTTTTGTAAAATAAAATATTCTGGTTTGCGACAATATCCTGTGTCTGAAATACAAAGCCCATCAGATCTCGAATACTAAGGCGGGCTTTAAAGTTATTTTGTGATGCTTCGTCCGGGTCGAGACTAAAGTATGGAAGCAAGGCCATTTCATTCAATGAGTGCTTGACATCCTCAATCGAAGCATTCCTGTCTGCCAGCACGGGAGGAATCGTAACAGTCGTTCCTTTTTGGTAGTAAAACTCATCAGATGGATCGCTACCAGCCGGCACCTTCCTTGCAATGAGTATCTGATCCTGGTCGAGCTGGACCACGACGCCATACCAAGATGCGTAGTCTCTGATTGTATCAATAGGAATACTGCACGAACTTGAACCAAGGCAGTAATCAATGATTGGTATAATTGCAGACTTTCCGGTGCGTGACGCCCCGGTAATAACGTTGACCTTGTTAAGCTCGAACACTACTTCTCTGGGAGGAAAAGCTGAATCTTTCGGCCAGACAATCAATTTCCTTATCTTCATATTCACTATAAGACCACCTTTAATAACGTAGCAACCTGACTGACAGAGTGGGCTGAAAACCACTTACCTAACGTCTCAGCTTTGTTCCCTAAAGATTTAACACTTTGCTTTGGTGTCATACCCCGGCTCGGTTTTCCCGAAAGGATTTTAGGGTAAAGACAGGCATCCTCAGAATTGAGAAACAGCAAACCATGCTGAATCGCCAGGTCTATGGAACTTAAAGTGTAAGATCTCGTCTTGTTCACGCGATCCTGAATCGAAAGTAAAAGATCGATGTCCTTTTTATCAATAAAGCTCCGTGCGTAGGAAGCGAGGTCTTTCCTAATATTAGTGACAGGATCACTAAGACGCTTATTCGTTAATATTGCAGATGCAAGAAAATGCAATAATAGGATTGGTGGTCGACCTTCTGGATGATGATCTGTATATCCCCGTGTAAAACGCCAAAGCACATACGACCCAACAATCGGGGTATTCCATATTCTCACTTCTTCAGCTAGATTGCTCATATGTATCCTACTTGCCATCCTTCAGCAGATCTTTCCATGATTCATGCCACCCCAATAAATTTTCATTTGCCAGATTGTGGTAAGTTCCGCTAACAAAATGAGAAAGAACCGTCTGGCTTCCTATTGTTGCCCGCCTTTCCTTGCAATCGTAATACAGTAGCTGCCCACGTTCTTCCGGCTTTAGTGATTTTTCGGTAATGGAAATTCTCTTAAGAGTGCTGTTCCAATAGCTTTTAAGGCTTTCCTCGAACTCTATAGCGGATGCCTCGTCGATCAATTCGCTCTCTATCCATTTATCCGCATTAACCTTCCTACGAAGAAAATCGGATACCGCAGAAATTTGTTCACCATCTTCAATTTCGATTATCTGTAGTTGTTTTAAATATATTGGATATTCCTTGAACTGCTCTAACACATCCTCATGTTCGGCTGCGTATTCCTTAGTGAAATCAATTAATTCTCTAGTCCTTACTCTTTCGAACAGGACCAAAAATCTGCACTGATATTTCTCCCACGGTATGATTGCAAGTTCTCCGCAAGCGATCTTGGTCATCACAGAATTTGTTATCCAGCCTATTAGCTCATCATGGATATAATCGACATGATGAGAAGATATTAAAATCATGTCCGACAGAATCTGCTTTATCTCTTCACTACCTGTTTTGCTGCCGACAACAAACTCGAACGACTGAACTATGGATTTAAAAATGTCTTTAAAACCAAGAATGTGTGAAAGGTAAGAATGGATAGGGTGAGATTCATCCAGAGATGCGAATAGTCCCTCGACTTTCTCAACGCATGCATCTATCTCTTCAACACTTTGTGCTTCCGATAATGTATTGACTATCCCTTTGTTGCCCTTGTGATTAGAATATAAAATAAATTTTGCTTTCACTAAATCTAGCGAACCGTCGTTCAGGGCGTTAATCCAGTTATAGAATGTTTTCCAAAGGTCGGTCGATTTGTCCGTAACTGGATTGCTGTTAACAGATGACTTATCTTCTTCTTCAATGCTACCGCCATTGTTGAGCAGTACCGATACATCTCCGGTAACCTCAATGCTTACTGACGATCCACGGCCCGATTGCAGCAAGTGTACTAGTGCTCGCTGGAGCTGGAGCTGGTATCCTAGTAATTGTCCTGCTGCGGTAGGCATATGAAAACTCCTTCGATTCTTTTTATAAATTTGTCGGCATCGTAATTCTTATACTAGCGCCCCGAATACCTATGGAAGTATAACTAACGTCCGCTTTGGGTCGAAACCCGACCCACACCCCACCGACCACACTCACTCCACCAAAACATAACGCGCAAGCCCCTGCCTGCAGCGATAACCCAAATAGGTCATAAGTGTAATTGCAAATGGAAGGGTCAGATCAATACCTTTTGCTATCATGTCGCCCACAGTACCTGCGTAAATTATTGGTATAAGCAGGGTGGAAACAAATAGAGAAAGCAGTTTTATTCTGCTGTATTCAAAGTGAACACCCCACAAGAAGAACAGTATTAGCATCGAGTAGAAGGATGGAGTGCCGCACCCAAATAGTTTTTGCACTGTATCTATGCTGAATGATGTGTCTTCTGTTGAGTGAAACGCATTCAGCATCATCCAGGAAATCAATCCTGATACCAGGTAGTAGAGAAAACCACCATAAGCAATCATGAAAGCGCCAACACCGGGTGGGCCTGAGTCGCTTAGGATGGATGCCCGTACTTTCAGTGAATATAAGGCAACGATTCCTATGTACACCAGATCAGCCGCTGTCCAGTAGTAGATCGATATACCTTGGTTCCAATCGTTCACTTTGAGTAAAAAGATTTGTTCATTTGCCAATAGGTTTGCGATCAGGGCGATCATGGGGATGATAAAAAATGGTAATGCTTTGAATAGAGTCTTCTGTGGTGAAAGCAAATACATCAACATACAGAAGATGGGCAGTACCGATACGGCCCCCAGGTTAAAGTTCACGTGGATTGATTCAAACTGCGCCCCAAAATACGCGTTCAATAGGAAAATACACGATGCCAGCATTGCCACCCAGGGGGTGAGCATTTTCGAGGCAAGCGCCGGTAGCCAATCGGGGTTATCCCCGGTTTTTCCGGCCAGGTACAGTATCAGCATATTAGGCAGGTAATAATCCCAGCCCAAAGAAAACGGCCCAAATTGCAGCGAGGCAATGCCGATGGGGGCCAAAAGCAAGCCGATTTTGAACGCGTTTACGCCGTAACGCAGCCCCAACAGCAGCATCACTGGAAATGAAAACAGGCCTCCATGAAGCCATAGGTCTTCAGTGATGCTGAAGCTCAAAAGTGAAATTACAAGCAGAATCCAAACATTAATGGTTTCAGCCTTTGACAGTGTGCAGCGGCTGGGTTGTGTGGCGGGGGGATGAATGATTTCAGCAGGTTCCAGCTGTGCTTCATCCTGCTGCTTTTCAATAACGGGGGTCACCGGTTCTTCAGCAGGCTCCCGCAATTCCACCCAGGCAAACGAAAACTCCAGGGGGCTGATGCTGTCATTCAATAATTTATTCAGCAGGGTGTCTTTCGCCCTTTCCACAGGGCTGAGTTCATCACGCTCCCGCTCACAGATGGCCAGTGCCTCAATTAAGATGGCGGAGGTGATCCGCTCATCCTCTTTCAGCCGAAACAGCAATGTTTGCAGATTTCTGGCCCGTTCCTGGCGCGGCACACGCCCGCTTTTCGAGATCACGATGGTGCCCCGGCCATCCAGGCTCCAGCGGGTGGGTTCCTGATGGGAATCTTCCTTCACTTTGCGGTACAGGTAGTCGTACATTTCATCGATGGTGATCACGCCGTTGCCGTCGATGTCGGCTTCACCGCTCTGGATACCGCTCAGCAGGTGTTTGGTGAATACGCTGTAATCGTCTTCCTCTTTTTCCAGGGCGGTTTGGATGCCGGTGGAGGCGGTGATCAGGTAGATGCCGCTGCCTTCGCTGGCGGTACGCAGTTGATCTTCGATGCTGTCTTTGGCAATGGCACCACCGGCAGCGCCGCTGTAACAGCAGTCCAGCAGGAGTAAAACCCGGCGGCAGCGGCAGGCTTTCACCAGGCTGTTGACCTTGTTGATTTCCAGTGCGGTGGATTCCAGGGCATCGCTTACGGTATCCGAGGTGGCCAGGTACAGGTCACCCACGGTGCTGCGTTTGCCGTGGCCGGAGTAGTAGATTAGAAAGAAGTCGTCTTTGTCGGCTTGTCGTAATTCGGTGTGTATGGTTTTTAACGCAGCGGCTGAGTCGCAGTTTTCCAGCAGTTCAACGTTGCAGAACTCACCCCGGTCTTTGTCCACCAGCAGTTGTTTCAAACCGCGGGCATCCTGTACCGGGCAGCGCAGATTGGCAAGCTTTTCGTCTTCGTATTCGCCGACTCCGATGAGCACGGCCCTTCTAGCCATTGTTGTCTTTTTCCAAAAAGGTGGTGAGCTGGGCCAGCACAGCGTTGGTGGAGTCGCTGCTGAGGTTCGATGCGTTCAGTTTGAGTTTGCTGCCGTCTGCTTTTTCCAGCTCAAAATCCAGCGATGAGTTTTTGGATAAATAGACTTCGATGATTTTAAACAGAGCCACTGCGGCGCCGCTGGAGATAAACGTCAGGGCGATGGTGCCGATGGTCACGGGATCGCCTTTGGCACCCGCCTGGGTGCTCGGCTGGGGTAGCTCAGCCTGAATATCGGATTCTGTTTGCAGCGTGTGAATTAATTGAAGGCTTTCTTCATACAGCAATTCAGCACTCAGTTGGTCGCTTGCCAAAGTAAGTGTGATCATGGTCCCCAATGCCCCTGAATTAAACGTATAAATGCTGGGCTTAATATTCTGATTAAACTCAGTCGTCGCGGTTTCGTCAACTAAACTGGTAATATTACCGGTTTGATTGACGCCTGATCACCAGTTTAACCCATCGTCAGCAATTTCCTATCGAAACGCCCCCTGGTAACGGGTCAGGGAAACGGGCAAGTTCTTAAACAGCGTTGTCGAGGCTTCCATGGTGATCTCGCCGTCTTCATGCACGTTGAATTCACATTGCAACAGGGATTTTTGCCACAGCACCAGCGCTTGGTAACGCTGCCTGCCTTCGTTGTTGAATTGGCCGCTAACATACCGGATCGGGTGAAGGCTTTGCCGCAGTGTTTCAGGAATCTTGATCTTGGAATTGGTTGGCCAGTTCAGTTCATCCACATTGGTCACCAGTTGAAAGCGATCTTTCTTTTGCCGGTCGAAGGCACAAAAGAAGTTCAGGTAGGCAATGGGGGCGGCTTCGTCCCGGGTCAGATCCAGGTGCTGCGGATTAAACGCGTGAATGAAATGGGCGTGCCCCTCTAATACGGCTCCACCCTTGGCGCCTGCCAGAACACAGCAGTATTTCACCCGCAAGGGATCTGCCTGCAGCCATTGTATGTCCAGCAAATCAAATCCGGGGTAGAAAGAAAGCGGTAAGCGGCGAACCGCATTGCATTGATGATGTGCCACGGCCGAGTCCAGCTGTGCGGTATCCAGGGCGCAGTTCAAAGCGGCCTGATATTGCTCCAGTTCGATGTTCGTCAGATCCTGCCAGTCTCCCGAAAGCGGGGGGCGGGCATACCAAACGTGTTCCAGAGCAATGGAAAAAAGCCGGTTGGATTTGGTGATGACATTGGTTTTGCCCACCAGCCCGTTCATCAGTTTCAGTTGGCGCAGCATATCCTGCGCCGGTTTGTGTTGGTATTTGGATTGCGTGGCTTTTTCGTACCAGCGGTAGGCGGCTTCCAGGTCGGGCGCCACACCCTGGCCATTTTGGTAGCACACTCCCAGGTTGTACATGGCATCGGTATTGCCGGTTTCAGCGGCCTGCTCAAGCCAATACAGGCCCTGTGCTTGGTCTGCTTCATCACCCTGTAACAGCAGTTCCACCAGTTGGTTGACGGCACCGGCGTGTTTGGCCTTGGCGGCTTGGCTGTACCAGGCGATGGCGTTGGCCCGATCCGGAGGGTTTTGGTGGCAGTAAAAATAACCCAAAGCCGCCATGGCATTAACGTCCCCCAGGTGGGCGGCCTGGGTGAACCAGTCTTCCGCCTGGGCCGGTTTGGCAACCTCGGGTTTGGAATAGAATAAGCCAAGCCGCAGCTTTGCGTCCGGATGGCCTGCTGCATCGGCGTTTTTATACCACCGCTCGGCTTGATCGTAATCGGGCCCGTGGTGGCGTTCAAACAGATTGCCGAGCTTGTACATGGCGGTGCTGTCGCCGGTTGCGGCGGCCTTCTCCAGCCAGTGAACGGTCGCCTCCAGATCGGTTTTGCCGTCACTGCCTTGCTCAAACATTTTGGCCAGGTTGATCATGGCGGCACTGAATCCCTGGTCGGCGGCTTTTTCATACCAGTACCGGGCTTGTGCTGTGTCCGCAGCCACACCCAGCCCGGTTTCATAACACTGTGCCAGGTTGTTCATCGCATACAGGCTGCCACTTTGTGCCCCTTTGCTGAACCAATAGAAGGCTTTGTCCAGGTCTTTCTCAATGCCCTGGCCGGAGCGGTAGCTGCTGCCCAGGTTGTCCATGGCATCGGCGTATCCGGCCTCTGCGGACTGAATAAACCATTGGGTGCCCTTTGCGAGATCTTGTTCCACACCAAAGCCGTTGTGATAGAAAATCCCCAGGTTATGCATGGCGGTAATGTTGTTGGCCTGTGCAGCTTCTTGTGTGGCTGCAAAGGCTTTTTCGTAATCAATGGTTCCTGTTAAACCGTAAAAGTGGGCAACCCCCATCAGTGCCAGGGCTTCCCCCTGCTTATCGGCGGGCACCTGTTCCAGCAGGGTGATGACCCAACCGGGTAATGCTTGCCTGCCATTGATGTACTTTCTGGAAATATCCACCGCCACGTCTTTCAGTGCTTCCCAATAAGGGCCGGGATTGATCTCGATGTTCAGCAGTTGTTGGGTAATGCGGTGATCAAAGAAATCCTGGGTTAACCTTTGCATAAAGGCCGACAAGGGTTTCGGTTTGATTTGGGCGGCCTGCAGAATGCGCTCGGGGCACAGGCCGTGATGATCCAATGCCGACAACACAAACCATTCCCCCAGAATATCCGGTAGCAACGGTGGAATATCAAAAATAACTCCGTGGGCGGATGATCGGGTATCGCCGTCGGTGATCACCAGGGCGGTGCGCCGGGTGGCAGAATCCGGGTGGGGAATGATACCGGCCGATGCCAGGGTTTTACTGTCCACGCCTTGGGCCATGGTGGCGATAACGGCGAGTTTGAGGGCTTCGGGGTCGGAATCCAGGGCCGGTTTGGGTTGGTCGTAGACCCGCTTCCAGCGGTCTTTGAAATCTCGTTCAATGACCTTGTCCAACAGGCCCTCCCGATTGAGATTCTCGGCACTGGGATCGTCGGCAAGAATTTTACCGAGAAAATAGGCGTACAGGGGCCGGCCTTCTTTATCGATGTGCTCCAACTGGGCGGCTATGGCGTCACTTTCCAAGGTCAGCTCGGTGCCGAAGTGCGCTGCCACCTGGCGGACAATATCCACCAGATCCCGGGGTAATAACTTTTTCAGAAACACCTGGCCGTTGTTGTCCGGGCTGCGGTAGGCCAGCAGATCCTCGCCTTCATCGTCGTCGGCCAGCTCAATAAACCATTCCGCCAGGCCACCGATCTCCAGTTTGTCGCTGGATTTTTCGCTTTTGGGTTCGTTGATCGCGACCAACGGGCGGCCATCCCAGGGTTGGCGTTCCACGAACAGCAGTCGCACCGGGTGCTGGAATTCCGCGGACCGTACTTTCAGAGCGTCCAAAACGGTTTTGATTTCCGGTTCGCGCCCCACCACGTAATCAACGATCAGCAAATGGGGGCGGTTGGGCTGCCAGCTCTGCCAACGGTCAAACTGGGTGCCCGGCTGAAAGGTCAGCGGCCCCGCGGCCCAGCCCATTTCGTGGGCCCTGGTGATCAGCTCCCAGGCCAGCCGGCTTTTGCCCTGACCACCCACACCGGCGATCTGCAGCCACTGAAAACCGGGGGCATCGGAGAGAAAATTGCAGAGCTGCTGCCACTCCTGGTCGCGTCCCAGGGGTTTTTCAATTAGCCGGTGCAGGTAGTGAAAGATGTTGTTACGACTTTTGGGTACTTCAAAAACCGGTTGTGGTGAATCGGCGACAGTGGCTTCCGGTGCGCTGAGGTTGGGCAGGGGCTTACCCAAAAAGAACTGGGTGATTTGCTCCCCACTGTAGCCCATGGAGGTCAGGTAAGGGGCGCAGGTGCGTTTTTGCGGTGAGTCCGATTTGCCGCCTTCCAGCCGCTTCAATCCCCGTAGTTTGCTCTCAAAGCCTTTTGGGTCCAGGGTTCTGGCTTTTTCCGCGTCCGGCTGATGATCGTAAAATACGCACCATATCAACTCTTCCTGAGTCAGCCCCTGCCCATGCCGATAGCGAACAATCAGCTCCTGCATTTGTTCTCCCAGGCTGCTGTTGCCGGCGGCAGGCTGTTTGTCCCCGTTTGTCACCGGATCTATCCCCCTTTGTCACCTGTTCTACCCCAATCCTGCAGGCAGTATTTCCAGAGTGTGTAATAAAACTGTCTGGAGAATCAACATGTTCGAGCGCATTAAAAAGGCATTGCAGGTTTTGGGTAAGCATTCAGTGTTGCACCGTGCATTGTATTTTTGCCTGTTTTTGAGCTACGGCGCCGGTTGTCTGGGGCTGGATAAGTTGGTTGTCAGCGGGTTGGCGGCCGTCTGTTATCTGGCGTTGGCGGTGAGGAGCTGAACATGGCTATGTCAAAAATAGTCGTGCCGCACCTCATACACCTGTTCATCCGGCCGTTCGATTTCCGATTCAATGCCGGAGTTGCGGCGAGTACGCCCGGCGGCGTATTGAAACCCCGGGCCTGCCATCATCTCGTCGCATTGCAGGCATTGATTCAGTTCACCGTTATTGGTGTTGTCGCTGGATTCGGTGCCGGTAAGCAGCGGGATCAAGCCGTACTCCTGCACACAGAGTACCAGGCAGGATTGGGTGGTTTTGTCGGCGTTATAGGCCCAGCTTTCAGCGCAGGCTTCGGTAAATCCGATTTCCTGCATGCAGCTTTTTTTGTTATTGAAGCCCAGGCGTTTGCTGCAGGTTTTGGCCATGATGGTCAGATCCAGCGAGCCGTACACGGCCAGATCCTGCAGGGTGGAGCAGGTGCCGCAGGCCTGGTAGTGGGTGAGTATAAAGCCCGCTGTGCTGTTCAGGGCATTACGGTTTTCAAAACTGGCCAGTTGGTATTGGCCGGGATTGTTGGGATCAAAGCGCACACCGCATACGGCGGCCTGATCTGGTGCCGGCAGGCGGTTCAGCCACCATTGGCGTACGTCTTCTCTGGCGGGAAACGCCTGCACGGGTATGCCGGTGGCGGTAATGCTGTAGTAACAGTTGGGATCATTCCAGCAGGTGGTGAAGTCGAGGAAGCTCAGGGGGTGGTAGGGGGATGTACTTTGGGGGCCGCTGCCGCTGCTGTTCAGCAACTGTTTTTTCTGCAATACGCTGGTGAGGTTGGTGGCCTGGGTTTGTTGCAGTTGGTACTGTGTTTCCGCATCAAAAAGGGGTTGTGGCAGCGGTGTTACGTCCAGGGGTTGATTGCAGGCGCTGAGCAAACCCGCAGCCAGCCCCAGCGCTGCCCATCGGGGCGCTGGTATGGTCATGCTGGTGGTTCCCTATTTTGTTGTTTTTGTTTTGGTACCTTTGCGTGCTTTGCCCTTGGCCGCCGCCGTACCGCTACGGGGCGGCAGGCCGGTGTGTTGCGTCAGGATTTTACCCCGGCCCGCTTTGGCCCGGGTGCCGCCGGGTTTGGCTTTGCGCCGGCCGGTTTTATTGTCTGCTGAATTCAGTTTAGCCGTTGGGTGATTGGCGGGTTGAGTCGGTGGCACCAGATGTTTCTTGCCGTAACCAATCAGGTGGGCTTTGCCCATGTTCTTCAGCGCTTCACGCAACAGGGGCCAGTTATCCGGATCGTGGTAACGCAAAAACGCTTTGTGTAAACGCCGCTGCTTTTCACCCTTGGGTATGAATACCTTTTCGGTTTTGTAGTTTACCCGGTGGATAGGATCTTTCTCGGTGTGGTACATGGTGGTGGCCATGGCCATGGGCGAGGGGTAAAAGTTCTGCACCTGATCTGCGCGGAAGCCGTTGTTCTTCAACCAGAAGGCCAGGCTCAGCATGTCCTCATCACGGGTGCCGGGGTGCGCGGCAATAAAGTAGGGAATCAGATATTGTTCCTTGCCTGCCTCTTTGGAAAACCGATCAAACATGTCCTTGAACTGATCGTAGGTGCCCATGCCTGGTTTCATCATTTTCGACAGGGGCGCGCTTTCGGTGTGCTCCGGTGCAATTTTCAAATAGCCGCCCACGTGATGGCTCACCAGTTCTTTCACGTATTCCGGATCCAGCACCGCCAGGTCGTAACGCAGACCGGAGGCAATCATGATGCGTTTGATGCCCGGCAGTTCCCGCGCCCGGCGATACAGCCTTGTGGTTGGGCTGTGATCGGTCACCAGATTTTTGCAGATGGTGGGAAACACGCAGGATAAACGACGGCAGTTCTGATGGATCTCTTCGCTCACGCAGTTGAGCATGTACATGTTGGCGGTGGGGCCACCCAGGTCCGAGATGGTGCCGGTAAAGCCCGGTGTCATGTCGCGGATCTTTTCCACTTCGCGCAGAATGGAATCTTCCGAGCGGCTTTGGATCACCCGGCCTTCGTGTTCGGTAATGGAGCAGAATGAGCACCCGCCAAAGCACCCGCGCATGATGTTGACGGAAAAGCGAATCATCTCGTAGGCGGGAATGCGTGCGTCACCGTATGCCGGGTGTGGCACCCGCTGAAACGGCAGTTCGAATACGTCGTCCAGTTCCTCGGTGGAGAGCGGCACCGGCGGCGGGTTCATCCACAGATAACGGTCACCGTGCTTTTGCACCAGGGTGCGGGCGTTGGAGGGGTTGGTTTCCAGATGCAGCACCCGCGAGGTGTGGGCATACAGCACCGGGTCTTTGCTGACTTTTTCATAGGAGGGCAACGACACAAACTGTTTTTTGCTGCCGGCGGCGGGGCGGATATGCACCACCTGCGCGTCGGCTGGGCTGTCGCCGCCGTCACCTTTGGCACAGGGGGCTTCCAGGGCTTCGTTGGTCTGTTCCCATTGATAGGGGTTGTAGAGGGGGTCCACTTTGCCGGGCTGATCAATGCGGGTGGAATCTTTCACTTCCCAGTCGCCGGGCAATTCATGCAGCAGGCAGGCGGTACCGCGCACATCGCGGATGTCTTTCATGGTTTGTCCGGCGGCCACGCGATGGGCCACTTCCACCACTGCCCGCTCGGCATTGCCGTACACCAGCAGGTCGGCTTTGGCATCCATCAGCACCGAGCGGCGAACTTTGTTGCTCCAGTAGTCGTAATGGGCGATCCGGCGCAGGCTGGCTTCGATGCCACCAATCAAAACCGGCACATCCTTGTAGGCCTGGCGGCAGCGCTGGGTATAAACCAGCACCGCCCGGTCCGGGCGTTTACCCCCTTCGTTATTGGGGGTATAGGCGTCGTCGTGACGAATCTTCAGGTCCGCCGTGTAGCGGTTGATCATGGAATCCATGTTGCCGGCAGATACGGCGAAAAACAGATTAGGCTTGCCCAGTTTCTGGAAATCGTTGGCGTTGTGCCAGTCCGGCTGGGCGATGATGCCCACGCGAAATCCCTGTGATTCCAATAACCTGCCGATCACCGCCATGCCGAAGCTGGGGTGGTCTACGTAGGCGTCACCGCTGATGATGATGATGTCGCAGCTGTCCCAGCCCAGTTCATCCATTTCCCGGCGGGACATGGGTAAAAACGGGGCCGTGCCGTAACATTCCGCCCAATAGCGCGGATAGGTAAACAGGGATTTGGCTGCTTGCATAAGGTAAACACAGGACTGCTGAACGAAGAATGGCCCAATTTTAGCGGAACTGCCGCCATATCACCAACGATCTTGAGTTTGCCTGATTAGCCCAGTTTGAAAAAGCTCAACTCCTGATGCATCTTGTCCACCTGGTCCACCATGGAGGTGGTGGCGGCGGTGGCCTCTTCCATCAATGCGGAATTCTGCTGGGTGGATTCATCAATGCTGCTGACGGCCTGGTTCACCTGTTGTATCCCCACCAGTTGTTCCGAGGCGGAGTCCGCGATCTCAGATACCTGCTCGGTGACTTTCACCACCTGGGCAATGATTTCCTCCAGTGTTTCACCGG
This sequence comes from Ketobacter sp. GenoA1, assembly GCF_003671475.1. Lineage (NCBI taxonomy): Bacteria > Pseudomonadati > Pseudomonadota > Gammaproteobacteria > Pseudomonadales > Ketobacteraceae > Ketobacter > Ketobacter sp. GenoA1. Next base: position 316,744 of record NZ_RCHM01000020.1, on the reverse strand, counting down.
ATTTGAGCACCATCTCGGTGCCGGTCTCCACCTTGTTGACGCTGTCTTTGATCAGTTGCCCGATTTCCTTGGCAGCGGCGGCGGAGCGTTGCGCCAGGTTACGCACCTCACCGGCCACCACCGCAAAACCACGGCCCTGCTCACCAGCACGGGCTGCTTCCACGGCGGCGTTCAGGGCCAACAGGTTGGTTTGAAAGGCGATCTCATCAATGGTGCCGATGATATCGGCAATTTGTTTGCTGGAGGTGGAGATGGCCTGCATCGCCTGAATGGTGGCGTCCACGACGGCCTTGCCTTTGGTGGCGGATTCCTGCGCGGTTTTGGCGGTTTCGTTGGCGCTGTTTGCGTTGCTGGTGCTGGTGTTCAGCTGCGATGTCATTTCTTCCATGCTGGAGGCCGTTTCCTGCAGTGATGCCGCCTGGCTTTCGGTGCGGCGGCTTAGATCCAGGTTGCCGCTTTGAATTTCCGTTGCGCCCACCTGAATGTCAGTGGCGGCGCTCTGGATGCTGGCCACCAGATTCTGCAGGCGGTCAAAGGTGGAATTGAGCGCGGTTTTCAGTTGCTCAAACTCGCCCTGATACTCGCCGTTAACCCGCTGACTCAAATCCCCCTGCGCCAGTGCCAGCAGGCAACTGCTGATTTCGTTGACGGCGCATTTGCGCTGGGTCACATCGGTGGCGTACTTCACCACTTTGTAGGGATTGCCGGACGCATCGAATATCGGATTGTAGGAGGCCTGAATCCAGATGCGGCTGCCATCTTTGGCAATTCGCTCGTACTCTTCACTGAAGAATTCACCGGCATTGAGTGCTTGCCAGAAGGATTGGTATTCGGCGGATTTGGCGTAGGCATCGTCCACAAAAATGCGGTGGTGTTGGCCTTTGACTTCTTCCAGGGTGTAACCCATTGTTTTCAGAAAATTGTCGTTGGCGTAGCGGATGGTGCCGTCCAGTTCGAACTCGATCACCGCCTGGGAGCGGGAAATGGCATTCAGTTGGCCCTGGTAATCAGCGTTGCGCAGTTTGTCTGCGGTGATGTCGGTGGCGCATTTCACCACTCTCACCGGATTGCCGTTCAGATCCAGAATGGGGTTGTACGATGCCTGAATCCACACCTCGCGGCCATTGTTGCCGATGCGTTTGTATTCCCCGGTGAAGTGCTTGCCTGCATTCAGGGCCTGCCAGAATGCTTTGTAGTCTGGGGAGTTGCGTTCACCGGCTTCAACGAATATACGGTGATGTTTGCCTTTGATCTGGTCCAGTGTGTAGCCCATTACCTGCAGAAAATTATCGTTGGCGTTCTGAATGGTACCATCCAGGTTGAATGCAATGACGGCCTGGGATCGTGAGATGGCTTCAATCTGGCCGGAGTAATCGGCATTTTTCAGGGTTTGTTCGGTCACGTCGGTGGCGAACTTGATGACCCGGACGGTGTTGCCGTTTTCGTCCAGAATGGGGTTGTAGGTGGCTTGAATCCAGATTTCTTTACCGTGCTTGCCAAAGCGCTGGAAAGTGGCGGATTGAAATTTACCCTGGCGCAGGCGGTTCCAGAATTCCCGGTACTCAGGACTTTGGCCGTATTCCTGGCCCACGAAAATGCGATGATGCTGGCCTTGAATCTCTTCCAGTGTGTAGCCCATGGCATCCAGAAAATTTTGATTGGCTTCGAGAATGTTGCCTTCAGGATCAAACTGAATCACCGCCTGGGAGCGGTTTAGGGCGTCGAATTGGCTCAGTAATGCCTGTCGTTCCCGCTTCTGGGTGGTGATGTCCACCGCAAACTTGACGCAGTGGGTGACGCATCCCTCGGCGTTATACACCGGATTGTAGGCAGCCTGAATCCACACCTCGCGACCATCTTTGGTACGCCGCCTGAATTCACCGGACTGGAACTCACCACGCTGCAGATTGACCCAGAAGGCCTTGTAATCAGGGCTGTTGGCGTCATCGCCGCTGACAAACAGGCGGTGATGTTTGCCTTTAATCTCGTCCAGCCGGTAACCCATCAAATCCAGAAACTGCCGGTTGGCATCCAGAATGATGCCGTCCAGGTCGAACTCGATGCGGGCTTGGGTCTTGTCCACTGCTTGCAACACGGCTTCCAGTTCAGCAAGGCGTTGCTCTGTCTGCCGCCCGGCTGTGCCGTTCAGTGCTGCCATCAGTTTCGCGAACATGATCAAATCCCTCTGAATTGGCTTCCATGAATAAAATCAGGCTGTTGTTACAAGCCTAGTATTTCAAGTCTAGAAGCAGCTGCCGGGATTCGCGAATCCTGCGCGGGTGGTGAAAGAGAAACGGGCCTCAAAATGGTGTGGTTTATCGGTGATTTTGCCTGATTGGCTTAGGCTGGTTGCCGTGTTTGTCTGGATTTCAGTCAGATGATGCCGGCGTCCAGGCTCATGGCCATGGTGGTTCCCAGTTGTTTGCACTGTTCAAGGAACTGGTCGTCCCATTCACCCCGGCACAACACGGTGGGTTGCACGGCTTTCCAGCGTAATCCGGTGGTGATGGAGTCCACCGCGCGGCAGGTGCCGGTGCCGTCGTGACCGGCCCGCACAAACAGGGCAAAGGGCAGGCCCTGCTTTTCTTCCAGGCAGGGATAGTAGATGCGGTCGAAAAAGTCTTTCAGGGCGCCGCTCATATAGCCCAGGTTTTCGGTGGTGCCCAGAATGATGGCATCGCAATCCAGCACATCCTGGGCGATGGCGTGCAGTGGCGCCACCTCCTTGACGGTCACGTCGCAAATGGAGGGGTGGCGGGTGCCTTCCAGAACGGCGTCCACCAACTTGCGGGTGTTCTCGGACGGGGTGTGGGCTACCACCAATAATTTCTTCATACTGTATCCCGGCTTGGTGCTTCTCTGATAGGCGTTGTTCCTGCAGTATGGTAAAACAACCCCTGCAATGAAAATAATTAATAGAGAACATTATGGCACTTGTACTGTATCAGTTTCCAATTTCGCACTTTTGCGAAAAGGCCCGTTGGGCGCTGGATTATAAAGGTCTGGATTACACCACCAAAAATCTGCTTCCCGGATTGCATGTTAAAACCACCAAAAAACTGGCGGCCCGTTCCTCGGTGCCCATATTGGAGCACGATGGCCGCTCGGTGCAGGGCTCTGAGCAGATCATTACGTACTTGGATGAGCATTTTCCGGAGAAAAAACTCACTCCGGTGAATTCTCACGATGCGCAGTTCGCCTTGGAGTGGGAGCGTTATCTGGATCGGGAGATCGGTGTGCACCTGCGGCGTTATGTGTATCACACGTTGCTGCAGCACCCCGATTTGGTGATCGGTTTTTTTGCCACGGGCGGGCCGTTCTGGGCCAAGCCGTTCCTGAAGGTGGTGTTTCCAAAACTATCCCGTACCATGCGGAAGCTGATGGACATCAATGAGGCGACGGCCGCCAAATCGCGGCAGAGTATGTTGATGGCGTTGGAGCGTTTGAACGATGCCCTGGATGAAAAATCCTATCTGGTGGGCGAGCGTTTCAGTCGTGCGGATTTAACCGCCGCGGCCCTGCTGGCACCTTTGTTTATGCCGCCCCAATACGGCTTGGCTTGGCCTGCGGCCATGCCGGAACCGTTGCAGTCCGATGTGAGGGCACTGGCACCCCAGCTGGCCTGGGCAGAAAAGATCTATCAGCAGCATCGGTGAAAGCAAGGATGCAGCCGTGCCCTGAGTTCGTGTGAAAGGCACGGCTGCTGAGGTCAGCCTAGTGGCTGATCATCCATGGACGCATGGAAGGAAAGAATTTCTCCCCCCGGGCGGTGTACATGAGTTTGGAGTGACGCTTCTTGTGATCACCGCATCCACAGCCACCATCGCGCTTGTCGATCCTGCGTGAGGCATCACTGGAGAAAATCGGTTCATGCTGGGCTTTCTCATTGGTCTCGAATGCCTGTCGGCGCTCGGAATTCATTTTGAGAAACTCCGGCGGAATCATGATGACCCGGGCCGCCAGCTGTCCGCATTGCGGACAGGGGCAGGGTTTGTCGTGATCCGCCATGGTGGCCAACTCCTGGAATACACCATGGTCTTTGCATTTGTAATCGTAAACCGGCATAAAAATCTCCTGTTACGTGTTTGCGGCTATTTATTTATCCGGAGCAAGGGGCACATCGATGGACCCATCCAGTTCTTTCTTCGGCCCATCGGCATTGGGTTTGACATCAAATTCAAAGATATCCGTGGGTAACCACAGGGTGGCGCAGGCGTTGGGCACGTCCACCACGCCGCTGATGTGGCCTTGCACCGGAGCGGTACCCAGAATGGCGTAAGCCTGGGCGCCGGAATAACCGAATTTCTTCAGGTACTCGATGGCGTTGAGGCAGGCCTGGCGATAGGCGATGTGGACATCCAGGTAATGTTGTTTGCCCTGTTCATCCACCGAAATCCCTTCAAAGATCAGGTAGTCATCGTACTTGGGTGTGATGGGGCTGGGCATGAACACCGGATTTTTAATGGCGTACTTGGACATGCCGTCTTTGATCAGATCCACGCGCATGTGAATCCAGCCGGCCATTTCGATGGCACCGCAGAAGGTGATCTCACCGTCGCCCTGGCTGAAGTGCAGGTCGCCCACCGACAGGCCGCCGTCTTTCACATAAACCGGGAAGTAAACTTTGGAACCACGGGATAAGTCTTTGATGTCGCAGTTGCCGCCGTGTTCACGGGGCGGTACTGTGCGGGCGCCTTCGGCTGCCGCCGCATCGCGCTCGGCACCGGTCAATTTACCCATGTGGGCGGTTTCGGCATAGGGCAGGTTGGCCAGGCCGGGAACGCGATCGGGCTCGGTGTCGTAGAGTTCTTTCTCACGTTTGTTCCACTCTTCCAGCATTTCCTTGGAAGGCAGGCAACCGATCAGGCCGGGATGAATCAGGCCGGCAAATTCAACGCCGGGCACGTGGCGGGATTTGGTGAACATGCCGTTGAAATCCCAGATGGATTTCTGGGCTTCCGGAAAGTGTTCGGTGAGGAAGCCGCCGCCGTTCTGCTTGGAGAAGAAACCGTTGAAACCCCACAGGCTTTCCTGAAAGGCGCCGATGTCGAGAATCTCCACCACCAGCAGGTCACCGGGCTCGGCCCCTTCGACACCCACCGGGCCGGACAGGAAATGCACCTGGGAAAGATCGACGTCACGCACATCGGATGCGTCATCGTCGTTCTTGATCTGGCCACCGGTCCAGTCGTAACACTCGATAATGAAATCGTCACCGGGTTTAACCATTGCCGCCATGGGAATGTCCGGGTGCCAGCGATTGTGAATGTCGTCCTGATCGTAGGGCGATTTGTTAAGATCAATTTTGATAATGGTTTCAGCCATGGTTCAAGTCTCCAGACAGTGGTTTTGTTCAAGGGCTCTCTACGCTTACACCGATAGATACGCCGCTATCTTTTCTTCATTAACATTGGCGCGGGTTTCTTCCGCGACAATTTCACCTTTCTCCAGCACCAGAATGCGGTCGGCGATGTCCAGCGCGAAACTGAGCACCTGTTCCGACACCACAATGGACAGGCCTTTCTCGTCCCGTATGCGGCGCAGAGTGCGTGCCATATCCTTGATGATGGAGGGTTGAATGCCTTCGGTGGGTTCATCCAGCAACAGCATCTTGGGCTTGCTGGCCAGTGCCCGGGCAATGGCCAGTTGCTGTTGCTGACCGCCGGACAGGTTACCGCCGCGACGGGATTTCATTTCCAACAGTACCGGAAACAAATCATAGAGATCCTGCGGCACCTGTTTTTCGCGGGTGGTGGTGAGGCCGGTTTCGATGTTCTCCTTGACCGTCATGGTGGAAAAAATCATACGGCCCTGAGGCACAAAGCTCATGCCCCCGGCCACCCGCTGATGGCTTTTCATTTTGGCCATTTCCACGTTGTCCAGAGTGATGCTGCCTTCCGACGGCAGCACACCGATCAGGGATTTCATTAACGTGGTTTTGCCCATACCGTTACGGCCCATGATGGCGACAATCTCGTTGGGTTTGACATCGAAATTCAAACCGTGGATCACTTCACTCTGACCGTAGGACACTTTATGATTGGATACGCATAACATCGTGATACTCCTCTTAGTGTCCCAGATACACTTCTTTGACTTTCGGATCGTTCTGCACTTTGTCCATGGAGCCTTCGGACAGCACCTTGCCCTGGTGCAGGACCGTCACTCGATTGGCGATGTCGGCAACAAACTGCATGTCGTGCTCGATCACGATCACCGAGCGGTTCTTCGTGATCTTGTTGAGCAGTTCAGCGGTTTGCTTGCGTTCTGCCACGGACATGCCGGCAACCGGCTCATCCAGCATCAACAGCTCCGGGTCCTGAATCAGCAGCATGCCGATTTCCAGCCATTGTTTTTGGCCATGGCTGAGCAGGGCGGCCTGCTTGTTCAGGTCGTCCTTGAGGAAAATCAGCTCGGCGATTTCATGCACTTTGTCAATCACCTCCTGATCACGCTTGAACATGAGGGCGCCGAATACGTTTCGTCCACGGGGAAACGAGATTTCCAGGTTCTCGAACACCGTCAGGTCTTCGTAGATGGAAGGGGTCTGGAACTTGCGGCCCACGCCGGCGTGCACGATCTGATGCTCTTTCATTTTCGTCAGCTCTTTGCCGCGAAATTTGATCGAGCCGTCCGTGGCTCTGGTGCGTCCACAAATCAAGTCCAGGACTGTGGTTTTACCCGCGCCATTGGGTCCGATAATGACGCGAATCTCGTTTTCATCCACGTAGAAGGACAGGTCGTTGACGGCCTTGAAGCCATCGAAAGACACGGTGAGCCCTTCCACCGACAACACAAAGTCTTTACCCATAGTGGTGGCTGTCATGGTTCAGCTCCTGGTATCAGCGGTGGAGGATGCCATCGGTGGCCGCATGGATCGCAGATCCTTGAACCACTTGCTGAGGCGGGGTTCAATGTAAGTGCTGTAGACACCGGCCAGGCCATTGGGGAAGGCCAGTACCACACCAATGAACAGTGCTCCCAGACCAAACAGCCACAGCTCGGGGAAGGATTCCGAGAACACCGTTTTGGTCCAGTTCACCAGTAGGGTGCCGTAAACCGCGCCCAATAGTGACAGGCGGCCACCCACGGCGCAGAAGATCACCATTTCGATGGAGGGTACGATGCCGACAAACGAAGGTGACATGAAACCCACCTGGAGGGTAAACATAGCGCCACCCAAGGCAGATAATGCCGCCGCCAGACAGAAGATGAAGATCTTGAAGTTGGAAACGTCGTAGCCGGAGAAACGCACCCGGTCTTCCTTGTCGCGCATGGCCACCAGCAGGCGCCCCAGTTTGCTTTTGCGTACGAATTGCGCCAGCAACAATGAGCCGATCAGCAAGGTGCAGCAGAGGAAGTAGAGCACGTACTTTGCCTCGTCGGTGCGGATGTCCCAGCCGTTTAGGGTGCGCAGGTCTGTGATGCCGTTGACGCCACCGGTGTAACCCTGCTGACCTATGATCAGGATGGTGAGAATCGCAGCGATGGCCTGCGTGATGATGGCGAAGTACACTCCGCCCACCCGGCGTTTGAACATGGCCACACTGACGATAAAGGCGAAGATTACCGGCACCGCAATGATGGCGATCATGGTAAAGCCGAGGCTGTGGAACGGTTCCCAGAACCAGGGCAGTGCGGTCAACTGATTCCAATCCATGAAATCGGGAATCCCGGGAGTGGACTGAATGGCAGTGTTTTCCGGCGAGGATGCTTCCAGCTTGAGGAACATCGCCATGCAGTAGCCACCCAGGCCAAAGAATACACCCTGGCCCAGGCTGAGAATACCGCCGTAACCCCAACACAGGGCGAGGCCCAGGGCAACGAAAGCGTAGGACAGATATTTACCCACCAGATTGAGGCGGAAAATATCCATGCTTAAGGGAAAGATCACCATGATCAATACGGCCAGCAGCAGTATGTTGATCATGTCATTCTTTGGCAGAAACGAACGTAAACCGTAAGACATAATCTGCGCCTCCTAGTGGCGAATCTTCAGTGCAAACAGACCCTGTGGACGCAGCATCAGGATGCCGACCACCACAAGCAGAGTGAGCACTTTGGCCATGGAACCACTTAAGAAAAATTCCATCGTGGATTGGGCCTGAGAGATGGTGAAAGCTGAAGCAATGGTACCCAGCAGGCTGGATGCACCACCGAAAACCACCACCAGGAAGGTATCGACAATATACAGCTGACCCGAGGTGGGGCCGGTGGAGCCCACCATGGTGAAGGCGCTACCGGCAACACCGGCAATGCCACAGCCCAGGGCGAAGGTAATACGGTCAACTTTTTCGGTGTTGATGCCCACGGCGCCGGCCATCTCACGATTCTGTACCACCGCACGCACCTGGCCGCCCCAGCGTGAACGATACATCCACAGGTAAACACCAACAGAAATCACCAGCGTTATGCACATGACAAAAATGCCATTGATGGGGATTTCAATCATGTCACTGAGAGGGTAGGACCCCATCAGCCAGTCGGGCAGGGTGACACCCACTTCGCGGGGGCCGAATACGGTACGATACAATTGCTGCAGAATGAGGCTCAGCCCCCAGGTGGCCAGCAGAGTATCCAGCGGGCGTTTGTAGAGGTGCCGGATCATGGCCCATTCCACTAACGCCCCCAAGGCAAAGGTCGCGATAAATGCCAGCAGCATGGCGACAAAGAAATAACCTCCAAACAGGGGTTGGGCGTATTCTGAAAATACATTGGATGTTAAGTAGGTAATGTAGGCACCGAGAATCATGAATTCTCCGTGTGCCATATTGATCACTCCCATTTGACCGAAAATGATCGCGAGCCCCAGTGCCATAAGGACGAACACCGAGAATAGAATCAAGCCAGCAAAGCCTTGCATGGCGAATATGGATGTCAGCTCTGACGCAGTGTATTCGGCAAACATAGCAGCCTCCAGATGTTACTACCAAGAGATGGAGAAGGATGGTGGCGCCGTATGCGGGCGCCACCAGACGTTGCCTTACTGGTAACCTTCGGGGAACGGATCGGGCTCGATCAGCTCGTCACTTTCGTAAACCACTTTGTACTGGCCGTCAGGCTGTGCCAGACCGATACGGGTTTTGGACCACAGATGATGGTTCTTGTGAATCTTCACATAGCCTTCCGGTGCGGTTGTCAATTCAATGCCCGGTGATGCCTCACGCACCTTGTCGACGTCAAAGGAGCCGGCTTTTTCCACCGCTGCCTTCCACAACCAGGGGCCGAGATAAGCAGCCTGGGTTACGTCACCGATAACGATGTCTTTACCCCATTTTGCCTTGAACGCTTCAACAAATTTCTTGTTGTTTTCGTTGGGCAGGGATTGGAAATACTTCATGGAAGCGTAAATGCCTTCAATATTCTCACCACCGATACCCAGGATTTCATCTTCGGTAACGGAAATGGTGAGGAACAGAGGCTTCTCTTTGGTCATGTCGATGCCAGCGGCTTTCAACTGCTTGTAGAACGCCACGTTGGAACCGCCCACCACGGAGATGAACACCACATCCGGTTTCTTCAGCTTGATCTTGTTGATCACGGAGTTGAACTGAGTGTGACCCAGTGGATAGTATTCCTCACCCACCACTTTTTGCTTGAGCACGTTTTCGATGTGCTTGCGGGCTATTTTGTTGGAAGTGCGGGGCCAGATGTAGTCCGAGCCCAGCAGGTAGTATTTCTTCGCCCCTTTGGTTTGGGCAGCCCAGTCCAGACCTTCCAGAATCTGTTGGGTCGCTTCCTGGCCGGTGTAGATTACGTTGGGTGATTGTTCCAGCCCTTCGTAGAAAGTGGGGTAGTAGAGCATACCGTTATACTGCTCAAATACCGGCAGTGCCGCCTTACGGGAAGCGGATGTCCAGCAACCGAATACCGCAGCCACTTTATCGTTCACCAACAGTTTTTTGGATTTCTCCGCAAAGGTAGGCCAGTCACTGGCGCCGTCTTCCTGGATGTATTCGATCTTGCGACCCAGTACACCGCCCATGGCGTTGATCTGTTCGATGGCCAGCTTTTCTGCCTGTACCGAGCCGGTTTCACTGATGGCCATGGTACCGGTGACAGAATGGAGAATACCAACGGTAACGGTGTCGTCGGTCACTGCCAAACCGGTGGTATTAACAGCATCGGCATGGGAGATGGTTGGAGTGAGAAACAGGCCGGCAGAGAGTGCCAGCGCAGTTTTTTTAAGCTTGGAGCTAAGGGTTTTGGACAACATGGTTCGACCTCTTGTGAATTACGACCCAAATCTGACACTCAAATGCCCGTCGGCAGCGCACAGGCGCAAGGCATCGTGTCATGGATTGGCAGTATTGCCGTTTCCCCTGCGCTGGAACATTCGCCGAATGACTCAAGCATCTACGTCATTTGACGCATAGGCAGAGTTCCGGGGCATGCAGTAGTGTTGCTGCGGAAAGCCAAAGGGTAGCAAGAGGAGTACAAGGTATGAGGCACGGTGATATTTCCAGTAGTCCGGACACGGTAGGTGTAGCAGTGGTCAACTACAAGATGCCGCGCCTGCATACCAAAGCAGAGGTGCTGGATAATGCACGCAGGATTGCCGATATGATGATTGGCATGAAACAGGGCTTGCCGGGCATGGATCTGGTGATTTTCCCTGAGTACAGCACCATGGGCATCATGTATGACAAGGATGAAATGATGGCCACCGCTGCCACGGTACCGGGAGAGGAAACGGAAATTTTCTCCGCCGCCTGCAGGCAGGCCAATACCTGGGGCGTTTTCTCACTCACCGGTGAGCAGCACGAGGAGCACCCGAACAAGGCACCTTACAATACCCTGGTGCTGATCAACAGTGAGGGTGAAATCGTTCAGAAGTACCGTAAATGCATTCCCTGGTGCCCCATCGAAGGCTGGTATCCGGGGGATCGCACTTACGTAACGGAAGGCCCCAAGGGCCTGAAGCTGAGCATGATCATCTGCGATGACGGAAACTATCCCGAAATCTGGCGGGATTGTGCCATGCGCGGAGCCGAACTGATCATCCGCTGTCAGGGCTATATGTACCCGGCCAAGGAACAGCAGGTGATGATGGCTAAAACCATGGCATGGGCCAATAACAGTTATGTAGCCGTGGCCAATGCCACCGGCTTTGATGGTGTGTATTCCTATTTTGGGCATTCCGCCATTATTGGCTTTGACGGCCGCACCCTGGGTGAATGTGGTGAGGAAGACATGGGCGTACAGTACGCCCAGCTATCGGTATCCCAGATTCGCGATGCCCGTGCCAACGATCAATCCCAGAATCATCTTTTCAAATTACTGCATCGCGGCTACACCGGTGTTTACAACTCCGGTGATGGCGATAAAGGGGTGGCCGATTGCCCGTTCGAGTTCTATCGCACCTGGGTGATGGACGCGGAAAAGGCGCAGCAGGATGTGGAGGCGCTGACCCGGTCCACCGTTGGTGTTGCCGACTGCCCGGTGGGCGAGCTGCCGGTGGCGGATAAGGAAAAGACTGCGGGCTAGGCTTGCCGTATGAATCATGCCGTTCATTAACGAGGTGTTGGAGCACAATCGAATTCAGCACGAGGTTGCGCAGGAGGTAAAACGCAGTACCATCGCGCAATCCCGTTTTGCATTCGAGCCACAGACCATTGCCGATGCACTGCGCGCACGTATTGTGGGGCAGGATCATGTGGTGGAATCACTGTGCCAGCAACTGAATGTGGTGAAAGCCGGCCTGGCGGATTCGCGGCGACCGCTGTTGGTGATGTTGATGCTGGGCAACACCGGTGTGGGTAAAACGGAAATGGTGCGGTTGCTGGCGGAGAGTATTCACGGTGACGCGGCGGCCTTTTGCCGAATTGATATGAACACCCTTTCCCAGAGCCACTACAGTGCCGCCATCACAGGTGCGCCGCCGGGTTATGTGGGCAGCAAGGAAAACACCACTCTGATCAATGAAGAACTCATTCTGGGCAGTGCCAGCCGCCCGGGGATCGTGTTGTTCGATGAGGTGGAAAAAGCCAGCCAGGAGGTGGCGCGCAGCCTGATGAATGTGTTCGATAATGGCCGTTTGCGTTTGGCGTCGGGAACCCGCGAGCTGTCATTCAGCAACTGCCTGGTGTTTATGACCAGCAATCTGGGGGCACAGCAATGGCAACGTCGACAGGCTGCTTCCCCTTGGCAGCGTTGGTTTCTCAGCCGTCGGCAATCCAACAGGCAAGCCCATTTCGAAGCAGCGTTGGCACAGCACTTTGATCCCGAATTTCTTAACCGCATAGATCGTATTGAATTGTTTGCCCCCATCGGAACCAACCATGTTCGTCAGATCGTTGAGTTGGAAGTAAGAAAGCTGAATCAACATCTGGCCAAGAAACAAATTGTGTTGCAGGTTGAGCCCGGGGTTATTGAGCTGCTGGCTCAGCGGGGTTTTGATCCACAGTACGGGGCCCGTGCCCTGCGCCGCTGCGTGCGGGATCAATTGTTGGTGCCGTTGTCCTCATCCTTGCTGGCTGGCGGCGCCTTGGCACCCGCCAACCCCGGCGCTGCCGGTCGGGGGCCGTCGCGTCAATGCGTGGTATCGCTGCAGGCGAATGGCATTCATTGCCATCTGGCTTAGAAAGTTTGTTTGGTATGTAAATTGCTCTGATCCCTGTTCCGGGTCACACAGGAGGTGGCTGGGGGGAGTGCTTGATTCTCCCGCTGTTTCAGGGATGGCTGGTGACTGATTTTGAGCATGGGGATATGGCGGCAAGGCAGAGAATATTTCGCGTCCGGCGTCAATACAACCAATGGGTGGCCAACGAAACCCTGGAAGATTACGCGCTGCGTTTCACCGCCAAAAGTGCACGCCGCTGGTCTGCGGCCCGGGTCAGCAACACGGCGTTGGGCGCGATCTCGTTTTTAGCACTGGAGGCCATCGGCGGCGCCATCACCCTCAGTTACGGGTTTACCAATGCCGCCATGGCGATAATGGCAGTGGGCTTTCTGATCTTCATTACCGGGTTACCCATTGGCTACTATGCTTCAAAATATGGCATTGATATCGATTTGCTCACTCGTGGTGCAGGCTTTGGCTATATCGGCTCCACCATCACGTCTTTAATCTATGCCTCCTTTACATTTATCTTCTTTGCTCTGGAAGCAGCCATCATGGCCATGGCGCTGGATCAACTGTTCCAGATCCCGTTGTCCATTGGCTATCTGATCAGCTCCCTGATTGTCATTCCCCTGGTGACCCACGGAATTACATTGATCAGCCGTTTCCAGCTCTGGTCCCAGCCGCTTTGGGTCTGTCTGCAATTGCTGCCGTTTATTTACATTGGCCTGGATGATATGACCTCCGTGGAGGACTGGACCCAATTCACCGGCACCGAGGAACAGGGCGGCACCGGTTTTAATATATTGCTGTTCGGTGCTGCGTCGTCGGTGATTTTTTCACTGATCGCGCAAATCGGTGAACAGGTGGATTTTCTGCGCTTTTTGCCCCCCAAAGAAAAGGTGTCACCGATGCGCTGGTGGTTTGCCATGCTGGTGGCGGGCCCCGGTTGGATCTGGGCCGGGATCCTGAAAATCTTCGCCGGTTCGTTTCTGGCGGTACTGGCCCTGGGGCATGGTATTCCGGTGGAAGATGCGTCCGACCCCACCAGTATGTATCGAGTGGCCTTTGGCTACATTACCTCTTCGCCGCAGATCGCGCTGGCGATAGCCGGCATCTTTGTCATTCTTTCCCAACTTAAAATCAATGTGACCAACTCCTATGCCGGCTCTATTGCCTGGTCCAATTTCTTTTCCCGTCTGACCCACAACCATCCCGGTCGGGTGGTGTGGTTGATCTTCAACGTCATCATCGCTTTGCTGTTGATGGAACTGGGAATTTACAAGGCGCTGGAGGAAATTCTCGGTGTGTACGCGATTGTCGCTGTGGCCTGGGTGGGCTCTCTGGTGGCGGATCTGATCATCAATAAGCCCCTGGGGCTTAGCCCTGCCACCATCGAGTTCAAGCGCGCCTATTTATACGATATCAATCCGGTTGGCTTTGGGTCCATGATACTGGCCACCCTGGTGGGCATCAGCGCGCACATGGGCAGTTTTGGTGAAACAGCGCGGGCGCTGGCACCTTATCTGACGTTGGCATCATCTTTTGTGTTTGCACCGTTGATTGCCTGGGCCACCGGTGGCCGCTACTACATTGCCCGTGAACCGGAGCGCATCGATACCGATAACGGTATGGCCACCTGTTGTATCTGTGAACACAGTTTTGAAGCAGAGGACATTGCCCAGTGTCCGGCCTACGGGGGGCATATCTGCTCTTTGTGTTGTTCGCTGGATGCCCGCTGCCAGGATCGTTGTAAACCCCACGCCCGCATGTCGGAGCAGATGCTGAGTTTGTTGGGAGCCGTGCTCCCGGAGCGTATTGTGGCACGCATGAATTCGCGCTTTGGCCACTTTATGGCGTTGATGTCGCTCTGTTCATTGTTCATCGCCCTGGTATTGACCATGGTGTACTTCGAGATGCCGGTGCCTGATGAAACGGTGCGTGACATCATTGGTGTATTGCTGTGGAAGGAATTTTTTATCTCGCTCATCGTGGTGGGCGTTGCCTGCTGGTTGTTTGTATTGGCGCACGAAAGCCGCCTGGTTGCGCAGGAGGAAACTGAACGGCAAACCGAACTGCTGCAGCAGGAAATCTATGCCCATGAACAAACGGACCTGCAATTGCAGCAGGCCAAGGAGATGGCCGAAGCTGCCAATAAGGCCAAAAGCCGTTATCTCACCGGTATCAGCCACGAGCTGCGCTCGCCACTGAATTCAGTAATGGGCTACGCCCAGTTGCTGGAGAAAGATGAATCCATTCCCGAGGGGCGCCGTGAGGCAGTGGGGGTTATTCTGCGCAGCAGTGAACATCTTTCCGATTTGATCGAAGGGCTGTTGGATATTTCCAAGATAGAAGCCGGGCGCCTGGATTTGCATCGCAATGAGGTGCGCTTTTCCAAACTGATGGATCAGTTGGTCAACATGTTCCGCTTGCAGGCAGAAGCGAAGGGTATTGCGTTTGAGTACGTTTGCCACAGCCGCCTGCCGGAATACGTCGCCACGGATGAAAAACGCTTGCGTCAGATCCTGATCAATCTGTTGTCCAATGCCATCAAGTTTACCCAGCAGGGTAAAGTGACACTGGAAGTGCGCTATCGCAATCAGGTGGCTGAATTTGTGGTGCGGGATTCCGGAGTCGGCATCAGCCCGGACAATGTAGAGAAAATTTTCAAACCCTTTGAGCGTATTCGTGAGCCCGGTGTGGCGCCGGCACCCGGAACCGGGCTGGGCCTGACCATTACCCGCCTGCTCACCGATATCATGGGGGGGGATCTTTCATTGCAGAGTGAGCCCGGGGTGGGCAGTCGTTTTACGGTGGCGCTGATGCTGTCCAGTATTGCCAAACCCTCGGTGGCACCGGCACTGGAACAAACCATCCGCAGTTATGTCGGCGCAAGAAAAAAAGTACTGGTGGTGGATGACGATGAAACCCACCGCACGCTGGTTAACAATATTCTGGAGCCCATCGGCTTTATTGTGGCGGAAGCCAAGGATGCGGAAGAGTGTTTGGCGCTGATCCCCCATTGGCAACCGGACCTGTACCTTTTGGATATGAACATGCCGGGTATGAATGGCTGGGAGCTGGCCTGTCGCCTGCGGGAACAGGGGGTCAAGGTGCCGATTGTGATGATTTCCGCCGACGCGCGCGAAGGTCAGCATGAGGAGGGCGTGGTCAAACCCCACAATGATTATCTGATCAAGCCGGTTCGGGTACAGGCGTTATTGGAGCGCCTGGGTGGATTGCTGGAGCTGCAGTGGATCTACGAAAGTGATATCAGTATGCCCCTTGAGTCGGCACCGCAAACCCTGGCCGGGCAGGATTTGCCGGACCCGGACATACTGGTTCAGTTGCAGGCCATGGCGGAGATTGGTCATCTGCAGGGATTGCGTAAAAAACTGGAAGAGCTTAAGCAGGATGCAAACACCAGTGAGGCCTTCGTCCGTTATCTGGAAGCGGCGATTCGACAAGTAAGGATGGAGAATATTCTGAAATTACATCAGGTGAAGTCAGCATGATCCCTAACGAGAATAAATCAGACGTCGTACTGGTGGTGGACGATTCCGCAGAAACCCTGGGTATGTTAAGCCAGGTGCTGGACGAAGAGGGATTGACGGTGCTGATCGCGTTGGATGGAGAACAGGCGATCAATATCGCCGGCAAGATGACACCGGATATTGTGTTGCTGGATGCCATCATGCCCAACATCGATGGCTTTGAAACCTGTCGCCGAATGAAACAGGATGCCAACCTCAAGAACACACCGATTATTTTCATGACCGGCTTAAGCGATACCGAGCACATCGTCATGGGGTTGGAAGCCGGTGGCGTGGATTATATAGCCAAACCCATTAACCCACAGGAGTTGGTGGCCCGCATGCGGGTACATCTTTCCAACGCCCGTATGACGCAAAGCGCCAGAATGGCATTGGATACCGCCGGCCAGAATATCTTTACGACGGATTCTTCCGGTCAGATGCTGTGGGCGACGCCGCAGGTGTTTGCCCTGTTTGAGGCCGCGTTGGTGGACAGCAAATGGCTGGACTCCATTCTGGCGCCCTTATTGCGGGCCTGGTTGAGCCGGCAGCCGGAGCAGGGCCGCAAACTGCCACTGGATGCACCGCTGAAAAAGCTGCAATGCAAGTACCTGGGCGAGATCAACACCAATGAGCACCTGTTTCGTGTCTTTGAAGAGGACGGGGGCACAGATGAAGATGCATTGAAGAAGGCATTTGTCCTGACCGATCGTGAGGCGGAGGTGCTGTTATGGATTGCCAACGGCAAGACCAATCGGGAGATTGCCCAGATTCTGGAAATGAGCCCGCGCACGGTGAACAAGCATCTGGAACAGGTTTTCAGGAAACTCGGTGTGGAAAACCGAACAGCCGCAGCATCTGTGGCTATTCGCCTGCTCAGCGAAAGCGGGCGCCTGGGCTGATCGGCACGGGCTTTACCGAAGTATGTTCGGCCCTTTCGTACAATCATTGAGCGTTATGAATCGTTATGCTTGGCCCACAATAACAATAGGTGGGACAACGTATGTTGCTGGATTTTATTTGTGGTACCGGCCGCCGGGGCGCATCTTTGTGTGGTGCAGTATGGCTGTTGGCAATGGGCCTTTACGGTTGCGGCGGCGAGCCGCAAGTGAGCACCAGCTATGGTGTAGTGGCCGGTAAGCGTGACGGCAACGTATTGGAATACCTGGGGATTCCCTATGCCCAGCCACCGCTGGGTGAACTGCGCTGGGCAGACCCGGAGCCACCGCAGCCCTGGGATGGCGTGCGGGATGCCAAACTCAAGGGTAATGCCTGCATCCAGTGGGCCACGGGCATACCGGCTTTTACCCCCAATGAAGATTGTCTCACCCTGAATATCTGGGTACCGGCGGGGGAAGGCCCCCATCCAGTAATGTTCTGGATTCACGGTGGCGCCCAGGCCGCCGGTTCCAGTAATGAATTGCAGTACGATGGCCGCAAGTTGGCACAATCACAGAATGTAGTGGTGGTCAGTGTCAACTATCGGCTACTGGTATCCGGCTTTTTCGCATTGCCGGCACTGGGGTCGGGTGAGGCCCTGTCCGGCAACCAGGCCATTAAGGATTTGCAGGCGGCGTTGCGCTGGGTACATGAAGAGATTGCTGCCTTTGGCGGTGATCCCGGCAACGTCACCGTGTTTGGTGAGTCCGCCGGTTCCACCAATACCTGTGCCTTGCTGGCATCACCCAAAACCCACGCCCCCCAGCGATTGATGCATAAGGCCATTATGCAAAGCGGTGCCTGTGACACACTGGGGATCATGACGCAGGAGCAGGCGCAGCAGGAGGGCATGAAGCTGTTGGCGGAATTGGGTTGTCTGGATGCGGCAGAGCCGTTGCAGTGTGCCCGAGCTCTGCCCATTGCGGCCATTCGTGATGTGATAAAATTCAATCTTTTTACTTCCTTCGGTTGGCTGTTGGAAGAATGGCCTTTCCGGCCCGGCCTGGTGGTGGATGGTGATGTATTCCCCGCCAGCCCGGTTGATCTGGTGACGGAAAACCGCGGTTACGACATTCCGATTCTGCTCGGTACCAATAAGGATGAAGGCAGTTTGTTTGCCGGGTTTCTGGCGCACCCGGATGACGCAGGGGGCTATGCCGACTTTATGGAGCAACGCTATCCCGGGCAGGGCGACGACATTGTCGCGCTCTATCCGTTTGCGGATTATCAGAATGCCGGTTCTGCCCACGCCGATATGCGGGGTGATCTCATTATGAAGTGCCCCACGTTGAACATGGCGCGCCGCTACAGCGCTTTCAATGATGTCTGGATGTATTCTCTGGAGCAGGATGTATTCAGTGTGGTGATGGAAGTGATCGCTCTGGGATTCAAGAAGAATGCTCCGCCATTAGGTGTGTTTCATACAGCGGATATCGGTTATCTGTTTGAATTTCCGTTGTTAAGCGCCATTCTGACCCCGTCCGATCGCACCGTGCGGGATCTGTTCCAGCAGGCCTGGGGTAATTTTGCCCGCAACGGCAATCCCAATGGTGATGGAGTACCGGTATGGAATGCGTATGATCCGGCACTTAACAACTACCTGGTAATCAGTGGCCAACCTGAGAATCGCACCGATTTTCGCCAGGGTGCCTGTGACTACTGGTTTCAGGTGGGTTACGGTTTCTAATCCCATTGGCTGGCCCTGACCGGTGCTTCGAGTAAGGCCAGCCACTCCCGCCCCTCCCATGGGCCTGTTTTGCGCGCTATTCAATCAGCGCTGCGCTCTTCATTACCCCCTCAGCTGCTTTTTCCGGGGCGCTCTCCTGAAGACCCTGGAATAGATCACAAAAAAACTTAAAAAAGTTTGTTTCTCCGCTTTTAATTTGCGTTGTCTGGCCTATCCTCAGGGAGTAGTTCCTCAGTCTGTACAATCGTAGTTGCCTTTTGATAGTGCTTATGAACTCGTAGAGCTTTTGAATTAGTAGCGCCCTTGCATCAGTAGCGCCCCTAAAAGTAGTAGTGCCTTAAAAGACATGATTTTTCCGTGGTTTTTTCCGTTTCTCCGTCGTTGTCCCGCCGTTCTCTGCGCTGTGCTGGTAGGCATGTGGTGCCTGTATCCGGGTTCGGCATTTGCGGTGGTGTCAAAGGAAGACAAGGCCGTGATGATTCCGGAATTGCCATCCCAACAGCCAAGATTGCAGTATCAATATCTCGATCTGGCCGTGTCCCGTCAGGATCTGTTGTTTGCCAACTTTTCGCGCCCCGGTCGGGCGGCGGAGATTTATGACCGTAAGGGGGCGTATCGCGCGCAGGTGTTCACCTATCGTGGGGCCGATTCCCGTGGTTTTGCGGCCGTTGCCAATCCGGGAACCCCCAGCGAACTGAACTACGGCGGGACGCTGGCGGTGGGCGTAGGGGAACCGCTGGAAATACAGATGGGCTACATCGGTGGCCGATTGCAATGGAGTGAAGAAGATTACCTGTTTAACCCGCCAACGGAGCAGGAAGCCAACAGCTGGAATCTGGGCGCCCAGACACAATGGCTGGATAATAGCCTGCGCACCCGCATCGAGTATGCCAGTTCAGAGCAACGCCTGGAAAACCAGAACAATGCTATGGAAAATACCCTGGGGCGTGCCATGACCGCCGAAGTGTCGGTGTCTTCTGATGGTGTGTTCAGCAGTGGCTGGTTGGATCGCTGGCAGGGCACCGCGTTGTACCGTGCGGTAGATCGGAATTTCTACAGCCTGGGGAATCTGGAGCCGGTGAGGGGCGTGGATATGGCCCAGCTCCAGTTTCAATCGGAGTTTCGTGGCCTGGGGGTGGCGCTGGAATGGAAGCAGGAAGGCCACTGCGATGCAGTGGGTATGACCCGCTTTGATCCCACTTTGAACCGCTCCGGGCTGCAGTTGAATTACCAGTGGCAGAATCCCTTTCCCTTGCCCCTGGGCAGGCCAATGCTGTCGGCGCGCTATTATCATGTGAGCCAATGGCAGACCCATGATGTGGTTGCGCTGCAAGGCTACGAAATGTTGCAGGAAGCCGATGAAGCGGGTGTCAACCTGAAGTTTGACTATGAGCAGTGGCGCTGGAGCGTTGATTATTTGATCAGTGAACAGGATCACCGGCGATTGAGTCTGGATGCCTCTGTACAGGACTGGGAGCAACCCTCTGATCAGGTCCATGAAACGGCTGAATTGTTGTTGGGATGGTCACCCACCAAGCGATTTTGGATGAACCTCAATGCGCGCTGGAATGATCAAGTGGAAACGGAATTTGCCAACCGACAACAGTATCGAAATTATGGAATGCAAGCATTCATTGGTGATTTACCCCGTAACCTAAGCATGCAGATGGAATACTATTACGGTGATCATGCCCTTTCCCAAGGGCTTGGTGATGACCTGGCCACTCAGTTTCGCTCACATTCCGGTAATGCGCGCATTACCTGGCAAGCGGTGCCGGAACGGGGCCGGCAGCCGGCGTTGGATATTTACCTACACAGTTCATTTAATCGTCAATTTGATCTGGCCAACGACATTGAGTTGTCACATTGGTCGGCAGCGGTGGGCATTGAACTGTTCTGGGGGCAGTACTGATCATCCCGCTTATGCGGTTGCTGTAATTTTGTCGCAAAAATTTGAAAACTATTCAATTGCTTAAGCAGGCTGAGCCCGCTGTTTCCACCTTACGCCTCATCTATCGTGATTAAAGTCGGGATGTGGTCGCCAAGGCATCTGCGCTGACGGCTATTTCCGCCTTTTTGATTGAACGCTTTCCGGTATGGCAAAGAAATTGCTCCGCATTTCCCGGCAGAGGAACCTGCCAGGTGATCTTCAGTCAGATGAAGAAGACAGCGAATCGAAGTGGAGCAAGCGACGTAGTGTATTATTCTCGTACAAGCCAACTGTTAGTTCTGATTCTGCTCTGGTGTTGTGCCGGCCCGTTGCGGGCCGAGGGCCGGATTTCTTCCACTTCCGTACCGGAGCCGGTGTCGTTGGACACGTTGGCTAAGGTGGCGCTGTCGCTGGCGGATAAGCCCTATGAGGAAGATGCGGACACCTTACCGGAATCACTGACGTCACTTACCTATGATCAGTATCGAGCCATACGCTTCGATCCGGAAAAAGCCCTGTGGCGTGAACAATCTCCGTTTGAAATTCAATTCTTTCATCCCGGTTTTATTTTTCGTAACCGGGTGAAAATCAATACACTGACGCCAGAGGGGAGCGTGCAGCCATTCCCCTATTCCCGATCCAACTTCACACTGGGCAAACCAGTGGCGGATCTGAAAATTGAAAAATCAGAGGCACCGGGCTACGCCGGTTTTCGTGTTCACTATCCGCTGAACTCCAAGAACTACAAAGACGAAGTGGCAGTATTTCAGGGCGCCTCGTATTTTCGGCTGGTAGGCCCCGGGCAGGTGTATGGATTGTCGGCTCGAGGTGTTGCCGTGGATACCGCGGAAAGCAGCGGCGAGGAGTTCCCGCGCTTTGTTGAGTTCTGGTTGCAGCCGCCGCAGAACGAGACCAATACACTGGTGATGTATGCGTTGCTGGACAGCGCATCACTGACCGGTGCTTACCGCTTTGAACTTACCCCGGGGGTCAATACCGAGATGTTGGTGGAGGCCAGGCTTTTTGCCCGCAACGACATTAACAAGTTGGGGCTTGCGCCTTTAACCAGCATGTTTTTTTACGGGGAAAACAGTGTAGTGGGTGAAGATGACTATCGGCCTGAAGTGCACGATTCCGATGGCTTGTTATTGGCCACCGCAGACGGCGAATGGATTTGGAGGCCGTTGAATAATCCCAGCACCTTAAGCGTGGTTTCCTTTCAGGGTAAAACACCCAAGGGATTTGGTTTGCTGCAACGTGACCGTCGCTTTGAACGTTATCTGGATGCCGAAGCCCATTATCATGATCGGCCTGGTGTGTGGATTCAACCCCTGGGAGACTGGGGCAGCGGGCGCGTGGAGTTGGTGGAGATTCCCACCGACAGTGAAACCAATGACAACATCGTGGCGTACTGGGTGGCCGATAAAAAAATCCGTAAAGGTGATGCTGTCCAGATTCGTTATCGTATGAGCACCGTTAATCAGGGGCCGGGTCATGCCGAATTGGCAAAGGTGGTTCGAACCCGAAACGGATGGGGTTACATTCCGGGCCAGGAACGTCCGCCTCAAACCCACCGCCAGTTCATTGTGGAATTCCAAGGGGACGCCTTGTCCCAGCTTGGCGATGAACAAGAGGTTGAAGCGGATCTAAGCGTGAACGCAGGCAAGGTGAGTGATCTGGTGGTAACGAAACTGGCGGCTACCGGTGCATGGCGGGCGTCATTCAAAGTTCAAACCGAAGAGGACAAGCCCGCGGACATGCGTTTGTTCCTGAAGTTGCGCAACCAACGGTTAAGTGAGGTATGGAGCTATGTCTGGAATGCAGGTGATATCCCCGAGTGAGGTCGAGTCTTGCGCGCTTAACGCGCCCTTGCCCTGGTTGCGTCGGGTACTGTTCTTCGCGCTGGTGATGGCGTCTACCCTGGCAGGGTCGGCGTTGATGCTGGATATCCTGCGCCCTAACGGGTTGCTCCCTCTGGAGATGGCATTGTTGTGTTTATTCACCATCAGTTTCGCCTGGATTGTGTATTCGTTCTGGAGTGCAGCCCTGGGGTTCATCCTGAATCTCATGCACCTGGACCCGTTAACCCTGCGCCCTTTGCCTGTGGCACCGAACGAACACCACGCATTCACCCCCTTGCCGGTGAGAACGGCGGTGGTGATGCCGGTTTATAATGAAGATCCGGACCGGATTCTGGCGGGCTTTGAAACGAACCTGCGTTCGTTGGCGCGCACCGGACAAATCGCCCACTTTGATTTCTATCTGTTAAGTGATTCGCAGGATCCCGACATCATCGCGGCTGAGCGGAAAGGCTGGCGGGCATTGCAGAAGCGCCTTGGCCAGCTTGGCCGTTATACATTCTATCGGCGGCGTGTCCGCAACGAGGGGCGCAAGGTGGGTAACATCTATGACTTCTGTCAGCGCTGGGGAAATCAGTACGAAAATATGATTGTACTGGATGCGGACAGCATCATGACCGGTCGCTGTATGTTGGAGCTTGCCCAGGCCATGTTCGAAAATCCAAAGCTGGGTTTAGTGCAGACCGTACCACTTCCCATTCGCCAACAAACTCTGTTCGGTCGTTTTCTGCAGTTCGCCGGTACTTTGTATAGCCCGATGCTGGCAGCCGGTATGGCGTGCTGGCAAACCGACAGTGCCAACTATTGGGGGCATAATGCGATCATTCGCATCGCTCCGTTTATGCAGCATTGCACGCTACCCCGTTTGCGCCACCGCCGAGGGCCGTTCAGTGGCGACATTCTCAGTCATGATTTTGTTGAAGCGGCGCTATTGCGGCGTGCGGGCTGGCAGGTAGTGTTGAGAGCGGATATCAAGGGCAGCTACGAGGAGCTGCCTTGTAATGTGCTGGACTACGCTGTGCGGGATCGGCGCTGGGCCCAAGGTAACATCCAGCATCTGGCTTTGCTGGGGGCTACGGGCTTTACCTTTATAAACCGTCTGCATCTGTTCTTTGGTGCCGTAGCCTATATCAGCTCACTGATCTGGATGTTGATGCTGGTGTTGAGCAGCGTGGATGCCGTGCAGCGTGCGTTGTCCAGTAATCAGTTCTTTTCACAGCAATATCAGCTGTTCCCCGATTGGCAGATCTCAAAGAGTGATCAGATCATCTCCCTGTTTGTGCTGACGGCAGCATTGTTGTTCCTGCCTAAGGTTATGGGATTATTGATTGGATTGACCCGCAACAGTGATGAGTACGGCGGGCGTCTGAAACTGTTCACCAGTGCCATCCTGGAAGCGGTATTTGCGGTATTGATCGCACCCCTGATGATGATGTTTCACAGCTATTTTGTCCTTGCCATTCTGCTGGGAACAAAAGTCAACTGGAACGCCCAGCCCAGGGAGGGGCGAACCCTGAGCTGGCAGGAAACGCTGAGGAAAACCGGGCCGCTGTCTGTGCTGGCACTGGTGTGGGGAAGCGTAACCTATGTATATTCACCGCTGTTTTTTTGGTGGTTGAGCCCTGTGTTGGCTGGGCTGGTGTTGTCTGCCCCTTTGGTGCGGTTCAGCAGCGCTGTGCAGCCATCACGCTGGTTGAACCGGGTTGGGTTGTTGGCCATTCCTGCTGAAATCAGGCCCAAGCCGGAGTTTCAATTTCTGTCCTGGCGGTTGGGTAAACCAGAGCCGGTATCTGTAGCGCGCACCCGGTCGGCGCTGGCCATTGCCTGACTCCACGGGGTTCCGTTTCAGCGGGCGTTACGCAGACAGGCCAGCACCAATGCCCAGAATTCGGAAAAGTCATTGACCACCACATCCGGCTTATGCGGATAGCGCTGGTTGCCGGGGAAAATTGTGTGCAGCCAGTTCAGATCCCATTGGGCGCCGTTGAAAAATACGCCGGTGAAACCACCCACCTTGGACGCAATTATATCGGTGGTACTGTCACCCACGTACCAGATGTCCATAGCAGGTTCGCGACCCAGCTGTGCCGCTGATTCAATTAACTGGTCCGGGTGTGGCTTGCGGTTCACCGTATCATCACCGCACACCATGGTGTCGAACAGATCGGCCCAGGTACCGTTTTCCACGGCTTGCACTTCGTGTTCAAAAAATTCCCGGTCACGGTTGGTGATAACACCCAATTGCAAACCCAACGCTTTCAATCCAACCAGCACACTGCGCACCTGTGGTTCAAAGGGCAGCACTGTGCCAAAATGATTGCGGTAGTGCTGGTTAAAAATTTTATGGGCGATTTGCTTGGCTTCCATATCCTCGCCGAACAACACCTCAAAAATATCAGTACGGGAGATTTTACGATCGGCTTTGATTTTTGGGTGTAACTGCGCATATTGGCGTACATAGTCCACCAGCCTGGCATCATCCGGCGATTTGCTTTGCTGTGGATCTACCATGCGTTGTAATAATCCATGCTCGCCCAGTTCCGGCAGCATATCATCCACTGCCCGGTACATTGCATCCAGGGTGTCCACCAGTGTGGCGTGCCAGTCAAACAGAATAATGGAAGGTGGTATCAGTTGCGCAACTGAAGGATGCCAGTCCGGCTCTATGTGTTGCGGAGGGGGTTCGGGAGCAGGAAATGCCGGAGGCCGGGCTTTGCTGACGATTTTCTCAAAGGCACTGGGGTTATCCCGTTGCACAGCTTCCAGTAAATCCATCAACTCTTCAAAGCTGTTGATGATGGCGTCGGGCTGATACCGGGGATCATCACCAAATAATGTCTTAAGTTCTTGCGGAGTACGGCAACCACCGTTGTAAAAAATCGCAGTGACACCGGCTTCGCGTCCGGTCACGATGTCCAGGTAGCTATCACCGATATACCAGGTTTCGGGCCGTGGGTAGGTATCGATTTGGGCCAGGGCATAGCGAATCACCTGAGGGTCAGGTTTGTAATAGGTGACATCGTCCGCACAGGTGGAAAGATCCACAAGCCGCGGCCAGGAACCGTCATCCACGGTGCGCAGTTCGTGCTGGAAAAATTCGCGGCTGCGATTGGTGGCCACACCAATGGTGATTCCCAGGCGCTTGATAGACGCCAGATACTCCCGCACACCCTGTTGAAAGGGCTTTACCTTACCGAAATAATTGCGATAGC
Organism: Ketobacter sp. GenoA1; assembly: GCF_003671475.1. Taxonomy (NCBI): domain Bacteria; kingdom Pseudomonadati; phylum Pseudomonadota; class Gammaproteobacteria; order Pseudomonadales; family Ketobacteraceae; genus Ketobacter; species Ketobacter sp. GenoA1. Next base: position 291,022 of record NZ_RCHM01000020.1, on the reverse strand, counting down.
ACTTATTATACGCCCGGTGCGCCAGGTTTTTGGCATCGGTGTCATCACCGAAGATGGCATTGAAAATTTCCGTTCGGCTATTGCGCCGCTCTGCCAGAATTTTGGGGTGCAGGCGGCGAAACAGACGGATGTAACGCACCAGTTTTTCATCGTCCTTGTTGAGGCACTGCTCCTCCGGTTGCAGCCGGTCGATCAGGTGTAGTTCCTCCAGTTGCGGCAACATTTCTTCCAGGGCGGCGATCATGGCGTCCTGGGTGTCCACCAGGGTGCCATGCCAGTCAAACAGAATGTGCTTGGGAATGGGCAAGCTGGTGCTGTTGTTCATGTTGACTCCTGGCTGATGCGGTAACCTGCAAAGTATAAAGCAGTTTGTTGATGGGGGCACAATTGGAGCGCTGGAGATAGCAGAGTAACGGAAAGCTTGATTCGATGAATATACTTGTGCTTAGGTGGTAACAGTGCAAGTTGCCACGTTGTCCGGAGGCCCCCATGCGACTAATTACCTTGTCAATATTGTTGATTTATAACCTGATGCTCGGCTCCGCATGGGCCGACCCCGGCAGTGAATGGGAAAGCGTGAGATCAGCGCAGGATCCAACCGAGGTGCGCACCTGGGTAAAACCGGTGGCAGGCGCCGCGGTAAAAGCGTTTCGTGGTGAAGTGGATCTGGATCATTCCTGGCTGGAAGTGCTCACCATTCTGGACCGGGTTGACCTGTATCCGCAATGGGTGTTTCGCTGCACGTCGGCGCGGCGGGTAGAGGGTGGCGGGCTGTATTTGAACTTCAAAGCAGTCTGGCCGGTGTCGGATCGTGATGTATACACACACAGCAAAGTGCGGGTGCACGATCAGACCATTACCATACTCACCGAAAATAAAACCGTAATGGAGCCCCGGCATGATGGCTATGTACGCATACCCAGACTGGAGAATGCCTTTGATGTGATACCTTTGCCCAGCGGGGGAACCCGCGTGATATTCACCACCTACGTGGATCCCGGTGGCAGTGTGCCGCGCTGGTTGTCCAATCTGATTGCAATAGATGGACCGTTGCAAACGTTGCAAGGGTTAAAGCAAGTGCTTCAGGCACATGGGCCCGGTGATGAGGCGCGCCTTGATGCATTGTCAGCGATTTACGAACCGGTAAAAAGCCAGCTTGCGCAGCTGGAGTGTGCGCCTTCCAATGCCGTCTGTTAGTGACCGAATGCTATTGCGCCCCTGAAAGGGTGCGTCATGAACCTGAATGGTGCGAGGCTGAATTTGACTGATAAGTTTTTTTCCGCGGTGCTCTCACTCTTCGAAAATAATGGTTGAATACTCTTCACAGCCAAATAAAAGCAGAGTAGTATTTGCTCGAAAAACAAAAACAGATTAATCATAAACAGCTCGTAATTTTTTTATTTTTTGTTGGAGTGTGCTGCGTGCCCGCATGCTTTCCAAGAATCGATCTGCAGTTCGGGTTGATTTCCACATTACGGGACTGATCATCGACTATTACTACAATTATAGAAGTGACAGTTAACATGGATGGTTGTGTGTGGGATAGCAAAGTGATTCCGGTCGCTTTGAAGATCAAGGATTCGATTGTTGAGAATATGCTGAGCAGCGTATTGGAATCGATCGATAGTGTCGTCACGGTAGGCTACAACTACCGTAGTTATGGCAACCCCGACACCGGAACCGGTGTTGTGATCTGTGAACATAACGCCGTTAAAAACGGTGCCCGCCTTCCCTTTTGCAATGAAGGCCTTACCAGTGGTTGGCCCACTTTATTTGTTGGCGAGCCGTTAAAATGTGAGCAGGTTGTGCATCTTCTGAAAACCGGTGTTGCCGGTTATCTGTTTCTTCCCCAACATCTACCCTATCTGCAAAAAGCCATCGAAGAAGTCGCCCGTGGCGGGCTTTGGTACAGTCGTCAGGTTCTGGGCATGGCGTTCCGTTCCACTGAACCGGTGGTAGAGAAGGCATCCATACTAAGTGAATGTCTTACCCCCCGTGAACAGATGGTCGCCGATGCTGTTTGCGGTGGTTTGCGCAACAAGGATATTGCTTGTCGCTTGTGTATCAGCGAACAAACGGTAAAGCTTCATTTAAGCCGTATCTATCAGAAACTGTCGATCAGTGGTCGCGCAGAGCTGATTGTTATGAGCATCAACAACTAATCAGATAAAGAAGAAGGATCTCAGGGTTATGAGTGAAGAGTACTGCCTCACGGGCTTCCGCTTGCTGAATTCATCCATATCGCATATCAATTCTGTGGCGCCGGAAAAAGCCATGAACCTGCCGGATTACTTTCAAAGTAATGATGTGGAGCATGAGCAAACCGCATTGCATAAATCATTAAAATCAGAGCTGCCCAGGTACTTGTCGGTGTTGGAGTCTGCCGAGTGCAGTTTTGAAGAGCGTTATCTTGCTGCATCTGTTATCAACGCGCTGGGAGATCCGCGTATTCAACCACTTGATCCATCCATGGTGGATATTCCTGCCAGCACCTTTCGCTTGGGAATCACTGCGGAAAAAGCCCGCGCAGTGGCACAGGAGTTTGCCGATATCGGGGTGTTGGAAGAGTGGATACTCAAGGAGACTCCGGAGACGGATGTGGCGTTGTCGGCGTTTCGAATCGGGCGCTACCCGGTCACGAATCTTGAGTACAAACGGTATATGGACGAGAACAAATATGCTGAATGTCCTCCCTATTGGCGGTACAAGGTTTTTCCCGCTCATTTAGCCAATCATCCCGTACATTCAATCTCTATTGATTCCATCAATGCCTATATAAACTGGCTTAATCAAACCACGGGAAGGGCGTTTCGGTTGCCGACGGAGCCGGAATGGGAATTCGCAGCCAAAGGCCCTTGCGGACTGGAGTATCCCTGGGGTAATCAGTACCAGAAAGATTGCGCCAATACACTGGAAACCGGGCTGATTAATACCACACCGGTGGGCTTGTTTCCGAAGGGGCGCAGCCCGTTCGGTTGTTTGGATATGGCCGGCAATGTGGAAGAGTATACGTCGAGTTTCTACTTCGCCTATCAGGGGGATGCCCTGATTCAGGACGATCTGTATGTGGAGAATGGGCCCTATCAGGTCGCCCGCGGGGGTAGCTATATGCGCTTTCGTGATCTGGCAAGAACCACCCGCCGTCATGGCCGGTATGACTCTGAGCTTTACGTGATGGGCTTCAGACTGGCAGAAGACATCCGCCGGAATTAGTTTGTAGTTGGGTTACATTGGACTTGCTCAAACCAAAAAGAATAAGGAATTGACAATGAACGCAACAGGAAGTCGCCCGCTACATGCCATTCTGCATCATTTATTCGGCTTCGTGATACGGCACAAATGGTTTACGTCGGCCTTGATAGTTGCAGTTGTGTTGCTGTTTGGATATCAGTTGACCAAGCTTACGTTTGATAATACGCCGGATGGGTTTTTCATGGAGGGTGATCCCGCCCTCCAGCATTACGAAGCGTTCAAGAATCAGTTCCAGTCCGATGAGTTCAGCCTGATATTGCTGGAAGCCCCCCCGGTTTGGGACAGAAAACTAATCGAGGCTATCAAGGCTACTGTCGACAGTATTGAAGCCGTTGCCCACGTCACCCGGGTGGTGTCCATCACCAATATAAATCACATTGAGGCGCAGGATGACGAAATCGTCATAGACAGCCTGTTCAGGGATGCTTCGGATAAAACAGACTATCAGCAGATACGGCAAAAAATTCTGTCTCATCCCCGATATCCGGGGCTGTATATATCAAAGGACGGACGCCACATCGCGATTCTGGTGGAAACCGAGATCATCAAGAATGAACTTGACTATAAGATTGCACTCACCGCCGACTTGCGCCAGATACTGACTCAGGGTGGGATCGCCGACTACCATCCGAGAATCGTCGGTGCCCCCATTCTGGATGCCGATGTCAGGGTCATTATCAGCCAGGAGAACGGCATCTTCACGGCAGCCTGCTTTACGTTGATCATGTTGGGATTCTGGATCGTATTCAGGTCTGCCTATGCGATGCTGATGGCGGCGGCCATTCTGGCAACCAGTGTGGTTGTCACGTTTGGAATGATGTCCGCACTGGGGTTTCCCTATACGGTGTTGACGCCCATCGTTCCCACTTTTCTGATGTCGGTGGGTATCAATGCGCTGGTGTTTCTGCTCACTGGGTTCTGTTACGCTCGCAGCCGGCAGGAGTCCCCTTTGCAAGCGCTGGAGGATACCTATGTGGAGGTGGGCAGTATCAGCTTGTTGACCATGCTGACCACGTCCGCAGCCTTGTTTGCCTTTTCGGCGTCAGATGTGAAACCTGTGCTGCATGTGGGCGTTATTATGGGCGCCGGGCTAATGGTGATGTATGTGGCCACCATGCTGTGGTTTCCGGTGTTTCTGGGGTCAGGCGCGCAAAAAAAATTGAAACTGGGCGGTGCTGTGCTGAACCAGCGTGTGGCATTGCTGGTTAAACTGGGTGAATGGGTTATCCGGTATTACAAATCAATATTCATCGGCTTTATCCTGATTTGCGCTGTGGCCCTTGTTGGGTTGTCACGGCTGGAAACCGATTTCCATTACCTTGGAATGTTTAAGGAATCAACGGACATACACAAAGATTACCGTTACGTGGATGACCAGCTTCCGGCCAGTGCCTCCATCGAGATTGTCATTCGTGGCAATGATCCGAATACCATAAAACGGGCTGATGTGTTGCACAGCATGGATCGCTTCTCCCGCCATATCGAACAACACAGTGAACTGCCTGTTAAAGTCTATTCGCTTGCCGATGTGGTGAAAGAGTTGAATCAGGCATTCCATGAAAACGATCCGGCCTTTTACCGCATACCAAGTGATAATTCGGTTATCGCACAAGAGCTGTTTTTATTTGAATCCAGTGATCAGGAGGAGGTGAAGCAGCTGGTTGATTTCCAGTATAAGACCGCGCGGATCACGATTCGGGTTCCGAATGTGCCGGACAGCCGCTACCGCACCTTGATCACCACCATTGAGCAGGCCAAAGCCCTGTACTTTGAACCGGATGGGCAGCCGCAGGTGGCTACAACAGCAGAGGATCTGGCCAGGCAACTGGAATCGGCCGGATTACCGGAATTGGAGGTTACCTCCACCGGGTTGGTGGATTTATGGGTTACGATCGATGACTACCTGACGCAAAGCCAGATTACCTCTGTATCACTGGCGTTTGCTGCTGTAACAATCATTATGATTGGAATCTTTCGTTCTTTGGTGATGGGGGTTGTGCTGGGATTGCTGAACCTGAGTGTGGTGATCCTGGTGTTGGGCCTGATGGGTGCCACAGGAATACCCCTGGATCCCTATACCGTGCTGATTGCCAGTATCGCGCTGGGGATACTGGATGATGATACGATGCATTTCGTGAAATCAGTTCAGGAGGATATGAACGCGGGAACCAGTATGGAACAGGCTATTCGCAATACCTATTCCCGGGCCGGCCAGGCAATGTTCTACACAACCGCCATCCTGGTGTTGAGTTTCAGTATTAATATTTTTTCTGATATCGCCAGTCTGACCAAGTTTGGTGTGTTGATATCGTTGACCTTGTTATTGGGGCTGATTGTCGAGTTCCTGATAACGCCAACGCTGATTTTGATCTTCGGTTCCCGCCTGCTTAACACGCATCAAGCCGATTTGCCCAAGGTATCGGTCGTAAAGGGGTGATCAGCCATGAAATGCAATGCTATCCGGGTTAAAGCTGGCGCGTTAGTCCGACCTTGGAGCCTGTGTCATGTCCGATAAGAACGTTACCGTAGACAGTACGGATGCTGTATATATGGGCAAAGCGTTGGAGCTGGCCCGGCGCGGACTGTTCTCAACGCGTCCCAATCCACGGGTGGGTTGTGTTGTTGTCAAGAATGATAAGGTGATTGCAGAAGGTTGGCACCAGAAAGCCGGTGATCATCACGCAGAGGTGTATGCCTTGATGCATGCCGGCGCCGATGCCAGCGATGCCACATTGTATGTCACATTGGAGCCTTGCAGCCATTACGGTAAAACACCTCCCTGTGCCAGGTCGGTGGCCAAGGCGGGGCTGAAGCGGGTGGTAATCGCCATGCGTGATCCCAATCCGCTGGTTGCAGGTCAGGGCATTGCCTACCTGCAAGCGCAAGGTATTGAGGTGATCGTTGGCGTGTTGGAGCGTGAAGCCAGAGAACTGAATGTAGGCTACATCTCACGAATGGAACGGGGCCGGCCTTGGGTGAGGTGCAAGCTGGCCATGAGCCTGGATGGCCGCACCGCGCTTTCGTCCGGTGAAAGCAAATGGATAACCGGGGAATCCGCACGAGGGGATGTGCAGAGATTGCGGGCGCGATCCTGTGCCATCGTTACCGGCGTCGGCACCATAGAGCACGACAACCCTTCAATGAACGTCAGGCATGATCAGATGGCCGTGGATTTTAACCACTATGCCTACCCGATCCCGCCGTTGAGAGTCATTCTGGATAGCCGGTTGCGGGCCTTACCGCAGATGAAGCTGCTGACGCATCCCGGGGAAGTGTTAATTGCCACAACGGCCGCTGATCACTCCGTGTCGAAATGGCGGGATGTGCCTTCGGTAACGGTTGTCCAGACCCGATCTTCCGCAGCGGGCGTGGATCCTGATGCGGTCATTGCGATGTTGTCCTCCCGGGCCATTAATGAAGTGCTCATCGAAGCCGGAGCGTGCCTCTGCGCCTCGTTTTTGAAGGCCGGGTTGATTGACGAGCTATGGGTGTACGTTGCCCCTAAGTTGATAGGCAACTCGTCGCGGAATCTGTTTGATCTGGCGGAGGTGGACAGTTTACAGAATGCCCACCAGTTGGCGCTGCATGAGGTTTGCAGCATGGGTGACGATGTGCGTCTGGTTTACAAAACAGGCTGAACGATCCTGCCGCCGAGCGCCATTAGGCGCCGGCTTGCATTGATGACTCGTCGCGGAGTTCAACTGCCAATCGTTCTATCTCGTCAAGGGCAGTTTGAACGTGACTGAGGTGGGTACGGAAAGAAAGCACGCATAGGCGTATACCGAAATTCCCCTTTACCTGTGTTCCCATCAAGAACACCGCGTTGCGGCTGTTGATCGTCTCAAGCAACCTTTTATTCAGGCTCGTCAGCTGCTGGTGGGAGAGCCCGGGCTGATAGAAGCGAAACACCAGAACAGAAAGGGTGGGGGGGGCGAGTAATTCTATCGCTGCAATGCCGGCCAGATGCCGGGCTGCATAGCGGGCCAGTTGAAGTTTCTCTTCCAGCATGGCCTGGAAGGGAGCAACGCCATGAAGTTTGAGAGGAAGCCAGATCCGTAACCCCCGCCACGGTCGGCTTTGCTCAAAAGTGTAAGAACAAAAATCCACACGTTCGCCTTGGTCCTGCAGCGGGCCGTAGAAATCGGCATCGATATCGTGCGCGTGCTTTAGCTTGGCCCCGTCTTTAACCAGTAACGCACCGGTTCCATAGGGCATAAACAGGGATTTATGTGGATCGAGCGTAATCGAATCGCACTCTGACATGGCGGCAAGAATGGGCTTGCCTGATTCGGCAAGGTTAAAGAAGCCGCCATAGGCGGCATCCAGGTGCAGCCAGAGTTGCTCCTGCTGCGCGATAGCGGCGATGGCGCCAATGTCGTCTACTGCTCCGGTGATAAAGGTGCCTGCGGTGGCCACAATACAAGCGGGTTGCCAGCCCTTTTTTTTATCTTCATCTATAAACTGGTGCAGCTGTGATGACTGCATCGTGCCCAGTGCGCAGGTTTCAACTTCACGTATGGCATGGGGAGGAAAGCCACACATCTTTGCTGCAATGCGGATAGAGAAATGGACTTGGTCGGATACGTAAATTCGTGCTTTGCCCATATCCAGCTTTCCGGCATAACTTTCACGGGCGGTAAACAACGCAATTAAGTTGGACTGGGAACCACCGCTGGTGAGCAGTCCCATGGCGGTGGCCGGGTAGCCCGCCATCTGGGTAATCCAGCGAATCACCGACAGCTCCAGCTCTACCGCAGAAGGAGCAGATGCCCAGCGACCGGTAAAGCGGTTGACGACTCCGGCAATCAAATCGGCGATGGCAGCCTGAGGCAGGCCACCTCCGCCAAAAAAACCCATAAATCCCGGGCTCGTGGTGTTGTAACCCGATGGCACAACGGTGGAAAAAAGCTGATCCAGCGTACTGTTTATATCGGCGGGGGCATGGGAAACAGCAAGTCCGGAGCGGTCGCCGCTATCGACACCTTGACAGCTATCCTGCTCATTGATCGAGCTAAGAAACTGCTCAAGGTAGGGGATGGTGTCGTGGATGATTTGTTTGACCTGGATGGTGCTCAATTCCAGCTCTGATCCTTGCTGCGGCAATGAACCGGGAGTGGTCCCAGCCTGTGGTGGGTTCTGATCGCTGGGTTTCATAGAGCAGCTGCCAGAGAATGCTTTGCAGATGAGCGGGCAAGGATCTCAGCGTCGTTCCATTCTTCCGTGGTGGCCAATGATGGGAAGATGGTATAGGTGGACTGATGTTGGTTTTGTGTTGCAGCCACCGCTTCGGCGGCGATTAGATTGGCGGCGGCGGATGAGCCCAATTTGATTCCCTCCGTTTGATAGAAGGTCCACATTCGCTGCAGACAATCTTCGTATCGGATACGGAAGTGGTGCTTCACCTGGTGCTCGTTCTCCCGCACAAAGCGCTGCTTGTTGCCAAACCCCAGGCCGCCGGAACCGCTGAATTTCTTGTGGCAATTGGGCGGGCACACATCACCATAGGCCAGTTCGTCCGGATTGGTGGCGTACAGTGCAATTTGCGGATTCACCTCGCGCAGGCGCTGGTATACACCCATCAGACTGCCACCGGTGCCAATGGACGCCACCCAGGCGTCAATGCCTGCCGGAGCCTGATTCAAAATTTCGATGCCGGTGCTTTGGTAGTGGCATTCCAGGTTCGCTGAATTTTCATGTTGGAATAAGAATGCCCAGGTGGGATCCGCTTCGTAGACGGCTATGGCTTTGTTGATGACACCCAGGAATCCTTCTTCCCGGTCCACCAGTACCGTATCTGCACCATAGTGTCGGATGCTGTTGATGATGGAGGCAGAAGTTGCTTCGCTTAGTATGAGTCTGCACTCCAGCCCCAACAGTCGGGTGATCAAGGCCAGAGACACTCCCAGGCTACCACCGGTGTACTCCAGTATCTTAATGCGCTCCCCCGGCATTCTGCCGCGCAGTTCGTTCATCACCAAATGGTACGCCACCCGGTCTTTAATGGAGCCGGTGGGATTTTCCCACTCGCATTTGGCAAATACCCGGCCCCGGTTGGAGGCGTTGGGGATCTCCAGTAGGTTGGTATTCCCCAGATTGGACTCAAACTCGGCAATGGTTTCGAATGCCAACATGCGATCGGCTCCTGGCGTAACGGATGAGTGGAATGCAGATGAGCACTGCCGCGCGTGCCGGCAGTGCAATAAAGTCCATAAAGTCAGCTTCGGTTAAGAATGACGGAAAAAAACGCTCCGAATATATATTCCCTGGAGAAGCGGCAGCGCTTGTCCTGGATTAAATTATGGAACATACCACTGCTGGCGATGTGTTTTAGCCGATTGCCGCCGTAATGATTGGTGATGCGCTCTATGATGATTTTATAGATGAATTTCCCCAGCGCGGTAGAAGGATACTTGAGATCAAAGATGATGATTTGCGATTCATCTTTCAAATACTGCTCCAGGCGGCTATAGACGTCATAGGGGTTGTCGTTGAGGGCAATTCCCATGGAGCAGAATACCGCATCGAAGCTATGTTCAAACTGGGGATCCTGAAAGGTGAGTACATCCGCTTCGATGAGCGTGACATTGTTGATGCCATCTTGTTTCAAATTGCGGCGGGCGACATCCAGCATGGCTTTGGAAAAATCGACCCCGATAATTTCGCCTTCTTCACCGATAACATCCAGAATAGGCTTGAAGTCCTGTCCGGAGCCGCAGAAGAGCACCAGTACCCGGTCACCCTTACCCAGATTGGAGCGGGCCAACAGCTGCCTTTTGATCATAAATGAAAATGGCGAAAATCCTCTTTTATTATAACTCTCGCCACCGATTTTGTTGTATAGATCAACGATTTCCGTGTTCATGTCCCTACCATCCTAAGTTCAATAAGACCGAATCAGGCTATCTCACTGATCGTGTTTTCAGCGGGGCTTGTAGTCTGCGCTGTGTCGGATTTGCGTCTGGTTTCCACATGAGGTATGACTTCTTCCTTGAATCGTCGCATGGACTCTATGATCTGCTCTCGCCCACCGCCCAGACTTTCAAAGCCGCAGAGGAAGTGTTCGACACCGGTTATTTCAACCGTTTTGTTCAGTTTGTCGATGCACTCCTGAACCGATCCGATCGGATTGATCTTGAAGTTGCTGTCAACGCGTTCCACTACGGGATACTCACCGGCAATGGCATTTTGCTCCCACTGCCTTGCATACCACTCATAGCCTTTCATATTCATGTTTTCCTTTCGGAAAATCATGCTGGCACGTACAAATTCCTCCTGCCATTTGATGAGCCGGTCCCGTGAGGCATCCACTATTTGTTGCGTGGTGTCGCCAACACCGGCCAGGCAGGAGATAGAGTGATCAATGTTATCCACATCATGACCATGCTCATAGGCAATTTCATTGTAGAGATCAATCTGGGTGCGCTTGGCATCATCGTCAAGGAAAAAGTTGATCATCATCGGCAGGCCGCGTTTTGCGGTCCACTCAATGGTGGACGGTGACTGCGCCACTACATGAACCGGAGGGTGGGGCAGGGTTAACGGTCTGGGAAACAGTTCTATCTCATCGAACTTGACGAACTGCCCATCGAACTGACTGTGGCGATTGGTCCAGGCCGCCTGCATTACATCCACCCACTCATCCATCATGTCACGGCTGTTCTCCATGTCCACGCCGAACACTTTGAAATCCTTGACAAACACACCCCGGCCTATGCCGAAAATAAAACGGCCGTTGCTCATGTTGTCCAATAGCGCCACCTGCTCGGCGAGCCGCAGCGGGTGTTCCAGAGGGATAACGCTGATGCCGGTGCCCACTTTCAGGTTCTTGGTCTGAGCCAGTACGTAAGCGGCCATGGTCATGGGGGAGCCGCAGATTCCGTAGCCGGTGAAATGATGCTCCAATACCCATGCTTCATCGTAGCCCAATTCGTCTGCCGCCCGGCCATAAGCCAGGGAATCCTGTAGCACCTGCTGGTGATTGTCCTCCGGCATAGCGCCGGCAATTAACCAAACTCCCCATTTCATGCGATATCTCCTGTTACCAATGTAGTTACGCGGCACTGCTCTCAGTTTCGCGTGTGGTTTTTCGTTGTATCCGACGCTCCAGCAGAGCCTGTTGTGTGATGACCTCGAAAGGGGGAACGCTGGGTGTGCCCTCAATTTGATTCAGGGCAAACAACTCTTCCATCAGGTATGTCAGAAAGGTTTGTGCCACCGCTGCGTTGCGCCCCAGGTCATGAGGTGCTCTTTCCAGCGTCAAGAGTTTTCGCGGCCCGCCATCTCCGGCGGAGAAGGCTTTGTGTATGTCATCTGAATTGACCCAGGGATCGTCACTGCCGATAAAATTGATCAGTGGCTGCCGAACCTGTTTGAGCGTATCGATGCAGCGTTCCAGTGACCACCACTCATGCTCCTGGGCGTCCTGTATAACCCCGGGGCCGATTTTGCGTCCTTCAAACTCCAGGTGATCCGGTAACTCTGCAAAGCTGGAATAGTCTTCCTTGAACACCTTACTGAAGGTGTCCCGAATGTTGGTGACACCCACCGCGGTGATCACCGCTTCGATGCGGGGGCTTTGGGCAGCCAACTCATAGGCCACCCTTGCGGTCAGGCTGGTGGCCACCACGATTACTTTGTCAGAACCGGTGTATCGGCAGGTCCAGTCAACGGCTGCCCGCAGACTTTCCAGGCTGTCGCTGAGTGTAAAATCCCAGATATCCCCGTCACTCAGGCCCACATGGTTGACCGGATCGTAGCGGCTGACAAAGAAACCGTTATGCACTCCGTAGGTGGCCAGTGAGGTAAAATGGTGCATTCTGCGGGCAAACCCGGAACCAATAACGATGGGTAAACTATGCTTGTTGTGCTGGTCGGAGGACAGTGTCCAAACCGCGACCCGGCGACCATCGCCGGTGTGTGTTTCGTGGCTGTTAAACATCATCTGATTCATTATCGGTCTCTTCTGTCGGAACCAGCGCACTGGTTTTTCGGTCTATCGCCATGGCACAACCCCGCGCTGCTGCGCGGGTCAGCCTGCGCACCACCTCCATGGTTACCCCCTCGCGACCGCAGGGGCAGGTGCCTTCGTACACCCGGCCGACGTCATCGGTGACGATAAAGGCCGGGTAGCTGGTGGCGGACGCATCAAGATAGGATAACAACCCCAGTTCACCGCTTCTCTGCACGCTCAGGTCATCGGCATGCCGGGTGCTGGCGTATACCCAGGGTGGAACATGCTTGCGATGGGCGGAGCACTCAACGAAGGCGGTGTTCAGTTCAACCTGATTGAATATATCGCGCACCTGTGCATCGGAACTCAGGCCAAACACCCTGCACACCCGTTCATTGAACGCGGCGCGGGTCAGTTCCATTCCCGAATGGCGTTTCCAGCCGCCGGCGGTTACCACCATCAGTCGGTCCTGCGCTGCGATATCGAGTTGTCGGTGTTCGATTACGTTGGTGAGCTCGATTACCAGAAAGGGGGCACCCACCACGATGATGTCCTGGTCGCTGCGATGAAGGGTGTCGATAATACGGTCAATGGCCTGCCGTGATTGGAGCGTGCCGCTTGCAACGAAGTGGGTGGTTGGGTGAATGAGTTCGATCAGGCTCATCACGTACAGGAACCAGATGTCCCCCGCTTCATTGCGAGTGGGGCCAAGGTGGACAACATCCACCTGGTCTTCGTGCCATTGGCCGAGCATCTCCATTCCCGTGTGTATGGAGCCCAACAAACGCTCCAGGGATTTTTGGTCCCTGCCCACTTTGCTCTGGGTTCCCCGGGTGCCACTGCTCAAAGACCATTTCTCAATCTGCGCCACCGGCAGGCTGGTGAGCGTCTGTTCCTTGAATGCGGACACGGGAATAACGGGAATGGTATCCAGCGCAACATGCTCGGTATCGATGTTCTTCCTGGCGACAAAGTCCGCGTACTCTGAACAACCGCGAATATGTTGGTGAAACGCCGATCTTACGAATGTCTCCCTGATTTCGCGCTGTGTGCTGAGCGGCAGATCAAGACTCTCGCCGCCGAAGATGGTGTAGTCCAGATCATCGGTGGCCGGAACACTCTGGTGCTCCAGCAGATCTTCGCTGTTGATATTCAGTTGGGTCACGGTATGAACTCCAGAAAACGGTCTTCCTCAAGGAATCTGGTTTGATCTACCGGAATGGCGATTCCCTTGATGTTGGCCTTGGACGGTAGCTCCATGGAGGCCATCCGTACCAGGCGCTGGAGTGGAAATATGCCGTCGTGGGCACCGCCCACCCGGAAGATATTGTTCATGCCCAGCTCCACAATTCTGCAGGCGCCCTGCCGTGTGTAGCGATCCCGTACCGCTATTGCCAGATCGGCCGGATACACGGCAACGGTTTGGGTGTGGCGATCTATATAGGGCTCCACCTCTGTCAGCGTATTGATTGCATGCAAATACACGGTGCGCCCCAGAGGATGGATATCTGATTCACCGGCAGGGGCGGCGATAATGGTCCAGGCACCCTTTGCAGAGCTTATGGTTTTGGAGCAGCTAAAATCGGATTGCAGCCGGCTTAATGAAACACCGGCACGCTCATCAAAACTGTGCTCACCTTTGGGCAACAGTAACTCGATATTCTCAAAGGCGGCTGCAAGGTGTTCCATCAGATCATCCGTATCGCCTTCGTAGTAAACATGCTGAATCGAGAAGCAGGCCCGCTGGTCATAGACGGATACATCGTGTGCCAGCGCTCGGGCAGCTTTCTCCAGATCCGCATCGCCACCAATTACGGCCAGACTCCGTTTGGGGCCAAAGGTGAGCAGCGCACTGTCCGGTGCCGCGTTACGTTTGGCCCATTCAATGGAATCGGTAGCTCCCCACGCGCAAACCGCGTTTGCACTTGCAACCAGCTGCCGATGGTGAGCTTCATCTTTTCCGCCGGGCCAATGGACGACGCTGAGTGAGCGTGTAACCGGATGATCCCGGTCCACATCCATAAAGCTCAGGGCCAGGGTGATGGGGGTGATGAGATCATCTGAGGATGCTTTGACGATGGAAACATTCTTGGTGATGATCGCGCGGATGATCGAGACCACAGAGGACAGAGGCACATTGCCCGGTACCAGATGAAATACTTTACCGTGCGGCAGCGCCCGTATATAGGCTTCCTCGTTGGGAATCCAGTCTTCCAGCATTTGCCAGCCGCCAAGCTCCGCCGAGAGTGAGTCATAGAGCCGGAAATGCGATGACAGGTTGAAAGCGATCCAATTGGCTTCCGCTTCTGCCATGGCTTCAGAGTAGCCGAGAAACTTACACAAGTGCCTTATATACAGGCGACGCCTGGAGTACTCCGGTGACTTCCAGTTATGGCCGACGTTGTGCAGGAACGAAATGATCTCGTGAATCGAAACATCCGCCAGAGTGTCACCTGGCAGCGACTCCAGATGATCCGCGATCACGGTATCGAGGTATGGTAGATCAATGTGTTGATCTGTTCGGGTCGTTATACGCTGGTCATCACCGCTGGTTCTATCAATGCGGCGTCCAGCTATCACTATAGGTAGGCGCACCTGATACCCCCGGATGCAATAATGTTAGCCAATGGACGTAGATGATATAGGGCGGTTTTAAAATGATATATATATCCATAGTCATATTCGAAGCATGAATATATATCCTTTGGCGTAATGCGCCGCGATCAAATTGGAAATACCATGCCTTCCATCAGAATTGATGTTCATGAAAAGCGGATAGTCAAAACTCCGTACGAGGTTAAATTATGGAAGATGTGATAGATCCGGTTGCAGTCAGGAAACCGGTAGCCGGGCAGGGGGCTGGGCCTGTTGCGCAAACGCATAGTTCAGGCCAGCCAAGTCTGGATCAATCCACCGCCTCAAACTTTGTGCGTCACCGGGGGCCGGTGACCAGCACAGCCGATATACCCGGGCGCCGTATTGTGGTGTCCGGCGGCTATGATGGTGCGGTGGCCTTGTTTGACCTGGATGCGGATTCGGTAACTTTGTTGGGATACCACCGGCACTTGGTAAATCAGGTGAGCGTGGATCAGATAGGTGGGCAGCGGGCAGCTTCCTGCTCTTCAGACTACTCCGTGTATATCTGGGATCTGGACACCGGGCAGAGAATTCAGGTTCTGCAAGGGCACGCCGACGATGTAGAGGATTTCATTTTTGTCGATACCCACACCGGTGTATCGGCTTCCCGTGATCGCCGGATCATCGTATGGAACCTGGAAACCGGTGCCATTCGTCATATTCTGGATGCCCATGAGAAAGACGTACTCTCGCTCTCATACAGTGACGGGCTGTTGTATTCGTCGGGTGACGATAAAACCCTGAAAGTATGGGATGTGGAACAGGGCCGTCTGCTGAAAAGTTTTGGCCCTTTTGAATTGGAGACCGATACCTGCGCGATTGATCCCGCCCGCGGCCGGGTGGTGCTGGGTTGTGATGACGGTATTGTCAGGGTGATCGAAGTCAACAGTGGCAAGATTGTCTGCGAGATCGAAGCCCATTCATCCGGTATCAAAAAGGTCGCCGTGTCACCCACAGGGGATATTCTGTCGGCGGCCTATGATCAAAAGATTATTATCTGGTGTGGTGAAACCTTTGCCCACAAACTGACCTTGGAAAACGTCAAGCATAAATGGGAGCGATCCTTCAGTTTCTCCTATGATGGTAGCCGGATATACGCGGGGACCTTCGATGGCACCCTGTTGATGTGGAATGCGGTGACCGGTGAGCTAACAGGGGAAGCCGGTTCTGACGGCGAAGGTAATGCCTGCTTTAACCGGGTTGCTGCCACGGATAACGGCGCTGTGGTAACAGTAGCAGACGATGGTTGGATTCGTTTGGCGGCGTTTGATTCAAAATGGGCCCGCTGGATGAATCGTACCTGTCCGGGTAGTGGCAGAATGCTGATGAATGCGGTGGCCATTGATAACCAGGGTGGCCTTGTTGTATCCGGCGCCCATGATCAGAAGCTGCACCTGTACAGTGTTGATCGATACAACCTGGATAACCACATCGAAATTGAATTGAATGAAGGCCCCATTAATTTTATCGACATCGCCACCCAGGAAGGCTATGAACAGAATGCCTTTGTAGCCTGCTACAGCGGAAAAATAGTCTGCGTGACCCATTCTGGTGAAGTGCGAGCCAGAATGCAGATTCACGAGGGGGCAGTAAAATCCGTTCGCGTCCACCAGCATGAAAAACTGGGAGTAAGCTGCTCTGCAGATGGAACCTTGTGTTCCTGGACCTTCGATGGCGAGATAGTTAATCACTACTTGGGTCATTCAGCCATTATAAATGATGTTGCCTTCTCTCCTGATGGTGACCGGATTGCCAGTGTAAGCCGCGATTTTTCCTTGAAGGTCTATGGTTTCTCCGATGCAAAGCTTATCGCGTCAATCGAGCTTGGCCGCCGTTCTTTGAAATCAGTCTGCTTTGCCTCACGGAATGTGGTTTTGGTGGGTGATTACTGGGGCGGGTTATTTCGTGTGGATTTACAGAGTGGAAAAGTGGAACGGCAGAAAATTGCAGGCAACGGGCTCAGCAGCCTGACCCGCAGTGGCAACAAGCTGTTTGCAGCATCCTATGATGGCAGCATCTCTGAAATTGATCCATCGAATCTAGGTGTTGTGCATCGTATAGAAGCATTGACGCAATGTTTGAATCAAGCAATGTAGGGATCTTCGAATGAATATTGAGGATAGGATAGGGCAGCGGGAGTTTGGCATACTGGCGCACACCAGATTACCAATTTTGACCGGGAAGATGGTTGACGCGGTTGTGTTCGGTACTGAGGCAGACAACCCCGATGTTATTGTGCTGATCAACAAGAAACCGGATGTGGAATCGGATCAGGCATTGGTGCGTTTACATAGCGCCTGTATCACCAGTGAGGTTCTGGGATCCACGAAGTGTGACTGCGCAAGCCAACTCAATCTGGCAATATCCATGATTTCAGAGTCTGATTGGGGCATTCTCGTGTACCTGTTGAAACACGAAGGGCGGGGCATAGGTCTGGTCAACAAGATCAAGGCCTATGCGCTGCAGAATGAGGGAATGGACACAGTGGATGCCAATGTGGCGCTTGGATTTGGTATTGACGACCGTGACTTCTCGCCGGCGGTGGAGGCACTTAAGATACTGGGTGTAAAACGGGTAGAGTTGCTGTCCAATAATCCAGAGAAAGAAAAGGCCCTCGATTCATCCGATATCCAGGTGGTCCAGCGAATATCCATGGATGTGCCGATCAACGAATACAATCGCCAGTACCTTTTCACCAAGAAGCAGCATTTTGGGCACCAGCTGTTTCGGGATCCTACGACCGAATTTCTGTCACAGGCAACCTCCATTGATGTGTTTGAGTTTGAAATTTCCCGGTGCGAGCATGGTGCCAGCGCGTTGGCCATGCAAATCGGGATGGCTGATTCAGGATCTGAAACCAACCCTGAAATAAACAGGGAGAACGTCATCGCCCAGGTTGCGAGTGCCATCAGGCGTTGTGACTGCGTTGGTGATTCACCTATCTCCAGAGTTGAAGATGATCGCTTTATACTGTTCCTGCCCAATAAAGAGATTGGGGCCGCACACCAGGCGGCTAAAGAGTTGCAAAAAGCCATAGCCAGAATAATCCTGCCAGGCCAGGCTGAAGGATCGGGCTCGTCATTGCGCATGAACTTCGGCATCGCCCATGGCCCGGCAGGTGAAAGCGCGGCGGCTGTAGTGGTGGATGCCATCAGTGCATTGGATCTGTCTCTGAATGGTGGAGATCCGATCATGATTTACAATGAAAGCCGTGCCTGTTCGGCGTAAGAGATAATTCTTTCTATAGGGGGTAGCAATGCCAGGTCAGGATGAAATACTCGAGAAAGTGATCGAGATAATCAGGGACTCAATGTATGTGGAATCGGAGATTACCGCAAACAGTCACCTGATTGAGGATCTGCATGCAGAGTCGATGGATGTTGTGTGTATCGGCATGGAGCTGGAAGAGGCGTTTGGTGTCACCATTGAGCAGGCTCAGGCTGAAAAGTTGCAGACCGTTCAATTAATCGTGGACTTTGTCCGTGAATCCATGGCGCAGGCTGAAAGCGCCGGCTCAGCGGTTGCGGAAACCGCCAACATAGAGGCATAGGTGGATTAGCGTTATGCGAAGGGTGGTAGTCACAGGGCTCGGTGCTTTATCAAGCTATGGCCAGGGTGTTGACACACTCTGGTCTAATCTTTTGCAGAATAATTCGGTGCTGGAGCCCATTCCGGGCCACTGGGATGATTATGCCAATTACCGCTCGAGAGTGATAAGCCCTTTGCCGGATTTTGATTATCTTGCCAGTGGTTTCAAACGGTATGAGCTGCGATCCTACGACCGGGTGGCAATGAATGCCATTGTTGCCGCCAGAGAAGCCATAGAGCATGCCGGATTTAATCTGTCTTTAACACGCCCTAAAATTAATGGCTTCAGTATTGATGGCCAGGATCCCACACGGGCAGGCGTTTACTTTGGTACGGGTGTGGGCGGTGTCAACAGCTTTATTGATAATATCCTGCACCACTACTGTTATGAGCCGATCAAGTCGATTGCTACTCATTATGGTGCCGATGAACAGTACCAGAATCTGCACGCTGACCTGAACCGGATGGTGCATCCGAAACGGGTGGATCATTTTGCGGTTCCCAGATTTATGCCCAATGCGCCGGCAGCGGCGGTCGGTATAAAAATGGGCACGCAGGGCCCCGCGCAAAATTTCAGCCTGGCGTGTGCCTCCGGCACCGCCGCAATCGGGCGGGGTTACCAGGATGTGCGCAGCGGTAGTGTGGACTTAGCCATTACCGGTGGCGTGGAGTTTCTGAGAGATCCTGCGGGGTCCATGTTTCGCGGCTTTGATTTAGCAGGCACTTTGATGTCTGGAGACGACTTGCCGATGGATGCCCTCAATCGGCCGTTTGATAGAAAGCGATCGGGATTTTTGTTCAGTGAAGGGGGGGCTGCATCGTTGATTCTTGAAGAATATGAACACGCCGTGGCCCGCGGCGCCCCCATTATCGCCGAGATTTGCGCCTACGGTGAGACCTTTGACGCCCACAGTATCATGAGCATCGAAGAATCCGGATCTCAGATCGGGAGACTGATACAATGCGTGACAGCGGATGCTGGATTGTCTCCGGCGGACATCGACTACGTTAACGCACATGGTACAGGCACCACGCTCAATGACGAAATCGAAAGTGCTGCAATTGAAAGTACGTTCGGTAACAATGTGCTGGTGAATTCCACCAAAGCGCTGCTTGGCCATACGATTGGAGCCAGTGGCGCGTTCGAAGCGCTGGTATCGGTGCTGAGTATCGCCCACCAGACCACCCATTGTTGTCGTAACCTGGATGAGCCCATCCGGGATCTTAATTTTGTGCGAACCCAGGATAACCACACCATTGAAACGGCGTATTCACAGTCGTTCGCCTTTGGCGGACATAACTGCGCGCTGCTCTTTGCCAGAAGTTGAGCCCCCGTTTTATGAGCCTGATTCAGGATAATCCATTCGGCGCCCACCAGATTCTGCAGCTGTTGCCGCATAAATACCCTTTTGTCTTTATTGATCAGGTGCGATCTCTGGACCTGGACAACAAGACCATTCTCTGTGAAAAGCTGGTATCACTCAGTGAGCCCAGCCTGCAGGGCCATTTCCCCGGTGACCCCATTTTTCCAGGGGTATTGATCATCGAGGCCCTGGCCCAGGCCAGCGGGATTCTTACCGGCTGTTTAGAGCACGGGATACACGGCGATGTGGAGGACTTTGACTCACTGTTGAGCACCTTTCAAAAGGCGAAGCTGTATCTGGTGGAATCCAACGTGCGAAACCATAGAAAGGTGGTACCCGGCTGTGTACTGCTACTGAAAGCCAAGGTCTCCCGTCAGAAAGAGAACGTCTATCGTTTTGAAGTGGAAGCCCAGGTGGATTTTGAAACTGCCGCACGGGGTTTCATCATGCTGGCGCTCGACCGCTAAACCCGGGGGAATGCAGCGCGGTATGAAAATCGGCCGAGGTCGTTTATGATTCAGATGGGAACCGCCTGGCTGCCGTCAGTGTTGAATACTCTCGGATAGGATCAAGGATAAGCATATGGAGAACAGGTACCGGATACTGGTAGAAGGGGCCCTTTCCGGCTTCGCGCACGTTGCCAACCATAAAAGCCAGCAGTGGTTTAATGCGCATTTTCCCGCTGCAGTACTGGCCGGGGTATCGATTCTAACGGAATTCACGGATCTCACCGATGACTGTAGTGCGGGCATCGAGCGCAGCATTCACCATGTTATAGATACTCACCAGGAATTCTTCGCCTGCTCCTTATTTGATGACGATCAATTTGAAACCATAGCCCCTGATGTGGCCTGTTCCAGATTAGAACAGGCGTTACTTGATAACGCTCGATGCCTTACTTCTTCCGGGCATGGTGTGATTTTTGGAACGCTGGGCATAAAATTCATTTTGGCGTTGGGAAAACCGGTTCCTTCGAACATTATCGAAGCGCTGGAAACCATCATTGCCTGGACCGAAGAGGATAATCCAAAGCGATATTATGGCGTAGCGGACTATAAAGCCCAGGCGGTTGCGTTGGGCGAAGCTGCCTCTGTCCATGATGTCGATGCCGCCATTGACGTTATCCTGGCGAACCAGGATTGCGTTTTCCCGGATCAGAGCATTGCCGGTGAACATTATTTCTTTACCGGCGACAAACTTCACGAGTTAACCCACGCTCAGGCGCTCCATTGGCTTAACCAACTGGGTTATACCCAGCTGGCCAGCGCGGGCCTTGAGAACCTGAAGCAACAACTGGTGTTGAATCGCCAGGCACCGGACAAAGGGGAGTGCCACCGGTTGCAGGTTTACCTGGACCCATTTATGGAAGCGTTCTGGACGCGGCCCTTTTCCGATCCTCACCACATTAAACTGGCCGGTGCCGTTATGGAGTTTTCACGGCGGCGTAACCCCGGGCAAGCAGCCGGATTTCTTAAGGATGTGGCGGTTTATTGGGAATTGTTACCCTAAGAGATTTGCTGCTGCACGCATTAACCGTCGCCAGTGATTACATGGATTTGTTCACCCAGATTAATGACCCCGTCCCGACTGGCGATGGTGGATTTTACCCGGTCGCCCAGCTTGAGATACTGCGGCCGTTTTTTCTGGCCCTTGATGAACAGATCCCATTTTTTGGCTTCCGGCAGTAAAGCAGACAACTTGACCAGTGCCGCCGAGGGCAGGCCAAGGGCACAGCCGGAGGGTGTGCCTGTCATCACCACATCGCCAGGCTGGAAATCGTGGATCTGGGAAAATTCGGTGAGGGTTTCCGCCGGCTTATGCACCAGGTTTTCGGTGCTGTCGTACTGACGTCGTTCCCCATTTACTGTTAAGGTCAACTGCAGCTTGTGCAGGTAATGGAGTTCGTCCTTATCCAACAGGCACAGGATTGGGCCCAGTGGGCAAAAGGTACGGTAGCTCTTGCCTTTGTGGAATTGCATTTGGGGAATCTGGACATCACGGGCCGACACATCGTTGCCGATACAAATCCCGGCTACGAAGTCGTGCAGATTGTTGTTCGTGATCTCTAGAGGGCCGTGGGTGCTTTTACCCAGCACCAATGTCAGCTCAATCTCATAATCCAGCAATTGCACATGCCTGGGTTTCACGATGTTACCGTTTGGTCCGGTGATGGCGGCGGTGGACTTGGTGAAAAACATATTGAAATTCTTTTCATCGGGATTCATCCCGGAATCGATCATGTGCTGGCGGTAATTTGCACCCTGGCACAACACCTTGGCAGGCGCAGTGATGGGTGACAGCAAGGTTACAGTGTCCAGCGCCACAGGGTCCGCACGGTTGGAGGCTGCGGCCTTAATGGTTTCCCGGCCCTGTTCCAGCAACGCCTGGGTGGTTGTGCAATCGATGTCGAGTGGAAACACCTGTTGGTTTTCCAACAGCCCCCAGCGCTGAGTGCCGGCGAGAGTAAAACGGACTATATTCAGTGCCACAATGGCCTCCTGGTATCAGGCAAACAGTTTTGCCAGCGTCATGAGTTTGCGTAAGGTCAGGTCCGGGCTTTTGCGTAAGTGATGCACCGTAGCCCGAAGCGTTGCGGGGGTTAATTTGGGCTTGGTAAAACTGCCCGGCATTTTCTGGCCCCACTGAGACATGGCGTCGCGGCTCAGCGGATAAACCCCCATTGGGGCGTCTGCCGTGAACACATCGCCATCACAATAGTGTTCCAGTTTGAATCCCCAGGGATCCTGCCAGTAATCAAAAATCTGACTGCCCAGAATGTGGCGTCCGATGCCCCAGGCGTGCTTCCAGCCCCGTTCCCGCAACACCCGTTGACCCACGCCCACCGCATCGGCGTCCACCAGTTCATAGGCGCTGTGACTGTAGGCTGGCATGATTCCCTGGGCCATGGCCATGGTGTGATGGTCAGCGGGGGTGTCCCCCAGATCCAGGCGCATAAAGACCACCCCCGGTGAGCCATCGGGGAACACCTGCACATCGCTGGGAATAAAACCAAAGTGTTGGGTGTACCAGCCGCAGGTGGCCTGAAAATCCGCTACTTCCAATACCACATGACCCAGCTTCAACACCTCCGGTGCTGCCAGTGGCGGGCGCTGGGTTGCATTGACTCGCGGTGTTTGCAGTGCGTAGTTGAGATCCAATGGGGCGCGATGAGGTCGTGGCGCCACCGGTGTTTGATCGCTCACGGCTTCCACTATAAATCCGGATGGGTCCCGCAGTCGCACGCACTGCCCACCACCGGGATGGGGCGCAGTATGAATGCTGGAGGCTCCCGCGAGTGCTGCCAGTTTCTGCAGATCATCAGCAGCGCTCACTTCCAGCCCAAAACCCACGAAGCGCGGCTGGTCACCGCGGCGGGCGCAGTAGCAAAAGGGCTCGGTTCCCGTTCCGCGCAGATACAGGGCATCGGCTTCCCGGTGCGCTACGGTCAGGCCGAAATCCACCAGGAAGGTTTCTGCACGATTCAGATCCGGTAATTCGAACAGCAGGTAAGCCAGTTTTTGCGCCTTCACGGTGGGCGCGGGATCTCGGCTGGGTTGTGGTGTGGTGAGCTGAACCATGAAAGCTATCCTCTGCTGATATTTATTGCAATATATCCCAATATTGAAATTTGTGTCAATTATGGCGCATACTGTTTCGCAGCTGGTGCCCTCGGCAGTGCAGCTTGTTGCGGGCAGGCATCGATATACCAACATGAAGAGATTGATATGAAACAGACGATTGATTGGGCCTCCGACCAGGTCATTGATGTGCTGATCGTGGGTTATGGCCCCGTCGGCGCGGCGTTGGCGGCGTTGCTGGGCCGTTATGGTGTTCAGGCGCAGGTGATCGACAAGTTGAATGACGTGCTGATGCTGCCACGGGCCATCGCGCTGGATAACGAAGCGCTGCGCATCCTGCAGATGGCCGGGCTTGATGATCAGAGCTTTGAGCGCGTGGGCATTCAGGAGGTCCGCATGCGTTGCCCTTACCTGGGTGAATTTGGCCGTGTGAACACCCGGGGTACCATCGACGGACACCCTAAGCTGGTGACGTTTTACCAGCCGGATCTTGAACATGCCCTGCGCCGACAGGTGGAAGCCGCCGGCTCTATCGATGTTACCACCGGCACCGAGTTGCTGGATTTGCAGCAGCAGGAGGAGGGGGTGGTTGCCACGGTGCGCAATGCCCAGGGTCAACAGCAAACCATCCTGGCCCGTTATCTGGTGGGAGCCGATGGTGCCCGGTCTGTGGTCCGCGGATTGATCGGGCAAGCGTTCAAGGGGGAAACCTACGCCCAGGACTGGCTGATTGTGGATGCCCACCACCGCGACAAAGCGTCGGTGGATCATGTGGAGTTTATCTGCGATCCGCGCCGGCCAACGCCGCACATGCCGGCACCCGGTGGACGAGAGCGTTGGGAATTCATGCTCCAGCCCCATGAAAACGCCAAGGACATGGAGCAACCGGAACAAATTGAAAAATTGCTGGCGCCCTGGGCCAGACTGAGCGAATTGACCGTAGAGCGGCAGGCGGTGTACCGCTTTCACGCCCGTTGTTGCGAAGCCTTTCAAAAAGACCGGGTGTTCCTGGTGGGGGATGCCGCCCACGTGACACCCCCGTTCGTGGGGCAGGGCCTGGTGGCGGGGTTGCGGGATGTGGCCAATCTCGCCTGGAAACTTGCCTGGGTGGTACAAGGAAAGGCCAACCCGGCAATTTTGGACAGCTATGATACAGAGCGCCGGCCGCACGCCCGGAGCATGATCCGGCTGGCCAAGCTCATGGGCAAATTGGTGATGCCCACTTCCGCGCCCCGGGCCATTGCCATTCATGGGGCGATGCGGGGGTTGCGACTGATTGCCCCGCTGCGTTCCTACTTCGAAGAACTCAAAATCAAACCGCCCAATCAATTCAGGGCCGGGCTTTTCCAGCGAGCAAAACGCCGTGGGGGCGTGGTGCGGGGCGCGCAACTGCCTCAGGAATGGCTGCGTACGGATCAGGGTTTGCGGTTGAGCGACGACGTACTGGGTGATCACCTGATGCTGGTGGGGCTTGGGGTTGATCCCAAAACCCGCCTGACTGCGGGCAGCTGCCAGCGCTGGGAGGCCGCCGGCGGGCAATTTCTGCATCTGGGGTGGCGTGGGCAGGCGCCCCAAAGTGATTCGTTATTCGCGGAGATCATGGGCAACAACCTGATGATGGGGGATGCCAGCGGGTGGCTGGTGGTAGTGAGACCGGATCGCGTGGTCATGCTGGACGGCGAACCGGAGGCCGCTGAAAAACTGATAAGCCAGGCCTGCGCGTTGCTTTGTTAGTGAGTTTGTATCAATATTGGATTAACTCTCAATATTGAAATGAGTTCAACATTGCCTATGGCTAAGCATCACCGCAAGACCAACCCAGAATCCGAACCGCTCACCCGCGGGTTCAAAAAGAAGGCGCGTACCCGTCAGACCCTGGTGGATGCCGCCATTCGCATCTACGCGGAAAAGGGGGTGGGCGCGCTGTTGTTGAATGAGCTGGCCGAGCGGGCAGGGGTGTCCAATGGCACGGTATACAATTACTTCAAGACCCGGGAAGAGGTATTACAGGCGGTGGGTATTGAGCTGGCAAATCAGCTTTCCCACCGGGTTAGCGCCGCAAGCGAGGGTATTGAAAACGGTGCCGAACGGGTGGCGGTGGGTGTGCGCATGTTCATCCGGCAAGCCCGGCTGGATCCGGTGTGGGCTGCGGCGGTGGTGCGTGTGTTTCAACATGACCGCGATATCCGTTCAATCGTAGCCCAGAATCTGCGGGGGGATTTACAGTTGGGATTGCGCCAGGGTGTTTTCCGCTATCAGGATGAAATGATTGCCATGGGCTTTGTGGCATCGGCTACCACCGGAGCCATTACCGGTATTCTGGATGGTTTTGATCAGCCGGACTACGAGGCCGTTGTGGCCCAGATGCTGTTACTGGGGCTGGGTGTGACACCGGCCAAGGCGCGTCGCATTGCGCAGATGCCGTTGCCGGAATGATAAAACGATGAGCCAATCATCCAACACAGATTGCAGTGCCAAAAGTTTGCTGTGCTGTCCTTGTCCTTTGCCGCTGCATCAATTCGCCGGCTTAGGGGCTCTGCTATCTGCTAAGTGGTGAACCAAGTGGTAAAAATGGCGCGCCCGGAGAGATTCGAACTCCCGACCAAGTGGTTCGAAGCCACCTACTCTATCCAGCTGAGCTACGGGCGCGTGGAGACATCAGAAACTGACGATTGAACCGGCTTTTCGATGCTAATTCACTGATTTTGTTCAGAAAATTGATGTTTCATGCCGATCAAGACCGCCATTATACAGGGCAATTCCCATGAAACTCAATCTACCATTGCAAATTAGTGATGCAAATTAGTGGCTGGTGCCGGCGGCATAGTGGGTTTTGTTGTACACATTGTACTTGCCGCTGGGTTTGCGCATGGGCAGGCGTTTCACCTCCTTGAGGGTGTTGGCATCGTACACGATGACGGCGCCGTCCTGTTCCCAGATGGACAGCAGGGCGTGGCTGCCATCCTTGGTGAATTCCACGTGGGCGGCGGTTTTACCCGGTTCCGGTTGCAGGGTGTGGGCGATCTCCAGCGTGCGTTTGTCGATCAGGTGTACCACATCTTTATTGGGGCCGAAGAACACGTCCACCCAGGCATAGGGGCTGTTGTCGTGACTGCGCATGAAGAATCCGGGCCCCAGGGTGTCGATCTGCTTGATCACCTGCCAGTTGCTCATATCGATGATGGAGACCTTGCCTTCTTTCAGGTGGGGCGTGGCCATGACGGTTTTGCCCTGGTATTGCCAGCTGATGCCGGAGCCCAGGTGAGGCATGCCGGCCAGGGGGATGGTGGCGACAGTCCGGCTGTTGTTCAAATCTATCACCTGGCCCCGGTCCCCTTCACGGCTGGCGCCGATCAGGTGGTTGTATTCCTGGTCGAAGAAGAAATCATCCAGATAGGTTTCCGTGGGAATGATCAGGGTGGGAAAGGGTTCGCGGTAGGGGATTTCCAGGATGGTTTTGCTGTCCTTGAGGGCGGCCACGAAACTGTTGCGGGGCGGGGCGGTATAGACGGCACTGACCCGGCCTTCCACCGGAATGACTTTGATGGGGGTGAGGTTTTCCGTGTCCAGTAACACCAGGTTGTGGGGCAGGTAATTGGCCACCATGGCATAGCGGCCATCAAAGGAGACCGCCATATTGCGGGTATTGATGCCGGCCCGGATTTCCGCCACGGTTTTCAGGTTGTAGATGTCGAACTTGCTGATCCAGCCATCGCGGGAGGCGAAATACACAAAGCGGCCGTCCGGTGAATATTTGGGGCCGCCGTGCAAGGCAAAGCGGGTCTGAAAGCGATGAATGGGGGTGAAGCTGTCCCCGTCCAGCAGGGTGGCGTGATGATCCCCCAGTTCCACCACCACAAACAGGTTTTGCAGGTCAGCCTTGAATGCCGGTGTGTCCGGCAACTGTTTTATGTCGTAGTGAATGACATGGCTGCCCTGGATATCCTGCAGCGTCCAGCGGGGCGTGTGTGCAGGGGGTTGATAGATATAGTCGGCCAGTGCCTGTATCTGATCTGCTGATAGTACTGCTTTAAATCCCGGCATTTGCGTGGCGGCGCGGCCTTCACTGATCACATCCATCGCCTGGGGTTTGCGCAGGCGGGATAAATTGTCCGGCAGCAGCGCCGGACCCATGCCACCCAGCCTCTGCTGGCCGTGGCAACTGGCGCAGTGTTGTTGAAACAGGCTGTCGGTGGCCCCTGCCCAGGTTTTGCCGGGCAGGCCAATCAGCAACAACAGCAGTAAAGAAAAGGCAATTCGTGTTCGGTACAGCATGGTTGGTTTAATCCAGGGTGCGGGCGTGAATGCGGTGCGCAGAGCCACTGTGAGCGGGCATGGGTATGCGCTCGGCGCGCTGATTTTCCGGCAGGCCTATTTCCGAGTCCGACAGGTAGCAGGCCGGGTCTTCCGCCCAGGGGTTGCCGGTGAGTTGATAGGCCCGTACCCGGGTATTGCCGCCGCAGATGTTAAGGTATCGGCATTGAGCGCAGCGGCCTTCCACCGGCCGCGGCTGCATGCGGAAACCGTCCATGAGGGGATCGCCGGAGCGGCTCCAGATTGTGGAAAACGGTTCGTCTTTCACGTTGCCCAGGTTGTAGTTCCACCAGAACGTGTCCGGATGGACGTTGCCCAGGTTATCAATGTTGGCAATGTTCTGGCCGCTGGAATTGCCACCCCAACTGATCAGTCGTTGGCGCAGCGGCTCGACCTGTTGCGGCACGTTGCGTTCTGCCCATTGCAGCAGAAACGGGCCATCGGCGTCATTATTACCGGTGACGTATTCCCGCACGATACCTTGTTGTAGTTCCGCCCAGCAGCGTTCGAACAGGCGGTTCATGGCCTTGCGCGTGGTCTGGTGAAATACATCGTGTTTGCGGTGACGGTTGCCCCGCCCCGAGTAGTTCAGATGGGAAAGATAAAACTTGTCGATGTTGCACTGGGCAATGATGTCCAGCAGGGGGTCCAGTTCGTGGCTGTTGTCCTGGGTTAATGTAAAACGGGCACCCACTTTGATGCCGTGCTGTTTACACAGTTCCATGCCGTGCAGGGAGGCATCAAACGCGCCTGCTTTCTGTCGAAAATGATCATGAGTGGCGCGAATACCGTCCAGGCTCACTCCCACATAGTCATAGCCGATGTCGGCAATTTGCTGAATGTTGTTTTCATTGATGAGGGTGCCGTTGCTGGAGAGGCCCACGTAAAAACCCAGTTGCTTGGCATAGCGGGAGATCTCAAAAATATCCGGCCTCAGCAGAGGTTCTCCTCCGGACAGGATCAGTACCGGCACGCGGAACCGTTTCAGATCATCGATGACCGAGAATACCTGCCCGGTGTTCAGCTCACCGGGAAAATCCACATCGGCCGAGATGGAATAGCAATGCTTGCAGGTGAGGTTACAGCGCCGTATCAGGTTCCAGATCACCACCGGGCCCGGTGGCTTGCGCGCCGGAGGAACGGGTGCCGGATTCAGCAGCGTCTGCATATATTGGGTGATGCGAAACATGACGGTCTCCTCAATTAACCAGGCGTAAACCGGTTTTTTTCAGGATGCGGGTGGAGTACAGCACATCGCTTCCCAGGTTTGCCGGGCCAATCAGTTGGGCAATGGCCTGAATGTGATCCTGCACGCTTTCCTGGGTGTGGCCGTGTACCATGGCAAACAGATTATATGGCCAGTCGGGTAAATGGCGGGGGCGGTGGTAGCAGTGGCTGACAAAATCCAGATCGCCGATGCGGCGGCCCAGCTCAGATACGGATTCATCGGGCACATTCCATACCGTCATGCCGTTGGCGCCATAGCCCAGGCGGTAATGATTGGGCACCGCGGCGATGCGACGAATCACCCCATGGTCGAGCATGCGTTGAAAGCGGGTTTTTACTTCGTCGGCACTGACACCCAGTTGTTCGGCCAGAGCGTGATAGGGCCGGCTGACCAGCGGCAATCCACTTTGTGTGAGCTTGATCAGCTCGCGGTCCAGACTGCAGAGTTGATAACCGGTTTCAGACCGGGAAACGTAATCCGACATAATATTCCTCGATCTTGGGCATGTTATACACCGGGAAGCCGGTAAGGGATTCAATGCGCTGAACTACGGTATCCACTTCATCCAGCTGTTCGGTGGCGATGACAAACCACATGTTGAATTCATGGGCACGTTGGTAGTTGTGGGCGATCTCCGGCAATTGATTGACTTGCGTGCTGACCCGTTCAAATTCCGCCTCCGGAACGCGCATGGCCGCCAGTGCCAAACCGCCGCCCAGGCGTTCGGCGTGAAACATGGGGCCAAAGCGGGTGAGGGTTTTATCATCCAGCATGGACTGCAAGCGGTGCAGCAGTTCCGTTTCCCCGATCCCCAGCTCCCCGGCAATGACGCGGTAGGGTTCGTCGCAGACCGGCATGCCATCCTGCAGGCGATTGATGATGCGCCGATCAATCTCGTCCAGAGGGCGGTGTTTGGCATCAGCTTGCCCGGCGTGCATAGTGGCCTCCGGTTTGTTTGAACTGTTGATTACTGAACAGGATGGAGCGGGGAATGTGTTGTAATGAATAGCGTTGCGTGATGCGCTCCAGTTGTTGCAGTACCACCTCGCGGCTTTTGCCGTGAATCATGCAATACAGGTTATAGGGCCAGTGGGGCGCCTGACGACGGCGGCGGTAACACAGGGTAACCCCCTCAGCCCCCCGTAACTGATCCCCCACCGCATCCACTTGGTCGTCGTCCACATCCCACACCACCATGGCGTTGGCGCGATAGCCTACAGCATGATGTCGTACCACCAGGCCCAGACGTTTGATGTAACCGGCGCTGGTCCAGTGTTTGATCTGCGCCATGACCAAGGGTTCGGGCAAGTCCAGTTGCAACGCCAGGGTACGGTATGGGGTGGCGGTCAGGGGCAGACCATCCTGAATGGCTGCTTTCAAATGTTCCTGTTGTGATTCGGTCAGTAGATTCATGGTGTGTCCTGCCATTGCAATGGGAATCCAAGGTCAATGTGATAGGCCTGCTCCATGGGCAAAATCAACAGGGGCATTCCGGTGCCCTCATCGATGGCTTGCAGAATCGCCTGCAGGGATTCCTGATCGCAGGCTGTGACCACAAACCAGAGGTTGAACTCGTGCTCGCGCTCGTAGTTGTGATTAACCCCTTCAAACCGGTTAACGAAGTCAGCGATTTCGGTCAGGCGTTCCGGTGGTACCGCCAGGGCCGCCAGGGTACTGGCACCGGCGCGGTGATGATCAAACACCGGGCCAACACGGCTGATGATGCGTTGTGCCTGTAACTGGCGCAGACAATCTATGACTTCCTGCTCCTTGACGCCGAATTCTTCAGCCAGGGTCAGGAAAGGGCGTTCTCCCACCGGGAAACCTCTTTGGTAGCGATCGATCAGTTGTCGTGACAGTAAATCCAGCATGGTTACAATCCTGTCTGGTGAGCACGATGAGTGAAGAAAATGCCGCTCGGCGCCTGTGCCGGTAAGGTGGCAATGCGTTGCAAGGTACGGGTGTCATAGATGTCCACGCGATTTTCATCCCGCACCGAAATCCATATCTGTTCACCCCGGGGCGTAAATTCCATATGCAGTACGCCTTTGCCTGGAGTCAATTGATGGATAACCCGGGCGGTTTCCACGTCAATGACCTGTAGGGTGTCGTTGTCGGGGAAGGCGAAGTTGACCCAGATACGCCGGTGATCCGGCTGACTCATGACAAATACCGGCTGGCCATGGGCAGTGATGCGCTGGCCCAGTTGCCAGTCCGCCATGTTCATTTTCAGAACCTGGTGACGGCCGATGGCGGGAAAAAACGCCTGCTGGCCGGAAATGGCCCAGCCTTCCAAATGCGGCATTTTGTACACCGGTAATTTCTCGGAGCCTTTGCCGTAGCCATCGAGAATGCGTTGCACGCCCTGTTGCGGATGCCACAGGTCCAGCATCGCCATTCCATCCTCGCCGAACAGTCCGGCAATATAGAAACGCCCATCCGGCGTGATCAGCCCGTCATAGGGGCCCTTACCGACGCCGTTGAATTTCTGCAGCTGTGGGTTGGCGGGCGTAGACATATCCAGCACCCAGATGGCGTCACCCTCATACAGGCTGAACACAAAACGATTACCCGGTGCATCCACCAAACCCACGGTTTTGGAGTAGTGGCCGGTTGAGGTTAATGCGGGAATATCGGCAATCAACTGCAGCGAGTCGGCGGCAAAAACTTTGATGCCACCGGGTTCGTAGTTGGAAACCGCAATCATGCTGCCATCCTGACTGATGGCGCCGCCGATGCTGTTGCCGGCCTGAATAATGCGCTGATCTATGCGCTGCTTTAACAGATCCACTTTGGTCAGGCCACCATCGCGGCCAAACACATAAGCAAAGCGTGCGTCCCTCGAATATACTACCGATGCATGGGACAGATCACCCAGGCCGGTCACGCGGGCCAGGCTGCTGTGATCACTGGTATTGATGATCTGCAGTGAGCCGCTGGCGCGTTCGATCACCACCCCCAGATCGCCACTGCCCATGACGGGGGGCTGCTGGGCACAGGCGCTGATCAGCAAGGCAAGCACCGTGAACAGGGCCTGTTTCATCGGGAGCCTCATCATAGGGAACCTCGCTTCAGTTGTGTCACGATCCATTGGATCTCCTCATCGTTAAAGAAGCGTTGCCAGGGGGGCATGGGGGTGCCGGGGATGCCGTGCTTGATTACCTGAATCAGATAGTCATCCGGTATGGACTGTAAACGTTCTGCCTGCAGATCCGGGCCCAGGCCACCGGCAAAGGTCAATCCGTGGCACGAGCCGCAGTCCTGCTGCACGGTATAGGCAATGCTGTCACGCCGTTGGGCAGTCACCTCGGCTAACGCAGCGTTGGCTATCATCAACCAACCCGCACACAAGCATGTTATGTATCCTGATTTCACCTTCATCATGGCTTCATTCTAGAAAGGGGCGCCAAGGAAAACCTGCTTCAGATCAGTATTTTTAGCTGAAATCGCTGCTTGTATCACTTAAGGGGTAGTGGTTCAGATCAGAGTTGGTATGTGTGGTGGGACGTTGATCTCGCTCAAGCTTTCATTGCCTCAGGAGGCTAATAATGCCAAGCAGAGAGAGTGAGAGGAGCGCATTCAATGGAATTCGTACAGCTCAATGAAGGAATGTTTTTCATGGCCGCACTGGGCTGGGTGTTGTTGCAGTGCGGCAGTCTGATGGCGATGTCTAAATGGCTGTGCCCCGCCAGAAAATCCAATTCTGATCAACAGAATCATCTAATCAACAGATAACGCTTTTTTACACAATCACTGTCAGCAGGTGCCGGCAGGAAAATTGGGAGGTGGACCATGTCCATTAGCAGGTGGAGAGCAACGCCACGCACATTCAAACGAGGCGCGTGGTGGACAACAGTGGGTGCGAGTCTGGCGATGGTAACCCTGTCGGCAGTGAGCAGTGTGCAGGCAGCAGACGCGGCGGCAACCCACAAGGCAGAGACCGGGGCCGAGCTGAAGGCGTCGATCAAACGGGGTGAAGCCCTGTATGGAAAATATTGCGTCGGCTGTCACCAGCCCAATGGCAAGGGCCTGCCGGGGGCTTTTCCTCCCCTGGCCGGGTCGGATTATATGTTGAATGACAAGGCGCGGGCAGCGGATGCGGTGGTCAATGGGTTGAGCGGTAAAATCAAGGTCAGTGGTGCTGAGTACAACAACACCATGCCCAACTTCGGCTACCTGAAAGACCGCGAGATCGCCGACGTGTTGAACTATGCCCTGAACAGCTGGGGTAATGACGGCGGTGGTGTTGCGGTGGGCGTGGTAACACAGGCCCGTTCCGGTAAACAGGCCGAAGGTGCCCACCCGGGTACACCGGATACGGAGCTGGCCTATCAGAGTGCTGCGGCCGGTATTGATCCCAGCATGGCCAAAAATTTGGTGACCTCGGAAGGCCCCGACATGACCACGGAGGAGTTCGACTATGCCAAGAAGGTATTCTTCGAACGTTGTGCCGGTTGTCACGGGGTGTTGCGAAAAGGGGCCACCGGTAAACCGCTGACCACGGATATCACCCGTGAAAAAGGCACCGATTACTTAAAGACGCTCATCACCTACGGCTCACCGGCGGGCATGCCGAACTGGGGTACCAGCGGTGATATGACGGAGAAAGAAATCGACATCATGGCTCGCTATCTGCAGCATGAGCCGCCCTTGCCGCCGGAGTGGGGCATGGACAAGATGAAGGGCAGCTGGGAAGTGCTGGTGGCTCCGGACAAGCGGCCCAAGAAGAAAATGAATAAGTACAATATCAACAATATCTTCTCGGTGACGTTGCGTGATTCCGGTGAGGTGGCGTTGATCGATGGCGACAGCAAAGACATTATCAGCGTAATTAAAACCGGCTACGCGGTTCACATTTCCCGCTTGTCCGCTTCCGGCCGTTACATCTTCACCATCGGCCGCGATGCCAAGATTGATATGATCGATCTGTGGATGAAAAAGCCGGCCCGGGTGGCCACCATCAAGGTGGGGCTGGAAGCACGTTCGGTGGAGACCTCCAAGTATCATGGCTATGAAGATAAGTACGCCATCGCCGGTTCTTACTGGCCGCCCCAGTATGTGGTGATGGATGGTGACACTCTGGAGCCGTTGAAGATCGTCTCGACCCGCGGCATGACCGTGGACACCCAGGAGTATCATCCGGAACCACGGGTAGCAGCCATAGTAGCATCACACCAGCATCCTGAGTTCATCGTCAACGTGAAGGAAACCGGTAAGATTCTGCTGGTGAATTACGAAGATCTGGACAATCTGCAGGTGAAAACCATCAGTGCCGCCCGCTATCTGCACGATGGTGGCTGGGATGCGACCCACCGTTATTTTCTGACAGCAGCCAATAAGTCCAACAAGATTGCGGTGGTGGATTCGAAGGAGCGTAAACTGGTGGCGTTGACCGACGTGGATGAGATTCCCCATCCCGGTCGTGGTGCCAATCTGATTGATCCCGAGTTTGGGCCGGTTTGGGTTACCAGTGCCCTGGGCAATGAAAAGGTCACTTTCCTGGGAACCGATCCGGAAAAACACAAGGCCAATGCCTGGAAAGTGGTGCGGGTACTGAAAGGTCAGGGTGGTGGTTCACTGTTTGTGAAATCCCATCCCAAATCCAAAAATCTGTGGGTTGATTCGCCGCTGAATCCGGATCCCAAAGTCAGTCAGAGTGTTGCCGTATTCGATGTGAACAATTTAGACAAAGGCTATGAAGTACTGCCGATTGCGGAGTGGGCCAAGTTGGGAGAAGGCCCCAAGCGTGTGGTGCAGCCGGAATACAATCAGGCCGGTGACGAAGTCTGGTTCTCAGTGTGGAATGGTAAAGATCAGAAGTCAGCCATCGTGGTGGTGGATGACAAGACCCGCAAACTGAAAAAGGTCATCAAGGATAAGCGTCTGGTGACACCCACGGGCAAATTCAACGTCATCAATACGGTGAAAGACATCTATTAATGAGGTGAAGGCGAGAAAGAAAAGCGCCGCTTTACAGCGGCGCTTTTTTTATGGTGGTCAGTGTGGTGGACAGCGTGCTGATGGTTACAGTGATTCCGTCAGGCGGGCGTAAATCAGGGGCAGTTTCTGAGGCAGTTGTTTGGCATTGCGAATCACAATGAATTGTTTGTGACCAAACAAGTAGGGCAGATACTCATTGCCGCGATTGTCGATGGTAATGCAAAACGGCAGGATGCCTTTGGCGGACGCTTCCTGAATCGCCGCCCGGGTATCTTCAATGCCATAGCGTCCGTCATAGCGATCCACATCATTGGGCTTGCCATCGGACAATAACAGCAACAGGCGATGACTGCTGTGTTCTTTTTCCAGGGCGCGGGTGGCGTAGCGGATGGCGGCACCCATGCGGGTGTAAAAGCCGGGTTTTACTGCCTGAATGCGGCCGCGCACCTGTGGTGACAGAGTCTCGCCGAAGGCCTTCAACGGATAGTAGCGAACCTGATGGCGGTGTTTGGAAGAAAACCCGGCCATGGCAAAACGGTCACCGGTGGCATCCATGGCTTCGCTCATCAGGAACAGGCCATCGCGGATGACGTCAATGACTTTGTGTTCGTCGCTGACCGCGGCATCTGTGGAGAGGGATAAATCAGCCAGCAACAGGCAACTCAGATCCCGGTGGTGGCGGCGCATTTCCTTGAACAAGCCAGTGCTGACTTCTTTGTGCCCCAGGCGCCAGCGGGTGACGGTGTCCAGATAGGCGTCCAGGTCCAGTTCACTGCCTTGCGGCTGTTGCCTGAGCCAGGTTTTGTTCAGGGCCAGCATCTCAAAAAAGCCTCTGACCTGGCGGGCCGGTTTGCGCAGGTGCCGCGGTAGCGCGGCATTGGTTTCCTGTTGCGTGCGCATCAGCTCAATATGGCAGTGGTCTTCCCGCAGGCGTTGCTGGCGATAATCCCATTCCGGCGTGGTGATGCCGGTTGCCAGCGTCACATCATCGTAGTCTGAGCCCGGCAGGTCCAGATCGAACTTAAGGCGCTTTTTGACCTGACCATGCTGATTGGAAACCGCCAGCTCATCCAGGTCGTTGGCGGCTTTTTCGGCGCCCAGATCCTCGTCGTCTTCATGGGGCCGGTCCACATTGGCGAACTCGGCCCAGGAGAACAGGCTTTCCAGGCGAAAGGCCAGTAAACCCTGATCACTCTTGTTGTGTTCCACCCGCTTGGCTTGGCGTTGGTGATCGCCTTCGATCTCGGTGACCTCAGACGTCGCCGGCGTGATGTCCGGGTGAGGTTGCGTTGTACGGTGCGCCGCGGCAGGGGGAACAGGGTGCAGCCAGATGGGCACCGGTTCCAGTTGCCGCGGATCAATGTCTTCACTCACCCTTGCGGATGGGTGCTCAATGGCCTGGCGCAGTGTCCGTTCTGACTGGTTTAATTGCGCTTGTTTTTGCCAGTGGCGCTGTGCCAGGTGGGCACTGGCCAGGCGGCGATAGAGCCGGGTTAGCCCGGGCCAGCGCAACAGGGTGGACAACACCTGCTGCTGACTTCGTTGTAACCAGGGCAGGTGATCCCATTGCTGGGTGTCGTTGGCGGCCAGTGCGGCCAGCCAGAAATACAGTGCACTATTCAGTTCTGCGTCATCAAACAGGGCGATACTGCCGGGCATGTACAGGCTGTCCGCATCACGCCAGCACAGCTGTGCCTGCCACTCCAGGCCGGCTATCTTTTCCAACAGGCTGCGGCGGGCCAGCCATTGCTGGCGAGAGGCGGGCTTGATGGCCAGTGCGGGATCACCGCCGAAGGCGTGAAAATAGAGGGCGATTTTCTTTTGAATTTGTTTCAGCTCCACCCGTTTGTCCGGGTGCTCGATTTGCGCCGCCCGGGTAATCCAGCGGTGCCAGAGTTTTCCTACGGCTTCTTCCATCAGTCTCCCCGCCAGGTTGAGAAATGCAGAATCTCAAAGCGTTTGCCGGCACTGCTGCGGGCGTAGCCGACGATGCCCAGAATAATCAGGGCGCTGTGACAGAGCGTAA
This sequence comes from Ketobacter sp. GenoA1, assembly GCF_003671475.1. Classification (NCBI taxonomy): domain Bacteria; kingdom Pseudomonadati; phylum Pseudomonadota; class Gammaproteobacteria; order Pseudomonadales; family Ketobacteraceae; genus Ketobacter; species Ketobacter sp. GenoA1. The sequence goes on along the minus strand of NZ_RCHM01000020.1, from coordinate 254,145 downwards.
AATACAGAATCAGAATGACCCAGGTATAAGGCGAAGAGAGCCCCCCCAACAAGACAATGGCAGTGCTGACCACCGTGAGCAGAATGCCCGCCAGAATGCTGGCTATGATGCCTTGGCGAGCGTGGGCATTGGCAAACACCTGGCAGCGTTTGCGGCTGCGTTGCCAGAGCAGCAACAGCATGAGAAATCCCAGCCCCGGCAGAAAGCTGATGTTGAGGAGATACCAGACGTAGGCCCATCCGGCCTGGCTGTGTTCGGTTGCGTCCTGGGTTGGAATGTCAGTAGCGGAAGTCACAGGGCTAGCCGTCCATGATGGCGGTAATGACGTCCATCAGCGCGGCGACGGTGTCCTCATCATCCGACAGTGGCTCTGCAATGGCCGCTCTGCAGGCGATGGGCCAGGGTAATCCGCTGTGGAGCAGGCTGGCGCAGTACACCAGCAGGCGGGTGGAAACCGCCTCTTCCAGATCATGGTTCTGCAAGCGCCGTAATGCCTGCGCCAGTTCCACCAGTTGCTGCGCCAGGTGTTCGGATACGCCGGTTTCGCGGAGAACGATGCTGCGTTCCAGCTCGGGATTGGGGAACTGAAAACGCATGGCCACAAAGCGTTGCCGTGTGGAGGGCTTCATGCCTTTGAAGACATTCTGGTAGCCGGGATTGTAGGACACCACCAACATAAAGTTGGCCGGCGCCTTCAACAGTTCTCCGGTACGTTCCAGGGGCAGTTCGCGCCGATCATCCGAGAGCGGATGCAGCACCACGGTGGTGTCCTTGCGGGCTTCCACCACCTCGTCCAGATAACAGATACCGCCTTCGCGCACTGCCCGGGTCAGGGGGCCGTCGTTCCACACGGTATCACCGTCCTGCAGCAGGTGGCGGCCCACCAGGTCGGCCGCCGTGAGGTCATCGTGGCAGGCTACGGTGTACAACGGCAGTTGCAGGCGCGCAGCCATGTGACGAACAAAGCGGGTTTTGCCGCAGCCGGTGGGGCCTTTCAACAGCACGGGAAGTTGATGTTGAAAGGCGTGTTCGAACAGTGCAACCTCCTGCCCCTGGGGCTGGTAGAACGGGGTTGGTTCGAGTCGGGCAGACGAATTCATGGCAAAACCTTGTTATGGTGGTTGAGGTGTAGTGGCACGTTATGCCGCCGTTGGCTGTGCGGCAGGCTGTTTACCCTTGATAAAGAAGCTCAATATATAGAGCAGCAGGCCAAGGGTGAACACCACGCCGGACAGTTCACGGAACCAGTAGAAAATAGCCACCTGATCCTGTGCCGCCATAAACGGCATGGGGTTGGGTTGATAGCGTTGCAGCCATACCTGCAACACGCCGGCGGCGGTAAGAAACAGGGTAATGAATACCATGGCGACGGTCATCAGCCAGAAACTCCACATTTCCACGATCTGGGCGCGGTCGTTCATGGCGGTACCGATGCCGCGTAACTTGGGCATGGCGTAGGAGATAATCGTCAACACAATCATGGCGTAGGCACCATAGAATGCCATGTGACCATGGGCCGCCGTGATCTGGGTGCCGTGGGTGTAATAGTTCACCGGCGCCAGGGTATGCATGAAGCCCCACACGCCGGCCCCCAGGAACGCCATAACCCCGGTGCCCATGGCCCACAGTACGGTTGCCTTATTGGGGTGTTGCTTGCGGCGCTTGAAAACCATATTGAAAGCAAAAATGGTCATCATGAAAAAGGGGATGGGTTCCAACGCGGAGAAGATACCACCCAACCATTGCCAGTAGGATGGTGTGCCGATCCAGTAATAGTGGTGGCCGGTGCCGATGATACCGGTGATCAGTGCCGCGGCAATGATGACATACAGCCACTTATCAATCACCTCGCGATCAACACCAGTGGTTTTGATGAGCACAAAGGCCAGGATCGCTCCCAGGATCAGCTCCCACACACCTTCCACCCAAAGATGAACCACCCACCACCAGAAGTATTTATCCAGCACCAGGTTTTCAGGGTTGTAGAATGAGAACAGGAACATCACCGCCAGACCCACCAGCCCGGTCAGCAAGACCACGTTGATGACGGTTTTACGCCCGGACAACACGGTGAGGCCAATGTTGTACAAGAAGCCCAAGGCCACAATGACGATGCCGATTTTGGTGATGGTGGGTTGTTCCAAAAACTCCCGGCCCATGGTGGGCAGAATATCGTTACCGGTGATTTTGGCCAGGGTGGCGTAAGGTACCGCCAGATAACCGATGATGGTGAGCACCCCGGCGGTCAGGAATATCCAGAACAGGGCCAAGGCCAGCTTGGGGCTGTGCAGTTCGCGTTCGGCCTCTTCCGGCACCAGGTAATAGGCGGCACCCATAAATCCGAACAGCAACCATACGATCAACAGGTTGGTGTGTACCATGCGGGCCACATTGAAGGGGATTTCGGGAAACAGAAAATCCCCCCACACGTATTGCAGACCCATGATCAGGCCGAAAAGTACCTGCCCCACAAACAAACCAATGGCCGCAATGAAATACGGTTTGGCAACGGACTGGGACTGATATTGTAATTGCGCTGTACTCATTGAGTGTCTCCTGTTAACCGTTGATGTTGGGGGGCCAGTTTTCGGTATTGACTTCGCTGGACCACTTCAGGAACTCGGCGATGGCTTCCAGTTCTTCCTCGCTCAAATTGAACTGGGGCATACTGCGGCGTCCGGGAATGCCGTCCACGGGGCGGCTCTTGATAAAGCCCTTGATGGCTTCCTTGGAGTTACCGAAGCGTTGGTAGACATTGCCCAGCTCCGGCGCGAAATACGCGCCTTCCCCATACAGGGTATGGCAGCCGATGCAGTTGTTTTCTTCCCACACCTGTTTGCCCAGCGCCACCTGTTCGGTGATGTTTTCGCGGTTATCCCGTTCCGGTAAGCGGGCGGTGGTATCGAAGGTCAACGCCAGAAAGGCGAGCACAAAAAAAACGCTGCCTCCCAGATAGATGTTGCGTGCCATGGTTTTGGTAAAGATTTCCGGCATCTCATGCTCCCCTCATCGTAAGCTGATGTCAGAATCATTATGGATGTCGGAATACCTGACTGAATTGATCAGGGTCATGATGCCTGGAGGCGGCGTTGGTGCATTGGAGGTAGTCGCTACCCCCTATTGGGTAGCGGCTGGGGTGCGTGAACTCAGATCAGTCCTGCAGGCGGGTAAGCCACACGGCGGCTTCCACGCGGGAGCGCATGCCGAGCTTTTTCAGCAGGCGTTTTACATGGACTTTAACGGTGCCCTCGGCGATGTCCAGCTGCCGCGCGATCATCTTGTTGGAAAGGCCGTGGGCCACCTGTTTCAGCACCTCCCGTTCCCGCTCGGTGAGTTCGTTGAGGCTGGTGTCCTGCTGTGAAGGGCGGGCGCGAATGGCAGTGGTCAGTATGTCCACCAGTTCCGGGCTGATGGCGGTTTTGCCGTCAGCGGATTTGATGATGTTGCTGATTAATTCCTCCGGCTCCATGTCTTTCAACAGGTAGCCATCGGCGCCTTCCCTGAACGCGGCCACCACATCCAGTTCGCTGTCGGAAACCGTGAACAACAGAATGCGGCTGTCCACGCCGGCATTGCGCATGGCCTGAATGGTTTCGATGCCGTTCATGGCCGGCATGTTCAGATCCAGCAAAATCAGATCCGGCTCCAGCTCCAGGGCCAGTTGCAGGGCATCGTGGCCGTTACTGGCTTCGCCAATGCACATGATGCTGTCTTCCAGTTCCAATAGATCCACCACGCCTTTGCGCAACAGGGGGTGATCATCCACTACTAATACGGTCAGTGCTGACTTCTGTAACATGATTGGGCTTCGGTAAGTTGTTTAGGTATTTGGGTTCAAAGGTGACGTTCACCAGCGTGCCACCCTGATCCGGACGGGTGATAGCCAGGTAACCATTCAGGTAATGACTGCGTTCCGCCAGAATAGAAAGGCCAAAATGATTGGGTTTGTTGGTGTCGGCGGACAGGCCGATGCCGTTGTCTTCAATGCGCAGCTCTATGGGCCCCTCCGCCTGCTGCCGGATGCTGACGTGGGCGTGGCTGGCGCGGGCATGTTTGCCGACGTTGCTGAGGGCCTCGCGAATGATGTGCAGGCAATGGGTTTCCTCATTGGCGTTCAGCGGACAGTGACCGATGCCGTAGTCGAGGCTGATCTGCAGTTGAAAACGCGCAGCGGCAGCGTCGATGGCCTTGCGCACCGCCCGCTCAAACTCGGGTTCGTTGACGTTGATGCGGAAAGTACTGATCAGTTCCCGCAGCTGGCGGTAGGATTCATTGAGGCCTTCCTGTACCTGATCGATGGTGTCGTTCAGTTCATTGGTGTCGGCGGCTTTTTCCAGCAGTTTGCGCAGGCGCGCCGTTTGCATTTTTTGCGAGGAAAGGGATTGCGCCAAAGAGTCATGCAGTTCACGGGCGATGGCGGCGCGCTCTTCGGCCAGGGCCAGTTGTGAGTGTTGGTGGCTCAACTGTGCCAGGCTTTGAGTGGTGGCAAAGACTTCGCTCAGGGCGCAGAGCAGATTGCGTTGCCAGGGTTGCATCGACTGCCCGGGGTGCAGCTCCACACTGATGTCGCCCACATGGTGCTGGTCACTGCTCACCGGAAACATAACCACTTCTTTAAGATGGGGCGCAAATACGGTTTTGTCGGCCTGTGCCCGGCAATTGTCACAATCGGGTTTGCGGCAAAAGCTGGGTTTGGGCAGGTGATCGGATGTGATCAGCCGGTAGGCCGGGCCACTGTCCTGTTTGCGCAGGCACAAAGACACGGCGCCCAGATTCATCAGGCTCTGAACCTCCGCCAGTATCTGAGGTACCGCCTGGTAGAAATCATCCGGTTTGGAAAACAGGCGGCGGGAGGTTTCGTGTAACAGGCGCAGGGATTCATTGGATTGCTGCAGCTGCCGGGTTTTATTTTTTACCCGCTGTTCAAGATCGCTGTACAGTTCAGCCAGTTGCTCAGCCATGCGGTTAATGGTGTCGCCCAGCAGCCCCAGCTCATCAGGGTGCGGGTATTGCACCCGGGTGCTGAAATTCCCTTCCTGCAGGCGTTGTACCGCATGCATGAACTGGCGCAACGGTGTGACCCATTTTCTGTGCACCACCACCAGCAGCAGGGCAGACAGTGAAAACAGCACCAACAGGGAAATGGCCTGCAGGGTGCTCAGGGTTTTGACTTTGGCTTCGGATTCCTGTTGCAGCAACTGCACCGCCTGATCGATGCGGGTAACGTAGGATTCCACCATGGCGCTGACATCGTCCGCATTGCGGTTCGGGTCCAGCAGGGCGGGTTTTAGGGCCTGCTCCCAATCCTGCTTCAGCAATGTCAGCTGGGCTTTGAATGGCTCGCTGTGCCGGTAGGTGGCCCGGCGCTCCAGTAAAAGGTCGTGTAATTTTTCCTCATAGAGTGCGATCTGCCGGTCCAGCTCGGCCGCCGGATCCTGTTTCAGGCGTGAGGTCAGGATCCGGTATGACTGCATGCGCATGGAACCGGCCAGATTGATGGCAGCGGCGTCCCCACGCAGGGTGTCTGTCGCCAGCATGGCCACCGCGGTGGCCACCAGAGCGGCCAGCGCAATGCCGGCCAGGCTCAGGTTCAGCTGCATGGCGGTAGAGCGCCTGGGTGAGTTGTTGGAGAAGCTGCTCATATTCTCGGTGTATACGCATCCTTCGAGTTTGCAGACGCCTGACATTTCAGTATGCTGCCCGTATTCAATTCAGTTTAAAGGAAAATTCCCATGTTGCGACTGATATCGGTCAGTCTTGCGGCCATCGCCATGATCCTGAGCGGCTGTGCCCAGAAACTGGCCAATTACGACTATGATCCCGGCTTTGGGTTCAGCGAATATCAGGATTATGCGTTGCAGCAGAGCGCAAAGCAGAGTTACCAGTCGTTGGATGGCAGCCGTATTGAAGCGGCCATCCAGCAGAACCTCAACGGCCGTTACAACCTGGTGCCGGGCAGTGAGGCGGATTTTATCGTGCACTACTATGTGCAGGCGGAGCGCAAGATCGATAATTCCGGTGTCAGCTTCGGGTTTGGCTTCGGCGTCAGCAGCAATGTGGGCGTGGGGGTCAGCACCGGCCCATCGGCGCGGGAGAAAACCGAAGGTCAGCTGGTGCTGGAGGTGGTGGACAGGGCCAGCGATAAGCTGGTGTGGACCGCCAAAGCCACGCGGACCCTGAAGGACAGCATGAACCCAACCCAACGGGATTATCTGGTGCAGGATGTGGTGCAGGAAATGCTGGCAAATTTCCCACCCCGCTGAACCTGGCCTGCCGAGATGATTCCGTTTTGGGGGTAACTAACGGTATACTTGCGGCCTTCCATGAATTGTAACCGTTTCGACCGGGGCCTGAAGCGTCGCGAAGCATTCTGTAGAGAGGAAATGATCATATGGGCAAGTTGAAGCAAGTCATTGTTTCTTTGGCAGTATTTTTGAGTTTGGGGGTTTCCGGTCAAGCGCTGGCGTCCAAGTTGGTGGATCAGTCCGGCAGTGATGAACCGTTGGGCATGCGCTCCATAATGAGCCCTGCCAAGATCGATGCGCGCACTCAGCCGGAGGCGCAAGTGTGCGTACAGGGCGAAGACTGCGGCAGTGCGGCGGCGGTCACCACGGCTGCGGCAGAAACCGAGAAAACGCCGGAAGAGCTCTACGGCACCTGTGCTGCCTGCCATGACACCGGTGCTGCCGGTGCTCCCAAAACCGGCGACACCGCCGCCTGGGCGCCGCGTATTGCCCAGGGCAAAGACACCCTGTATACCCATGCCATCAAGGGCTTCAACATGATGCCCCCCATGGGTACCTGCGCGGCCTGCTCGGAAGATGACATCAAGGCGATTGTTGATTACATGGTGGAAAAATCCCAGTAAGTCGGCAGCCTTAAAAAAGCCCCGTCGAGTATCGGCGGGGCTTTTTTTTGTCCGGGGCCTGCTCACCCCTTGCTTGAGCCGGGCAAAAAAGCAGAAATTTGTTAGTAAAGCCGCTATATTTGAAGGGATATCATCCAAAAATCAAATAGCTACAGGAATCTTCATTTGTATCGACTGGATGGCCGGGTCTTACTGCCTACCCGAATTGGCCTGCTGTCACTCTTCCTTGTACTGCCCCTGTTGGTGCTGTTGGTTCAGCTCATTTACGGCGTGGAGGAGCGCATTGAAGCCATTGATCGCAAATTGACAGCGGTCAGCGATATTCGGATTTTGCAGAGCATGGTGGATCTGGCGGAGCGGTTGCGGGATCTCAGTGTCATCGTGGTCTATGACCGGTCGGAGGAACTGGAGTCGGAATACGAGCGCCAGCGGCAGGAGTTGCTGGGGGCGGTGAAGCAACTGGAACAGAATGTGGGGTTCAGCCAGGAAAACCCCATTATGGAGCTGACGTATCCCAGGATTATCAAGCAGATACGCCGTGTGCGGCCGGTGCTGGGCGCAGAGCTGTATACCCCGGATGTGGCCTTCCGCGAACACCAACCGCTGGTGGAAACCCTGCAGCAGATCCAGTTCCGGCTGGCGGATCAGGGTGGCCTGTTCAGCGATCGCAATGATATATCCCTCAACCTGATCTATCTGGCGCTGGATGAGTTCAGTGATCTCACCACGGATCTGGGGCGGGCCCGCTCCTACGGCAGCCTGTACCTGAGGATCGGCCATGTGCCATCGGATGGAGTGGACAGCCTGGAGCGCATCTACGAGCGCCTGGTGCTGCAGCACGACCGCCTGAATATTCGCGTCAATCAATTGCTCAAGAATCACCCGAATCTCGCAGAGCGGGCCCCTTTCAAGTCGGTACCCTGGAATCTGTTGCAGAGTGCCGCCCAGACCCTGGATGACGAAGTCATTCAGTCGGCGGACCTGGATACCCCCTGGCGGGATTTTTATCAGCGCATCAGTGGCTATGTGGTGACCTCATCAGTGTACCGTGATCAGATTCTCTCCCTGATGCAGATGCAGTATCAGCAGGAACGCCAGGCCGCCGCCGATCAGCAGAAATGGACCCTGGCCGGAGTGGCGCTGCTGGTGCTGCTGTATATGGTGATTTACATCGTTGACTTGCGGGAGGCTTCCACCCGGCAAAAAGAGCGCCAGCAAAAGGAGGCTGCGGAAGCCGCCGACCGGGCCAAGAGCCAGTTCCTGGCCACCATGAGCCACGAGATCCGCACGCCCATCAACGGGGTGCTGGGGATGGTGGATCTGCTGTCCAGTACGCCGTTGAATGAAGAGCAGAAAAACTACCTCATGGCACTGAAAAGTTCCGGTCAGACGCTGCTTTCGGTAATCAATGATGTGCTGGATTATTCCAAAATTGAAGCCGGCAAGCTGCAGATCGACAACACCGTGTTCGACCTGCGCCAGGTGGTCAATGAATCCCTGGCCCTGTTCAAACCGCTGTTCCGCCAGAAAGGCATTGAACTCAATATTTCATTTGAAAAGTCGGTGCCCACTCTGGTGAATTGTGATCCCCAGCGATTGCGGCAGATTCTGATGAATCTGGTGGGCAATGGATTGAAGTTTACCGAGCAGGGATCGGTGAATGTGCGGCTGTCGGTGAAAAGCACCGAAGAGCGTACGTTTTTGTATGGCGTGGTCCGTGATACCGGTATCGGAATGGACAGCCAGCAACAGTCGGAGCTGTTCAAACAATTTTCCCAGGCCGACCGCACCATCTCCCGCCGCTATGGCGGCACCGGGCTGGGATTGGCCATCTGTCAGCGCCTGTGTCATCTCATGGGGGGTGAAATCGGGGTCAGCAGCAAGCGTGCCGGTGGTACCACCTTCTGGTTTACCCTGGCCCTGCAGGAGATTGATGAAACCCGCCTGTCGGGCTTTGAAACCGCAGACCAGACAGTGCGTGAGGAGCATTTCCGCAGCGCCTTGCGCGGCAAAAGAATTCTGGTGGCGGAAGACAACAAGGTGAATCAGATGGTGATTCAGGGTATGTTGAAGAAAGCCGGGGTGACAGTGGACCTGGTGGAGAACGGCATGCTGGCCTATCAGAAAGTGGTGGAAGAAGGTGAACGTTACGACTGTATATTGATGGATTGGGAAATGCCGGAGTGGGATGGTATCACCGCCGCGCGGCGGATTCTGAGTTGGGAACGCCGCAAAGGCAAGCCGGAATCATTGATTGTTGCACTGACTGCCCATGTCTTGTCAGACTACGAGGCTCAGGCCACGGAAGTGGGAATGAAAGGGTTCCTGAAGAAGCCCATCGATCGGGATGCCCTGTTTAATAATTTGATCATGTTATTGAAACAACAACAACGACAGGACAATAACAGGTAGCCATATGAAGGTGTCTTTAATCCGCACGCCGTTGCTGGTGCTGTGCACTGTGCTGTGCAGCGTGCCCTTGCCGGCGGCCACACTGGGGCAGGAACTCACCCCGGTGGGAGCCCAGCGGGCGGGTAATGCCGACGGCTCCATTCCCCGCTGGAGTGCGGATCAACTCAGTGATGAAGCGCATCTGCAATGGATGCAGCGCATCACCAGAGAAGAGCCCCTTTACATCATTACCGCGGATAACCTGCAGCGCTACCGCCAGTGGCTGGCGCCGGGGCTGCTGAAAATGTTTGAATTGCACCCGGAGAGCTTCAGTATTCCCGTCTATCCAACCCACCGTACAGCGCGCCAGCCGCAATGGACGCACGATTACATTCGCCGCAACCTGGAGGACGCCCGCATCAGTGAAAGCGGTGACGAGCTGCTGGCGGCCTGGCCCGGTATTCCCTTTCCCAAACCGCAGACGGCGCAGGAAGTCATCTGGAATCATCAGACCCGTTGGAAAGGTGTGTTTATCTCACTGCACCTGTTTGAGAGCACGGTGTATCCCAACCTGCTGGTGGATTCCCTGGAAACCATCATCGAAACCTATGCCCAGTTGTATGATCGTAGCCGCCAAAGCCCGCAGCTGGATTCCCGAAATATTTACTATTTTTCCCATATTCTGGGGCCCGCGCGGCTGGCCGGTGGTGGCCTGTTGATCCATGACAGCCTGCAGCCGATCCGGCAGCCCCGCCAGTCCTGGATCTACATCACCGGGGAGCGGCGCATGCGCCGTTCTCCGGCCACCGGCTACGATTCCCCTTTGTTCAATTCCGAAGGCCTGCGGGTGGCAGATGAGATTGATATCTTCAACGGGCCGCTGGATCGGTATGACTGGGAGCTGGTGGGCAAGCGCGAAATGCTGATTCCCTACAATAACCAGAAGATGCGCTACAACCGTTGCGATGATCCCCAGGCGTTGTTGCCGTACCATATCTCACCCCATGCCATGCGCTTTGAGAAGCACCGGGTATGGGTGGTGGAGGCGCGCCTGAAACAGGATAAACGGCATATTTATAAGCGCCGGACTTTCTACGTGGATGAGGATACCTGGAGTATCGTCCTGGTGGACATCTACGACAAGAACGATGACTTGTGGCGCTTTACCATGCGCTTCTCCGCTTATTACGAAGAGATGCCGGGCATGTTTTCATCGCTGGATGCCTACCATGACCTGCAGGACGGGGCTTATTTTCTGCAGTGCAGCGCCGGGGAAGGCACCGAGTTTTTCACAGAACCACCCCCGGATGGCTATTTTACCCCTGCCAGTATCCGTAAGCGCATGAAACGGTAGGGCGTGATTCATCATGGTGCGCCGTGCACCATGCACCATGCATTATAGTGCTTGAGCCGCTTGTGTGGGGTTGCTGGCACAGGGAATGGTTTTTGCTTTTCAACGCCCACTTCTATATAAAAAACAGTCCGTCATCAGAGGCCTATAGCATGAACGCCATTGCAACCCCGGTACAGTCCGGCTGGTCTGCATCCCTTGCCCTGGAGTTTGAACGGCGCGGCCCGCGCACGGCACTGGTCCGTAACCGCCATGATGGGCCACTGCGGGTGCAGCGCCCGTTTTATCCGGAAGCCAACGGACAGGCTCACGTTTACATCCTGCATCCACCGGGCGGTATTGTGGCGGGCGACAGCCTGGCCATCAGCAGCACGGTGCGTGAGCATGCCCATGCCCTGGTGACCACCCCTTCCGCCGGCCGCGTGTATTGTTCCAATCGCCAGCGACAGCTGCAGACCCAGCAGGTCACCATGGCCGTGGAGCCCGGTGCTTTTGGTGAGTGGTTGCCCCAGGAGAACATTGTTTTCAATGCGGCGCAGGCCATCAACCATACCCACATTCAGCTGCAATCCGGTGCCCGCTTTATTGGCTGGGAGATTACCTGCCTGGGTCGGCCCGCCTCCCAGGAGTGGTTTGAAGCGGGCAGCCTGCTGCAACATTTTGAGATCACCCTGGATGGCCTGCCGTGGTTGGTGGAGCGCAGCCGTTTTGACGGCGGCAGCCCCATGCTGCAGGCGCGCTGGGGCTTGCACGGATACCCGGCGCTGGCCACACTGGTGTGCACGCTGGAAGATGAACACACGGAGCAGGGGCTGCGGGATTTGTGCGGGCAACATCGTGGTGAACACCTCAGTATTGAAGTCACGCAATTACCGGGCCTGGTGGTGATGCGGGCCCAGGCACAGCAGGCGGCGCCCATCAAGAACGCATTTTTTGCCGCGTGGCGATTGCTGCGGCGTAGCCTGCAGAACACCGAGGCGGTGGCACCCCGCATCTGGTTTACCTGATTTAATCTTTTACGAGCATAAGGCAACAGGATAACAACATGGAACTGACACCCCGCGAAAAAGACAAACTGCTGCTGTTCAGCGCAGCGCAATTGGCAGAACGGCGCAAGGCCCGTGGCCTCAAGCTGAATTATCCCGAAGCCGTCGCCCTGATTTCATTCGAAATCATTGAAGGCGCGCGGGATGGTAAAACCGTTGCTGAACTGATGGATTACGGGCGCACCCTGCTGACCCGGGATGATGTGATGGACGGTGTTGCAGAGATGATTCATGACGTGCAGGTGGAAGCAACCTTTCCGGACGGGACCAAACTGGTCACCGTCCATGACCCCATTGTTTAAGGAGGCAACCCATGATTCCAGGTGAATTGATCACGGAACCGGGTGAATTGGAACTCAACACCGGGCTGGCCACGGTGACCGTCACGGTGGCCAACACCGGTGATCGGCCCATTCAGGTGGGTTCCCATTACCACTTTTATGAAACCAATGCCGCCCTGGATTTTGATCGGGATAAGACCCGCGGTTATCGACTGGACATTGCCGCCGGCACCGCTGTGCGCTTTGAGCCCGGGCAAAGCCGGGAGGTGACCCTGGTGGCCTATGCCGGTGATAAAACCGTGTACGGTTTCCGCGGCATGGTGATGGGGAAACTGTAATGGCTAAAATTGATCGACGCGCCTATGGCGAAATGTTTGGCCCCACGGTGGGGGATCGGGTACGGCTTGGCGACACCGAGCTGTTTATTGAAATTGAGAAGGATTATGCCGTCTACGGTGACGAGGTGAAATTCGGCGGTGGCAAAGTAATCCGGGACGGCATGGGGCAGAGTCAGCGTCCGCGCAGTGAAACCGTGGATACGGTGATCACCAACGTGGTGATTCTGGATTACTGGGGGATTGTGAAAGCGGATGTGGGGCTGAAAGACGGCCGTATTGTGGGTATCGGCAAGGCCGGTAACCCCGATGTGCAGCAGGGGGTGACCATCGTTATCGGCCCGGGCACGGAAGTGATCGCCGGTGAGGGCCAGATTCTTACCGCCGGTGGCATTGATGCCCACATTCATTTCATCTGCCCCCAGCAGATTGAAGAAGCGTTGATGTCGGGGATTACCACCATGATTGGCGGCGGCACCGGGCCTGCCACCGGCACCAATGCCACCACCTGTACACCCGGTGCCTGGCACATTGCGCAGATGCTGAAGGCCGCCGAAGGCCTGCCCATGAATCTGGGCTTTCTGGGTAAAGGCAACGGCTCCCAGCCGGAAGCACTGCAGGAACAGGTTGTGGCGGGCGCAGTGGGCCTGAAGCTGCACGAGGATTGGGGGACCACACCGGCGGCCATTGATAATTGCCTGAATGTGTCGGAGCAATACGATGTGCAGGTGGCCATCCACACCGATACCCTGAACGAATCCGGCTTTGTGGAAGACACCGTAGCTGCTTTCAAGGGCCGCACCATTCACACCTACCATACCGAGGGTGCGGGTGGCGGACACGCACCGGACATTATCAAAGTGTGCGGTGAAGATAACGTGTTGCCGTCATCCACCAATCCAACCCGCCCTTACACGGTGAATACCATTGATGAACATCTGGATATGTTGATGGTGTGCCACCATCTTGATTCCGGTATTCCCGAAGATGTGGCATTTGCGGATTCGCGTATCCGCCGCGAGACCATCGCTGCCGAGGATATTCTCCATGACCTGGGCGCCTTCGCCATGATTTCCTCCGATTCCCAGGCCATGGGGCGTGTGGGCGAAGTGATCTGCCGCACCTGGCAGACGGCCCATAAAATGAAACAGCAGCGGGGGCCCCTGGCGCCGGATTCGGATCGCAGTGATAACTTTCGCGCCAAGCGCTACATTGCCAAATACACCATCAATCCGGCCATTACCCACGGCATTGCCCATGAGGTGGGATCGGTGGAGGTGGGCAAATGGGCCGACCTGGTGTTGTGGAAACCGGCTTTTTTTGGTGTAAAACCGTCGCTGATCATCAAGGGTGGGGCGATCGCCGCGGCGCCCATGGGCGATCCCAACGCCTCTATCCCCACACCGCAACCGGTGCATTACCGGATGATGTTTGGTGGTTTTGGTCGCGCTTTGCAGGATAACAACCTGACCTTTGTGTCCCAGGCTGCCCTGGACAGTAATATTGATCAGACACTGGGATTAAGGCGCAAGCTGGTGGCGGTGAAGCAGTGTCGCAGCGTGAAGAAGTCCAGCCTGATTCTGAACGACTATCAGCCCACTATCACCGTGGATGCACAGACCTATGAAGTGCGGGCCGACGGGGTGCTGCTGACCTGCGAACCGGCCACGGAACTGCCCCTGGCGCAACGCTACTTTTTGTTTTGAGTGTGAGTAACCTGAACTGATGATCAAGGTAATCCAGTTTGCCGCCGCTACCGCGGCTGAAACACCGGCACAGCTTGTGGTGTGCCTGCCCTTTGATGAGCGCAAGAAAAGCCGCTTGAAAACCGCTGCCGAATCGGGGGAAGCCCTGGGCTTTATGTTACCCCGGGGGCACATCCTGCGGGATGGTACCCGCCTGCTGGATGAGCAGGGGCGCCTGATTGAAATCCGGGCCGCGGAGGAAACCGTCAGTACCGTGGGCAGTGACGACGTGCATCTGGTGATGCGCGCCGCCTATCATCTGGGTAATCGCCATGTTCCGCTGCAAATCGGTGATGGCTGGTTGCGTTACCAGCATGATCATGTGCTGGATGCCATGGTGAGTGGCCTGGGCCTGACGGTGACGGTGGAAGAGGCGCCGTTCGAGCCGGAAGACGGTGCCTACGCCGGTGGCCACGGTCATGGTCACGGACATCACCATGAACATTGATCATCTGCAGTTGGCGCAGCTGTTACAGCTCACCAGCCCCTCACTGCCCATTGGTGGCTTTGCCTGGTCCCAGGGTACGGAAAGCGCCATCGATCAGGGGTGGCTGAAGGGTGAGGATGATTTCGGCGACTGGTTGCAGGGCATCCTGCACACCGGGTTTGTGGGCCAGGAGCTGCCGTTGCTGCGCAAACTGGTTGACGCCTGGCAGCAACAGGATCAGGCGCAAATAGAGTATTGGACCCGCTATTCCCTGGCGTTACGGGAAACCCGCGAGTTATACCAGGAAGACATTCAGATGGGCGCGGCACTGATGCGCCTGACGCGGGATCTGGAATACCCAGGTGCCCTGCAATGGCAAAGTTGGCAGCACAAACAGGTGAGTTACCTCACCGCGTTTGCCATGGTGGCGGTAGCAAACAATATTCCGTTTGATGCTGCGGCCACCGGCCTGCTATGGAGCTGGCTGGAAAACCAGATTGCGGCGGCCTTGAAAACCTTTCCCATGGGGCAAACCGCCGGGCAACGGATTTTTCAACGGCTGGTGCACGCTGTACCGGATTGGATCGAGCAATCGAAGCAGGTGGCCGACGACCACATCGGGTTGTCTCTGCCCGGGGTGGTGTTGGCCAGCATGCAGCACGAACGCCAATACAGCCGCCTGTTCCGATCCTGAGGATCTCCATGCAAAAAGTCGCTCTCTTCGTGGACGTGCAAAATGTGTATTACACGTCCCGGCAAGCCTTTAACCGGAATTTTGATTACAACGCCTTTTGGGCCCGTGCCACCGGCGGTCGGCAGGTGGTGGCGGCTTATGCCTACGCTATCGATCGCGGCGATCAGAAGCAGCGGGCGTTTCAGAATATTCTGCGGGCGATTGGCTTTACGGTGAAACTGAAGCCCTTTATCAGTCGCGCCGACGGCTCCGCCAAGGGAGACTGGGACGTGGGCATTACCATTGATGCACTGGAAACAACCGTGGAGGCCGATGTGGTGGTGCTGGTGTCGGGGGACGGCGATTTCGATTTACTGGTCAACAAACTGCGGGTGGATAAAGGCAAGCGGGTGGAGGTGTACGGTGTTGCAGCCTTGACGGCGGCGTCGTTAAAGCAGGCCGCCAGTGAGTTCATCGCCATCGAGGCGGATTTGTTGCTGGGGTAATAATCCCTGCTAACGGCTCTGGTATGTGGCTGAGTGGGCTGCGTCACCGGCACCGGTGAGTTTCTCCAGCAACAGGGGTTTCACCTGTGCCACCCAGGCCTTTAGGCGCTCGTCGGTGTGCATGCCCTGGGTGCGCTGATCGATCACCAGGCCCACAAAGCGCCCGTTCACCACCGAGGCTGAATGCTCGAAGCGGTAACCGTCGGTTGCCCAATCGCCCACCATTTCTGCTCCCAGATTCTGGAACACCTGGTACAGTGCCATCAGCGAACTGGCGAAACGCTCAGCGTAACGCTCCTGAGCACCCAACCCGAAAAACGCGATGCGTTTTCCACTCAGGTCCGGTTGCCCCAACTGCTGTAGAAATTCTTCCCAGTTGCGCTCCAGGCAGCCGGCACTCAAGCCCGGAATGTCACCCACCCCATAGCTGGGTGTGCCCAGAATCAGCGCCTCATATTGCAGCAGATCCTGGGGTTGAATGCGATTGACGTTAACCGGTTTGGCCGCAATCTCATCCCCCAGCAATTTATAGATTTTTTTGGCGATGAGTCGTGTGGTACCGGTTTCTGTGCCGAAGAATAGTCCGATTTTGGGGTTGCTCATGTACTGCTCCGGGTGCGCTTTTCAAGCGTTGGTCAACTGGGCTTGCAGAAAGCGCAGAATGTCGATGTTGGCGGCCAGATCCAGGGCGCTGAAATCGTCCTGATTCTTCAGGTCGAGATCGGCACCGGCGGCCACCAGTTGGCGTACCGCATCTGTTTTGCCCGCCGAGGCGGCGTACATCAATACGGTCACCCCGTCCGGGTTCTGGTGATCCATGTTGGCACCGGCTTCCAGCAGGCGTGCAATGATGGGTTGTTGATTGGCGTAACAGGCGGCCCACAATGCAGTATTTCCGGAGGCATCCGTGGCTTCCAGGTTGGCGCCGGCGGCAATCAGCTGATTCAGCATACCCATATCACCGGAGCGCGCCGCCTGTATCAGCGAGGAGGCGTTGTGGCTTGCTTCCTGCAGTTTTTTCCAGGCGGTGAAGCCCCCTTGCAAGCTGTAGCAACGCTTGAAGCCGGCACGACCCAGCAGGCCGGCCATGTCCTTGCTGCTGTTACCCTGGTAGCAGTACACCAATACCGGGCGCTCAAACTGACCGGCACTGATCAAATGATCGGTGAGTTGGTCATGGCCGCGCATGGCGCCGTCAATATGCTGTTCCTTGTAGGAGTGCGGATCCCGCATATCGATGATAATGGGGTTCTCCACCATGACAATGGATTGCGCCTGCAGCGCACTGACTTCACTGAAATACGACATGATACGGATTCCTTCAACGGCACGGCAGTGGTGATTGCAGGATCCGGTCCAGTCTGTGGCGGCAGGTTAAGTCGCTGTTATGTGAGGCTATTTCCTTATTGCTGCGGGGGCTTGGCAACACTATTGTGGTTGTCTTGTTGCAGCATTGTCTGTTTTGCAACAGGCTGTATGATGTTATAGGTCACTCAATGCAACCCGACAGCGGCAAGGATTCCTCATGCACTACAAAGCGATTAAATTAATAAAACGCCCTGGCCTGAACATCACACCGGATGTGTTTGATGTGGTCACCGAAGAAACCCCCGAGCTGAACGAGGGGCAGGTCCTGATTAAACAGACGGCCATGTCGCTGGACCCGGCAATGAAAGGTTGGATGTCGCCTGATACGGAAAGTTATATCCCGCCGGTGGAGCTGGGCAGCACCATGCGTTCCACCGGGGTGGGGGAAGTGGTGGGCTCCATGAACGACAATATTCCGGTAGGCACCCGTCTGATGGGGATGACCGGCTGGGCCGAGTATCTGGTGTCCGATGGCCGTGGCATGCAGGTGGTGCCCGACTCCATCAGCGATGAAGCGGTATTGTGCGTGTTGTCACTACCCGGTATGACCGCCTACCACGGGCTGATGAACGTGGGTAAACCCAAGGCCGGTGAAACCCTGTTTGTCACCGGTGCAGCCGGTTCAGTGGGGGTGATCGTCGGCCAGATCGCCAAGGCGGAAGGCCTGCGTGTGGTGGGCTGTGCCGGTTCCGACGAAAAATGCCGGTGGCTGGAATCGGAGCTGGGCTTTGATCAGGCCATCAATTATCACAGTGACAATTTGAGCGCAGAGCTGGCCGCCGCCACGCCGGACGGCATTGATGTGTTTTTCGAAAACACCGGTGGCCCGGTGCAACTGCTGGCCTATGAGCGCATGAATACCTTTGGCCGTATTGTAGTGTGCGGCCTGATTGCAGATTACAGTAGCGCGCAACCGGCCCCCGGCCCCAGCTGGCTGCGCATGATCAAGAAACGGTTGACCATTCAGGGTTTTGCCATGCCGGACCATTGGGATAAGAGCGCGGAGCTGGTGAAGGCGGTGTCCACCTATTTGATGAAAGGCCAAATCCAGTACAAGGCTCACACCCTGCAGGGGCTGGAGAGTGCAATAGAGGGCGTTAATCTGTTGTTCACCGGCGGCAACATGGGCAAATTGATGGTAAAACTTTAGCATCGCAACGTAATCCGGTTTTTGTGAAATCCAATCTTCAATGACCAATAGAGGAAGCGACATGACCACCGTAAGCAGTAGTCGGCCACCGTTACCCCCCTTTACCGCAGAAACTGCCCGTCAAAAAGTGCGCATGGCGGAGAACGCCTGGAATGGACGTGATCCTGAAAAAGTGGCGCTGGCCTACACCGAAGACAGTCGCTGGCGCAACCGCTCGGAATTTCCGCAGGGGCGCGATCAGATTGTGGCTTTCCTGCAGCGTAAATGGCAAAAAGAGCAGGATTACCGATTGATCAAGGAACTGTGGGCATTCGGTGACAACCGCATTGCGGTGCGCTTTGCCTATGAGTGGCATGATGGGGCCGGGCAGTGGTACCGCAGTTATGGTAATGAAAACTGGGAGTTCAGCGCGGAAGGCTTGATGCAGGTACGCCATGCCAGCATCAATGATCTGGCGATCAGTGAGGAGGAGCGTTTGTTTCATTGGCCATCCGGGCCCAGGCCAGATGATCACCCGGGACTGAGTGAGCTGGGCCTGTAGTTTTTATTCCCCGGAAGGGGCGCGCTTGTCCGCCAGTGAGCAGAAGAACGCCGTGTACTGCTGATAGCCACCGGGAAACACAAAGTTCAGGTGCAGCGGGTCATCGGCATCGGTAATACCGGCAGCGGCCTGCCAGGGATCGCTGGCCAGCCGGCGCGGGTCGATGGCGGGCCGCGTCAGTTCGCCGCCGCTGCTGTCCACAAACAGAACGGCGTTATCGGATTGAAAGGCTTCCCCCAGCGCCTGTACCAGGCTCAGGAAACCCCGGTCACTGCCGCCCCGTAAGCGGGTGGCGGGGTGTTGCGGGTCCGGCTGAGAGGTGAGCGTGTCGCCCACCCCCACCACACGGGGCATCAACGCCGGATCAAAGTGATCACGGGCCAGTTGCAGCAGGGCTGAGTGATCGCGCGGAGCCTGGCGGGCATTGAAGTCCGCCCCCAGCGGGTAGTGGCCGCTGATACGGTGGTAAAAGCGGTTCAGAATCACCAGCACCCCCACTTCTTTCACCGCCCCTTTGAGCATGAACTGGAAATCGGTGGTACCCAGGTCAGCAGATGTTGCCCATTTAACCCGTTCACCATCCGGGCCTTGACCCAGATTGGGGGCGTAGTGAATAAAGAAGGAATCCGCCAAGCCCTGCTGTTCCGCCTCCGTCAGCGCTGCCATCAGAATGCTTTGGGTGGCCTCCTGCAGCCGCCTGATGTGGTCGCTGTCCTGCTGCAATGATGAGAAACAACTATTGATATTAATGGTGGGTGAGACCGGGTTATCCAGGATTGCCGCATCCAGAATGGCCGTCACATCGGATGCTGCCAGGTCAAAGGGCGCAGAACTCAGAGTGGCCTGCAGTGCTGTCCGGAAACGCGCCGCCAGTGAAAGCAGAAAATCCAGTTCCGCCTGCGACACACCGGGGTGATTCACCGAACCGAAATGATCCTGCCACTGTACACCGCCGGCCGCCAGACCGGGCAGGTATTGCCCATGGCCGGATTGTTGTAACGCTTTATCGACCAAATGATTGATACCGCGACGGCCGATGTGTTCACCATTGGTGAGCACATAGAACTCTGGTGTGAGGGCGTGTGCGGCGCGCAGATAGTCCGGGGACAGGCGCCGCGTCAATGGATCGTTCACCAGGGGCATGCACACACCGTCCAGATCCTGAATCAGCAACAGGTTATCGGTGTGGGCCAGTGTTTCCAGTAATGCAGTGTAATCGGTGGAAAACTTCTGTTGGCACAACAACATGGGGTGAAGATCCTTGCTTGCGGTGAGTGATCGAATGCCTGTTCACGGGCCCTAGCATAGCGTAATTCAGTGAGTATGTTGAATGGCCGCGGGCAAGCTCCACGGGTTTGATGGCCCAGCGCTGAGCAAGAAGATGATCGATTGGACAAATGAGTGCTGCGTGTTTCGTCTATACGCTGGTAAAGCGCTGTACGTAAGCTTGTTACTGTACATGCTGTATTCGTACTAAAACAAAAACAAACTTACAGTGTAAACAGGTCTTGCCATGAAAAATCGTTTTGTCGCAATGCTGGCCCTTTGGTTGTGCTGGGCCGCCATCCCTGCGTTTGCCGCAGGCTATACCCAAACCCAATATCCCATTGTGCTGGCTCACGGCATGTTCGGCTTTGACAGTATCGTCGGTATTAATTACTGGTATGGTATTCCCCGTGCCCTGGAGCGGGATGGGGCACAGGTGTTTGTAACCCAGGTGTCTTCTGTTAACTCATCTGAAATGCGGGGCGAGCAGTTGCTGGCGCAGGTGGAGGAGGTGCTGGCCATCACCGGCGCGCAGAAAGTCAATTTAATCGGCCACAGTCACGGCGGGCAAAGTGTGCGTTATGTGGCTGCCGTGGCACCGGAAAAAGTGGCCTCTGTGACCACCGTGGGCAGCCCCACCAAGGGGTCTGAGGCGGCGGATCTGGGTTTGCAGGCCATGCAGATTCCGCTGCTGGGGCCGGCGCTTGCGCCCATCGTTGCCGGTGTCATTGAGGGGTTGGGCTGGGTTATTGGAAGCCTGGCGGGGGAATCCCTTTCCCAGGATGCGCTGGCCAGTTTGAATTCGCTGTCTTCGGCGGGTGCTGCTGACTTCAACAGCCGTTTCCCGGAGGGTGTTCCCACCAGCGACTGTGGTGAAGGGGATTATGTCAGCGCTGGGCCAGGTGCCGCTGTGCACCAGTTTTCCTGGAGCGGCGCCAATACGGGGATAACCAATTTTTTTGATCCCTCATCCTATGGGTTGGTGTTGAGTAAGCTGGCGTTTACCGAAGAAAACGATGGTCTGGTGGGCCGTTGCAGCTCCCATTTCGGACAGGTGTTACGGGATGATTACCCCATGGATCACCTGGATGAAGTGAACCAGTTGTTTGGCCTTACCTACCTGTTTTCCACTAACCCGAAATCGGTCTATCGGCAGCATGCCAACCGCCTGCGCAATCTGGGATTGTAATGCTATCCCGTGGTTTCAGTTACAACAGGGTAGCTCTGGGTTTGCTGTTGGCCGTTGGATTGTGGGTTACCCTGTTGCTGAATCTGGACCGTACGCCAACAGCCCCCGTTTTGCCCTCCACGCCTGTTGTTTTGCCGGAGGGTGCAGCCGGTTCTGTGGATGAAGCGCATGGCGCTGGGCCTGCTTTTGAAGCGGAGTTTGAAGCGGAGTTTGAGCCGGTATTTAAATCGGGCCTGGAACGGCTTCCGGCTTCATTGCGGGGCACGCAGCCCGATGGTGCCTTGCTGTGGGATCAACACAATGAGCTGGTGATCACGCACTCCATTCGCGATCTGTTCGATTACTTTCTGGCGGCCAGTGGTGAGGAGCCGCTGGCGTCGCTGACCGCCCGCATCCGGGCCTATATTCAAGCCAACCTGCCACAGCCTGCCGCCAGCCAGGCGTTGGCGGTTCTACAGGATTACCTGGCTATGAAAACCGCGCTGTCGGCCATGGCGGCGCCGGACTATCCCATGCAACAGGCTATGGGCAATACCATCGGTGATGATGATCTGCAGGCACTGCGGCAGCATATGCAGGCGCTGATCACCCTGCGCAACAGTTACCTCACGCCGGAGGTGGCTGAAGTGTTCTACGGGGAAGCCGATGAGTTCGACCGGTATATGCTGGATCGCTTGGCTGTTTTGCAGCATCAGGATCTGGGTGCGGAAGAGAAGTCGATCCAGTTGGAGCGGTTGCAGGATTCCCTCTCCCCGGAACTGCGGCAGTCACAGTTGGCGCAGCAAGAACTGATCACCTTGTCCCGCCTGAGCCGGCAACTGCGCCTTGCGGGCGCAAGCGATGCGGCCCTGCAGCAATTGCGCCGGCAAAGGGTGGGGGCCGAGGCCGCGGCACGCCTGCAATCGCTGGATCAGCAGCGTGCCCGGTGGCAGCAAAGAATGGCCCAATGGCTGCAAGAGCGATCGCGGTTGCTGGCCGCCAATGGCTTGAGCCTTCAGGATCGCGAACAACAGGTGTTGCAGCACCGGCGCCAACACTTTAGCAGCCAGGAAATCCGGCGTGTACAGGCATTGGAATCCCTGCACGATCAACGCAACTGATGATTGTTCTTTGGCCCGGCTTTTCTCTACACTTGTGGTGTTGTTGGTAACAAAACCGGAAACAATATAATGGAGAGAACAATGAAACGATTAACGGCCTTAACCCTTTCAGCTGCCCTGACGTCGGCATTGACGGTGGCCCCATCGGCATGGGCCGACAAACCGGAATGGGCGGGCAACAAGGAAAAGCCCAGCGCGGAGCAGGTTGATGCCCACAAGGCAGAGATGAAAGCCAAACGGGGTGAAGCCGGGCGCGGAGCTGACGAAGACAGCCATTATGCAGACAAGAAAGGCAAGGAACTCAAAGACAAGACCAAGGATAAAAGCAAGGAAAAGTACAAAGATAAAAAACAGATGCGCGAGCATGCAGAGGATGGTGACATGCAGAAACACGAAATGAAGCAAGAGCGTGATCGCATGCATCAGGAGCCCATGCACGAGGAGCCCATGCATCAGGACAAGGCCGCCGACCCGGTGCGACCGCAACAGAGTGAGGGTAAAAGCCGTAAATGGTGGAAGTTCTGGGGTGAGGAGTAGCCGCGGGGCCGGCTAGCTGCCCAATGTCATTTTCAGGGTAAAGCACGTGGGATCAGCTCGGCGGACGGTCAACACCGCCTCCAGCTGATCACACAGCGCTTCCACCAGGCGCAATCCCAGAGACTCATCAGACGCCGCCTTGTTGCTGAGGCCCACCCCATCGTCGCTCACTTCCAGAATAATATTGTGATCGTCTCCGGTTTTCAGACCAATGAAAATTTCGCCCTGGCGATTTTCCGGAAAGGCGTGTTTGAAGGAATTGGAAACCAGCTCGTTGATGATCAGGCCCAGGGGAATGCTGCTTTCAATGGGCATGGTGATGTTGTCGGTTTCAACCCGCAGTTGAACATTGGGGTTGGCAGAGGCGCCATAGGATTGTGCCAGGCTGTTCACCAGACCTGCGATGACCGTACTGATATCCACATTGGAAAAATCCTGGGACTGGTACAGGGTCTGGTGAATGATGGCCATGGATTTGATGCGGTTCTGGCTGTCGGTTAACAGAAAACGCGCCTTTTCATCGCTTACGTTATCCAGTTGCATCGCGATCAGGCTGTCGATGATCTGCAGATTGTTTTTGACCCGATGATGGATCTCCGCCAGCATGACTTCTTTTTCCTTCAGTGCGGATTTAAGCTGTTCTTCCTGTTGTTTACGGTCGGTGATGTCTACTACGGAAGCCAGAATCATCATTCCCTGAGCGGTATTGATGGGATTCAAGCCGATCTCTACCGGAAATTCCCGTCCATTCTTATGTAATGCATACAGGTCGCGACCTTTGCCCATGGCCCGGGAAACCGGGTTGTCAAAATAGTCCTGCCGCAGGTGTGGGTGGTGGTCACGAAAGCGCAGAGGTACCAACACCGTAATCTCCTGCCCTACCAGCTCGGAGCGTGCGTAGCCGAACTGCACTTCGGCCATGGAATTGGCCATCACGATACGGCCGTCTTTATCCGTTAGCAGCATGCCATTGGGCGCCGCTTCCACCGCCAGGTGCATCATCTCCTGGCCACGCTGCCGTTCGGTGATATCCACAATGGATGCCAACACCAACACGCCGCGCTTGGTGGTCATGGGGTTAAGGCCAATTTCCACCGGAAACTCAGTGCCGTTTTTATGCAGGGCAAACAGCTCCCGGCCCTGTCCCATGGCACGGGATTTGGGGTCGGCAAAATACTGTTGTCGCAAATTGGGGTGGTGATTTCGAAAGCGAACCGGCACCAGATGCTCGATGGGGCGTCCGATCAGATCATCGCGATGATAACCGAACATGTGTTCGACACTGGAGTTCACCAGTACGATGCGGCCCTCAATGTCGATCAGTACCATGCCATTGGGCGAAGCTTCCACCGCCAGACGCATGACTTCGTCATTGTTGGCGGCCATGTCGATATCAGGTGTCATAGGCAATCAGGCAATCTGTTGTGATGAGGTGTTCTCGTCTGACAGTGAACCTTTCAGATAGCGGGTGACCAGTTCTGCTGGCAGGGGTTCGCTGTATAAATAGCCTTGGAAGTCGTCGCAGCCGTCCTGGCGCAGCAGCAGTGCCTGTGCCTGGGTTTCGATGCCTTCAGCGGTGGTGCGTAATCCCAGCTGTTTCGCCAGGGCAATGATGGCGCTGGCAATGGCCCGGTCACTGGGTTCGGTATGCACGTTCTGTACAAAGCAGCGATCGATTTTCAGAGCGGTTATGGGCAGCGATTTGAGCGAGCTCATACAGGAATAACCGGTACCAAAATCGTCAATGCTGATGTTGGCACCCAGTTCTTTCAGGCGCCGCAGATTATACAAGCCGATCTCGCTGTTCTGCAGGCAGGATTCCGTGACCTCCAGCTCCAGCATATTCAGCGGTACTTGATGCGATTTGGCAACACGATTCACAATGTGAACGAAATTGCGGTCCTCCAGTTGCCGGGCCGAGACGTTCACTGCGATATGGCGGGGGGCGCACTTCTGCTCAAGCCAGGCACGCAACTGACGGCAGCTTTCGTTCAGAACCCAGTTGCCGATTTCAATGATCAGGGCATTGGACTCCGCAAAGGGAATAACTTCCGCAGCGCCCAGTAGCCCCTGATTGGGATGTTGCCAGCGGATCAGGGCCTCCAGCCCGGTGAGTGCACCAGAGCGGCAATCGTATTGCGGTTGGTAGAACAATCGTAATTCGTTGTTCGACAGCGCGTGCCGCAGTTCCTGCTCACGGGTAAAGTAGTGTGCAATGTGCTCTGACATCCTGGGTTCGTAGATTGCATAGCCCTTGCGCCCTTCCGACTTGGCAGCGTACATGGCGGTGTCGGCCATCTTGATCATTTCATCCCGGTCATCCGTATGTTGAGGGTAGAGGCATATGCCAATGCTGGCCCCGGGTATGATGTTGACGCTGCCCAGCTGGATGGGGTGACTCAACAGCTCCAGTATTTTCTCGGCCAGGGTCTCCAGATCCCGTGGCGATGAGATGGCTTCGGCGATCACAATGAATTCGTCACCACCGATTCGGCATAAGGTATCGGAGGTACGCAATTTTGCTTTCAGGCGCTTCGCTATTCCTTTCAGCAGATTGTCGCCCATTTGATGGCCGAGGGTGTCGTTGACACGTTTGAAATGATCCAAATCCAGATACAGGATGCCGAAGCTGTTGCCCTCACGTTTGGATTTCGACAGGCACACTTCCAGTCGATCCATAAACAGGTTGCGGTTGGGCAGCCCGGTCAGGGTGTCGTAGTAGGCAATGTGAGAGAGTTTTTTCTGGGCATCACGAATGGGGGTGACGTCGGATACCACCACCACGTATTGAGCTTCACCATTGATCAGGTCGGGCACGCTGCCGATGTTAACCAGAGCATGAATCAGCGTGTTATCCCGTTGGTGAAATGAAATTTCCCCCTGCCAACTGCCGGTGCGGCGCAAGGTGGGCCACAGCGTTTCGAAGACATCCTGGTTCAGGTATTTCTCGCTGAGGAATTCCAGCTCTTTGCCGATACACTGTTTGGGGGCGAGCCCGGTGATTTTGCTGAAAGCCATGTTGATGCTTTCAACTTTTTTATCCTTGTTCAGTACCACTATGCCGTCGGCACTGCAGCGAAAGGCGGTGGCGGCCTGTCGCAGCCTGATCTCGGTTTGATGATGCTCGGTAATATCCTGCAGGATACCCACCACCCGATGTCGATCGCGCCCGCCGTTGAAGGATTTTCCATACAGCTTATACCAGCGGTGGCCCTGTTCCGGCAGGTCGGCCTCAAACTCAAGATCCAGTTCAATGTCGGGGCTGGATTGCAATTCTGTCAGCGCTTGTTGAACCCGGATTTGATCGCTGTCAACGATATAGTCATGCAGGTTTTGCCAGTTCTCGACCACCGCCAGTTTGCCACAGGGGGAATAACCCATAATAACGGTTTTATCAGACTCCATTTCCCAGGTGCCGAGCTTGGCTGCATTCAGTGCCAGTTTCAGATGGGTTTCCCGCTTCACCAACTGCAGGTCCGCGGCGTGACGTTCCAATGCCACCTGAATGGCAACGTGCAATTCCCGTTCGGAAAAAGGCTTTAACAGATAACCATAGGGGCGTGTCTGACGGGCACGGGCCAGGGTGGAGTCTTCGGAGTAGGCGGTTAAAAAGATAACCGGGATGTGATACAGCTCGTTGATATCATCGGCCACTTCAATGCCGTCTTTGTTGCCTTTGATATGGATATCCATAAGGATGATATCCGGGTGGCGGGACTCCACCAGTTCCAAAGCCCGTTTGCCGTTGGACGCCATGCCGATCACCTGATACCCCAGCCTGCTGAGCCGACGTGACAGGTCCATGGCGACGATGTTTTCGTCTTCGACAATGAGGACCTTGTATTCCTTTTCTTCTTGCATACGGAGCCTTCTTCCTGAAGTGTTGGGACAGCTGTGACGGCGGCTGGTTGAGAAGTAGTTCCGAACAGTGCGTCTGGGAAATGATCGCAGAAATTAGCCGGAATGAGTAGCGTATCCCCGCCGCCGGAGCCATGCATTTATAACAATATTAGACCAGATTCACAGTTTCGGTGTTATACCGATTTAGTCTGTGGCCCAAAGCGGCGCCCGAAGTACGGCTATAGTGCCTTAACCAAAAGTGCCTTAACCAAATTATTATCGGTTAACCCAGCCTCCACACAGCGGAAACACCTGACCGACAAAACAATCGGCGGCGCCGCTGCACAAATAGGCAATGAATTCAGCGTCTTCTCCGGCGCTCACCAGTCGGCCCAGGGGCACTTCCCGCTGCAACCGGGCCTTGAAGCGTTCATCTGCCTGAATTTCAGGGGGAAAATAGGTGGGGTTATCGACAAAATTCTGGGCAACGGCGTTAACCTGGATATTGTGGCGGGCCACCTCAACACCCAGGGCCTGTACGTAGGCCAGCTGTGCTCCGCGGGCGGCACTGTAGGTCGCGGTTCGCTTCATGCCGCGCAATGCTGCGGCGCTGCCCACCACGATGATTTTTCCCTGCTGCCGTTCAATCATTTGCGGCAGCACTGCTTTGCACAGACGGGGTAAGGGGTCCACCAGCCGGGAAAAGGTGGTGCGCCATTCCTCCTCGCTGATGTCCGTGGCGGCTGTGGTGGGGGCGGTGATGGACAGGTTGGCCACCAGAATATCCACCCGGCCGCTGGCGTGAATGAGGTTGGCCGCTGCTTCCGGGGCGGTCAGCGCATCGTCACTGGCAATGACCTCGGCAGCCTTCTCCCGTAACCTTTCACAGATGGCTGGCCCCATAAAACTGTCGGCGTGGGTGACCAGAATGCGTTTCCCGGATAATGCCGTCATGCGAATGCCTCCCACAGTGAATCGAATTGGTTTTGAAATTGCGCGATCAATGTTGTGTCCTGACTGATCACAATGTTTTCCTGATTGCGTTCGGTTGCACTGCGGGTCCAGTTGAAACTGCCGTTGATGAGGGTCAGGCCGTCAATAATACAAAACTTGTGGTGCATGTGGTCCGCTGTGCTGTCGAAACGGGTTGCAATTCCCTGCTGCGACAGGCTTCCCAGGTCACTGCCGAGATCATGTTGTTTGTGATTGTCGCTGATGATGCGCACCACTACGTCGCGCCGGTGCGCCGCCACAATGCTGTCCGACAACCGGTTATCGGAGATGGTGAAGACACAGATATCGATATGTTGGCGGGCATTGTTGAGTTGGCGGATAATGTGCTGCAGGCAATCCTGCCCTGGGGTGAACCAGGCCTGATGTGTGCTCTGACGCTGATGTAACTCGGCGTTGATGGCTTTGGTGCCCCGGTCCAGCCAGCCGACGATGGCCATGGCGGTATCCGGTGCCTGCGTCAGCCGATCCCGGGCCAGTTCAAACAACCGGTTGCGGAGAAAGTTAAGGTCGTCGAGGGGCAAGCCCTTGAGATCGAATCTTAGGTCTCTGGTTTCGGCTTTGCTGAGCCGGTCGTCGTCCAGGTACTCCAGTAAAGACCGTTCCAATGCTAAGGTGTCTTTATGCATGGGGTTCTCTATGCCGATGCTGACTGCTTATTGTTGTTGAGGGCATTAAAACATGAGGGATTACCGGAGACAAACCGCCGCTGCAAGGGTGCCCGCTTGGTAACCTGTGAACAGCAGGGGGCGGAAACCCTGATCACACTGCAGCCCAATCGTTCTGCGACCGTGCGGCAGTCCATGTGGTTCTTGCTGCTGGTGTCTGGGGTGACGTTGTCGGTGGCAGTGTTCTGGACGTTTTACGGTGCCTGGCTGGTGTTGCCCTTTGCCGGTCTGGAAATTGCAGCGCTGACCTACGTGATGATGCGGGTGCTGCGTTCTTCCTACCGCATGCAGGTGATCCGTATTCAGCAACATGCAGTGGAGGTGGAAGAGGGGGAGTTTTTCCCGGTACGGCGCTGGCGCTTTCTGCGCCCGGAGGCCTGTGTTAACGTGCGTGCTGCCCAAAGCCCGGTGGACACTATCGGCTTGCAGTTGGATGACGGCAGCCAGGCGCTTGAGGTGGGTGGCTTTCTCAATCAGGAGGATCGCATTAAGGCGCGGGATGCCTTGCGTGAATCCGGGTTGATAGTGTGCAATGAACGCTGGTGGCATTCCTGAATTCACCGACATCAATCCAATTTCGATTAATAGAGGACACCATGACCAAACAAACGCTTCGAGTGGGTATCGGCGGGCCTGTGGGCTCCGGTAAAACGGCATTAACCTTGCGCCTGTGTGAAGCCATGCGCGAAGACTTCAATATCGCGGTGGTGACCAACGATATTTACACCCGTGAAGACGCCGAATTCCTAACCCGTAATGAGGCGTTGTCGGCGGATCGTATTATTGGTGTGGAAACCGGCGGTTGTCCCCATACCGCCATTCGGGAGGATGCCTCCATGAACCTGGCGGCAGTGGCGGATTTGAATGAGCGCCATCCGGATCTGGATCTGGTGTTGATTGAAAGTGGAGGAGACAACCTGGCGGCCACGTTCAGTCCGGAACTGTCGGACCTTACTCTCTATGTCATTGATGTTTCCGCCGGCGACAAGATACCCCGCAAAGGTGGGCCCGGCATCACCAAATCGGACCTGTTGGTAATCAACAAGATTGATCTGGCGCCGTTGGTGGGAGCCTCACTGGAGGTGATGGATCGGGATGCACGCAAGATGCGTGGCGACAAGCCGTTTATTTTCGCCAATATGAAGGAAAAGCAGGGCTTGGCGGAAATAATCCAGTTTATTTGTGAGCATGGCATGCTGAAATAACGCCAAAAATCAGGGTATATGCATTAAAAAGGGGCGCCTGATCCGGTGCTCCTTTTTTCGTTTAGGGGGCTGCACCAGCAAGACCCCATCAATCCGTGCAGTCATTAGTCATATTTGCACTGCAATGGTTCCGTGAAGGAAATCCAGCGCCCATTCCGACCCATATTGGAGCTGGCCATTGTTTTGCGCCCTCTAGTGGTGCGAAGGTCGGGTTTTGTTCTACCTTTTGTCGTCAATACTGATCAAATGTTGTTCTATTTGTTCCCTTAAATGCCCGTGGCATAGAAAATGCTTTCCCCCCGGTGCGTTCACAAAAACCAATAAACTCACTGGGGGAGTTCCCATGAAGAAAACCAAGTCCACATGGATAAAAACAATGGCCGGAGCGGCGGTAGCTGCATCTGTGTCGCTGGTGTCATCGATGGCCATCGCCGCCGACACCATTAAAGTTGGGGTATTGCATTCACTGTCCGGCACCATGGCCATCAGTGAAACCACATTGAAAGACACCGTCTTGATGATGGTGGACGAGCAGAACAAAAAAGGCGGCCTGCTGGGCAAGAAGCTGGAAGCCGTTGTTGTGGATCCTGCTTCCAATTGGCCGCTGTTTGCTGAAAAAGCAAAAGAATTGCTGGAAAAGGAAAAGGTTGACGTTATTTTCGGTTGCTGGACTTCCGTATCCCGTAAATCCGTCTTGCCGGTGATCGAAGAGATGAACGGTATTCTGTTCTACCCTGTGCAGTACGAAGGTGAAGAATCCTCGAAGAACGTATTCTACACCGGTGCCGCACCCAATCAGCAGGCCATTCCGGCAGTGGATTATCTGATGGACGAAGTGGGTGTGAAGCGTTGGGTGTTGGCCGGTACCGATTACGTTTATCCCCGTACCACCAATAAAATCCTGGAGTCTTATCTGAAGCAGAAAGGCGTTGCCGAGAAAGACATCATGATTAACTACACCCCATTCGGCCATTCCGATTGGCAGACCATTGTATCCGATATCAAGAAGTTCGGTTCCGCCGGCAAGAAAACCGCCGTGGTCTCCACCATCAACGGTGATGCCAACGTGCCTTTCTACAAAGAGCTGGCCAACCAGGGTGTATCGGCAGAAGACATTCCGGTGGTGGCGTTCTCGGTGGGTGAAGAAGAACTGTCCGGCTTTGACACCAAGCCTCTGGTGGGCCACCTGGCAGCCTGGAACTATTTCATGAGTGCGGATTCCGAAGCCAACGATGCCTTTATCAAGCAATGGCATACCTTCATCAAAGATAAGGACCGTGTTACCAACGATCCCATGGAAGCCACCTACATTGGTTTCAACCTGTGGGTGAAAGCAGTGGAGAAAGGCAAGTCCACAAAAGTGGATGATGTACTGAAAAACATCATTGGTCTGGAAACACCAAACCTCACCGGTGGTACCGCCAAAATGCTGCCGAACCATCACCTCACCAAGCCGGTTCTGATCGGTGAAATTCAGGAAGACGGTCAGTTCGAAACCGTATGGCAGACCGAAAGTGAAGTGCCCGGTGATGCCTGGACCGACTTCCTGCCGGAAAGCGCCAAGATCGAGGCGGATTGGCAAGATCCCAAGATCATGTGCGGTAACTACAATACAGAAACCAAGAAGTGTTCAGGTCAGAACTACTAATTCGCTAGTCGTTCGTACGATTTAGAACCATTCACCAAAAGCCCTGCCCGGTTGAGCGTAGCAAGACTTGGTGGGGCTTTTTCAAAGAAGCAAGTCACTATGATGAAACAATACTGGGGAGTATTGCTGGTGCTGCTGAATATCATGTGCGTGGCGCCGGTTTGGGCGCAAAACGCAGATGAAAGCACTGGCTTTGAATCGCTGATAGGTGAGTTGACCACCTCGAGTTTTAAGAAAAAGGCCAAAGCGGTAGAGGCCATTGCCGCATTGGATGATGAACGGGTACTGCCTGTTATGGAAGCCATGTTGGCAGGGGATCTGTATTATCAAAAATCCGATGAAAAAATTGTTTTCAAGGCCGATGGGGAATCCGGCTACCTGATTACCGATGTATTGACAGGCACTGAGTTGGGCGAGGTTGGTAAGCGTGAGGTGAAAAAGATCGCGACCAACAACCGCCTGCGCAAGCAGTTGCGAACACAGATTGCCGGCTACAAATTGCTGAGCAAGAAACCGGAAATCCGCCTTGCTGCCGCGGATGATTTGATCAAAACCCCCAGCCCGGAATTCCTCCAGGTGCTGCAGACTGCCATCGACAGAGAGAAGGAACCGGCGGTATTGAAGGCCCTGAAGGTGGCGCGGGCGGTGATCCTGCTGGACAGCGATAACGAAGTGGATCGTCTGCAGGCGGTCAAAGACATGGATGGCTTTGCCAATAAATACACCATGGCCATGCTGACGCAATTGGTGCGGCAGAACGAAGACGGCAGTTACGTGGAGCCCAGCGCGTTGGTACGTGAAGAGGCCAACGGGGCCTTGAACGGGCTGCAAGCCATGGCCACCTGGTACAAGTTTGTCGAGGATGTGTTCTTTGGTCTGAGCCTGGGGTCGGTGCTGTTGCTGGCAGCGGTAGGACTGGCCATTACCTTTGGTGTGATGGGGGTCATCAATATGGCCCACGGTGAAATGATCATGTTGGGGGCCTACACCACCTATGTAATTCAATTACTGATGCCCAATCACATTGATGCCTCCTTGCTGGTTGCGGTACCCGCGGCCTTTGTGGTGTCCGGCCTGATGGGTATCATTATTGAGCGCACGGTGATTCGGCATTTGTACGGTCGCCCCCTGGAAACGCTGTTGGCCACCTTTGGTATCAGTCTGATCCTGCAGCAACTGGTGCGCTCTGTCTTCTCACCGCTGAATCGCTCGGTAATAACACCGGACTGGATGAGCGGCTCACTGGAAGTGAACGGCTTTTTGTCCCTCACCTATAACCGTCTGTACATCATCGTGTTCGCACTGATGGTGTTGTTCGGCCTCATGCTGCTGTTGAAGAAGAGCTTCTTCGGTTTGCAGATGCGCGCAGTGACACAGAATCGCACCATGGCCAGTTCCATGGGTATTCGCACCGGCTGGGTTGATGCCATGACCTTCGGCCTGGGTTCGGGTATTGCCGGGATTGCCGGCGTGGCGTTGAGCCAGCTCACCAATGTGGGGCCGAATCTGGGTCAGTCCTATATCATCGATTCCTTCCTGGTGGTGGTGTTCGGTGGTGTGGGTAATTTGTGGGGCACTTTTGTGGCGGCGATGAGCCTAGGGGTGGCCAACAAGTTTGTGGAGCCGGTAGCCGGTGCCGTGTTGGCCAAGATATTGATTCTGGTGTTCATCATTCTGTTCATCCAACGTCGACCGCGGGGCCTGTTTGCCCTTAAAGGTCGCTTTGTGGAGGGTTAAGCCATGACGTCTCAATCCCGATTGGCCTGGCTCATGAATGATGTGGCAGGCAAACGTTTAATGGCGGTGATTCTGGCCGTCATCATCGTGTTACCGATGTTGAATCTGCTGGTGCCGGAGGATTCCTTTTTTCATGTTTCCTCCTACACCATTGGTTTGTTGGGCAAGTACCTGTGCTACGCCTTGCTGGCATTGGCGGTGGATTTGATCTGGGGCTATTGCGGTATTCTCAGCCTTGGTCACGGCGCCTTTTTTGCGTTGGGTGGGTATGCCATGGGCATGTACCTGATGCGTCAGATCGGCGACCGTGGTGTGTACGGTAATCCACTGCTGCCGGATTTCATGGTGTTCCTCAACTGGCCCGAGCTGCCCTGGTACTGGTATGGCTTTGATAATATTTACTTTGCTATGTTGATGGTGGCACTGGCGCCGGCGCTGCTGGCCTTTGTTTTCGGCTGGCTGGCGTTTCGGTCCCGTGTCACCGGGGTCTATCTTTCCATCATTACCCAGGCCATGACCTACGCCCTGATGCTGGCTTTTTTCCGCAATGATATGGGTTTTGGCGGCAACAACGGGCTCACCGACTTCAAGAATATTCTGGGATTCAGCCTGCAGGACGATGCCACCAAAGTGGCGTTGTTTGTCTGCTCCGGTGTGGCGGTGATTTTGGGTTATCTGTTGTGCCGGTATGTGGTGTCTTCCAAACTGGGGCGGGTGTTGGTATCGATCCGGGATGCGGAAAGCCGTACCCGTTTTATCGGCTATCGGGTGGAACACTACAAACTGTTTGTGTTTGTGCTGAGCGCTGTCCTGGCGGGAATTGCCGGTGCCCTGTATGTGCCGCAGGTGGGCATCATCAATCCCGGAGAATTCTCACCCATCAACTCCATCGAGATCATTATCTGGGTGGCGGTGGGTGGTCGCGGCTTCCTCTACGGGGCCATTATCGGCGCCATATTGGTGAATTACGGCAAAACCTTCTTCACCGGTGCCTTCCCCGAGATCTGGTTATTTATGCTGGGCGGTTTGTTTGTGGTGTCTACCCTGTTTTTACCCCAGGGCGTGGTGGGGGTGGTGCAGCAATGGAAAGACAAACGGGCTGAGCAAAAAGCGCTGGCCAAGGGCAATGGCGGGGAGGCGATGTCATGAAATTGATGACCAAACATATTCCCCAGCACATTCTGTACGTGGATGGGGTCACCAAATCCTTTGATGGGTTTAAGGCGCTGAATGATCTTTCGTTTGTGGTTAAACCCGGTGAGCTGCGCGCTATTATCGGCCCCAACGGCGCGGGTAAAACCACCATGATGGATGTCATCACCGGCAAACTGAAACCGGATGTGGGTGATGTGTTTTTCCGCGATACCGTGGACCTGACCAAGCACGACGAAGCCGACATCGCCAATATGGGCATCGGCCGCAAATTCCAGAAGCCAACCGTGATCGAAAGTCTTACCGTGTTTGAAAACCTGGAGCTGGCCCTGACCGGAAACCGGGGTGTTTTCAAGGCGTTGTTCCACAAACTCAACGCAGAGCAGACTGCCCGTATTGATGAGGTGATCGAACTGGTGGGGCTGGCCGAGAAGCGCAGCTGGCTGGGGGGGAATCTGTCCCATGGTCAGAAGCAGTGGCTGGAGATCGGCATGTTGTTGAATCAGGAGCCGGACCTGCTGTTGGTGGATGAACCCGCTGCGGGGATGACGGATCATGAAACCGAGATGACCGCCAAATTGCTGAAAGGCATCGCCGGTGAGCGTTCGGTGGTCGTGGTGGAGCACGATATGGAGTTCATCAAGGCGCTGCAGTGCCCGGTAACGGTGTTGCACGAAGGGCACGTGTTGGCGGAGGGCACGCTGGAGCAGGTGCAGACCAACGAGCAAGTGATCGAAGTGTATCTGGGGCGCTGATATGTTGAAAATAGACAATATTGATTTGTATTACGGTGCCAGTCAGGCGTTGAAAAAAGTCAGCTTTGAAGCAGAGAAAGGCAAGGTGGCCTGTGTCATGGGGCGTAACGGCGTGGGCAAAACGTCTTTGATGCGGGCAGTGGCCGGCCAACACCCGGTGCAAAGTGGCACAATCCTCTGGGATGGTAAAGACATCAGCAAACAGCCGCCCTATGAACGGGCCAAGAACGGTATTGCCTATGTGCCCCAGGGGCGTGATGTGTTTTCCCAGTTAACGGTGCTGGAAAACCTGAAAACCGGCTTTTCCGTGCTGCCCCATGCCGAGCGCAGGATTTCCGATGAAATCTACGAGCTGTTTCCAGTTTTGTATAAGATGCTGAAACGCCGCGGTGGTGATCTTTCCGGGGGCCAGCAGCAACAGCTGGCCATTGCCCGGGCCCTGGTCACCAAGCCCAAACTGCTGATTCTGGATGAACCCACGGAAGGCATACAGCCTTCCATCATCAAGGATATCCAGAAGGTCATCTCCCTGTTGCGGGATCGGGGGGAGATGGCCATTCTGCTGGTGGAGCAGTACTTTGATTTTGCCCGCGAACTGGCGGATAACTACGCGGTGATGGACCGCGGCGAAGTGGTGCTGGCCGGTTTGGGAAAAGAGATGGAAGAGGATACTGTACGCCGCTACATCGCGGTATAGTGCACGAGCTTGGGAGGCGGGATCCGGTTTGCAGCCTGGTTAATATGTCGGTTGACATGGTGTGTGGCCAGGGTGCAAACCGGATTTCATTTGTTAGCGGTCAGTGTGCAGTGAGGTAGTGCAGGCTGAACAGATGGCCCGGGTCCTGCCATACTTTGCCGGTTGTAAAGCCGGCTTGCTGCGCCATGCTTGCAAACACCGGTAAAGCGTACTTGTAGGAATTTTCGGTGTGAATGGTTTCGCCTTTGCGCAAGCTGAAGCGTGTTTTTTCCACTTCCACGATTTGATCCAGTTTACTCACCAGATGCATTTCAATACGGGCTTCCCGCGCATTGAAATAGGCGTGGTGAAAAAAGTGCTGTGGCTTCAGGTTGGTACTGAACGTGTTTTTAATGCGGTGTAACAGATTCAGGTTGAACGCTGCGGTCACACCGGCCGCGTCATTGTAGGCGGCATTCAAAATCTCTGTATCCTTGATGCAGTCCACACCAATCAGCAAACCGTCCCCCTCTGTCAGTAAGCGTCGAATGCGCTGCAGGAAAGTCTGTGCTTCCGGGCGGGTGAAATTGCTGATGGTGGAGCCCGGGAAGAACACCAGTTTGCGTTGTGGTGTCTGGCGCCGAAAGGCGTCGGGCAGTTGGATATCCTTGTGGTAATCCCCCACGATCGGAATAACCTGGACCGAGGGAAACTGCTGGGCCAACTCCCGGGCGGACGCTTCCAGAATCTCCATGGAAATATCAATGGGTATGTAGCTGCGGGGATCGGTTAACCCGTCCAGCAACAGGCGTATCTTAATGCCGGCACCGGAACCGAATTCTAGTATATCGCAGTGTGATCCGACGATAGCGGCTATGTCGGCCATATAGCGTTTTAGAATGTCGATTTCAGTGCGGGTGATGTAATACTCCGGGGTGGAGCATATGGCTTCAAACAGCTGCGAACCGCGCTCGTCATAAAAGTATTTGCAGGGCAGGGTTTTCTGCGGCTGTGACAGGCCGTGCAGCACGTCGCGCAAAAATTCCTGGTGGTGGGGAATACTGTTGTCGATCATTGAGGGCACTGCATTGGTTTGAGTGTTATGCATCATCGGCCATCCTTATGCCGGTAAATTGCCATTGGGCGTGGGCGGGGAAAAAATTACGGTAGGTGGATCGCAAATGCCCCCTGGGGCTGACACAGGATCCCCCCTTGAGCACCCACTGATTGCACATGAACTTGCCGTTGTATTCGCCCACCGCACCGGCTGCCGGTTTGTAGCCGGGGTAGGGGCTGTAGGCGCTGCGGGTCCATTGCCAGCAGGTACCGTAGAGCTGTTGGTAGCCACCGCCTTGATTGGGAGCGGCCGGTTTCGGGTGCAGGCAGGCCAGGTCCAGAAATGCCCCCGGCTCATCCAATCCCGTGGCCTGTTGCGCCGCGGCCTCCCATTCGAACTCGGTGGGCAGACGTTTACCACACCACTGAGCAAAGGCATCCGCCTCGAAATAACTGATGTGGCAGACCGGTTCATTGGGGGCCAGTGTTTGCAGGCCGGACAGGGTATAGTGCTGCCAGCGGTCATCCTGCTGTTGCCAGTAGATAGGGTGTTCAACCTGATTCTGCTGGCGCCAGGCCCAGCCGTCGGACAGCCACAGCAGCGGGTTTCGGTAGCCGCCATCGGCGATGAATTCCAGATACTCCCGGTTGGTGACCAGGCGCTGCGCCAGTTTGAACGGTGGCAGCAACACCCGGTGGCGGGGTGATTCGTTATCGAAATGAAACCCGTCCCCGTTGTGGCCCACTGAGATCTCACCTCCGGCATGTTCCAGCCAGCGCTGCGGCGCTGGGTTGGTCGGCGGGCTGCGGTACGCCACCAGTGCAGGAAACAGCGGGTTGAATGAAAAGCCATGCTTGATGTCCGTCAGCATTAACTCCTGATGTTGCTGTTCATGGTGAATGCCCAGCTCCACCAGCGCTGCGGCCTGTTGATCAGTGGGCGCCTGGCTCAGGTAGCGGGCCATATGGCAGTCCACATGGTGTCGGTATTCCCTCACTTCTTCCACCGTG
Source organism: Ketobacter sp. GenoA1 (assembly GCF_003671475.1). Taxonomy (NCBI): domain Bacteria; kingdom Pseudomonadati; phylum Pseudomonadota; class Gammaproteobacteria; order Pseudomonadales; family Ketobacteraceae; genus Ketobacter; species Ketobacter sp. GenoA1. The sequence continues at coordinate 216,612 of NZ_RCHM01000020.1, read as the reverse complement.
GGGCGCGAAATCAAACCCCGGTTAGGGCGCAGGTATTGCGGGCCCACCTGGTTGTAATAGGAATTGAACAGATAGGCGAACTCGGGCTGGTAGGGGGTATAACCCGAAAGGTAAGGGGCCAGCACAAAGGTTTCAAAAAACCAGCTGGTATGGGCAAGATGCCACTTGATGGGGCTGGCATCCGGCATGGACTGAATCACCTGGTCTTCAGGGTGCAGCGGCTCGGTGATGTCCAGGGAAAGTTTACGGGTTGACTGGTACTGGTCCAGTAGGGGTGGCAGTGGGTTGTCCTGCAGGTCCCTGTCCATGGATTGGCTCCCAAAAGCAGGTGGCTTCTATCGTTTTTTTACTCCAGCAGGGGTGAACTCTAGCATGATTGAAATGCCCTTGCCCATGGGGTGCTTTTTTATTTGGCACGTATTCACGCTAAGATGAGTCCACTTCAATCAGTCAACGTCAGGAAACATCTATGAGCCAAGTGGTATTGGGTATGAGCCGAATCCTAAGTGCGCTGCTGGTGCTAATAAGCACCATGCTACACGCGGAAAATGTCTTGCATGTGAAAGCAGGTGACACCTTTGAACTGGCTGCGCAGCCGGTACAGTCCTTTGACCGGCTGATCCTTGAAGACCGCGCCGTATTGTTGGTTCCCCCCGGCCTTAAGCAGTTGCAGCTGGAAGCGGCCTGGGTGGAGTTGGGTGAGGATGTGAAGATCCTGGCCCGGGGTGAAGATGGCAAGCCCGGTGCCCCGGGGCAGGACCGGGAAGGTCAGGCTGAGGAGTGCCAGGGCGGCCGGCGCGGCGGTGACGGTGGACAGGGTACGCAGGGGGCAGAAGGGGTGTCCCTGGTGATGGCGTTGGGGATTGCGCGGTTGGGTTCCCTCACAGTGAACAGCCGTGGTGGTGATGGCGGTGCGGGTGGGGCCGGAGGCCGGGGGCAGCAGGGCGGCCCGTTCGATAAGTGTAATGCCCAACCGGGTGGGGATGGTGGTGCCGGCGGCGATGGCGGTGACGGCGGCAATGGCGGGCAGGTCAGCATAACCTATCGTCTGTTACCCGGTCACGATGCTGTGGATGCAGTGAATAACCGGGTGGTGATCCAGAATGGCGGTGGCCAGGGCGGTGAACCCGGAGCGGCCGGTGAAGGCGGTGCCGGTACTGAAGGGAAGTACATCAATATGCGGACCCTGACCGGAAACCGCAAGTGGATGGCTGGGGGTGACGAAGGGCAACCCGGCAGTGCGGGCAAACCCGGGCGTGACGGCGTTAAGGGGCAGGCACTGGTGCAGCAGGATCTGCGCGATCGCATGGACGCCGTGATCCAGACTCAGTCGGCCCAGGTGACTGCCCTCAAGGATCAACTGGTGGCTCGCTTGGCGGAAGAGAAGCGCCAGGTGGAGGCGGCGGCGAAACAGGCGATTTCGTCCCTGGAGGCACAGGTGAGTGCCCTGCAAAACAATCTGGACTCCGCTGCCAATCAGACCTCAGTGGATCAATCCATTGCTGATATTCAGGGCAAGTTGGCCCGGCAGGCCGCCCGTCTGGATGAACTGAGCGCTAAGATGGAGCAGTCCATGAGCGCCATGCAGTCGCAATTGGACGCACTGAGCAAACAGGTCAAGGGGCTGGATGGGCGGGTAAACAGCTTGTCCGGATCAGAGCGCAATCAATAGGGCCGGTGGCGGGCGTTTTTGGTGCGCCCGCTTTTGGTGCGCGACCTATAGTGGTGCGCTGGTTTCAGTTTTATGACATGATGGCCCTGCGAAAGCCCCAGAAAAGCCCGGAAATCCAAGGCTTTGCCGTTTTGGCACACTCGTTGCTTTTCTTGTCGGGAGTTCGTTAACCAAGGTGCAAGCCTTATATCGTCTAACCTCTGGGGGTTATTTTAATTATGTTAAACAAACAATCCAAAATGCTTCGTTTGAGTGCTCTTTCTCTGGCCGTTGCCGGAGCTATGGCCGTTGCGCCAACCGCTGCTAACGCTGAAGTGTCCGCTTCTGTTGGTGTTTCTAACATGTACTTGTGGCGTGGTGTGGACTTGGGTGCATACGATGTTGTTGCATTCGATGAAGAAGCGGAAGAAGGACTAGTTGATACCGGCGAGGGTTGGTTGGTCGAATCTGGTCGCGGAGGCGTCGGTGCTATCTCTGGCGACCTGTCCTATTCAAACAGTGGATTCTACACCGGCGTATGGCTTTCTTCTGGTGATACGTATTTAGGTTCAGAGTATGACCTGTTTGTAGGTTATGGCGCGGAAATCGCTGGAATTAGCTTTGATGTCAATGCAACTACTTATATTTATCCCAATAATCCTGATGGTACCCTCGATAATCCAGGCGAGGCCTCTGACTTGATCATGACTGTTGGGTTTGCAGGTTTGTCTTTTACTGCCTATGACAACATTGCAGGTGGTTCTGGTAAGGTTTATTACACGCTTGGTTATGGCTACGATGCGTTCTCTGTGTTGGTCGGTAAACACGATCTGACAGGAGCAGAGAGTGAGAACATGGTTCACGTCGACTTGGCGTATGCATACAACGACAACTTGTCTTTTATCGTAAGCCAGCAAGTGGATAACATTCAAGATAGTGGTAAGCCTAAAGTTGTCGTGTCTTACAGTCTGCCTATCGACATGTAAGAAGCAGAGAATTTCGATTTCTCTCCGAGTGGGCCGGTATTCGTACCGGCCCTTTTTTGTGTCTGCCCAAATGTAAACCTTACACCTTAATTCCGATATCATTGGCCCAAATCGATGTTGGGCAGGGATATATGGATAAGTTGGGATTACTGGAAGTGTTCAGTGAGGTGGCCAGAACCGGCAGCTTTGCCCAGGCCGCCGTCGGCATGGGGGCCTCCCCGTCAACCGTCAGCAAAGCCATTGCGCGGCTTGAATCCCATCTGGAATTCAGTCTGTTCGTGCGCTCCACCCGGCGCTTGCGTTTAACCCCGCAGGGGCAATTGTATCTGGATTCAGTGCGCACCATATTGCAGTCCCTGGCCGACAGTGAGCACCGTCTACGCCAAAGTACCCTGACACCACAGGGTGTACTCAGTATCAACGCGCCGGTCTCCTATGGTCGGTTGTATCTGTTGCCACTGCTGACGGAATTTCGCCAGCGTTATCCGGAGCTGGATGTTAATGTCAGCTTCTCCGATCACTATCGCGATACCATTGAAGAAGGCTTTGACCTGTCCATTCGCAGTGGCCAGTTAAAAGACAACAGCCTTATCGGCCGCCAGCTATCACCCATTGATTTTTTGATTTGTGCGGCGCCGGATTTTTTGCACCAACGGGGTGTGCCGGGCTCAGTGACCCAATTGATGGCGCAACCCTGGATTCGGTTTCGCTTCAAGCAGACCGGGCGCATTATGCCCGTTTTCTGCCCATTGCAGGCCAGTGGCGAAGACAGTATTGATCCCGGCAGGCAGTATGTGGTGAATGATGGCGAAGCTCTGGCGCAATTGGCGGCCCAGGGCCTGGGGCTGGTGCAATTACCGCATTTTATTGCCCGTAACTGGTTGCTGTCAGGGCAGTTGGTGTCGCTCTATCCGGCAGTGCGTCCTCCCACGTTCGGTGTGTTTGCGGTGTATCCCATGCAGGAAAGAACACCAGCAAAAATTACCGCCTTCCTGACATTCCTGCAGCAGCAACTGGCGGCCATGGGGGAAGACGGACGCCACACCTGGGTGGATGACGTTGCTCCCCTGTGTATGACCCTTAGCGGATAAACGGCTGCTGAGAGAGACGGCGGTACTGGATGGCATCCGCCACTTCTTCGGCTTTGGCCTCGGAGGCGATTTTTGACAGGAGCATCAATGCTGCCTGATAGCTCACCAGGCTGCCGTTGGAGGTGATCACGCCGTCGTCCACAACCACATTGGTATTTTCCTGCACCTTGACCGCGGGAAAATCCCGTTGCAGCTCCGCTTCGCCACCGGCCCAGGTGGTGGCCTGCTTACCGTCCAGCAGGCCTGCTTTGGCCAAGACAAAGGCACCGGAACAATTGCTGGCCACCCACGACGCATGGCGCCCACTGGATCTGACGTACTCTATTACATCCTGTCGTCGCAGAATGGGCCCCATATCGTAAGCGCTGGGCACAATCAGCACATCCAGCGACGGTTGTTCACTCAGTTGATGCTGTACGTTCAACGAAATATTTTCGTGGGTGGTGACACTGGGTTTGGAATCAATGTGGATCAGACTGACGTTATAGTCCCTGAACCAACTCAGTTGGCTCGCGTGACCAAAGACTTCAAGCGGCGCCGTGATGTCGGAAGTCAGGACGCCATCCCATACCAGGATCCCTATTTGTTTGTCCGCCGCCTGGGAAGACAGGCTGAGTAAACTGGTCAGAAGCAGGGCTAGAAGCGTACGTAGCATAGTGTTTTCTCCCATATGATGTCGATGCGATGAGGTCAGTGCGGGCAAGCATACGGGCGTAGCAGTGCAGTGAACAGACGCCTGCGGTCGTTTCAGTGGTGACGGAAATTCACGACTAATCTAACGGACAGCTTTGGCCTGCGTGCGGGAAGTTTTCCCGGTTTGATATGGCTCAACTAAACGTCTGATCCGACAGTATCACTTCAATTTCCTCCACAATCTGTTGCTGGCGTTGGGCGTTAATGCGCTGGCGCAGGTTCCGGGATAACTCTTCAAGGTGATCCCTGGCCCCTTCCATCTGTCGAAGGCGCCAAAGGTTCTCCGTATGCAGGGAAACGGTCAGATAGTGCATCAGGCCCTGTTGCAGATAGTGCAGCTGCAGTTCCTGCAGCAGTGTTGCGGCTGGTAATGTTGTGCAGAGGGAGGCGGCGTTGCAATGATCGGGCTGCGGCAGCGGCAGTAGCTGCACGATTTCAGGCTGGTTGTGGTCGTGATAAAGCACGCGAATACGACGGGGGAAGCCCGTGCGCACACTTGTATCGACAATGCTGTGCATCACTGCCAGGGATTCGTCAATGCCTGCAGCGGCCCGCAGCGCAATAACGTTGTCGTAGGTTGACAGTTTGTCTGCCAGGCGGGTTCCAACCGCCAGTATGATCTCGGTATCCTGTAATGCCAGTTCGTGAAAGCGTTGTGCCACCAGCTCGTTGAAACCACCACAGAAACCCCGCTCCGATCCCAGCACCAGCAGCAGGTCGGGGCCCGGTGCCGCCGGCAGTTGGCCGGCAGCCGCGCCGCCGCGGTGAAACAGAAATTGATCCATGGCCTGGCGGCAGCTGTCAAACACTGAGCGCCGGTGACCCTGGGCTTTTTCCAGGCGCAACATTTCCACCCGAGCCAGGTTGCGCATGGCAGTGATGATATCGTCCAGCTCTTCATACAGTTCCAGGCGATAGTTGTTCTCGGCCCGTTGACTCATGTTGGTTGCAGCCAGGTTGGAATCTGTTGCCGCCACTGGTCGCGGCTGGCATCCAGGGTCAGCTTGCTTTGCTTGGCAGCGGCTTCCAGCTGCAACAGAATGGAGGGGAGCCGATTCAGCTCGCAATCGTCCAGCAGTTTCTCGTTATAGGCAATCAGCCAGGTCAGTTGGCCGGTGGCACTCACCGGGGTTAATCGATCCTGCACCATGATCTGGCGCAGCACCCGGCCCCGTTTCAACTTTGCTTCCATGGCCGGCTCCAGCCGGGTTCCAAAACGGGTAAAGGCTTCCAGCTCCAGAAATTGCAGATAGTCCAGGCGGATGCGGCCGGCTTCCTGTTTGATGGCTGGGTGCTGTGCCTTGCCGCCAATCCGCGATACCGAGCGGGTTACATCAATGGCGGGCAGCATGCCGGCGGCAAACAGCTTTTGATCCAGGTAGATTTGGCCGTCGGTAATGGAAATCAGATTGGTGGGAATGTAGGAAGCGATTTCTCCCTGTTTGGTTTCCACAATGGGTAGAGCCGTCATGGAGCCACCGCCCAGTTCCGGAGACAGAACCGTGGTGCGCTCCAGCAAGCGCGAATGCAGGTAAAATATATCGCCGGGATAGGCTTCCCGCCCCGGTGGCCGATGCAATAACAGGGAAAGTTCCCGATACGCTTGTGCGTGCTGGGTCAGGTCATCGTAGATGATCAGGGTATCCTTGCCGCGCTGCATCCAGTATTCGGCAATGGCGCAACCGGAAAACGGCGCCAGGTAGCGGCAACCGGAAAGCTCGTTGGCTTCGGCCACCACCAGGGTAGTGTAGGCGGTGGCGCCCTGCTCCTGCAGCGTATCGATGAGGGTGGCCACGCTGCTGCGGGTCTGGCCGATGCTGACGTATACGCACAACACGTCTTCGCCCTGTTGTCGCAGTATGGCGTCCACGGCCAGGGAGGTTTTCCCCAGGCCGTTATCGCCGATGATCAACTGGCGCTGGCCTTTGCCGATGGGAATCTGGGAATCGATGATGCGGTTGCCGGTGTACAGTGGATTGCGGACAAAATTGCGGTCCAGAATGGTGGGAGAGGTCACCTCCAGTAAGCCCCGCTGATGATCGGCAGGCGCCGGCATGTCGTCCAGGGGCCGGCCCAGGGGATCCAGCACCCGTCCCAAAACACTGTCACCGATGGTAATGTCCAGGCGTCGGCCGGAACGCCGAACGCTGATGCCGGATGACAGGGAGGCCTTTTGCTCCAACACGATCGCGCCCAGCTTTTCCGGATCCAGCAGAAACACCAGGGCAGTACTGCCGTCTTCCAGGTAAATCACCTCGTCCATCATGGCGGACGGCAATCCCTGCACCCAGATGATGCCGTCACCCACGCTGATCACCGTGCCCTGTTCGGTGATGCGGGTGCTGATGCTGTAATCGGGGTTGAGATCAAACAGCGATCTGGAATCAGATGGCATGGTGCAATTCCGCCTTAAAGAATTCCAGTTCATCCACCAGATTGGCATGCAAGGTCAACGGCCCGATGTTAAGGCGAATGCCACTGATCAGCGATTCGTCCAGGCGGGTGTCCAGGCTCACGGTCTGGTGCAGTGTGTCGGTCAATGTGTGCTGTAGCTGTTGCAGTTGATCGGGTGCCAATGGTCGCGCCGATGTGACAAGCAACGTGGTTTGCTTGTGCAGTGCATTGGTAATCTCGTCGCGTTCTGCGGCCGATAACGCCTGCAGGTCTTCCTGTAACATGTTGAGCAGGGCGTTATCCAGATCCTCCCCGGCTAACCGGCGCAGCAACTGTTGAGTTAACAGCAGGGCACCCTGTTGGGACTCCTGGCGGGCCTTTGCTGCCAGTGCTGCCTTGTCCTGTTCCAATATGGACTGCAGGCGTTTCTTCTCGGTTTCCGCCTCCTCTCGGACTTTAGTCATCGCCTGTTGCCGTTGCTCGCTTAATTCAGTTAACAGCGCCTGTCGCTGGTGCGCTCTTTCCACATCCCACTCATCAATTTTGGCTTGCAGGGTCTGTTGCAGTGATGCCGCCGCTTGCTGTTGCGCTTCGGCATCCTGTTGTGCCCGTTTCAGCTGCTGTTGACGGCGGGCAATGGCAGCCTGAACCGGCTTGAACAGAAAGCGTTGCAGTAGCCAGATCAGTACCAGGAAATTAACGATTTCCAATACGAGGGTAAGTGGGTCAAGTTCCATCAGCAGGCGCCGTTACTGAACGAAGTATTCAAGCAGTGGGTTGCGAAACAGTATGATCAGCACCACCACCAACACGTAAATCGCCAACGATTCGATCATGGCTAACCCGATGAACAGGGTGCGGGTGATGATTTTCTCCGCCTCCGGTTGTCGTGCCAGTGCATCCAGGGCCTGGGCAATGGCTTTGCCCATGGCGTAGGCCGGCAGGGCACCACCAATGGCGATGGCCAGGGCGGCTACCACAGTGGACAGTGTGCTGAACCAGTGTAGGTCGGTCATGTGTTTTTGCTCCCTTGTTCAGATGAGGTTGTTTTATTTTCCAGGCTGGTGCCGATATAAAGCAGGGCCAGTACGCCGAAGATGTAAGCCTGAATCAGCGCTTCCACCAGGTGCAGCATCATCAGTGGTACGGGCACCAGAAAACCGGCCACCAGCAGCACCAACAGAATGGCCATCTCCAGGCTCATGATATTGCCGAACAGGCGAATGGCCAGGGCCAGAGTGCGGCTGATCTCACTCATCAGGTGAAACGGCAACATGATCGGATTGGGGGACAGATAATGCTTCAGGTAGGTTTTCAGCCCCAGGTTGCGGATACCAAACCAGTGCACCGAGACAAAGACGATTACAGCCAGTCCGGCGGTTACCGACAAATCTGCAGTGGGGGAATGCAGCCCGGGAATCAGCCCCAGCAGATTGGCGCACACCAGATAGACCCACAAGGTGGCAATAAACGGGGTGACTTGTTTGTAGTGGTTGGGCACCACTTCTTGCACCGCGTTTTCCATCATGGCAAACAGGGATTCGGCACCGGTGCGCCACAGGTTATCTTCCTGTTGCAGTTTATGACGGATAAACGCACTGAACGACAACAATAGCAGCATCACCAGCCAGGTGGTGAGTAGAGATCCGCTCAGGGAGAGCGTCCCGAAGTGGATACCTTGTGCTTCGTTCATGAACGCCCCCGGATATACCACACCATATTCCAGATGCCGGCGACCACACCGAGAATGATAAAGCTGACCGTCCAGCGGGTGCCGAATTCTGCATTCAGGCTGTCCAGCCAGCGCCCGAAGTAGGCCCCGCCTACCATGGGGATCACCAGCAACAATCCCAGGGTGCCACCGTACATCAACAGCCCGAACAGCCCCGCCGGCGCCTGTTCGCCCCGATCCTGTCGTGCGTTATCCCGTTGCAGCGATTCGCGGAAATCATCCCGTTGATTCACAGCTGTCCTCCTTGCTGATTCATTTCCCACAGCCTGCGTGCCAGGGCCTGTTCCATCTGCGTTACGTTGCGCTGGGTTGTGTCCTGGGTTTCACTTTCCTGTTGCCAGCGGGTTTCCAGCAGATGCAGCAATTGCTGGCGGCTGTCGCTCAATACAAACTGGGTGGTCATCAATTGCAGCCGGTTGTTGTGAAACCACAGTGTTGCTCCGGGTTGGGCAATATAATGCCAGTGGCTGTCGTCTGTTTTATAGCGCGCCAATCCTGGCTGCAAACAGGTAACAAAGGTTTCATGGCCGGCTTGCAGGCCAAAACGGCCACTGCGATCCGTGGCAACAAAACTGTGGGCGCCATCGATCTGCTCTTTACGGGTGCAATCCATCAACACCAGAGTGAAAGGGGTCATGAGGCGTTCCCCTGCTGGCTTGCTGATGTGGTGCTGGTTTTATTTGTGAGCGTGCCTTTCATGTAGCAGTCAGCTTCATCCAGTTGATCAAAGCGGCCGTCCAGAAAACCTTCACAGTCGTCAAGCAAATCATCCAGCTCAACACTGACGCCGGCAATGCCGGTGTGATCCGCCACCACGCTGAAGGGTTGTGTTAAATAGCGCTCCAGCTTACGAGCCCGTTGCACGACTTTGCGGTCTTGCGCCGATAATTCCTCGATCCCAAGGATGGTGATGATGTCTTCCAGTTCCCGGTAGCGGGCCAGATGTTCTCTGACTGCCATGGCAACGGTATAGTGGCGTGCGCCCAGCATGTGCCGGTCGAGCATGCGGCTGCTGGATTTCAGTGGGTCAACGGAGGGATAAATACCTTTGGCAGCCTGTTGGCGGGACAGTATGACTTTGGTGTCCAGGTGATTCATGATGGCGCTCACCGCCGGGTCGGACATGTCATCTGCCGGTACATACACGGCCTGCACCGAGGTAATCGCGCCGTGCCGGGTTGAGAGAATCCGCTCTTCCAACGATGCCACTTCGGTAACCAGTGTGGGTTGGTAGCCCACCGTGGCCGGCATGCGACCCAACAGGCCGGAAATTTCACTGCCGGCCTGTACGAAACGGAACATATTGTCCATCAGGAACAACACTTCTGATTGCAACGAATCCCGCAGATACTCAGCGTAGGTGAGGGCGGTGTAACCCACATGAAAGCGCACACCGGGGGATTCATCCATTTGCCCGTACACCAGCAGTGCCTGGGGCAGTACGCCGGAATCCTTCATCTCATGCCACAGTTCGTGCCCTTCCCGCATGCGCTCGCCAACACCGGCAAACACGGATACCCCTTGATGCAGGGAACTGACCGCATGCATGAATTCCATCATCAGTACCGTTTTGCCTACTCCGGCACCACCGAACAGCCCGGTTTTGCCCCCTTTTACGAACGGGCACAGCAGATCGATCACCTTGATGCCGGTGGTCAGAATTTCCTTGGCGGGTACGGTTTCGGTCAGCGCGGGTGGCTGCGCCAGAATATTGCGGTAGTCGCTGCTTGCGAAGGCGGGCATCTTGTCCAGAGGCTCACCAAAGACGTTGAGCATGCGTCCCAGGCAGTCGGGGGCCACCGGCACGTGCAGTGGTGCGCCGGTGTCGAACACCGGCATTCCGCGCGCCAGGCCCGCGGTGCTGTGCAGGGCGATGGCTCGGATACGGCTGGGGTTAAGGTGCTGGAACACCTCCAGCAACACCGGTTCCCGGTGATCGCGTACCATCAGGGCCTGATTCAGCGGTGGCAGGTAGCGGGTACAGATGTCCACCACCGGCCCATGCACGGCGTCGACTTGTCCTATCAGGGTGGTGGTGGCTGCGGGATCCTGTTCTGGCATGGCCATGCTCTTGGTTGTTAAGAGGTGGTTCAGCTCGAATCTAGAGTATTATCATCCATGGGTTTCTGATGTGTATCAAGGCCGGGATGATTAGATTGCTGGGTCTCTATTCAAACAGGTTTTTCAAATTGGCCAGATGGGCGTTGCCGATCTCCTGTTTTTCTTCCTTGGATTTACTGGAACCACGGCCTTCCCAGGCCAGATCATCCTGCGGCATCTCATCCAGAAAGCGGCTGGGGGTGGGTTCGAATTCTTCACCGTACTGTTTGCGTTTGGCGGTATAGGTCATGGTCAGTTCGCGCTTGGCACGGGTGATGCCCACATACATCAGGCGGCGTTCTTCCTCGATGTTGTCTTCCTCAATGCTGGAGCGGTGGGGCAGCAGCTCCTCTTCCATGCCCATCAGGAACACATAGGGAAATTCCAACCCCTTGGAGGCATGCAGGGTCATCAACTGGACCCGGTCGGAATCGTCCTCTTCTTTTTGTTGCTCCAGTATGTCCAGCAGAATCAGTTTGCCGATCACGCTCTCCACGTCGTTTTCATCGTCGGCTTTTTCCAGCATACGCTCGATGGAGGCCACCAGTTGCCAGACGTTTTCCATGCGTTTCTCGGCCATCTTCGGGCTGGAGGATTGTTCCACCAACCAGTTTTCATAATCGATGTCGCGGATCATCTGTTTGATGGCCCTCACCGCATGGCCGCGCTGAATGTTTTCCCGGGTTTCTTCCACCCAATCGTGAAAGCGTTTCAGCATGGCGTATTGTTTGGCTTTCAGGGTTTCCGCCAGCCCCATTTCACAACTTACGGAAAACAGGCTGCGTTCCCGGCTTTGGGCGTATTGGCCGAGTTTTTCCAGGGTGGTGGGGCCCAGCTCCCGGCGCGGGGTGTTGACGATGCGCAAAAATGCGTTGTCGTCGTCGCTGTTCATGATCAGGCGTAAATACGCCATCACGTCTTTGATTTCGGCTTTGGAAAAGAAAGAGCTGCCACCGCTGACCTTGTAGGGAACCTGAAACTGCTGCAGTTTTAATTCAATGATGCGCGACTGATGATTGCCGCGATAGAGCACTGCAAAATCCTTAAACGGGCGTTTGCGCTGCATGTGTTGATTGAGAATATCCCCGGCAATTTTTTCCGCTTCATGATCTTCACTGCGGCAACGAATGACTCGAATCGGATCACCGAAACCGTGTTCACTCCACAGTTGTTTTTCAAACACATGAGGATTGTTGGCGATCACCTGGTTGGCGCATTTCAGAATGCGGCCGGAGGAACGGTAATTCTGTTCCAGCTTGATTACTTTTAATGCCGGGTAGTCCTGTGCCAGTTGTGCCAGGTTTTCCGGGCGGGCACCACGCCAGGCGTAGATGGATTGATCATCGTCGCCCACCACGGTAAAGCGGGCACGTTTCCCCACCAGCAAGCGCACCAGCAGGTATTGTGAGGTGTTGGTGTCCTGGTATTCGTCTACCAGCATGTAGTAGATGCGATTGCGCCAGCGTTCCAGCACCTCCTCGTTGTCGCGCAGTAACAGCGTGGGCAACAGAATCAGATCATCAAAATCCACCGCATTGTAGGCCCGCAACATGCGGTCATACAGCGCATAGGTGTGGGCGGCGCGCATCTCATCTTCATCGTTGGCCCGCGAGATGGCCTGGGAGGGGGTGATCAGATCGTTCTTCCAGTTACTGATCTGGTGGCGGATAAAATCCACCTCGTCTGCCCCCACCTCCGACTCTTTGTGCAGTAGCTCGGTTAACAGGGTGCGGCTGTCCTGATCATCGAATATCGAGAAACCGTTTTTCAGGCCCAGGTGCTGCTGCTCCTTGCGGATGATGTTGAGGCCCAGGTTGTGAAAGGTGGATACGGTGAGGCCGCGGGCCAGCTTGCCTTTCACCAACTGACTCACCCGCTCTTTCATTTCCCGGGAAGCCTTATTGGTAAAGGTAACGGCTACGATGCGGTGGGCCGGGATCTCACAATTTTCGATCAAATGAGCGATTTTGCGGGTGATCACACTGGTTTTGCCGGAGCCTGCGCCCGCCAGCACCAGCAAGGGGCCGTCAATATAATGAACTGCTTCTGACTGGCGGGGATTCAACTTGCTCACGGACTGCGCTCGAATTGGGGTACATGGGAGTCACCGGGCAGCACATTTTACACGTAGAGTGTCACTTTTGGATACTAATCTGTCCGGCTGGTCAATTGGATTGGTTTGGGCTTTCACGTATGCTCGGATGCCATTCAAGCCAGAGAAATAAGGATTCAGCCATGAATGATGTGAATTTCAGCCTTGCCGGCAAAGTGGTGCTGGTAACCGGTGCTTCCAGTGGATTTGGTCAGATGTTTGCGCCGTTTCTGGCCCGTCAGGGGGCCAAACTGGTGGTGGCTGCCCGCCGCCGGGACCCGTTGCTGGCGCTGGAGGAACAAATTGAAAATGACGGCGGGCGTTGCCTGGCGGTGACCATGGATGTGGCGGATCGGGCTTCCATCGTAGAAGCCTATGAGCAGGCGGAAGCGGCCTTCGGTTGTGTGGATGTGGTGGTGAACAATGCCGGCATCGGCCTCAGCAATCCGGTGCTGAAAATTACTGAAGACGAATGGGACAAGGTACTGGATACCAACCTGAAAGGGGCCTTTCTGGTGGCCCAGGAGGGGGCCCGCCGCATGAATGCCCAGGGTAAGCACGGCTCCATTGTCAATATTGCCTCGGTGCTGGGGCTGCGGGTGGCCAGCCACCTGACTCACTACTGTGCCTCCAAGGCCGGGTTGGTGCAGATGACCAAGTCCATGGCCCTGGAGCTGGCGGATTACGGTATCCGGGTAAACGCCATCTGCCCGGGTTATATCCTCACCGATATTAATCGCGATTACTTTGATACCGAAGGCGGCAAACGCATGATTCAACGCATTCCCCAGAAAAAACTGGGCGCCATCGAAGACCTGCTGGGGCCTTTGTTGTTGTTGACGTCGGATGCCTCCCGTTACATGACCGGATCGGTGATCTCCGTGGACGGTGGTCATGCGGTGAGTAAGCTTTAGATTTTTATATGATTGACTTTTACAGAGGATTCTATGGATTTTACATTATCAGATGAGATTGAACGCACGCGTTTGCAGGTGCGTGAATTTGTGGAACAGGAAGTGCTGCCCCTGGAAACCGACGCGGCCAATTTTGATGACCATGAAAACCTGAAAGAAAGCGTGGTGGCGGCGGTGCGGGAAAAAGCCAAAGCGCAGGGGTTGTGGGGTTTTCAACTGCCGAAGGAGCGGGGCGGCCGTGATCTGGGTATTGTGGGCATGGCGGCGCTGTATGAAGAAGCCGCCCGTTCCCCCTTTGGCCCGGTGGCCTTCAATTGTGCGCCGCCGGATGACGGCAATATGATTGTGCTTAATAAAATTCTCAGCGAAGCCCAAAAAGATCGCTGGCTGCAGCCCATTATCGACGGCAAGGTGCGATCGGCTTTTGCCATGACCGAGCCCGATGGTGGTTGTGGGTCCGACCCCAGCCTGACCTATACCCGTGCCCAGCAGGTGGGCGACAAATGGATCATCAATGGCCGCAAGTGGTTCATCACCGGAGCGGAAGGGGCCCAGACCTTTATCCTGATTGCGAAAACCTCCGACGATGAACGCAAAGGCCTCACCGCTTTTCTGTTTGATAAGGATCAGCCCGGCTGGGAGATCGTACGCCGTATTCCCATTATGGGGCCGGAGGAACACGGTGGGCACTGTGAGTTGAAATTCGATGGTCTGGAAATACCCGATGAGAACCGTCTGTTGAATGTGGGTGACGGCCTGAAAGTGACCCAGATTCGCCTGGGTACCGCCCGCCTGACCCATTGTATGCGCTGGCTGGGGTTGGCCAAGCGTTGCATGGAAATCGCCGGTGGTTACGTGGAAAACCGCATGAGCTTCGGCACCACCCTGTCCGGGCACGAAGGGGTGCAATGGATGATGGGGGATGTGGCCAAGGAGATACACATAGGGCGCCTGCTGACCATGAATGCGGCCTGGAAACTGGATCAGGGGGATTTTGCCCGCAAGGAGATTTCCATCGCCAAAATCCAGGTGGCCGACACGCTGCACAAGGCAGCCGATACAGCCATACAATTGTGTGGTGCCCGTGGTTACTCTAAAGACACGATGATCGAGTGGATTTACCGTTATGCCCGGCAGGCCCGCCTGGTGGATGGGGCGTCGGAGATCCACAAGATGGTATTGTCCAAGTACTATCTGGCAGAGAAGCACGATTTCTTCAAGTGGGGCGTATAACGTCACCCTAAACACAATAAGAAGCAATACAAAGCAGGGGATTTACCATGCCAACCAAATACTATCTGGCATTTGCCTCCTCCAGGGATCTGGAAGGCGCGGCCATCGAGCTGCTGCGGCGTCATGAAAACGGGGTAAAGGACAGCCATATCCCCCTAATGGAAAGCACGATGGACTATTTCATACCGGAAATGCTGGATGCCTTTCTGGTGCGCACGGTGGATGCCATCGGGCTCAGCAGTATGCCCACCAAGGTGGTGCATTCCACCGCCGATGTGATTGGGAAAACAGCGAAAATGCTGGTGCCCCATTTGTTGAAAAAGCGCAGCAATAAAGAACTGGAGCCGATGATTGGATTTGTCGATGAAATCTATATTCGCCCTGAGCAGGCGGATAATGGCCTGGCCAGCACCGGTTGCGAAATCGATCAGGCCACTTACGAGCGTATGAAACGCGTGGTGGCAGGGATTCAGGCCGGTGAGGTGCAGGCCAATCGTGCGGAATTGTCCGAGCTTATGAGCCTGACGGTGGATATCATGCTGGAAGGCTTCATGAAACGGGCCATCAACTTGCTGAAGCACGGGTTTGTGGTGCGCAAGATCGCCGACGGTGCCATTGCCACCTGCCAGGCCGCCGGGCATGGGGTGGTCAATAAAGTGTTCAAAAAGCTGGACGACGAGCAGATGCTGCATCTGGCCAACTATTTCGACACGCTGATTCTCTCGGCGCAGCGCTGAGGGGGCGGTGAGAGGCCGGTGAGAGGCCGGTAAGCCGTCAGCGGCGTTTGGCAAGCGCCTTACCCCGGGCTAGAATGGCGCCATTCCAGCCCAGGTAATGATGATGCCATGAGTGACAAGCCCGCCCAGGACAACCTGTTCGCCAAACCCCTGCCCCATCTGGTGGATTTCGCCTTCGATGAGCAGGTGGCCAGCGTTTTTCCCGATATGATCCGGCGTTCGGTGCCCGGTTACGAAACGGTGATTGCCATGCTTGGGGTGTTTGCCAGTTCATTGGTGACCCCGGGTTCCCGTGTCTATGATCTGGGCTGCTCCCAGGGGGCGGCGACGCTGGCCCTGCGCCGCCATATCCGGGAGGCGGACGTAACCCTGGTGGCAGTGGATAACGCTGCCCCCATGATAGAACGTTGCCGCAGTAATGTGGCGGCGGACCTGTCTCCCAGTCGGGTGGAGCTGCGCTGTGAGGATATCCAGGATACCCCCATCCACAATGCCTCCCTGGTGGCCCTGAACTATACCTTGCAGTTCGTTCCCCTGGACCAGCGTCTGGGGCTGATCCAGCGCCTGTACAGCGGAATGAATCCGGGAGCGGGCCTGATTCTGTCGGAAAAAATCGCCTTGCCGGAAGGGGAGCAGCAGCCGTTCACCCACTGGCATCATGAGTTCAAGCGCTTGAACGGTTACAGCGACCTGGAGATCAGTCAGAAGCGCCAGGCCATTGAGAACGTGTTGATCCCGGAAACCGCTGCCGCCCATCGTGAGCGATTGCTGCAGGCGGGATTTCGCCAGGTGAGTTGCTGGTTTCAGTGTTTTAATTTTGCCTCGTTTATAGCCCTAAAGTAACCAACCCTGATTGATGCAGTGAATGATGGATTTTACCGCCTTCTATGAGCACGCCGGGCAGACCGCGCTGGCGCCTTACCTTGACGCAATACGGGCCCGATTGCAGCAGTGGCAGCCGCAAACCCATGGGGATTTCGCCCGTTGGCAGCAGTGTGTAGAGAGCTTGCCCCGGGTGGCCGTGTCCTCCCTGGCTCTGGATCAGGCGGCCGTGGGGGTGGGCCAACCTGGGGATTGTACCGAGCCTGAGCGGGAGCAGATTGAAACCGCCCTGCGCGGATTGCACCCCTGGCGCAAGGGCCCTTTTGATGTGTGCGGCGTGCACATTGATACCGAGTGGCGCTCGGACTGGAAATGGGATCGGCTGGCGCCCCATGTGGACTCTCTTCAGGGGCGTACCGTGCTTGATATAGGCTGCGGCAGCGGTTATCACCTGTGGCGCATGTTGGGGGCGGGAGCCCGCCTGGCCATCGGGGTGGACCCATCGTTGTTGTTTCACATGCAGTTTCGCGCTATTGAGCATTTTACCGGTCCGCAAGCGCTGCATCACCTGCCCTTGGGGATTGAAGATCTGCCGCCCGCCATGGGTGCCTTCGATACCGTCTTCTCCATGGGCGTGCTGTATCATCGCCGTTCGCCCTTTGATCACCTGATTGAACTGCGGGAGCTGCTGCGCCCCGGGGGGCAACTGGTGTTGGAAACCCTGGTGATTGAAGGTGAATTGGGGCAGGTACTGGTACCGGATGGCCGCTATGCCCGGATGGGGAACGTCTGGTTTCTACCCTCCGTGGCTACCCTCGTACAGTGGCTGCAGAAGGTGCGCTTCAAGAATGTGCGCTGCGTGGATGTCACCGCCACCACGGTGCAGGAACAGCGGCCTACGGACTGGATGAGGTTTCAATCACTGCCGGATTTTCTCGACCCTGTCCATCCCGAGCGCACCATCGAAGGGTACCCGGGGCCCCGGCGTGCCATCATTCTGGCGCAACGCTAACGACTGTCCAGGCCCGGGTGCCGATCCTCGCTTTCCAGTTTGGTCAGCAGGCGGGTCAGCTTGCTGTGTTCCGTACTGCTTTGTCCGGAGTGAATGTAGTGTTCCACCTGATCATACAGCTGCTCCAGCAGCTTCAACCGATAATCGTGATTTAACAAGCACTTGGCTACATGGTGGGGGTCTTCCCCCTGTTCCCGCATGCGGCCGGCTTCGGCCAGGGCGGAGGCCAGTTCTTCTTTGCTCGGGCGGCCCATAATTCACCTCATTGATGTGTTCCTGCTAACCAGTTTAGCACCGAATTCCTTGACTAATGCGCCCTGATCCATAGACTAGGCCGCCGATGGTTCCTGCGAAGGATTAAATGGGAACGCGGTGAAACACACCTGTCATGGCACAGGTTGTTGAGTCCGCGGCTGTTCCCGCAACTGTAAGCGAAGAGCGTTTTTCAACCACGGCCACTGGGCAACTGGGAAGGCCGAAAAGCGCAATGACACGTGAGCCAGGAGACCTGCCATCACACGGATTGACCCGGCATTGGGTGAATTCGTGCTCGTCACCTACCAGTAACGGGTTTTTATTGGTGCGGCTACCGTCACGGTGACGATACCCATACGTGGTTACCGAAGACGGATCCCTTTTCTTTCCGGGCCTCTCCCTTTGGTGCGCGCGTATTCCTTCATAGTGTTGTTATAGCAGGGGTATTGCATGAAGTTGCGATTGTTCGTCGCCGGTCTCGGTGTTGTTGTTTCCAATGGGTACGCAGAAGAAGCGTTGCAGATGGCGGCCTATTCGCCGCAGGTGGCCGACGAAGTGCTGGTAACGGCCACCCGTTCGCCGGTGGCACTGAAAGATTCGATTGCGTCGGCCTCGGTCATCACCCGGGATGATATCGAAAAATCCCAGGCACGGGATCTCTATCAGGTGTTGCGGAGCCTGGCGGGGCTGCAAATCCGCCGCAATGGCAGCCGTGGCAGTGCCACCAACGTGACCATGCGGGGTGCCGGTGCCAGCGGCACGCTGGTGTTGGTGGACGGCATCAATATCGAAAGTGCCACCTTGGGTGAAACCAATCTGGAAAGTATTTCGCTGGACCAGGTTGACCGTATCGAGGTGGTGCGTGGGCCCAAATCCAGCCTCTATGGCTCCAGCGCCATGGGCGGCGTCATACAGATATTCACCCGCGCCAATAAAAAAGACGGGGTGACCTACACCCTGGGGCGTGGCTCCAATAATACGGTGGACACCAGCATCAGTGCCAACGGCTCCAGCGACAGCAGTCAGCTTAACGTGACGGCATCCCATGTTGTTTCCGATGGAATCGATGTGCAAAGTCGTGATGATGAGGTGGCGGGTTCCGCCGCCTATGACGACGATGGCTACCATCGCACCAACCTGTCCCTGAATCTGGAACAGGCGCTGACCGAGCAGATCAGTGCCAACCTGTTGTTCAGCGGCAGCCGCTCACAGGCCGATCATGACAGTTTCTATGCTTCTAACGCCGGCAATACACCCTACCTTGAACAGGAAACCAGATTGTATTCCGCCGCCCTGAAATACGAGCGTGAACACTATTCCACAAAACTCCAATATGGAAAGCTGGAAGACGCGTCGGACAATTACGAAGGGGATGGTACGGCTGATGTCGATCGCTTCGGAACCACTCGCGAGCATGGCTTTTGGGAAAACACCCTGACGCTGTCGCCGGGGGTTCAGTTGAATTTCGGTACCGATTATACCCATGAAGAAATAGAAGCACCCACGGCGTACCGTCAAACCCGGCGCGATAACTTTGGCGGCTACCTGAATACCCAGCTGGAACTGGGTTTGTTGTCACTGTCAGCCGGGGTTCGCCACGACGATAACGAACAGTTCGGCAGTAAAATGACCGGGGACTTTGCTGTGGGGCTGCATGTGACGGAGGACGTTACGGTTTCCGCCAGCGTTGGCACGGCCTATAAGACACCTTCGTTCAACGATTTGTATTATCCGGATGTGGGGTGCTGTGTCGGGAACCCGGATCTGCAGCCGGAAGAAGTCGAAAGTTATGAGCTGGGCGTGGACGCTTACCAGGAATGGGGCAGCACCTCACTGCGTGTGTATCGATCCGACATCGAGAACAAAATTGATTGGGTTTTTGTCACGCAGTATATCCCGTTGCAGGTGGATGAGGCGGATGTAAAAGGCCTTGAACTGCAAGTGGGTACGGAATTGTTCGATACCATGATTGCCGCCAGTGCCACCTATGAAGTGGTGGAAAATGCGGCTACGGGAGAGGATCTGGAGCGTCAGCCGCGACAGCGTATCGCGCTGGATGTGGATAGGGCGTTTGGCCGCACCGAGCTTGGTTTTTCCGTGTATGCCCAGAATAAACATTATGAAGGTGAAGGGGAGGGCCGCATTACCCTGCCCGGGTACGGTGACGTAGCCTTACGTGCGGCCCATCGGATTAACGAGCAAGTGACCGTTCGTGCCCGCATCGACAACCTGTTTGATAATGATTATGTAGAGATCTATGGCTACAACACAGAAGGCCGTTTTGTGATGGTATTCTTTGATTATACGCCGCGCTAAAACCGCTCACGAACATGGGGCGCTTTCCGGCTAAGCCACCCGGGAAGTGCCCTCTCTTGTTGCAAGCCAGTTGAATTAAAACGGCATGCTTTATGACATCATACGATGACATCATGGGTGGCATTGATCAGCCCCAGTACAGGAACGTGCAGATCAAACTGCCGTTGCTATTAATTTGTGCATTCGCACGCATTCATTTTGTTTAAATAAGGCAAGCGCCTCACTGCTTTGCTATGCTCGTCATCACTTTAGCAACATCCTTTCAGCCGGTACGGAATCTGGCTAGAATCTTGCTCACCTTTTTTGAAAACTGAAACGTACGCATCCATTGAAAGCAAGGAGCAATGTAATGGAAGCTTGTCATTCCCGTTCCAACTCTGCCTCACAATCCACCACTGCAGCCCAGACTGTTGCGTTGCACAGCTACGCAGGCAAATCCATTTTCATTACCGGCGTGACCGGATTTGTCGGTAAGGTCGTGTTGGAAAAACTGTTGCGCTCTGTGCCCAAGGTAGAGCGCATTTATCTTTTGATTCGAAGCAATTCACGTTACCCCACCGCAGCAGAACGTTTTCAGGCTGAGGTGGCCACCTCCACCATTTTTGATGTGCTTAAAGATGAAGGTGAAGCTGAGTTCGCTGCCCTCTGTCAGCGTAAGTTACGGTTTGTCAGTGGGGAGCTGACGGCGGAGCGTTTCGGCTTGGAGGAAAGCGCCTTTGCCGAGTTGGCGGCTGAAATAGATCTGGTGGTTAACTGTGCTGCCAGTGTCAATTTCCGCGAGCCGCTGGATGATGCTTTGGCCACCAATACGTTGAGCCTGTACAGCATTATTCAATTGACCCGAGCCAGAAAAGTACCGCTGGTGCATGTGTCCACCTGTTATGTAAACGGTTATAACGAAGGCACCATCGAGGAAACCATTGCGCCTCCCGCGCAGCTGTCGTTGCCACGGAATGAGGCCGGTTTCTATGATGTGGAGCCTTTAATTGCAAGCATGCAGGAAAAACTTGCAACGCTCAGCGCGAACATCAGCGATCAGGATCAACGTCAGGCAGCGTTGGTGGAACTTGGTATTGAGTTGTCACAGCAGTACGGTTGGAATGACACCTACACGTTCACCAAGTGGGTGGGTGAGCAGGTTTTGTTGCAACACCTGGGCGGACAAGCGCTGACTATCCTGCGGCCCTCCATCGTGGAGAGCACCTTATTTGATCCCGTACCGGGCTGGATCGAGGGCGTCAAGGTGGCCGATGCCATCATTATGGCCTACGCCCGTCAGAAGGTGACTTTCTTTCCCGGTGATCGTCAGGGGGTTATCGACATCATCCCGGCGGACCTGGTGGCCAACAGCATCATTGTCGCCGGCGCGGAAGCCCTGGGCGGTATGCCGGCGCACCGGGTGTACCAGTGCAGCAGCAGCGAGCAGAACCCGCTCACCATCAAAGAGGTGATTGAGCATGTGGTGTATGAGGCCAGGCACCATCACACCAATTATCGCAAACTGTTCCTGCGTCAGCCCCGGCGCCCGTTCATCATGATTCCCGGCTGGTTGTTTCATTTGGGATTGGGTATGGCCTACAGCGCAGGCGCCTGCTGGCAAACGTTGAAAGGATTGTTGGGGGCTGAGGCCTCCGTTGCGCTTTCAAATCTGGATGCTGCCCGTAAGTTAGCCGGCGTGTTTTCCTTTTACACCCGACCCCGCTATCGGTTCAGCAATAAAAAGTTGCGGGCATTGGCGAGTCGCCTCAATGATGAGGAGCGGGCTGCGTTTCCCATGGACACGGCTGAGCTGGATTGGCAGCACTATTTCCGCCGGGTTCACCTGCCCGGCCTGAATCATTACGCCCTGGATGCCAAGCGCGCCAGATTAAAATCCGCCGCCCCGCAACGGCGCCCTGTGGCCACCGAGGTTGTAAAGGTGACCAGCTAAAGGTGACCGGATAGTCAATTTGGCCTTATTGGACCTGTTCCCTGGAGGATAACCTCATAAACTGAGCATGTGCTTAATAAAAAACAATAACGAACTCAAGCGCAGGCTCTATGAACATTCGAACTGTCTGGACTTTGGTGGTCATGCTGGTGGCAGGCCACGTTTCGCCCTGCCGGGCGGCGTTGGTGGAAAACCTTACCATGGGCAACGCCAAGGCATTGGCACTGGGTAACGCGGTGACCGCGGATCCCCCCGGTGTGGACGCCATCCATTTCAATCCCGCCGGGCTCACCCGGCTGAAGGGGCGTCAGTACAACCTGAAAGTACTGGCGGCCTCGTTTGGCTTTACGGTGGAATTTGGCGGTTATGATGACATCACCCAACAGCTGGTGGATAACAACGGCTACAACGATGAAGCTGCATACAGTACCAGCGAAACCACCACCATCGGTTTGCGCATACCCTTTGTGGAGGGGATAACGGAGTGGCCGCTGCCGGTTCTGTTTTTGCCGTTGGGTGGCGCAGCCTACAATCCTGCCGGCAGCGATGTGACCTATGCCACTGCAGTGTATGCGCCTATGGCAGCGGGTTATGTACGGGATGATGATGATCCGGCCCGTTTTATGGGGCAGCACATGTCCCTGGCCAAGATCACCTATTTTTCGCCTTCTTTTGGGGTGGAGCTTACCGATACCTTCTCAGTGGGAGCGTCACTGGGGTTTTCCTGGCAGGGGGTCACTGCCAAAACCCAAATCCGGGTGCCGAATATGGCCTTGGCGTTCGGTGAAAATCTAACGCGTGATTTCCAGAATCAGGGGCTCTGTCCGGAGCCCGGCGATCCAGACCCCTATATTAATTTCTGCGGCCTTGATCCATCGGTAGCGCGCCTGGGGCCGTTCACCGATGTCACCAGCCTGGAATTCGATGCCGAAACACCGCTGGTACCCAACTTTAACGTGGGTTGGTTGTGGCAGGTGACGGAGTGGTTGAGCTGGGGGATGGTGTACCAGTTTGAAAGCACAGCAAACCTGAAAGGCTATTACCGATTGGAATACAACGAGGAGTGGGTCAACTTCTTCGATGGCATCTATCAATCCGGGCTCTATGACACTATCACCATGTTGGTGGCGTTCCCCACCGGGCAGGCCAATTCCCCCCATGGCCGGGGTATCGAACAGGGTGAGGCCAACATTGAAATCGTCACGCCGGCCCATTTTGCCACCGGGGTTGCCGTTCAGCTCACGCCGACGCTGCAACTGAACATTGATGCCAAGTGGACCGACTGGGCAGTATGGGATGGATTGAAAGTGGAGTTTGATCAGCCACTGGATTTCACCAAGCTGGCGACATTGGTATCCCCGTATTCCGAGCTGACGGAGCTGACCATTCCCCGCCACTACAAGAGTGTGTGGAACTGGGCTTTCGGTGTGGAGTATCGTTACAGCGACCGGCTGGCGTTGCGGGCCGGTTATGAACCCCGTAAATCCTCCATCCCCGACAACAAGCAGGACGTGTTGTTGCCGCTGGGGGACGCGCAATTGTTTTCACTGGGTTTTGAATGGCTGATGCCCGGTGATCAGGTGTTGGAAGTCGGTGTGGGTTATATGACGGCGGATGCGCAGGTGCCGGCCGGCGGCAGCACCAATGCCAACAGTTCCGATCACTTTAATAATTTTATTTACAACCCCTACGCAGGCACCGAGTTTTCATCGTCGGCCACAGCGTACCTGTTCGAGTTAAGTTACACCGCGCCGTTTTGAGTAACCGCTGTTAACCGGCCCTAGCGCGGGGCCAGGCCGTGCATGATTACATCCACCAATGATTGCACTTCAATACCCTGTTGCTTGGAGTCGACAATGCTTTGCATAACAAAGTCCGGCCGAATCAGCATGTCAACCGAGCCCAGGATCAGGGTATGCAGGGTGACATTGGACACATCGCGAATTTCACCCCGCTCGATGCAGTTGGCCAGGGCCTTGTCGATAATCTTGAGGTAGGGTTTGATGTAGCGATCCCGCACATACAATGCCCGTTGTTCTTCGTCGTTCAACCCGCTGAATATCAGCTTGAACATGGCGGGTTTGCGTTTCGCCACTTCCAGCATGACCACGATGTAATTGCGCAACATGGAAAGCGGATTATCCAGGGCGCTGTCCAGTTTGAGATCGGCAATGAGTAAACTGAATTCATGGCCGATGATGGAATCCACCACTTCATTCCAGAGCTTTTGCTTGGAACCGAAGTGGTGGTTGAACAGGGAATCACTTACCCCCAGCTTTTTCGCCAGAGCCCGCAGTGAAACACTGTTGAAACTTTTTTGTGAGAACTCCTCGAAAGCGTGTTCGAGCAGCTGTTCGCGGGTAAGGGTATCTGCATTAGCGGCAGGTCTGCCCGGTGCGCGTCCCATGATGTGGTATCCAGATGCAATGTGAATGGGTGAATATTATCACGGCTGCAGGCAAGGGTGGGCATGCTTCAACGGTTGTATTTGGGGTTATCGATTTCCAGCTTGGCACGGGCCAGTTGTAACAGCATGCCGGTCAGCGCGGGATTGATGGGGGTGTGGCCGTTTTCAATTGCGCTGCATAAGGTTTTATTCAGAATGTCGGGATCGGTTTCATTGCTTGCCAGAAAGGTCTGCAGTTGCCGGGTTTCCAGTTGCTGGAAACCCGGTGCCTGGAGTTCTTCCCGCTGCACAATGGCAAGCACATTGGCGGCCACCCGGCGATAAAAACGGTCGGCTTCAGTGTCTGCCGGCGGTTGCCGCAAATAGTCCGTGACCGCGGTGAGCAACTCCTGTCTATGTGGGCGGTTTAATGGCATTGTCATTCCTCCGCGATGGAATGCAGTAATTGCATCATGTCATACTCGGTTTCCGCCACCCGGCGGCCAATGGCGGCCTGCTCCACCGAGCGCACCTGTCCGCTCAGATAGCGATGGGCCTGATACTGGCAGATGACGCCCCATTTGAGGGTGCCGAACAGCTCCCAATAGCGCACGTGGTTTGGGTTCACGCTAACGCCGCTGGCGGTAGTGTAGGCGGCAAACAATGTACTGCGATCACCAAAACCACCGACGGCTTTCTCCGGCTGGCTGAAGCGCCAGGCGCGCACGCAGAGCCAACCCAGATCCTCCATCGGGTCCCCCAGATGCGTCAGTTCCCAATCAAGAATGCCGTTCAAACCATCTTCATTCACCAACAGGTTGCCCAGGCGAAAATCGCCGTGCACCAGTGTGTGTCGGGAGCAGGGGGGGATGTTGTCCTGCAGCCAGCGAAACGCCAGGCTGAACACCGGCAGTGTTTCACCGAAACCGCGATGCATCTGCAGCAGGTCATGCAACTGGGTGGCCGCATCCTGCACCGGAAGAAAGTGCAGCGTGCCGGTGTCGATACGGTGGATCTGTGCCAGCGCCCGGGCACACTGGGTGGTGAGCTGATCACGGGCTGCCTGCAGGTGCGGGGCTTTCAGAATTTTGGGTGCCAGGGATTCGCCGCTCAGTGCCTGCATCAGGTAACCGTTGCCCAGTTGCGGATGCTGTTCCAGGATATGGTAAACCTGTGCCACCGGCGCCCCGGCACCGGCGGCGGCCTGCTGGGTTTTGGCTTCCATGGTTTTGCCCACACAGGTACCGAATTGCTCGCCACCGGCTTCCAGCCTTAGTATCAGCGGTTGCAGGTTGGTTGCAATCAGCCAGGTGGCCGCCGAGGCCCCGGCGGTAAGCCGGGTGCATTGCTTGATCAGACAAAGCTTATCCACGGTATCGGCCACAATGGGTTGCAGGGCCTGTTGCAGCGTGTGCGGTTGTATCATGGTGATGGCCTCAGCAGGCAATGCCGACGGGCTTGCCGTCCACCATCTGATCCAGGTATTCCGACATGCCATAACCGGTTACGCCATCGCACTCAAATCGGCTCATGGCTTCGGTGATGCGTGTGCTGCGCCATTCACCGCTGTCGGTCTGGCGTCGATTGCGCAGCGGGATCAAGGCCAGCGCAGTTCCATTTAACTGATAGCGGCGGCCACTGACGGTGGTCAGGCTGACCTGTTGGGATTGGGCCTGATGGTGCTCATCCAGCACCGAACGCATTTCGGCCTGTTCGATCAAGTCGTATTCCGCCGGGCCGCCGTTGCGGCAGTCGTACACCATGCCCCACACATGGTGGCGCCCGCTGGCCATGCGCACGATGGAGACATTAACGGCGAACTGATCATTGAACACCATGGGCAGCCAACGATACCAGTACAGGTTCTGCCAATAGCGCGGCCCCCAGGAATGATCGCGCAGGCCAAAGCCGCTGAGCGAAAAGCGCTGGCCACCGATGGTGACCCAACCACTGCCGGTCATGTGTTGTTCGTAGTGGCCGCGGGCAAAGGATTCATCCGGATCTTCCTCGATGGGGTTGCCGTTTTCATCCACCGCTTCACCTCCGTACACCGGGGTCATACCGTTGAAGGTGATCTCGGCGTGGGCGGGATGGGTTGGATTGTTGCTGAACGCCGCTTTCGGGTTTTCCATATCCTGTGGATTTGCCAGCAACACAACCGTGCCCTCGTAGCGCACCTTGAGCGTTTTGAAGGGCTCAACCACTTCAAACTTCATGCCGCCGGCGGCCAGGGCATTGTTGTTGCTGATGGGCGCGCGCTGGAACATAAACGCCACCTTGCCATCGGGCAGATAAAAACAAAAAGACATTTCGGCATGGCCTTCGTTGGGGCGATTGCCCACCCGAAACCAACCGCCGCACTGCTGCTGATGATCAAACAGGTTGATGTACATGCTTTCATTGAAGTTGGAGGCGGCTTCAATGGGATGCATGTATTCGTCTTCCGGCTGCAGGCGGATGGTGGCGTTCTTGCCCAGGTCCATAGCGGTCCCCTCTGGAATGTGAGTTCTTATTCTGTGACTGGTTGGTCAGTTTGCCAATGCAAAGCGCCCATGACAAGGGAAAGCCTACATTATATTGAGCGTATGCTCAATAAATTTGAAATGGAATGCTGCCTGGTTGCCGGCACGTACCGCTCCCGCTAAACGGCAAACAAAGCCCGGTAGGACAGCGCTTCAGTGAGGTGGCGCTTGCTGATGGCGGCGCTGTGTTCCAGGTCCGCCAGGGTGCGTGCCACCTTCAGGATACGGTGGTAACCGCGGGCGGACAGCCCCAGTCGCTCCACCGCCGTTTGCAGGAAGCGGGTATCGTTCTCGCTCAAAGCGCACACCGTATCCAGTTGTTTGGCGCTGAGGTCGTGATTGGGGCAACCCTGACGCTGTAACTGAATCTGCCGGGCACTGCTGACCCGATCCCGCACGCTGTCGCTGGACTCACCCCGCTCATGATGTTGCAGCTCGCTGATGGGCAGGGCATCCACTTGAATGTGCATGTCGATGCGGTCCAGCAGCGGCCCGGAGAGCTTGCTCTGATATTTGTTGCAGCACAGTTGAGGGTTGTTACAGCCTTCCGGCGGCTTGTCGGGGTGGCCGCAGGGGCACGGGTTCAGTGCGGCAATCAGCTGAAAATTGGCCGGGTACGTGATCTGCTGAGCGGCCCTGGAAAGCGCGATCTCGCCGCTTTCCAGAGGTTCCCGCAGTACTTCCAGTACTTTGCGGGGGAACTCGGGCAGCTCATCCAGAAACAGGATGCCGTTGTGTGCCAGGGAAATTTCACCGGGTTTGGGGTTGCTGCCACCGCCGGCCAGGGCGGCCCCGGAGGCGGTGTGGTGGGGGGTTCTGATGGGCCGTTGAAACAGCGGCCTTGAGTTGATGCGGGATACGGAGTGAATGGCTGCCGTTTGCATCATCTCTGCATCGGTCATAGGCGGCAGAATGCCCGGCAGGCGGGCGGCGAGCATGGATTTACCGGCACCCGGGGGGCCCATCATCAGCAGATTATGCTTGCCGGCTGCGGCCACTTCCAACGCGCGCTTGGCCTGGTGCTGGCCCTTCACGTCCGCCAGGTCGGGATAGTCCATGCCGGGCTCTGCGTCTTTTGGGTCCGCGCTCTGAAATGGTTGCGCCGACGCCGGTTGTTTGAGGTTGCCGCACACCTGAATCAGGTGACCACAGGGGAAAATCCGGCTGTGTCTGGGCACGGCGGCTTCAGCGGCGTTCGCCGCCGGAACGAACAGGCTGTGTTGGTGCTCCGTGGCGGCGATGGCGGCCGTCAGCACGCCCTCCACCGGTCGCAGCTGGCCGGACAATGCCAGTTCCCCGACAAATTCTGTTTGTTCCAAAGCCGCTGCCGGAATTTGCTCGGAGGCCGCCAGAATGCCGATGGCAATGGGCAGATCAAAGCGACCGCCGTCTTTCGGCAGGTCGGCGGGCGCCAGGTTGATGGTGATGCGGCGCTGGGGAAAATCAAACTCGGAATTGAGAATGGCGCTGCGCACCCGTTCCTTGCTTTCGCGGACTGCAGCGTCCGGCAGGCCCACAATATTGAAGGCGGGCAGACCGTTGGACAGGTGCACCTCCACGGTAACCTCCGGGGCGTTCATGCCTACACGGGCTCGGGTTTTGACGATGGCCAGGGCCATGGGGGGTTCCCTCCGAATGATAGCTATCCGTATATAGACAGCTACCGGGAAAACAGAGGGCTGATAATCAAGCGTCAGCCACGGGCCTGGTCCGAGTCGCCCGCCAGCAGAAACTCCACCAGCTTTTCCTTCAACATAGTGAAATCCACGGGTTTGGCGATGTGATCATTCATACCCGAGCGCAGCGCTTTCGCCGTATGCTCAGGCAGGGCGTGTGCGGTCAGCGCCAGCAGGGGAATGGGGCCGTGGTTGGTTTCCTGTTCCCACTGACGAATGCGTTTGCTGGCTTCGTAACCATCCATCACCGGCATTTCACAGTCCATCAGGATCAGATCAAAGTCCCGGTGGTGTCTGGTGTAGAGCGTCACCGCATCCTCGCCGTTGCAGGCCACGCTGGTGTGCATACCCAGTTTTTTCAGCATGCTGGTGATCACCATCTGATTGACCGTGTTGTCCTCCACCACCAATACGCGCTTTTCCGACAGCGGCATGAAGGGAGGATTCTGCGATGGCTCGTGCTCGGTGGCGGGTTGTTGCAGCACACTCATGAGCGCCTGGCGCAGCCCCCGTACGGAGGCCGGTTTCTGGATGGTCATATCGATGCCTGCCGTCTTCAGGTCAGCGGCAGGCGGAGTATTGCGCATGGCTGTTAACAGAATGCGGTGGCATTCGGCAATGTCAGCGGAGGCCTGGATCAGGCGGGAACATTCCACACCGTTCATACCGGGCATGTTCATATCCAGGGTCACCAGTTCGAAAGGATCACCGGCCTGGGAGGCTTCCCGCAACATCTGCAGTGCTTTTTCACCGTAGTAGGCCACCGAGGGCCGCATACCCCAGGCTTCGGTTTGTTCCTTGATCACACGGGTGAACTCCGGTGAATCATCCACAATCAACAGCTTTTTACCTTTCAAAGGTGTCAGTGACACGATGTTGGCACGGGTGAATTTTGCGTCGGCTAACTCGCATTGAATGGTGAACCAGAAACAGCTGCCTTCCCCCTCCTGGCTTTCAACACCAATTTGCCCCCCCATCAGATGAGCGAGGCGTTTGGAAATACTAAGGCCCAATCCAGTGCCGCCGTATTGGCGGGTGACGCTGTTATCCGCCTGCGAAAACGCTTCAAACAGGTTTAATTGATTGTCGTGACTAATCCCGATACCGGTGTCGGTAATGGCAAATTTCAGCACATGCCGTTTGCCGTCGCGCTGCTCCGGTATTTCGCTGACCCGTAAACTGATGCGGCCCTGGTTGGTGAACTTGAACGCGTTGCCCATCAAATTGAGAATGATCTGCCGCAAGCGGGTTGGATCGCTGTTGATAAACGTCGGTGTGCCGGGGGTCAAAGAGCAGAGCAGCTCCAGGCCTTTGTCTTCCGCGGTGACAGAGAATACGGAGGCGCACTCCAGGCATAACTGATCCAGGTCGAAGTCGATGTGTTCGATATCCAGTTTACCGGCTTCGATTTTGGAATAATCGAGAATGTCATTGATGATATTGAGCAGTGCTTTGCCGGAGCTGGCAATCACATCAACATAATGTCGGTGGGCCGGTGATAAATCCGCATCCTGCAGTAGCGCGGCCATCCCCAATACGCCGTTCATGGGAGTGCGGATCTCATGGCTCATGGTGGCCAGAAAATCGCTCTTGGCTTTACTGGTTTCTTCGGCGCGTAGGATTTTTTCGCGGGTTTTCACCTCTTCAATTTCTGAATTCATTTTCAGTTCCAGGTAGCGGGCCTGTTCCTGCGCGGCGCGGCGCTCGCTTTCCAGAGCCTGTTTTTGCGCCTGCTCCCTGCCTAATCGTTCCATATTAATGCGATCCGCCAGCGCAAACGACAACAGGATGATTTCCAGCGAGGAACCAATCTGAATGGCGTGTTCGATCAGCACGGTGCTGGGAATAACACCGAATTTGCTCAGGGCCGTGATCATCCAGGAGGCGATGAGGCAGGTAAATGCCAGGCAGTAGTAGCGCGCCACCCGTTGCCCCGCATACAGCATGTAAAACCCGGTGAAAACACTGATGCAGGCACTGGCGACACCGAAACCGGAAGTCAGCACAATGCTGCTATGGTACGGCAGCACGAAACTGCTTGCCAGGAGAGTGGCCCAGACACTGAAAAACAACAGTTTTACTTTGTACAAGCGCGGAGCACGCCGCTTGATGTCCAGCAGCGAGATGGCAAACAACATGCTGGAGCAGCCGAACAGCGCGATGCTGGCGGGGATGGCCCAGGTGTTGATAGCGGGTAGCCAGGGCCAGAGATATTGGAAACCGAAACCCTGAATAGCAGCGTTAAACAGGAAACTGCTGGACGCAACGCAGGCGTACAACACATAGCTGGGATGACGCACAATGCTGAAAATAAACAGGTTGTAGATGATCATCACCACCATGACACCGTAATAGATGCTTTCAGCCACCCATAATGGTTGTTGATCTTCAAAGAAGTGATTGCGGTTCCAGACACTAGGTTCCAGACACTAATAGGAACCTGCAGCGCACCCTGGGTCTGCACCCGCATATAAATCGTATGTTGTATGCTTGAATAGGCGTGGAAGGGAAAAACAAACTGGTGATTTTTTATAGGGCGGTAGGCAAACGGAAAGGTGTCACCGGTACGGTAGTAATGGGTAAACCGATCGTTATTCTCGATAAAGACGTCAATCTGATCCAGCGCCGCATAGGCGATGTTCAGTACCAGCTCTACATCCGCTGGTGCGCTGCTTGTCAGGTCAAGCTTGATCCACAGGGCATCACGGCTAAAACCATAAGAGGGTGTTTCTGCCTGGGGGATGCTCCACTGCTCCTCAGGCAAGCGACGTATGTCATTGACGGTCAGCTCACCGGTTGGGTCCAGGTAATGGAGCGTGTACAGGCCGGCATCCTGTTGCCGGAAATTACTGCCGATATCAAGGCTGTTTTGTGCAGAAACACCGCAGGAAAATAATGACACACCGATCAGCAGCAGCCGTATCAGGCCCCAATAGAGATGGCGGAGACTTTTGCTGTTTTGAGGGTTGACCATGCTGCTGCTGCGTCGGTTGTCGTTAATTAATAACTATAGAACAGAGCCCCGCAGCTGCCCAAAAAACGTGCAATACTAATCCGAACCTGCCTCACTGAAGCTGGTTAGGCAATTGCGGCCGTTTTGTTTTGACTGATAGAGTGCCGCGTCAGCCCGGTTCACAAACAGGTTAACGTCTTTAGGTGAGTTGGGAATACCGGCATAGAGGCCTACACTGCAGGTCACCCTCAGATTACCGGATTCCAGCGGAATAACGGTGTTTTCAATTTGTTGCAATACCCGCTGGGCGACGACTGTGGCCCCCTCGCTATCGGTTTCCGGCAGGACAAAACAGAACTCCTCGCCACCGTAGCGCGCCGCCAGGTCGGTGGGGGCCCGATTGGATGCCTGTATCTGCTCTGCCACCACCTTCAGGCATTGATCACCCGCCAGATGGCCGTAGTTGTCATTCACGGATTTAAAGTGATCAATATCAATCATTAAAATGGCAATACTGTGTTGGTAACGAATGCAGCGGGCGAACTCATCTTCCAGGTACTGGTTAAGGTAACGCCGGTTCTTGAGGCCGGTCAGCTGATCAGTATCGCTTAATGTCTTCAGCTTCTGGTTGGCCTGCTCCAGTTCCACAGTGCGTTCGGCCACTCTTTGTTCCAGTGCCTCGTTGGCCTGGCGCTGTGTCTGCAGAGCCAGGGATTGCGCTTCGATGCGCAGGGAGCGTTCCTTGTTGATGCGCTCGGCCAACGCAAACGACAACAGTAAGGCTTCCAGTAGTGAGCCGATCAGCAGAGCGTACTCGGTGAACAGGTTGGTGGGAATGACATTGCTTTTACTGAGGACGATGACGATACCGCCGGCGAACAGCGCAGCCCAGGCCAACGTGTAGTAGGGTGCAGACGGCCGTTTCTCAAACCAGGCCACGATGCCGATTATCAATCCCATGACGCACGCCACCAGGGCCACCGGCACCAGAATACTGATCACATGGGTGTAGGTGGTAAAAAAACTCGCCACGATGGCGCCGCAACAGAGCAATGTGAAGCCAAAGAAAAAGCCGTTGGCCCAGGGTTGAAACGGCTTGTCGGTGGCCAGGAAACGCCGGGTGAACAACACGGCGAACAAAATACAACTGGCCAGAAACACCAGAATGGACTGGTCATTCCATTGGGTGGCATTGGGCCACAGAAACATAAAACTCCAGCCTTGCAGGCCCGCCACAAACAGCGCAAGGCTTACGATATAGCTGACGTAATACAGGTAGGCCCGTTCGCCCAGGACAAAATAGATCAGCAGGTTATACAAGGCGATAATCAGCAGGCCGCCGTAATAAATGCCGTGCATGATGGTGGGCCCCACCTGCAGGGTGTGGAAGTTGTTCTCATCCCACAGAATGATGGGCACCATCAGTGAACTGGTGCTTTCAACCCGGACATAAACCTGCGCCTTGGTGCCGGTGTCCAGGGTCAACGGCACCAGAAAGTTGTGATGCTGGATCGGGCGGGACCAGAAGGGTAGCTTGTCACCCAGGATAAATTCCTGCAGGCGTCCGTCTTCGTACCGGACATAGACCTGCAGGTGATCCAAAACCGGGTAGGCAAATTCCAGGAGCCAGGATGTCTGCGGTTGAGGGTTCTGCAGTTCGAGGCTCAGCCACCAGGCAGAGGTGCTGTAACCTTGGGAGAACGTGGACGCGTCATTGCGTGTCCAGTCCTGCCGGTGCCGGATGTCATCATAGGTGAGTGTGCCGCCGGGATCTTCGAGATAACGTACCTGATCGCCCAGTTCAATCCGACCCAGATTAACCGAGGCATCAATGGTTGCTGCCTGCAGCCAGGAACAGCACAGAACCATGAGCCAGGCCAAGGGGGCCAGGCGGGTGTAGGGAGATGTTGGATGCAAACCTGATGTCCGATTCTAATTCTTATGTTGTCAGTCCGTTAAATATAGCCGCTGGAACTGGGGTATGCCTCTTTTACAGGCCGGATGCGGGCTATTGCAGGTCGCTGCGTGCAGGCGCCGGGCATTGAATGGGGGGGCAGGGCCGGGGTGATTGGCCGGATGGCCGCCGGCTCATTTCCGCCACTGTGTCCCGCAAGTTGGTATCCTGGGGCGCCAGTTGCAGCCCGCAGTGGGCTGCCCGCTCAGCCTGTTCCAGACAACCCTGCGCGCGCAGGGCATAGGCATAATTGTTCCACCCCTGGGTCAGCCGGGGGTGTTGTGACAGCAACTGCTGATAGTGTGCGGAGGCGGCATCGGCCTGTTCAGTAGTGAGCAACAGGTTGGCCAGGGCAAAGCGGGGGGCAGGGGATTGCGGCCAGGCCCGGGTCGCGCTGGTATAGGCCTGTTGCGCCAATGCCTGATGCCCGATTTGCTCCAGGCCGTGGATCAGCGTTGTATAGCGGACCGGGTCTGCCGTGCCGGGAACCCGGTCCGGTGGCAGTACCACGCGGCCCCAGCGTTCACTGCGCTGCCAGGTGTTGTCAAACACGGTTAACGGGGTGATGCGCCGTTTCAGGTCACCGGAGCGCAGCACCAGTTCCCGGGTCTGCAGGTTATAGCCCACTGCCACCGCGAAATGCCATTGCGGCAACCAGTCTATGCCCAGGTTCTGTAGCACCAGCACCGGGTGCCCGGTGGCCAATTCCTCCAGTAACTGGTCCAGGGAATCCACCGGGTAACTGATGAAACCCTGGCGGCGGCTGGCGATGTCCATCTCCACCGGGAAGCTGCCCCGGGCTTTGGGGGTGAATACCTGGGCCGCCAGTTGCTGCGGTTGCACGCCTGCCTGGTAATAATTGAGTACCATGGCCAGGGCCGCCGGCCCGCACTGAAAATCGGCCTGCTCTATAAATGGGGTGTCGATGATCTCGGCGCTGGGCGGGATGCGTTGCGAAAGGGTGGGATCAATGGTGAATGGAGGGTTCAGGGAACAGCCTGCCAGCAGCAGGCTGAGCCCCAAAACGAGTCGGATCACTGATTGTTGACAGGCTTGATAGCTGGGAAAATATTGGTGGTACCGAGCAGATCCAGCACGATCAGAATCACAAACACCAGCACCACAAAGCCGACCACGCTGCCGCCGGCCTGCATCTCTTCAACCTGGGTGCTGAAGGCCTGCAGTTCGTCTGCTGTCATTTCTGCCACACGCTGTTCCACATCCGCCGGGTCAACCCCCAGGCTAAGCAGGGTGTCACGGGCCTGTTGCTGATCCAGCACGGCCAATACCTGGGCCCGGGTGGATTCGCGGTCTGCATCCGACAGCATTTTCTGGGTGGGAATCATGGCTGCCTGGGCGCTTGCACTCAATATGCTGACCACGACCATGGTGGCTGCCAGCAGGCGGGCGACCCATTGTTGTAATGCGTTTGCTTGGCTCACGGTGTTCTCCTTAGGAGCTGTTTTCTATGGGTGGTATTACAGGCAGTATACTAGCCAAATATCAGGCGATAAACAGCCACTCAGTCGGCATTTTTTACAGGGCTATCCGGCCCGGACGGGCCTTGTTCCAGTGCTGAAACCTGTTTTTCCAGGTCTTCCAGCCGCGCTCGGGTGCGGGCCAGCACCTTGGTTTGAACGTCAAATTCTTCCCGGGTGACCAGATCCATGCGGGCCAGCGATTCCCGGATCACCGCGCCCAGGTTATGACGTAAATCCTGTCCCAGTTCACCAATATCCTGGGGCAGGCGTTCCTGCACCAATTCCAAAATGCGGTTTACTAAGTTTTCCTGACGGTTCATGATAGCTCCTTCATGATCTAGGCGGCAGTGTATCACGCCCCTTTGGGGAGTCACCAAAATGCGTCAGGAAAACACACGCGCACCATAATGAAGCCTTCATTTGGCGCAGCGTGCATGCTTTTGGTGCGATATAATGGTGCCATCATGGCGGTAAAACCCTAGCGTTTTAGGGTTAAACGCTTGATTCTTCGCAATTAAAACTAATAGGCATGGTTTGTGCTAACACCTGTGCATGTTCCGCGATTGGGCAGCATGCTGGGCGATTGCACTGATTTGCGAATAACGGGACCGTAGCAATTTAAGCTTTCGAGCATTAATAGGAGATGTTCTTATGAAACTGGTTACTGCTGTAATCAAACCATTCAAACTCGATGACGTGCGTGAAGCACTGTCTGAAATTGGGGTTCAGGGTATTACTGTTACTGAAGTGAAAGGCTTCGGGCGACAGAAAGGCCACACTGAGCTGTATCGTGGAGCAGAATATGTGGTGGATTTCCTGCCCAAAGTAAAAATTGAAGTTGCGGCTTCCGATGACCTGCTGGACCAGGTGATCGAGTCCATCAGCAAGGCTGCCAACACCGGCAAAATCGGTGACGGCAAGATCTTTGTTACGCCTCTGGAACAGGCGATTCGTATCCGTACTGGCGAAACCGGTACTGACGCGATCTAAAACAGTTTCACCCTAAAAATCCATGCCTATTTATTTTTAATTTTGCGGAGGCAAGACCGTGGAAAACAATATTTTTCACCTGCAATATGCGATGGACACCTTTTACTTCCTGGTGTGCGGCGCGCTCGTAATGTGGATGGCGGCAGGTTTCGCCATGCTCGAATCCGGTTTGGTTCGTTCCAAGAACACCACCGAAATCCTGACCAAAAACGTGGCTCTGTTTGCCATCTCCTGCATCATGTATCTGGTGTGCGGTTATTACATCATGTACGACGGCGGTGTGTTCCTGTCCGGCATCGCCGATGTCGACGTGGCCGCCACCCTGGGTGAGTTTGCCGGCCGTGAAGACGGTTTTGAAGGCGGCTCCATCTATTCCGGTGCTTCTGATTTCTTCTTCCAGGTTGTGTTCGTTGCTACCGCCATGTCCATCGTATCCGGTGCGGTTGCTGAGCGAATGAAGCTGTGGGCGTTCCTGGCCTTTGCCGTGGTGATGACCGGTTTCATCTACCCAATGGAAGGCAGCTGGACCTGGAATGGTGCCGACGTGTTCGGCATGTACAACCTGGGTGACCTGGGTTTCTCTGATTTCGCGGGTTCCGGTATCGTGCACATGGCCGGTGCTGCTGCTGCCTTAGCCGGTGTGCTGTTGCTGGGTGCCCGTAAGGGTAAGTACGGCGCTAACGGACAAGTCAACGCGATCCCGGGTGCCAACCTGCCGCTGGCAACACTGGGTACCTTCATTCTGTGGATGGGCTGGTTCGGTTTCAACGGCGGTTCCGTATTGAAGCTGGGTGATATCGCTAACGCCAACTCTGTGGCCATGGTGTTCCTGAACACCAATACCGCGGCGGCCGGTGGCTCCATCGCTGCCCTGATCACCGCCCGCCTGCTGTTTGGCAAGGCTGACCTGACCATGCTGCTGAACGGTGCCCTGGCCGGTCTGGTGGCCATTACTGCAGAACCCTCCACCCCGACCGCCCTGGAAGCAACGCTGTTCGGTGCCGCTGGTGGTGTGCTGGTTGTGTTCAGTATCCTGGCGCTGGATAAGCTGAAAATCGACGATCCTGTGGGTGCCATTTCTGTACACGGCACTTGCGGTCTGTTGGGTCTGTTGCTGGTACCGCTGACCAACGACGGCGTGAGCTTCAGCGGCCAGATCATCGGTGCCCTGACTATCTTCTTCTGGGTGTTCATTGTGTCCCTGATTGTGTGGGCCATCCTGAAAGCGGTACTGGGTATCCGGGTATCCGAAGAGGAAGAGTTCGAAGGTGTGGACTTGGCTGAGTGTGGTATGGAAGCGTATCCGGAATTTACCGGTAGCGGTAAATAATCAGCAAGATCCTACCCAAGATCGAAAAAGGCTCCTTCGGGAGCCTTTTTTTTGCTCCGTATTTCACTTCAAACTGTGATCTGGTTCACGATATTGTCGACATACTTAACACCTAACTCCGTTAGATGTTTTAACTTGTTGATATATATGAGTATTTTTATTGGCCTGTTTATTGCTAAATAAGGTGGTGTTGGGGGTTCCCGCTTATTTTGAGGATGTAATGATGATGAAGACTGTTAAAACTTTAGCGGCCGCAGCGGTACTGACCGTATCTGCGTCTGCAGCTATGGCTGCGCCGTATTATGAGTCCTATGAGGGCTATCAGAACGTATGGGAAGGGGAAACCTATACCTTTGGTTTTGATATGTGGTATGACAACGCCACCTACGGCGTGGGTACCGATTCAGCCCTGACTCTGACCAATGACGCTTCCGGCGCATTCGGCGCCTGGGATTCAGGCCTGTTGACTCTGGGCATGTATTCCGAAGATTGGAAATACGAAGAAACCACCGTAAGCCTGACTGCCTGGAACACTCAGACCGGAGCGGAACTGTTCAGCTTGGGCAGCTACACATGGAATGGCACAGACTGCATGCTGTGCAGCACGGATTACACCGTTGAATTTGACCTGAGTGATGACCAGCTGGCAGCTTTGAGCGGCGAAGGTTGGGGTAACGTGGGCATTCAGGCATCGGCTTTCCGATACGGCGATAATGATTTCGCCATTGAGTATGTCAGCCTGTTGGTAAACACCGTTGAAGATGGTGTTGCCGTGCCTGAACCCGCATCAATCGGTCTGCTGGCACTGGGTCTGTTGGGCCTGGGTGCGGCTCGTCGTCGCGTAGGACGCAGCTAACCGCTGCGCCTTACTGGGTTTCTCCCCTCCGCTAAAAGCCCCGGCAGTGCCGGGGCTTTTTTTGTGCTTGTTTCCTTCCTGGTAGAGCGTTACACAAGGCGGCCATTACTCAACGAAAAGCCAATGCTTTAATACAGAGGGAAAATAGTGTTAGGTTGCCATCACTTTTATAATGTTGGTGAATTCAGGGGGGAGTGATAGCAGAGCAGGATAACCGTATGAGATTGTGGCCCATGGAATGTTTGAAATCAGTGGTGATTGGCCTGGGGATGTTGTTTGCGGCGAGTGCGCAGGCGGAGGTCTACCGCTGGGTGGATGAAAGTGGCAAGGTGCATTTTTCCGACCGGGCGCCGGATCAGGGCGCGGTGGAGAAAATAGACCTGCCGCAGGCGGAAGAGCCTGCTCCCAGCCGTGATCTGTCCGATTTTGAGCGGCTGCAGCGGCAAAAAAAGCTGGTTAAGATGCTCGAGGAAGAACGTCTGGCAAAGGAGGCCCAGCAAGCCCAAGTGGCCCGTGAAGCCGAAGAGCATGCGCAGTACTGCACCCGCTTCAAAAACCGGCTTGGTTACATTGATCAGTACACCCACTTCTATGATGAAAAAGAGGACGGCACCCGGGAGTACATGAGTGAAGATCAGGCCGATGCCTATCGGGCCCGCCTCAAGCAGCAATATAAGGAAGAATGCGGCGAGGCCTGAGCCCCGCCGGTGGTGACGTTGTTGCGCTTACTTGCCCAGATCCCGCTTCATGAATTCAGGTAACGCCAGGGCGCCCTTGTGGATGCCCAGGTTGTAGTATTGGGTGGCAAATGGTTTCTCGGCCGCGTCCTGTTCCCGGAACTGGGTGACCGAACCCTGCGGGCTGGCCATGGTGCAGGACCACCAGCCGGTGGGATAAACCGGTTGCGGGAACGGCAGGGTGTGGCATTGATGAAAGCCGGCAGCGGCCATATCCTCATGAATTTTTTTGATGATGCTGTTACTGTGCAGCAGGGGGGATTCACTCTGTTGTACCAGCAGACCTTCCGGTTTCAGAGCCCGCAGGCAATCCCGGTAGAAATCCACTGCAAACAGGCCTTCCGCCGGACCCACCGGATCGGTGCTGTCGATGATGATCAGGTCCATGCTGCCCGGTGTACAGTTTTTGACCCAGGCAATGCCGTCATCGAACAGTAGCTCTGCCCGCGGGTCGGTGTTGGACTCACACAATTCCGGAAACCACTGTTGGGAGGCCCAGGTCACCCGTTCATCGATATCGATCTGGGTGCACTTCTCCACACCGGCGTGTTTCAGAACTTCCCGCAAAGTCCCACAGTCACCGCCACCGATGATGGCGACGGTTTTCGGGTTGGGGTGGGTAAAGAGTGCCGGATGGGTCATCATCTCGTGATACAGAAAGTTGTCCCGGCTGGTCAGCATGACACAACCGTCCAGTACCATCAGCTTGCCGAAGGTGCGGGTGTTATAGACTTCCAAATATTGGTACTGGGTTTGTTCTGCATGCAGTTTCTCGGTGATTTCAAGGCCGAAAGAGGTGCCTTCTTCACCAAATATCTCAGTGAACCAGTTGCCTTTGGAAGATTCGCTCATGGGGTGTAGCTCCCGATTAAATGGGGTTGGATGCGGCGCGCAAAATAACTCAAAATGGACAGATTACCAAGCGCTTTTGACGCGAGGCGTATAGGTCTACAATAACGTCCTTTCGCCCTAATCTGCAATCTGGAACCCCACCACATGTCTGACAGCAGCATCATCAACACCGCCCGTGACACTTACAGTATCGATAACTGGAGCGACGGCTATTTTGACATTAACGAGCAGGGGTTGCTGGGCGTAGGCACCACTGCCGTCAAGGTGCCCCTGCAGGAGATCGTGGCGGCGGCACAGGATGCCGGTATGCGGACCCCGTTACTGTTGCGTTTTGTGGATATTCTGCGGGATCGGGTGGGCAAACTCAGCATGGCGTTTGTGCGCGCCATGGATACCCTGGATTATAAAGGGCGCTACACGGCGGTGTACCCCATCAAAGTGAATCAGCAGCGCCGCGTGGTGGAGGAAATCTATAATGGCGGGGTTCAGGATCCGCGCTGTGGTGTGGGGCTGGAAGCCGGCAGCAAGCCTGAACTGATGGCGGTGCTGGCCTTGAGCCGGGGCGACTCGGTTATCGTATGCAACGGCTACAAGGATCGCGAATTCGTGCGCCTGGCCCTGATTGGTGAAAAGATGGGGCGCAGAGTCTACATCGTAGTGGAAAAGATGAGCGAACTGCAGCTGGTGCTGGATGAGGCCAGCGCCATGCAGGTTAAGCCGCGCATTGGTTTGCGCGCCCGCCTCAGCTCCATCGGCAAGGGTAACTGGCAGAATACCGGCGGTGAAAAATCCAAGTTCGGGTTATCCGCCACCCAGATACTGCAGGTGATCCACACCCTCAACGAGCACAACGCACTGGATCGCCTGCAATTGCTGCACTTTCATCTGGGCTCTCAGATCTCCAATATCCGCGATATCCAAAGTGGTATGAAAGAGGCTGCCCGCTATTATTCGGCCCTGCGCGAAGCCGGCTGCCAGGTGCAGGTGGTGGATGTGGGCGGGGGGCTGGGTGTGGATTACGAAGGCACCCGCTCCCGCAGCTTTTGTTCCATGAATTATTCCATGGAAGAGTATGCCTATAACATCCTGCTGGCCCTGCATGAAGTGTGTCAGCGGGATGGTTTGCCGTTACCGGACGTGATTTCGGAATCCGGGCGGGCCTTGACGGCCCATCATGCGGTATTGGTGAGCAACGTGATCGGGGTGGAAAGCCCGGCCGCGCGGCAGCCCACCGAGCCCAACGTGGATTCACCGGTGGTGCTGCAAGAGCTGGCGCGCTGCTTTCATGAGATCGAGTGGGCAAAACGCAGCCGCTCTCTGTCGGAGTTGTATCACGAGGTTCTGTACCGTTTGGGTGAGGCCCAGGATATGTATACCCACGGTGTGCTGAGCCTGCCCCACAAGGCCCAGGCGGAAGAAATCTATGGCGCGGCCTGCCAGGCACTGAAGCTTAAGCTGGACCTGTCATCCCGCGCCCATCAGGATATTCTCAACGAGCTCAATGAAAAGCTGGCGGACAAGGTGTTCCTGAATTTCTCCCTGTTTCAATCCATCCCCGATGCCTGGGGGATTAACCAGGTGTTTCCGGTACTGCCCATTGCCGGATTGGATCAGCCCTTAACACGGCGTGGTGTGGTGCAGGATATTACCTGTGATTCCGATGGCAGAATTGACCAGTACGTGGATACTCATGATTTGGCCACCAGCTTGCCGCTGCCGGAGTGGCATGATCAGCAGGGGATGTCCCTGGCGATTTTTATGGTGGGGGCCTATCAGGAAATACTGGGTGACATGCACAACCTGTTTGGTGACACCGATGCCGTGGATGTGGCGCTGGATGGTAATGGTGGGTTCCGTTTTATCAATACCCTGAAAGGGGACACCGTGGATCACATTCTGCGTTATGTACAGTTCGATACCATGCACCTGCAGCAACAGATTCATGAACAGCTGGTGTTGACGGATCTCAGTCGTGGCGAGCAGGCGGCGTTCCTGAAGGAACTGCGGGAAGGTTTGACCGGTTACACGTATCTGGAATAAGCATGCCGCCAACGCCGCGTTTTCATCTGATTGTCACGTCTATCTCAAGTAAGATTGCGCTATAGTGGTGATAATCCAATCAGAACAATAGCCCGGGAGGAGCTTGCTGATGTCCGCGCCTATGGATCCACGAAACGTTCATACCATTGAGCAGGCCAAAGCCATTGTACAGGAGCGCGAGCTGACCCATGTGAAAGTGGGTGTTGCGGATCTCGATGGTATTATCCGGGGCAAGTACATGAGCCGGGAGAAATTTTTTTCCGCACTGGATAAAGGCTTCGGATTCTGTGATGTAGTGTTGGGCTGGGACAGCAATGACCAGCTTTACGAAGGGGTGAACGTTCAATACACCGGCTGGCAGACCGGTTATCCGGATGCGCCGGTGCGTATCGTGCCACACAGTTGCCGGGATGTGTACGCCGAGCCGGGCATGCTGTTTTTTCTGGCCGAGTTTGAGTCGGCGGCTGCAGCCATTTGTCCACGGGGTTTGTTGAAACGCATTCTGGATATGGCCGGTGCCATGGGGTTTGAGGCCAAAGCCGCGTTTGAATACGAGTTTTTTCTGTTCAATGAAACCCCCCATTCAGTGCGGGCCAAGGGATATCAGAATCTGGTGCCGATTACGCCGGGTTTTTTCGGTTACTCCGTGCTGCGTAACTCGGTGCATGCGGAACTGTATCAGGAGCTGCTGGCCCTCTGCGAACAGATGGATTTCCCGTTGGAAGGCCTGCACACCGAGACCGGCCCCGGTGTGCTGGAGGCGGCCATTACCGTGGATGAGGCCATGGCAGCAGCGGATAAGGCGCTGTTGTTCAAGACCTTCACCAAAGTGTGGGCGCAACGGCACGACATGATGGCCACCTTTATGGCCAAGTGGTCCAACGACTATCCCGGGCAAAGCGGCCACATCCATATTTCGCTGCACAACAAACATCACCAGCCGGTGTTTTATCAGGCCGGTGCCTTACACACCATGAGTGAACTGCAAAAACAGTTTGTGGCGGGGCAGCAGAAATACATGGCAGAGCTTACCGCCATGTATGCGCAAACCGTTAACGCTTACAGTCGTATGGTGCCCGGTTTCTGGGCGCCCACGCACGCTACCTGGGGGGTGGAAAACCGCACCACGTCGCTGCGGGTGATTCCCGGCTCAGAGAAATCCCAGCGCGTCGAATTCCGTTTTGGCTCCGCCGATGCCAATCCCTATGTGGCGCTGGCGGCGGCCTTGGGCTCCGGCTTAATGGGCATCGAACAGCGGCTGCAACTGGAACCCCAGGTGAAGGGTAATGCTTATGAACAGGATTTTCCCGATCATCTGGCATTACCGGAAACTCTGGAACGGGCGGCGGGGAAACTGGCCAGGTCCCAGGTGGCCCAGGATCTGTTCGGCAAGGCGTTTGTAGAGCACTATGTGGCAAGCCGGCTCTGGGAAGCCCAGGAATTCCGCAAGCATATTACCGATTGGGAACTGAAGCGCTACTTCGAAATTATCTAACTGATCAGTCTGAGGCGCCACTATGAAAGAATTTTCGGTTATCTCGCCGGTGGACGGCAGTGTGTATGCCCAACGGCATTACGCATCAGTGGAAGAAATCAACGCTGCCCTGGCCCGCGCGCAACTGGCACAACCGCAATGGCACAGTACCGCGTTGGCGCAACGCCAGCAATTGTGTTCTGCCATGGTGGATGCCTTCCTGGATAACAGCGATGAAATCGCCCGGCAGATCTGTTGGCAAATGGGGCGGCCGCTTCAGTATGCCGCCGGTGAAGTGCGTGGATTGGCAGAGCGGGCACGGTATATGATCGAGGTTGCACCGCAGGCGCTGCGCACCATTGAGCTGGAAGAGCAACCCGGTTTTACCCGTTACATCAAACGCGAACCACTGGGTACCGTGTTGGTGATTGCGCCGTGGAACTACCCTTACCTGACGGCCATCAACAGCATTATTCCGGCGTTGCTGGCCGGTAACGTGGTGCTGTTGAAACACTCGGCGCAAACCCCGTTGTGCGCCGAGCAGTTGCACCGGGCGTTTGTTGCCGCGGGGCTGCCCGCCGGGGTGTTCCAGTTCCTGCATCTGGGTCACGCCGACACCGAACAGTTGGTTGCGCATCCGGCCATTGACCAGATCGCCTTTACCGGTTCGGTGCCCGCTGGTGCCATGGTGGAGC
Source organism: Ketobacter sp. GenoA1 (assembly GCF_003671475.1). Taxonomy (NCBI): domain Bacteria; kingdom Pseudomonadati; phylum Pseudomonadota; class Gammaproteobacteria; order Pseudomonadales; family Ketobacteraceae; genus Ketobacter; species Ketobacter sp. GenoA1. The sequence continues at coordinate 172,708 of NZ_RCHM01000020.1, read as the reverse complement.
GGGCCGCGGCCGGACAGTTCAAACACGTGGGCTTGGAGCTGGGGGGTAAGGATCCCGCCTATATCCGGGCGGATGCCGATCTGGATTATGCCGTGGCCGCTGTGGTGGATGGTGCGTTTTTTAATTCCGGCCAAAGTTGTTGCGGTATTGAACGTATCTATGTGCACGAAGCCGTTTTCGATGAGGTTGTGGAGCGGGCAGTGGCACTGGTGCAGCAGTACCGGTTGGGCCGATCCGATGAGCTGGAGACCACCCTTGGGCCCCTGGTGAAAACCAGCGCGGCGGACTTTGTGCGCGGGCAGATTCAGGAGGCGGTGGTACAGGGTGCGCGCTGTCATATCGACGAATCCGCGTTTCCCATGAGTCAGGCGGGAACACCTTACCTGGCGCCGCAGTTGCTGACCCAGGTGAATCACAGCATGCGTATCATGACAGAAGAATCCTTTGGTCCGGTGGTGGGTGTGCAGAAAGTGTCAGGTGATGAGGAGGCTATCCGGTTGATGAACGATTCTGACTTTGGTTTGACCGCCGCGGTGTTTACCCAGGATGAGGCCGCAGGTGTCGCCATTGGCGAGCGCCTGCAAACCGGCACGTTTTTTATCAACCGTTGTGATTACCTGGACCCGGCCCTGGCCTGGACCGGAGTCAAACACTCCGGGCGCGGTTGCACCCTGTCTGTAGTGGGCTTTGAACAGGTAACCCGTCCAAAATCATTTCATTTGAAGCGAGTGTGAAGGCGATGGCGTCATGGCAGGCAAACTGGAATTATCCCACCGCGGTACTGGTGGGGGCGGGGCGTTGGCAGGAGGTGGTGGCCTGTTGCCGGGACCTCAACATGGGCGCGCCCTTGCTGGTCACCGATCCGGGGTTGGCGGCACTGCCCTTGACCGGGCAACTGCTGGAGCATTGCCGCAGCAACGGCTTGAACAGCAGTGTGTTCAGTCAGGTAAAAGGCAATCCCACGTCGGTCAATGTTGATGCCGGGGTGGCCGCTTTCCGTCAGGGCCAGCACGATGGTGTTATTGCCCTGGGCGGCGGCTCGGCGCTGGATGCCGGTAAAGCCATTGCCCTGATGGTGGGCCAGGAGCAGCCCATCTGGGCGTTTGAAGATGTGGGCGACAACTGGACCCGGGTCAACACCGAGGGCATGGCGCCCGTGGTTGCCATACCCACCACTGCCGGTACTGGTTCGGAAGTGGGCCGCTCGTCGGTGATCACCGATGAGGTCAACAAGGTCAAAAAAATCATATTTCATCCCAATATGTTGCCGCAGAAAGTCATCCTGGACCCCACCCTAACCACCGGGTTACCCGCCGGCCTCACCGCCGCCACCGGCATGGATGCCCTGTCACACTGCCTGGAGGCCTATTGTGCCAATGCCTACCATCCCATGGCGGAGGGCATCGCGGTGGAGGGTATTCGTCTGGTGAAGGGGTTTTTGCCGCGAGCGGTGGCCAACGGTGAGGATCTGGAGGCCCGTACTCAGATGCTGGTGGCCTCTGCCATGGGGGCCACGGCATTCCAGCGGGGGCTGGGTGCCATGCACGCCATCGCTCACAGTCTGGGGGCATTGTACGATGCCCATCATGGCACATTGAACGCGATTCTGATGCCCTATGTGTTGCAGGCCAATCGCTCGGTACTGGAAGAGCGCATTACCCGTCTGGCCCGTTATCTGGATCTGCCGGAGCCGGGTTTTGATGCTTTTCTGCAGTGGGTGTTAGTGTTGCGCCGCCAGGTGAACATACCCAATGACTTAAGCGCGCTGAATATTGATGCAACGCAGGCGGATGTGGTGGGCGCCATGTCGGCGCGGGATCCGGCGGCGGGGGGCAACCCCATTGCCTTCAGCGCCGGGCAATATTCCCAACTGTTTCGCGCTGCGGTGGCAGGTAAGGTTTAAACGCTGTTGTTCGCAAGGAGCCGGGCGCGCTGGTTGACCGCCGTCAGGAACCTGTCGATGGGGCCCGGCTCCAAATTCTGATCGTCCAGAATCGGTAAATCCGGCTGCGCCGCCAACAGCGCCGCCACAAACAAACCGTTGCCTTTGGTGTGGATCACCTGTGTTTGATCGGAATTATAGACAGGCGTCGTAGCGGCACCGCAGGAGGGTGATCGGCTCTGCACGATATAGCCACACAGCTCAGGGTAGGTTCTGCCGACAATACGGCCCATGGTGTGCAGGCGCGCGCTGACGTTGCGCCCGGGATCATCCCGGCCCACCGCCTCAATTGCACCATTGCGCTGGATAAGGTTGACCGGCGCTCGGGGAATACCCATGCCCGCCATGCTTTCCGGGCACAGGGGCAACAAACGAACGTGCGGTGCGATCAGCGCCAGAATATCCGGCTTGAACTTGTCCTGGCCGTCATAGCGCACGCGCATGCCCAGCAGGCAACTGCTGATGCCCACCAGTGGCTTTGGCTTCTCATGATCAGGCTTCATTCCGGCATTGTAGAGCGCCGGGGTTTGGCCCGCAATTCATCACTGGCAATACGCATGGCATAGCGGATCAGCTCTTCCCGGTCCAGCGCGGTGCGATCGAACAGGGAGCTGCCGGCGGAATCCTGCAGCATGATCACCCCATGCAGGGAGCCGCGCAGGAACATGGCCGTTTGCAGCGGGCTCTCCACCTTGTCCGGATCGATGGTGCCGTCTTCCAGCCCTTGTTCCACTGCCGAGCTCATCAGCGCCATCAGTTTGTCTTCCACGGCCATCATTTCCAGCAGGGTACTGGTGGGGTTCTCTTGATTAGCGGGTTTTGGGTTCACCATCCCCATGCGCATGCAAAGGCATTGAAAATGATCATGATCCTGTAAATAGAACTGATAGTAGGCCTCACCCAGGGCATTGATGGCCTCAATGCCGGTGCCGGTGGTGGCCACCGCCTGCTGCATGCGCTGAAACAGGGTTTCACCGGCGATCACCGATAGCCCCATCTGAATGTCGTCCTTGTCTTTGAAATAAACGTACAGCAGGCCCCGGCTTAACTGCGCCGCCCGGGCGATGTCATCCATGGTGGTTTTTTCATAACCCTTTGAAAGTATTATTTTTCTGGCAGCCTTGAGGATGCTGTTACGGCGTTGAAGCTTTTCGTCGTCGTTTCTGGATCTTGATCGCAAAGTCTGGAGACTCCCAACTATTTTTACCTGGATATTGACATTTTGTTAATTATTATCAAAATGTCAATAAATGACAAAGTGTCAATTGTGGTGCTGTGGAGAGGTTGTGATGAGGTCAGATAAACAAACCGGTTTGATTCACCTGATGCTGCTGGCCGGGATTTGCTTCGGTCTGGCTGCCTGTTCAGAGCGCGAACCTGATACCGAACCCGCTGCGCTGCAGTCCGCAACGCAGAGCCGCCTGCCGGTGCGCGTGTCCTATGTGCAGAGTGACAGCCCCAGCGTCCACCAGACGTTTATCGGTACCTCCAGGGCGGCCAATCGCGTCACCATACGCTCCCAGATCAGCGGCCGTCTGTTGCAACGGGAAGTCAAACTGGGCACCCGTGTCAACCAGGGTGATGTGCTGGCCATGGTCTATAACCCCGGTGCCACCCCCCAGGCTCTGGCGGCCAAGCAGCGTTGGCAGCAGGCCCAGGTGGAGGTGGCCCAGGCGCAGCGGGATTACGACCGTATCCAGAGCCTCTACGAAAAAAAGGTGGCATCGATTCAGGAATCGGAATCAGCCCGCAGTGCGGTCCAGGCAGCAAGGGCGGCCACTGATGCGGCCGAATCCCAGTATCAGCAGGCGCTGCAAATGGATGCGGAGCAAACCATCCGCGCGCCGTTTTCCGGTGTCATCACCGCCACGCCGGTTGAGCCCGGTGAAGTGATTCAGGTGGGCGAACCCCTGCTGCAACTGGCGGACCCCAACGAGGTGGAAATCGAAATCATTGTTACGGATGCGGCGGCATCTTCGGTTCAGGCCGGGGATGTGTTGACGGTACTCACCCCGTTTGCCGGCGAGCAACGCTACGCCGGTGTGGTACATGAAGTGACTCCGTTTCGCGAGCGGGGTGCCTTGCCCACGGTGATCGTGCGGGTGGCGGACACCGGTATGACCCCCGGCACCACCGTGCACGTGGAGTTTGAATCCACACTGGCGGGCCAGTTTGTATTGCCGGCCAGTTCACTGATCAAAACCGGCCACCGGCAAAGTGCCGTCTATCGGGTGAAGGCAAGCAACGAGGTGGAGCTGGTTCCGGTGCAGCCGCTGCAGGTGATCGATGATCGCGTTGTCATCAACGGGGCGTTGCAGGCGGAGGATGCGGTGGTGATTGCCGGTAATCACCAGCTCTATCCCGGCGCTGCGGTCACAGTGGTTCAATGAGGTTGCAGTGATGAGGGCACCACGATGACACTGTACCTTATACTGGCCCGTTACCAACGTTTTGTGTTTGGCTTTGCGGTGTTGATGACACTGGCCGGTTTGGTGGCCTATGGCAGCATGGCGCGGCAGGAAGACCCCAGTTTCCCCTACCGGGTGGGCACCTTGCAGGTGGTGTTTCCCGGTGCCAGCGCCGATCAGATTGAAAAACTGATTACTGAGCCATTGGAAGAAGAAATGGCGCAGGTGGAAGAAATCAAACAGTTGGAATCGGTGTCCCGCGACAATGTGGCGGTGCTCACCATACAGTTGCAAGATCGTATCTACGACACCGATGCCGCCTGGGATCGGGTGAGACGCGCCATGGAGCGCGCCGAGCGGGCTTTTCCCGCAGGGGTAACCGAGCTGGAGTTGGATGACCGGCGCATGGATATCCCCACGGTGGTGTTGAGCGTGACCGGTCACGATGATCCCGTGGTGCTGGCCGATGCGGCGGATGACATCAAACACCATTTGCTGAGCGTGACCGATGTATCGCGAATTGAAATCAATGGCGCCCCGGAAAAAGAACTGGTGATCGCCACCGAGGAAACCGTTCTGCATCAGTTGGGGATCAACCGGCAGACCATCGTTGATCAGCTGCGGCAACGTAATGAATTGATTCCCGGTGGCTTGATTAATAACGGCACCCGCTTTATCCGCATTAACACCCGTTCCGACGTGCAGCAGTTGAATGATCTGGCGTTGTTGCCCATCACCCTGCCCAACGGGCAGCGCGTACCATTGAATGCCCTGGCCAGTATCCGAGTTGAGCCGCGGCAACCCCTGGCTGCGCAAACGTTTCACAACGGTGAGCGTGCCGTTTCCCTGGGGGTGATCACCGTGCGGGGACAAACCGACACCATTGTTTTCGGTGAACGTTTGCGCGCAAAGCTGGAAGAGATCCGCCCCCTGTTTGCGCCACTGGAGATTCGCGAAGCGTTTTTTCAACCAGCGTATGTGAAATCCCGGCTGGATAATCTGCAGAACAGCCTGCTGCTCAGCGCCGGTATCATCGCCGTGATTGTACTGCTGGCCTTGGGCTGGCGCACCGGATTGCTGGTGGCATTGGTGTTGCCGGTGGTGGCGCTGATTACCCTTGCTGTCTACAACATGGGCGGTGGCATTCTGCACCAGATTGCAGTGATCGGTATTGTAATTTCCCTGGGTATTCTGGTGGATAACGCCATTGTCATTGTGGAATCCATTGAAACCCAACTGCGTCAGGGATTGACCCGCGCCGCTGCGGTTAAGCAGTCGGTGACCCAATTGGCAATGCCGTTGTTTTCCTCCACCGGCACCACCATAGCGGCCTTTATTCCATTGCTGTTGTCCAAGGGGGGAACCGCTGATTTCACCCGGGGCATTCCGGTGATGATTGTGCTGGCGATGATCACCAGTTATGTGATCTCGGTGTTTCTGCTGCCGTTGGTGGCATTTTACTGGTTGAAGCCCGGCAAGCAAAAAGCCATGCCGGGCAGCGCCTGGATAGCGCAGCGGTTGGTGTGGGTTCAGCAGCGACATTATCGAGCGGCTTTAGTGCTGGTGCTGGTGTTGATGATCGCCGTACTGGCCATGGTGCCGAATCTGAAAATGCAGTTCTTTCCTTCCGCCGATCGCAATCAGGTGGTCATTGATCTGGAACTGCCCACCGGCTCTCCGGTGGATTATACCGCCGCCCTCAGTGCGCGGCTGGAGCAGCAGTTGCAGCAGCAACCGGGTGTGGCATCGGTGATGCGTGCCGTGGGCATGACCGGCTTTCGTTATTTTTATAATCTGTCGTCACTGCCCAGCGCGCCCAATCGTGCGCGTTTGATGGTGAATACCCAAACCTTTGCCGACAATCAACGGGTGATTGACTGGATAGAGCAGGATGCAAAATACCAGATGCCGGAGGCGACGTTGATTGCCAAGCCACTGGGCCAGGGGCCGCCATTGCCCGCTCCTATTGTGATTCGCTTACAGCACCCGGATAAGGGCGTGCTGGTGGGGGCTACCCACCAGGCGTTGCAGGCCCTGTATGCGGTGGAAGGTACCCGCACCATTCGCACCAATATGGATACCGGCATTCCGGAACTGCAGCTGAGTATCGATGATTACAGCAGTGCGGAACTGGGTATCCGGCGGCCCCAGATCACCGGCGCCATTTTTGGTCAGGTGCGGGGTTTGGATGCGGGGCAATACCGCTACAGCAATGATCCCATCACCATGCGGGTTCGGTCCCGCAGCGGTGAGCACACCAGGTTGGATCGCATGCCGGCGCTGTATTTGTATCAGGATCAACAACCCATTCCATTGCAGACCATGGCCCGCATCAATGCTGCAGTGGCGGACAGTGAAATTTATCATTTCAACGGCTTGCCCAGCGTGAATATCTACAGTGAATTGCAACCCGGCGCCGCCTTTAATCAGGTGTTGTCGGCGTTCTTTACACGCATTGAGCAACAGCCGCTGCCGGCAGGTGTCAACGTGGTGGTGGGGGGGGAATCCGAGGGCTCGGAGAATGCCAACAAGGCCATATTGAAGACTGCTCCCATCGGCATCATGGTGATGATTTTTTTCATGTTGCTGGAATTCAATTCCTATCGCCGCCTGCTGATGGTATTGAGCACCATTCCGTTGGCCGCGGTGGGCATTCTCCCAGGCCTGGTGCTGACCGGTTCCCCGTTCGGGTTCCAATCCCTGTTGGGAGTGATTGCGCTGGTGGGCATCGTGGTGAACAACGCCATCGTGCTATTGGATGTGGTGGATTCGGAACTGCATGCCGGCAGCTCGGTGCTGGCGGCCGTGCAACGGGCCATTGCCCAGCGCACCGCGCCGATTTTGCTCACCACAGCCACCACCATTTTAGGTCTGCTGCCGTTGGCGCTGTCCAGTTCCACCCTGTGGCCGCCGCTGGCCTGGGCCGTGATTTCCGGTTTGGCCATGAGCACGCTGCTGACATTGATTGTAGTACCGGCCCTGTGTCAGTTGCTGTTGCGGGAGGAGCCGCAACGGGCAACCGACACCCAAGTGGTGGCTTAACAGAGTGTGAGGTTCAGTCGGTTGCCAGGAACGGAATGTCACGCCGCCCCAGCCAGTCCACCACGCCGGGGGCCAGGCGCTTGGCCAGGTACATGGCCCAGGCTTCCGGGGAAATAGGGCGCACCGCCAGATTATTTTCGATCGCATCCATGATGCCCAGTGCCACCCGGTCCGGGGTGTAGTTGCGTTTCTTGTAGAAATCCACGGCTTTGTTTTTCACGCTGTCGCTCTGGCCCAGTTTGCCTTCGAATACCGCATTGGCGACGATGGGAGTATTAATGATACCCGGGCAAACCGCCGAAACGCCGATACCGTATTCATGCAAATCGGCCCGTAACGCTTCGCTGAATCCCAGTACCGCGGATTTCGACATGGAATACACGGGCATATCCTTGGCGGCGATGAAGGCCGCGGCGCTGGCCAGATTCACGATGTGGCCGCTGCCTTGCTCAATCATATTGGGGGCAAACAGATGGCAACCCAGCATCACCCCTTTGACGTTGACGTCCAGCACTTTGTTCCAGGTCTTCAGTGAGGTATCCACAAAGCGGCCGGCGACACCGATACCGGCATTGTTGATCAGAATGTCCAGAGCAGGGTGTTGCTGGTGCACTGCCTTGGCCAGTTTTTTCATCTCGGTGCTGGAGCCCACGTTGCATATCCGGGTGGTGCAACGGGCACCCAGCGCGCGTACCTGCTGGGCGGTCTGCTCCAGGTTGTCGGCGTTGATGTCGGTCAGCCAGAGTACGGCGCCGCGGCGGGCCAGCTCCAGCGCGGTGGCCTGACCGATGCCGGAGCCGGCGCCGGTGATCAGGGCCACTTTGTTTTTGAAACCGTCCTGGTTTTTAAAGGTTGTCATGCTGCATTCTCCTTGGCGCGATCAAGTGATTTCAGGTAGCGATCGATCAGCTGCGCTACTTGCAAAGGGTGGGAGCGGGGGGCCCAGTGACTGGCCTCCAGCGTACGTCGGGTCAGGTTGACAGCATAACGTTCAATGTCGCTGAAGATATAGGGACGCACGAATGGATCCTGTTGCAGCAGGATCAGCTGCACCGGTAGGGTAATGCTGCCGGGTTCGGGTAACCTGGGCGGGCTGAATACATTCTGTCGATACAGTTGCAGGGTGTCCAGCGCCACGCTGCGGATCTCTTGTTCGCTGTGTTCCAGATAGTCGTCATCGTCCGGTACCCCGCCCTGCTTCATGGTGTGTGGCCAAACCCACTTACCCAGCGGGCCAAACAGGGTTTCCGGCAGTTTGGGAACGTGAATGGCGAAGATATACCAGGAGTGGGACAGTTGAGCCAGGGCTTTGCGGATGCCGGACGGACCACTGCGCAGCCGTTGGTTGATCCACTGCCACAGCAGCCCTACGTGGGGGCCGGACAGGCTGGTGTAGCTGGCCAGGCGGTTGGCGTAAGCCGGTTCACTGACAAACGACCAGCACAGTACGCTGCCCCAGTCGTGCCCGATCAAATGCACTTTTTTGCCGGGGGCGGCTGCATCCAGAACAGCGGCAAAGTCCGGCAGAATGCGATCGATGCGATAGGCGCGGCGATCCTCCGGCCGGGTGCTGTTACCGGCACCGCGCAGGTCCAGGGCCAGGATGTGGTAGTCGCTTTCCAGTTGCTCGATGACGCTGGACCAGACCCGATGATCATCCGGAAAACCGTGGACGAACATCAGGGTCGGTCGGTCCGGGTTGCCGCATTCGCGTACCCAGATGGCGACTTCTCCTGCCGGGACAAAATACTGTTTCACGGGGTTCCCTCTGTAGTCTTGTTATGATTTTAATGTGTTATCAAGACTAGCCATGATCGTGGTGCAGAGCCTGTGATAGATTGACAACCATCAGTCATTATCGGACAGTATACGAATGTCTACTGCATTCATTCCTGCCCGTTACTTCCGGGCGCTGTTAATCATGCTCCGGGAACGGGGCCTGGAGCTGTCTGAACCCCTGGCGCTGATGGGGGAAACAGCTGAGTTCGTGACCTCCCAAAAAGAGGATTTCCTCACGCTGGCGCAGGTGGAAGCCCTTGTGGAATGGGCGGTGCAGCAGACCGGGTCAACGGCCCTGGGCATGTACCTGGGGGCGCGACTGAACCTCTCGGCCCATGGTATCGCCGGTTATGCCGGGCTGTGTGCGGCCAATCTGGGCGAGGCCCTGCGGGTGGCGCAGCGCTTTCAGCCGCTGGTGATGCCCATGACCAACCTGGTGGTGGAAGAGCACCCGGATGTGAGCCATGTGCTCATTGAGCCGTCTGTGGTGGTGTCGGAGCCCACTTGCCAGGTGATCCTGGATACTACAGTGGCCTCCATCTATGTGCAGGGCCGTTACCTGTACCCGGAGCCGTGGCAGGAGGTAAGTGCTTATATTCCTTATGCGGAGAGCCGCTATGACGCGGATGCGTTAAAGGCTTTCAGCGATGTAAGTATTCACTTTCAGGCCAGCGAACTGCGCCTGACCATACCGACCCAACTGTTGAGCTATCCTCTGGCGCTGGCCAACGAGCAGGCCTTCAATCACGCTGTGCGTCAGTGTGAGGCACTGATGAGCGCCATTCCCCGCCCCGGTGGCCGGGCAGAGGTCTTGCGTCAGGCTCTGCTCAATGGCGGCCTGCCGTTGCCTTCCCTGGAAAAACTGGCGCAAACCCGCCATGTGTCCGAGCGTACCCTGCGCCGGCAGTTGCTGCAGGAAGGGGTGCGCTGGCGCGAGCTGGTGACCGAAGTCAAAATGGCCCTGGCGCAACAGTTTCTGGCGGCAGGCAATGACAGCATCACCGCAATCGCCTTACGCTTGGGCTATAACGACAGCGCCAATTTTGCCCGGGCTTTCCGCCGCCACTGTGGCATGAGCCCCAGCCAATGGCGTCAATAACCTCAATTTAAAGGAGATCCCATGATGGTGCCCGCTGCCTGGTTTCAAACCACCATTCGTCTGCAACCCCGTGCACGGGGCTTCCACCTGGTGACCCACGAGATAATGGCCGCGCTGCGCGAGCCTCTGCAACAATACCAGGTGGGGTTGGCCCATTTCTTTATCCAGCACACCTCGGCGTCACTTACCATTAATGAGAACGCCGACCCGGATGTACGGGCGGATATGGAATCCCATTTCAATTATATTGTGCCGGAAAACCAGCCCTACTATTTACATACTTTGGAAGGCAGTGACGACATGCCGGCCCACATCAAGCACAGCCTGTTGGGCAGCAGTATCAGCATTCCCATTGGGCAGGGGGCGTTGGCATTGGGCACCTGGCAGGGCATTTACCTGTGTGAGCACCGGGACCATGCCGGTGGGCGCACGGTGGTAGTGACCCTGAATGGGGCATAGATAGATCTATAAGCCTGATTTTTAACCAATTTTTAGTCAAGCTGATATAAAAAAACAACTATCAATATCAAAAGGTTTGAACTTAAGGGGTAATAGAAAAATAGATCATAGATTCATGATTTTATAGATAAAAATAAAATCGATTTTTTAGGAAATTTTTTAGCAAAGTTCTCTAGGTCGTCTATAAATATCTTTACCTCTTGGGGTTAGTCGATTTTGAGGACAGTGAGATGAGCTATAACAACGATTCTGATGACAGCAAAACCAATGACGATTCCAGCGTGATCACCTTCGATGATGGTCGTGACCGTTCCTTGAGCTCCCGTGAAGCAGAGCGCCGTCAGTTGGAAGCGGACATGGCCCGCTTTCTTAACCATGGTGGTGAGATCAAGCAGATAGACCGGGATGTGCGGATGGACCCACCCCGCAAACCAGAATCCAACTATGGCAGCCGCCCCATCTGAGCGCGGTAAAAGGATTTCAGCCTTATACTCTTATTGGAAGTATCTTTGTTTGGACTGTGTTTTCATAGCAAGTAACGCTAATAGACAGTTGAAAACAGTTAGTGACTTGAGATTTAACGCCCCGATTATTCGGGGCTTTTTTTTGCTGGTGTGGTTGGTCTGTGAAGGGGATTCAGGCGCTGCGGGCAATGAGCGCCACAGCATCCACCAGCTCATCCAGCGAATGGATTTCGACACTGGGTTGGCACAGGCCGGAATCCTGCTTTTTGTTCTCATTAAACCAGATGGTGTGGTAACCCAGTGCCCGGGCTGCTTCCACGTCTTCCTGGGGGTGATCACCAATGTGAATGGCCTGGCTGGCGCTGATGCCCATCACCGACAGGGCCCGCTCGAACATGGCTTTGTGTGGTTTTGGCTGGCCTTCGGTTTCGGAGGAGAAGTGCCCCTTAAACCAGTGTTCGATGCCGATCATCCCCAGATTGGCGTTGCCATTGGTGAGTGCGATCAGCGGGTATTGGGCTGACAGGGTTTCCAGTATCCCTTCTGCCTGATGGAACAGAGTGATCTGATTGCGGCCCCGATAGAACACGGCAAAAGCCTGTTCGCTCATTGCATGGGCACGGTCGTGTGCCAGGCTGGCATTGCTGAATACCTGATAGAGCAGTTTTTTGCGAAAGTTGGTGGGGTGATGCGTTACCTCCGGATGTTGTTGCAGGACGTGCTTGTAGGTTTCCTTGAGTTGGTCCATTTCCAGGTGCGCAACGGCCTCGGGCACGTGTTCTGCAATCCACGAGCGCATGGCTTTCTCGGCTTCAATAATAACGGGATCGATTTCCCACAACGTGTTATCCAGATCGAAGGTCAGTAGTTTGATCATGTTGGCCCGGTGTCCGCAGTTTATGGGTGTATGTGTATGGGGGTATAGCTGGAGGCAAGGGTACTGCATATGCGGGCGTGCCGCCAAATCGCGGTGTATGTCAGCCGGTTGCTTTTGTCGACCCTGCTATTTGCTTTCCTGCGGGTAACCTAACTGATTTCTGGTGCTAGATGATTGCAGTCATAAATCAAAGGGTTAATGATTTCAGGCCATATCGGCAGGTGTTCCTTCCATCAGCAGGAAGCGATCACGGCTGCGTTGCAGTTGGCCAAAAATTTACTTCCTGTCTACAGTTTATTAGTTGGGAGAAGGATTATTTTGTCCACCTGCTCAAGGAGATAAGCATGCTACTCAATATATCCGTCGCCAAGCGCCTAAGCGGTGGAATCGGAATCGTGGTCATCACATTGGTTGCCCTCACCATGTTTGTGATGTCCGCCTTCAAAGATGAGCACATGACCACGGAGTTGATTCACGCCAACTACGTGCCGGGTACCAGTACCCTTTATTCAGCGGACCGTGACCTGCAGCAGGCACTGGTGGCTGAGAGGACGCTCCATTCCATGCCCCCCGGCAGTGAGGATTTCGCTAACCTACTGAATGATCACGCGGAAAACATGCAACAGGCGCGGGATCGGGTGGATAAGTTCTATCAACTGCTGCCCGATGAAAAAATTACGGAGCTGATGGCGGTGTACGCCAAACTGCGGGATGAATGGGAAGCCAGCAGCAATGAAATTGTACGGCTCGCGCAATCCAGTAATCAGGCGGAGCGTCGACAGGCGTTGCAAATGAGTATTGGCCCCGGCGCGGATAAGTTTGAAGCCATGCGCGGTGTATTGGACCAGATGCAGGAACGGTTGGAAGCAATGCTTTCGCAAAAACATGATGCCGCCACAGCGAACTACGATGTTACCCAAACCACTTTGACCTGGTCGGTGGTGGGAGTAGTGTTGGCGGCTGTTTTCCTGTCCTTCGTTCTGCTGCGCAGTATCACCAGCCCACTGCAAGTAGTATTGACGGTGGTACAGCAACTGGCCCAGGGTGATCTCACGTTTCGCGCCCACGCCCGACGTAAAGATGAATTCGGCGTGTTGTTGAATGCCATGGATGACACCATGGACCGGTTGTCCGATACGGTGAACAATATCCTGGCCACCTCAGATTCCCTCACCAATGCATCGTCACAGGTGTCTTCCACTGCGCAAAGCGTGAGTCAGGCCACCACCGAACAAGCCGCCAGTGTGGAGCAGATCAGTTCCTCGGTGGAGGAAATGTCTGCCTCGGTGGATCAGAATGCCGACAACGCAAAAGTCACCGACAGCATGGCATCCCAGGCTGCCCAGCAGGCATCTGAAGGTGGCGAGGCGGTACGGCAGACCGTGGATGCCATGAAGCAGATCGCAGAGAAGATCAGCATCATCGACGACATCGCCTACCAGACTAATTTGTTGGCCCTGAACGCCGCCATTGAAGCGGGCCGTGCCGGCCAGTATGGCAAGGGCTTTGCTGTGGTCGCGGACGAAGTGCGCAAGCTGGCGGAACGCAGCCGGGTTGCGGCACAGGAAATCGGCGACGTGGCGGGCAGCAATGTGCAACTGGCGGAACGTGCTGGTCAGCTGCTCAATGAAATGGTGCCGGCCATCACCAAGACTTCAGACCTGGTGCAGGAAATCGCTGCCGCGTCTATTGAGCAATCCGGTGGTCTGGGGCAGGTGAATTCGGCCATGAATCAAATGAGCCAGATTACCCAGCAAAATGCCGCCGCCTCGGAAGAACTGGCGGCCACGTCGGAAGAAATGAGCGGTCAGGCGCGACATCTGCAGCAACTGATGGATTTTTTCAAGGTGCAGGCAGAATCCCCGGATAATGATGAAGCCGACCAGGATGTGGCTTGAACCATGGGTATGAGAACAAGGTGATTTCATGAAGCGGTGGTATGGGATCGTGGCCGGCGCATTGGCAGTGGCAGTCTGTGCCAGTATTGGCCTGGCGTTGTCATCTCAGCAAGTGGGTACCACAGCGCTACTGTTGTTGATGGTGGCGATCATCGCCATGGTGGTGGCACTGTGGGCGGCCTGGAAAATGGGCCGGCAATTGCGTGACCTTGAAACCAGGGCTGCGGCGGAACAATCGACGCAGAAAACCCTGAACGAAGAGGCGACGCTACTGACCAACTACTTGGCGCTGTTGACGGATCTGGTACCCCTGTGGAATCGTCAAACCGGTTTGGCCCGCACCCAGACTGAACAAGGTATGACGGATCTCAGTCAGCGTTTTTCCGATATTCATGATCGATTGCAGGTAGCCATTGAAACCTCCCGCCAGACTGCCAGTGGTATGAGCGGTCAGGAGGGATTGAGCCAGATTATCGAATCGGCCGATCAGGTGTTGAATCAGATCGTTGTGAATTTGCGTTCCACCATTGAAAGCCGTGATGAGATGCTGGGTGAGATCAGCAAACTATCGCAAATCACCGACGAGTTGCGGGCCATGGGCGATGAAGTGGCGGGAATCGCATCGCAAACCAATCTGTTGGCCTTGAATGCCGCTATTGAGGCGGCCCGTGCCGGTGAGCAGGGGCGTGGGTTTGCGGTGGTGGCGGATGAGGTCCGTACCCTGTCCAATCGCTCCGGTGAAACCGGTTCCCGCATTACCCAGCGTATTGAGCAGGTCAATCAATCATTGGAAAGCACACTGGCCACTGCGACGCAGTTTGCGGAAAAAGAATCGGAAATTCTGCAACAAGCTGAGCGTACCATCGGTGAGGTGTTGCAACGATTTCATAACGCAGGCACGCAGCTGGTCGAATCGTCGCAGGTATTGGAACAAGAGAGCAGCCAGGTGCGCAGCAATGTAGGTGAGGTATTGGTGGCGCTGCAGTTTCAGGATCGGGTTAGCCAGATCCTGGAACACGTCATGACGGATATGGATAAACTGAGTCGGACCTTGCATGAACACCAGCAGGCGTTACTGCAGGGGGATGAGGTACCGTTGTTGGACGTGGCCGGCTGGTTGCAAACCATTGAGAGCACCTACACCACCCTGGAACAAGTTGCCGTGCATAAAGGTGCCGATGCGCAGCAGGGCCCGGCGGATTCTTCCATCACATTTTTTTAAGGAGTGAACGATGGCGAAAACCATCATGATCGTAGATGATTCTGCCAGCTTGCGGCAAGTTGTGAGTATTGCGCTTAAAGGAGCCGGTTATGAGGTGGTGGAGGCGGTCAATGGTCAGGATGCATTGGGCAAACTGGATGGACGTAAAATCAATCTGGTGGTATCCGATGTGAATATGCCGGTTATGGACGGTATTAGCTTTGTCAAGGAGATGAAAAAAATGCCGAGCTATAAGTTCACCCCGGTGATCATGCTGACCACCGAAGGTTCTGACGATAAGAAAAAGGAAGGCCAGTTGGCCGGGGCGAAAGCCTGGATCGTAAAGCCCTTTCAGCCTGATCAGATGTTGAAAGCGGTTTCCATGCTGATCGCACCTTAGGCTGGTTTCAGCATGGATATTCAGCGTCGCACCACCGCCAAACAGACCACCATTAAATTATCCGGCGATCTCACCATCTATGAGGCAGCATCCGCCAAATCCCTGTTGCTGGAAAACCACAAAGGGCTGGATCGCAAAGTATTGTTAAACCTGCAGCAGGTGGAGGAGCTGGATACCTCAGGTGTTCAGCTGTTGCTGATGCTGCAGCGGCTGGTACAGCAACAGGGCGGTGAGCTTGAAACCGTCGAGGTAAGTGAAAGTGCAGGCAGCATATTGCAACTACTGCGGTGTCAGGCAGCCCTGAACCTGAAGGAGATAGACCCATGAGCATGGACAGTGCGCTGCAGACTTTTTTTGCCGAAGCCGATGAATTGCTGGACTATATGGAATCGGCCCTGTTGCGTCTGGAGCAGGGTCAGGCCGACAGCGAAACACTGAATGAAATCTTTCGGGCTGCCCATACCATAAAGGGGTCTGCCGGGCTCTTTGGCCTGCATTCCATCGTAGGCTTTACCCATTTTGTTGAAAATGTACTGGATAAGGCCCGTGCCGGCGATATCGTCATTGATGCTGGTCTGCAGGGGTTGATGCTGCATTGCAAGGATCACATTCTGACGTTATTGAATGACGTTAAAGCCGGCCGCGAAACCTCTCACGACACAATGCACAAAGGTGAAGAGTTGTTGCAGCAACTGCAGCCCTGGCTCGCAGGTGAGGTGATTGCGTTGCAGGAACCGGCGGACCAAAGTAGAACATCGCAGGCAGATTCTGACCGGGATTCAGGTGCCTGGCATATTTCCCTCCGCCTCAGTCCTGATGTATTGCAAAACGGTATGGACCCGTTATCGTTTTTCCGCTTTCTAAGCGGCATTGGCGACATTGTCCAGCTGGCCACACTGGCGGACGGCTTACCGCAAACCATGGAAGAATTTGATCCTGAAATTCTGTACCTGGGGTTCGAGATCGATCTGGTAACCGATCAGGATCGTGCGGCTATCGAAGAGGCATTTTGTTTTGTGCAGGATGGCTCCGATATTCGAATTCTGCCGCCCACTGCCAAGGTCAGTGAGTACATCAATTTGATTCAGTCGTTGCCCGAGAGTAATCAGAAACTGGGGGAGATCCTGATTAAAAGCGGCGTGCTGACTCAGGCGAATCTGGACAGCGCGCTGGATGAACAGACCGTTCAGGCTGCCTCGCAATCGAGCCCCCAAATGCTGGGTGAGATCCTTACCGGCAAGCAGACAGTGCCGCGGGAGGTAGTGGATGCGGCACTGGACAAACAGAAAAAATTGAAAGAACGCCCGGCACAGGAGAGTCGGTTTGTCCGGGTTGATGCAGAAAAACTCGATAACCTGATCAATCTGATCGGTGAACTGGTAATCAGTCGGCAGCGGGTTGATCTGTTGGCAGCGCAAACCGAACACGGGCCACTACTGGATGCGGTTGCCAGTCTGGGCGGGTTTACCGAGCATATCAGAGATGCTGCCCTGACATTACGCATGGTGCCCATCGGCGATACCTTCCAGCGCTTTCGCAGGCTGGTGCGGGATACCGCGGCGGAGTTGGGCAAGAGCATTGAGCTGAAAATTCGGGGAGCTGAAACCGAACTGGATCGTTCAATGGTGGAAAAGCTCACCGATCCGTTGACCCACATTGTACGCAATGCCATCGATCATGGTATCGAGGCGCAGGCGGTGCGCACGGGCCGAGGCAAATCAGCGACCGGCACCCTGTGCCTGTCTGCCTACCACGATGCCGGTATTATTGTGATTGAAGTGAGTGATGATGGTGGTGGACTGGATCTGCAGCGCATTCGGCAAAAGGCGGTTGCCAATGGTTTGATCGAAGACACAGCCAATCTGTCAAATCACGATTTGAGTCAATTGATTTTTCACCCCGGTTTATCCACCGCGGAAAAAGTTACCGACCTGTCCGGTCGTGGTGTGGGTATGGATGTGGTGAAGCGCAATATTGATTCGCTTCAGGGAAGCGTGGATGTTGATTCGGTGCCCGGTGAGGGTACCCGACTCAGAATCCGCCTGCCGTTGACGCTGGCCATTATCGACGGCTTCCATGTGGCTTCCCGTAACACCCACTTCATTATCCCCCAGAACACCGTGCTGGAGTGTATGGATCTGGATGCCCTGACTCAGGATCAAGGCCGGGAATGCGTTAATCTGCGTGGCGAACAGATTCCGTTTATTCGCTTGAGCAAGATTTTTGCATTACCGGAGAGAGAGCAGGTGCTGGATGTGGTGCGGGAAAAACTGGTGGTTGTACAGTTTGGAGAAACCCGCTCCGGTATTGTGGTAGAGGATCTGTTCGGGGAAGTACAGACAGTGGTGAAACCGCTGAGCCCGATCTTTCAGGCGTTGCAGGGCGTCGGTGGTTCCAGTTTATTGGGTACAGGGGATATTGCCTTTATCCTCGATGTACCGCAGTTGATCGAGTTGGCCGTACGGGTGGAAGACAGGCTCAGTCGCGCCACGGTTCGCTCAACAGCGAAGGAGAAATAGCGATGAATGTGCAGCAGATTGTAGCTGATGACGCCGATGCGGCGGGTGAAAACGCCAATGCCAAACAGTTTCTGACCTTTCGTATAGGCAAAGAGTACTTTGGCATCGAGTTGGAGCAGACACGTGAGATCCTGGAATACACCGGAGTTACTGAGGTGCCATTGATGCCCAGTTTTCTCAGCGGTGTCATCAACCTGCGGGGTGAAATGGTGCCGGTGATCGATCTTGCCGTGCGGCTGGGTCGGGCTCCGATTCAGGTGCAACGTCGAACCTGCATCATTGTGGTGGAAATACACGCACAGGATCAGGATCACGTACTGGGTCTGTTGGCGGACGGCGTCAGTGAAGTGGTGGAAATCCCCCATCAGGAAATCGAGAAGGCACCTTCGTTTGGTTCCAATATCCGGGCTGAATTTATTCATGGGATTGCCAAACGGGATAATCAGTTTGTGGTCCTGCTGGATG
Organism: Ketobacter sp. GenoA1; assembly: GCF_003671475.1. Lineage (NCBI taxonomy): Bacteria > Pseudomonadati > Pseudomonadota > Gammaproteobacteria > Pseudomonadales > Ketobacteraceae > Ketobacter > Ketobacter sp. GenoA1. The sequence goes on along the minus strand of NZ_RCHM01000020.1, from coordinate 154,155 downwards.
CTGCCAATGCCCTGTCGGTGAATGAATTGGCGCATTTGGTTGAGACAGAACTGCAATAACAGTGAGGCTGCCTCCAGGGCAAATCATGTTGCGTAACGTGAGAGTGAAAATCAAAGTAACGGCCGCCGCCTTGGTTATGCTGCTGGTGGTGGCCAGTGTTGTGGGCGGTTTGCAGTTGGAGTTGATTGCGACAGGGCAGCTGTGGATGGCCGGAGCCGTTGCGTTGTTGGTGATCAGCGCAACCATGCTGCTGTTGTATTTTGATCTGAAATACACCCTGGGCGGGGAGCCTGCCGTTGCGATGGAAATGCTGGACAACATGGCCTGCGGCCGAATCACCGCTGCGCAAGGCGGGGTCGAATTTGGTCAAAACTCTTTGCTGGGGCGTTTGGTATTGGTACAGCAACGCTGGCGTCAGTCAATCGGACAAGTGCGCGCGGCCACTGAAGCATTGACCATGGTGGCGGATCAGGCAAATCAGACGGCAGGATCGCTGGCCGATGGGGTGGCAGAGCAGGCCGGCAGCCTAAACACCACCTCGTTGGCAATGGAGCATATGTCAGCTTCGATTGCCAGCAACAATCAAAACGCTGGTTTGACGGAGTCCATTGCCCGGCAGGCCAGCGCCGATGTGGAGGAATGCAATAGAGCCGTATTGGGTACGGTTCAGGCCATGCAGAATATTGCCGAGCGCATCAGCATTATTAACGATATCGCCTATCAGACTAATCTGTTGGCCCTGAATGCGGCCATCGAAGCGGGGCGTGCGGGGGAAAACGGTCGTGGCTTTGCGGTGGTGGCGTTGGAAGTGCGCAAGCTTGCGGAGCGTTGCCAGCGGGCCGCTCATGAAATCAGTGAGGAGGCAACCGCCAGTGTCAGGCAGTCTGATCTGGCAGGTCAACTGTTGGATAAAATGCTGCCTTCCATCCATAAAACTGCGCAGCTGATCCAGGAAATATCGGCGGCTTCGCAGGAGCAAGCTGAGGGCAGCCAGCAGATCAATGGCACCGTCGGCCAGATCAATAGGACCTTGCAGGCAACCGCCGAATCTTCGCGGCAGTTAACCACTACCGCTGCTGATCTGATGGTGCAGGTGCAGGGTTTACGTCAGTCCATTGGTTTTTTCAGCGCCAGTCATTCGCGGCCTGAAGCGAAACCCAGTATCCCGCTGCAACCCCAAGGCAAAGCGCAGATCAAGGCCGGTTCCAAAAAGGCGGCTAAAAAGGCAACTAAACCAGAAAGCAAAAGCCACACCGGATACGATGCCAAGCCCGCAAGGCGAAGCCGTGCCAAGGTAGTCACAGCGCGCCGTAAGCCAAGCCGGACACAGCCCCGGCAACCCCATAAGTCGGTAGCCAAGCCGGAGCCTGTGTCGGTTGCCAGGCAGAGCAGGGCACAGATCATCAGCCCCCATGGGGATGACGAGGATCGTTATTTCGTTGGTTACGATTAGTTAATAAGGATGTGAAAGCCATGACGGCAGCAACCAGTGAAATGGCATTGAGTGAACAGGAGTTCAAGCTTTATCAGGCATTGTTTGCCCAGAAACTGGGGATTCATCTGCCGGATCAGAAAATCACCCTGGTGGGCACGCGTCTGTGGAAGCGATTGCGGGCCTGCGGCATCAGCAGCTACACCAGTTACTTCCAACTGATCAACCAGCCGGAACAGGAAGCGGAGTTGTGCCGGGCACTGGAACTGATTACCACCAATGAAACCTACTTTTTTCGCGAACCACGGCATTTTGACTATTTGCGCGAGCACGTGTTGCCGGCGCTTAAACTGCAGGATTGCGTGCGCATCTGGAGTGCGGCCTGTTCCAGCGGCGAAGAGCTATACAGTATTGCCATGGTGTTGGCGGATCTGCGCAGTGGACGCTGGGAGCTGCTGGGCAGCGATATCAATCAATCGATGATTGAAAAGGCCCGCCGGGCCATTTACGTCGATCAGCGCACGGATCAGATACCGGCAGACTATCGCCGTCGTTTTTGCCGTCGCGGCATCGGCCCCCATGAGGGCAGTTTGCGTATAGATCCGGATCTACGCAGCCGGGTCCGGCTGCGGCGCATTGAGTTGCACTACACGCTGCCGGATATCGGTATGTTCGACGTGGTGTTTTTACGCAATGTGATGATTTATTTTGATAACGAAACCCGCAAACAGGTGGTGCAGAGGATTGTGGAGCACCTGAATCCCGGTGGCCATTTATTCGTGGGCCACTCGGAAAGCCTGCGAGGCATCAGCCCCAGACTGAAGCAACTGCTGCCCGCCATCTATCGTGTGGAGGCCGGTTGATGGGGCCGGGCCCCACCGTTGTGTTACAGCCCGGGGAATGGTTCTTTGGCCAGGCACCCGGTGTAATCAGAACCTTGCTGGGCTCCTGTGTGGCTGTCACGGTCTGGCATCCTATCCTGCGCTGTGGCGGCATGTGTCATTATCTGCTGCCCAATCGCCCCCGGGTTGATCAGGGTCTGTTGGTTCCCAATGGCCGTTACGGTGTCGACGCACTTCAATTTTTGCATTGCGAGATGATCGAACGGGCGCCACTGCGGGAATACCATGTTTCATGCTTTGGCGGCGCCATGATGTTTTCAGGAAATCATACTGTGGGACAGAGCAATATGGCGCTGGCCATGAAGTGGATGAGCCTGCATCTCCTGTCACCCAAACAAACGGAAATGGGTGGCTTGAAAGGACGCAAAATTCAACTGGACCTGGACAGCGGCACCCTGGAGGTGACGAACCTGGATCCGGTACCCTATCAAGGAGAGAAACTATGACCATCAATGTATTGGTGGTGGATGATTCGGCGGTGGTGCGTCAGGTACTGCAGGCGATTCTGAATGAGGCGCGGGATATTCAGGTGGTCGCGGTGGCGTCGGACCCGATTTTTGCCCGCCAGCACATGCAGAAGCAGTGGCCTGATGTGATCGTACTGGACATGGAAATGCCGCGCATGGATGGGCTGACCTTTTTGCGTCAGATCATGAGCGAGCGACCCACTCCGGTGGTGATCTGTTCCTCGCTGGCGGAGAAGGGCGCAGCCCTGACGGTGCAGGCGCTGGCAGCCGGTGCCATCGATGTAGTGACCAAACCCAAGTTGGGCGTAAAAGGCTTTCTGGAAGACACCAAACAGCAATTTTGGCAGATTATCCGCGCCGCAGCGGCTGCCCACGTTCGTAAACCCAAGGTCAGTACAGAGATAAAACAGCCCATCGCAACCAGCGGCAAAGGGGATACTGCTGATCTGGTGCACCTGGCCCATACCACCGAGTACCTGGTGGCCATTGGTACTTCTACCGGTGGTACCCAGGCATTAGAGGTCTTGCTCACCAAACTGCCGCGTACCTGCCCCGGTATTATGGTGGTGCAGCACATGCCGGAAAAGTTCACCGCAGCCTTTGCCGAACGTATCAACAGCCTGGCCGAGATCGACGTGAAGGAGGCGGAAACCGGCGACCGCGTGCTGCCCGGGCATGCGCTGATTGCGCCCGGCGGATACCATATGGAAGTGCAGCGCAGCGGGGCTCAGTATGTGGCAAAAGTATTCCGGGGGCCGGCGGTGAATCGGCATTGTCCCTCGGTGGATGTGTTGTTCCGATCCGTGGCAAAGCATGCGGGGCGCAATGCCACCGGCATCATCATGACCGGGATGGGGGATGATGGTGCCCGCGGGCTATTGGAAATGCGTAACATGGGTGCCCGCACCATCGCCCAGGATGAGGCTTCCTGCGTGGTGTTCGGTATGCCGAAGGAAGCCATCAATATTGGCGCGGCCGCGGAAATTGTTGCGCTGGGTGATCTGCATAAAACCCTATCCCGTTAATCACAGCCCTGCCAGGTCTAGTTTTCCTCTTTCTTTTTCGCCCTGGGATGGGTTTGATCGTAGACCTTGGCCAGATGCTGGAAGTCCAGATGAGTGTAGATCTGCGTTGTGGAAATGTCTGCATGGCCCAGCAGCTCCTGCACACCCCTCAGGTCACCGCTGGACTCCAGCATGTGGCTGGCAAAGGAGTGGCGTAACAGGTGGGGGTGCACGTTGCGGTCAATGCCCTGTTTGATGCCCCATTGTTTGAAGCGCTTTTGCAGGGTGGATGGGTGCAGCCTGGTGCCCCGCTTGCTGATAAACAGGGCGTCGGTTTGCGGATTGAATTGATCCCGTAATCCCAGCCAGGTGTCAATGGCGGTCTGTGCCTTGCGCCCTACCGGCACCAGCCGTTGCTTGTTGCCTTTGCCGGTCACCCGCACACAGTGGTCCTGTTGATCGTAATCCGGCAATGCCAGATTGAGCAGTTCGCTGAGCCGTAACCCGGAGGAATAAAACAATTCCAGAATCGCCAGATCGCGAACCGCCAGAGGGTCATCGTCATTAAAGTTGAGCAACTGATTCATCTGATCCACGTCCAGGGTGTGGGGCAGTTTCTTTTCACCTTTGGGCGGACGAATGCTCTGGGCCGGGTTGGTGGTGGATTCACCCTGCTGAATGAGAAAACCGAACAGGCCGCGAATGCTGGCCAACAAACGTTGCAGGGTTTTGCTTTTGCTGCCTTTGTGGTGACGCTCGGCAATCAATAGCCGAATATGGTGCGCTTGGATGTATTGCGGGTCGGACAGTTGGTGTTGTTCGCAGAATTGTTGCAGCAAGTGCAGATCGCGGCGGTAGCCGGCAACGGTGTTGGCTGATAGCATGCGCTGCCGGGTGATGTGATCCAGATAGCGTTGAATGCTGTCAGCCAGGGTGTGCATGCCCGCCTACTTCAGAAAATGGTACAGGCGGCGGCTGAGGATGTCGCCGACGTAGCGGGCAAAGGTGGTATCCATATTGGAGTTGAAATGATTGGGATCGTGACTGCCCAGGGCCAACAGCCCCAGCTCGCCGTTGAAGTGCAGCGGGATCAGTGCGGCTGAGCCATCGCTGTGTTCAAAGCCGGGAAACAGAAACGTCATTTCCCGTTGCCGCAGAGTGGTACAGATGATGCGATCACCGCGCATCAGGCCGCCCACGGCAGCCTGCACATCACTCTGGCTGGTGACGCTGAACGGTCCGCTTTCGGCGCTGGATTTAAACAGAAACAGATTGGCCTCATCCAGTCTGAATTCCTTAAGCAGGACCTGTCGCAGGCGGCTGCTCAGTTCCGCCAGGTTGCCGGCCTCCAGCAATGCCAGGCCCAAAACCCGGATACGGTTGAACAGTCTGTCGTTGTCGCGGGCGATGCTGACAAAATCATTGAGCTTGTGGCGCAGTTCGGTATTGCGGTTGCGCAGCACGCTGGCCTGGCGTTCCAGCAGGGAACTGGCGCTGCCCTGGGCATGGGGCAGTTCCATATCGTAGAGAATATCCGGCCGGTTCAGGAAAAACCCCGGGTTTTCCCGCAGGTAATTGGCAACGTCCGCTGCCGTGATTTTGCGTTCTTGTTGTTGTCGTTCAGCAGTGGTTTCGCTCATAAATACACAGTCCCATCGTATACGGTGGTGGCCGGCCCGGTCATGAATACCGGTTGGTTTTCCCCCTGCCATTCGATCAGCAGGCTGCCCCCGGGCAAGGATACATTCACTTTACTATCCACAAGATTAGCAGCAATTGACACAACTGCTGCCGCGCAGGCGCCGGTGCCGCAGGCCCGGGTTTCACCCACGCCCCGTTCAAACACCCTTAAACGGATGGTCTGGCGGTCAACAACCTGACAAAAACCAATGTTGGCCTTGTTGGTGAATCGGGGATGGGTTTCCAGCTTGGGCCCCAGTTTTGCCACCGGCGCTGTGTTGACGTCCGACACCTGCAATACGCCGTGGGGATTGCCCATGGAAACGCAGGCCAGCTCAACAATATCACTGTCCACGTTGAACTTGTACAGGTTCTGGCGGCCTTCTGCCTGCAGGGGAATCTGCTCAGGTTCAAAGATGGGAGCCCCCATGTTCACCCGCACCAGATCTTTGCCCACCAGGGACAGCTCAATTTTACCGGTGTTGGTTTCCACCGGAATGACGTCTTTGTGGGTGAGGCCCTTTTCCCGCACAAAGCGGGCGAAGCAGCGGGCACCATTGCCACACTGTTCCACTTCGCTGCCATCGGCATTGAAAATACGGTAGGTGAAATCCACATCCGGCGAGCTGGGTGGCGATACCATCAATAACTGGTCGAAGCCCACACCGGTATGGCGATCCGCCAGCCGCCGTATCTGCTCGCTGTTGATCTGGATATTCTGGGTCACCTGGTTGATGACCATAAAATCATTGCCCAGACCGTGCATTTTGGTGAAATCAATTTTCATAACGGGCCCTTGTTTTTCCCTAGGGTACCAGAGATTCCAGGGCAAATTGATCCTCATAGGTTTCACGGCGGCGAATGATGTGAAACCGGTCATCATCCACCATGACTTCTGGGGCGCGATTGCGGGTGTTGTAGTTGGAACTCATGACGAATCCATAGGCGCCGGCGGAGCAGACCGCCAGCAGATCACCGGCTTTGACGTTCAGTTCGCGATCCTTACCCAGGAAGTCACCGGTTTCGCATACCGGGCCCACCACGTCGCATAACGCGGCCTCACCCTGGTGGGTGGGTTGCACTGGAATGATGTCCTGCCAGGCACTGTAGAGTGAAGGGCGGATCATATCGTTCATGGCGGCGTCCACCACCACAAAATTTTTGATTTCGGTGGATTTCAACAGTTGCACTTCGGTCACCATGATGCCGGCGTTGGCGGCAATGGCCCGGCCGGGCTCCATCACCACCTTGAGTTTGCGATCGCCCAGCTTGGCCAGCAGTGCGCTCACATAGTCGGCGGGGGCCGGTGGCTGCTCGTCCCGGTAACGTACGCCCAGGCCACCACCGATATCCACATGCTCGATGTGAATGCCGTTGGCCGCCAGTTGGTCGATGCGTTCCAGCAGTCGATCCATGGCGTCCATAAAGGGCGTGACCGTGGTCAGCTGGGAGCCGATATGGCAGTCAATGCCGCTGACCTTGATGTTGGGCAGTTCCGCTGCCCGCTGGAACACTGCAATGGCGCGGTCGATATCAATGCCGAACTTGTTTTGCTTGAGGCCGGTGGAAATATAGGGATGGGTCTGGGCGTCCACATCCGGGTTGACCCGCAGGGAGATGGCCGCGGTCTTGCCTGTCTCCACCGCCACCTGGCTCAGGATTTCCAGCTCTGCCTCCGATTCCACGTTAAAACAGTACACGCCCACTTGCAGCGCCCTGACCATTTCTTCGCGCAGCTTGCCGACACCGGAAAACACCACCTTGGCCGGGTCGCCACCGGCCCGCAGAACCCGTTCCAGTTCGCCCTGGGAGACGATGTCGAAGCCAGCCCCCAGTTTTGCCAATACATTGAGCACGGCCAGGTTGGAATTGGCTTTAACGGCATAGCACACCAGATGCGGGTGCTGGCCAAAGGCATGGTCAAAGGCTTGCCAGGCGGTTTCCAATGCCTTGCGGGAATAAAGATAACAGGGGGTGCCTACTGCTTTGGCGATCTGGTCTACAGGCAGGTTTTCAGCAAACAGCGCATTGTTACGGTATTCAAAAACACTCATTCAGGGGTCTCTTCCGGGAGGGGCTCGGGGGTCTCGCTTGCCTTGGCTTCAGGGGATTTCTGCTCTTTGTCATCCACCACGCTGGCACAGGCCGGGGTGCGGCAATCTTCCTGGTTTGCCGCCTGATTGAGAGTGTGGGGTGGCGGTTCATCAGGCATATAGAGTTTGCCTTTTTGCCCGCAGCCACTGAGGACAGCCGCCATCAGGCCAACCGTCAGCAACGTCTGGCCATTGAAGAATCGTGGTAAAACCATGGGAAATGTGAGGTTCCGTAGCCGGTAAAAATTTGTCCTATTATAGCCGGGTGTGGGTGCCCATTGCATCAATCCCATGCGCGGATTCCCACTCTGCCAGAGCCTGAAGGGTGGACCGCATAAACTGCTCGGGGCCCTGTTGCAGGGCGGCGGCCCGCTGTGCCGGTATCTGCACCTCCCCCTGGCGGTGTTTGAGGGACCAGCGCACCAGGGGCACCACCACATGAATCAGCTCCTTGCCCTTGCCGGTCAGGTAGTAAAGTTTACGTTTTTTACTCTGTGGATGGTGTATCCACTGCACCACGGTCTGGGCCTGCAGGCGGGCCAGGCGATCACTGAGAATGTTGCTGGAGATGCCTTCGTCGCTTTCCAGAAACTCCTTGAATTCATGTTTGCCGAACAGCAGATCCCGCACGATCAGCAGGGTCCAGTGATCGCCCACAATATCCAGCCCCAGTGCCAGGGGGCAATGTGAGTGTGCCTGATGTTCTTTCTTGCTCACCATTGCGGATTCACCCTCGCACAACTTTTACTTGCATAATACAATTATACTCGGTAACTTTACTTGCATTATGCAAGTACTATGGTCAGATCATAACCTGCATTCACCACTCATCACAACCCGCTACTGATCACAACCCCACTATAAGGAGCACATCATGTTCACTCTATATGGATACAATACCTTCAACCCGATCAAGGCACTGCTGACTTTGGAAGAGCTGGGGCTGGATTATGAGTATGTGAATGTGGAACTGGGCAAGGGCGACAATAAAACGCCGGACTATCTGGCCAAGCACCCTTTGGGCAAGGTGCCGGTGCTGGACCATGACGGAAATCTGTTGACCGAAAGTGGCGCGATCTGCCGTTACCTGGCCAATATCAGCGATCATCGGCTGTATTCTGCTGATCCGCTAAAGGCAGCCCGCATAGACGCCATGGTGGATACGGTGGTGCTGCATGTGGGGCGCTGGCTGGCGGTGTACTTCTGGGAGGAAATCATTTGCCAGCGGTTTTTCCGGCGTGAACCCGATCAGGCCAGCATTGACGAGGCAGCCGGTTTTCTCAGTCAGCAATTGCCTTATCTGAATACCGTGCTGGAGCAGAACCGTTTTCTCTGCGGCGATGAGGTGACCATTGCCGATACCATCGCCTACGCCTATTTCCAGATCCAGGAAGCCACTTCCATCGACCTGACCGCCTACGCGCATATTCTGCGGTGGTATGGTGAGTTCAGTGAGCGGCCATCGGTGACGGCGGTGAAAAAGCGCCTGGCCGCCGCAGGTGGCCTGTTGCCTTATCCCGCCTGAGCGCGGGCCTGACAGGGGCTTAGGGAATGCGCAATGCCTGATTGATGGCGCTTTCCAGTTTTTCCTTGTGCTGCAGATACTGCACCGTCTGCAGCTCTTCCCCCAGTTGCAGATCCAGTTGACTCAGATCCAGGTCAGTAATGTAGCAGGGATAACGTTCCCGGTTGCGGCGCAGGGAGGCGATGTAGCCGGCCACGGCGGCAAACAGGGCATCGCCGTATTCCAGTTGGGAAAATTCGCGATTGTCACAGTAAACCGTGTAGAACACATCGCCGAAGGTGCCGGTTTGGGCAATGGCCTGGATGCTGTGCGTGCCCTCTTCCTGTTCAACCTGGGGAAACGTTTTACGATCGGTGTGCATGTCACCCCGGTTGTTGCGTCTGATTTCGTAGTAAGCCACTTTGCTGGTGGGCATTTCCCGCTGATCCAGTGTGCTGCGCCGCAACTGAATATTCTCCAGAAAGTGGCGGATGGGGTTGAGCACGGTTTTTTCATCAAAGTATTGTTTTTGGGTGAAGAACAGCGAGCCTTTTTCGTCGTGAATAAAAATATCCGCCTTCTCGCCGTTGCGTTGATAAAAAACCTGAATCCGGCCCGGTACCCCCATTTTGGCCACCACCCGCAATGGGTGCCGGCTCAGTGCATTGCGGTCCACCACCAGCGGGCTGTAGGCAGACTGCACTTCACTCATGCATTCGATTAGTTCGCGGTGGCTGCGCAGGCCGCGCACATAGGGCATGTTGCGCTTGAACTGCAGCATATAGACAAATTGTTCGATCTCCAGTATGTAGCGGGTATTAAGGGCGCGCGTACCGCTGTAGTAACAGGCAATGATGTCGCGAAACAGTTCTTCCACCCGATGGGCAATGGAAGCTGCCCGGCTTGGGCAATAGCAGCGCACTTCCAGTCGCGGCAGGGGAATCGAGCCGTCCGGCGGGATCTGGCGCATATAATGTACCAGGCAGTCGATCAGTGCGTTTTCACCGGAATACAGGCTGCAGATGATTTCCCCCCAACTGTTGAACGTCACCTGGTCCACAGTGATGGCCAGGTTGTGGTGAAAGGCACTGTAACTGAGTGCATCACTTTGATCGGAAAGCCGGTGAATGCCTTTCTGGGTCATCGGCCGCATGGGATCGACACCGGCATTCACATACAGAATGATCTTGGTGGGGTAGGCCGAGTGTTCGAAATTCTGTTGTGGCGCGTAGGGAACCCCTTCCGGGCAGATCTGAAAAAACGATTGTACCGTTTGAATCAACTCCTGTTCCGTCAGATCGGTACCGTTGGCTTCCACCGATAAACGGGTTTCCTGGTCCAGCAGGCCATTGAAATAACACCAGGCGATCAGCTCCAGTACGCTGCGGGTTTTGCGAATCGGGTCGCGCCCACGGGCGTCTTTGGTTTTCAGGTAACCGGGGAACACCGCCCAGTAGTTATTGATGCCGTGTTCCACATCACGGATGTAGTGAAACGACAAATGATCCTCCACCAGGGTGGCGGTAATGCCGGGATTGATCTGTTCGATTTTGCCGCCTTTGCGTTCAAATGCAGCATACAGCTTACGCCCCAGAATGTTCATGTCTTCCTGTTTGATCAGCGCTTCAATATTGTTGGCGCGGGCGAAGCCGGAGAGAAATCGGTAGCTGTGATTGAGTTCCTGCACCAGCTCCTGGCGTTCCTCCCGGACCCGGTTTACTTTCCAGAATTTGCGATTATCCAGTTGCTTCAGGTAGGGCTCATCCCAGCCCCATTCCATCACCAGGCGCATCATCAGTTTGCGGCGCCAATTGCTGTCACCGGAGCGGGGTGTACGGCTCAGGCTTTCATTGACCTTGAAGTAAAAGCAATGGCGTATCAACTCCAGGCGCTTGGTTTCGTTGCGGCTCTTCAGATAGGCTTCGATTTTGCGATACAGCATGACATAGGGATCCAGCTCGTCCAGATCCAGGCGCCCGGCGTACACCGCTTTTTTATAGACGATGCTGAGGCTCTCCACCTTGGGGTGTTCGCTGGCATACACCTCAGTCAGCACAATCTTGATAACGGACTTGTAAGGTGAATCGATACCTTTGTAAAGTTGCCACATGCCGGCGCCGATGAACTCACCGGCAGGAAAATCGGAGATGCCGCCGAAATCCACGCAATCGTCCTTTTTCAGAAAGCGCTTATCCAACAGGTTGCCGGCAATATCCTGATAGCGTTTTTCGTCGTAGGCGGGAATCATCCACCACAGCGGATAACGACCGGCCACCATAATGCTGGTGCGATAGAATTCATCCAGCAGCAGGTAATGCTGCGCGCTGCCGCAGTCCTCACCGGACAGATCGCTGCGCACACCGTTGCGGAATTTGATGGGGTCCATCAGGAAAAAATGCACTTCCAAACCGATACTGTCGGCCCATTGCTCGATGCCGGTGAGTTTGTCCTGCAGTTCATCAATGGCTTCCTGCAGCAGGCCCGGGTCATAACAGATCCAGATGTCCATATCACTGGTATCCGAATGGGCGACGGTGCCGGTGCTGCCCATCAGAAAGATGCTGAAGATGCGTTCCTGGGCGTGTGCTCTTTTGCGGTAGGCAAAGGATCGGGAGATGGATTGCGCAGCCCGCAGGTGATCTTTGTCCGGCGTGAATCCGCTTACCCCACAGGGCGTACCCCCGGACATATAGCCCGGTAGCGAGGGGTGATTGATGTGCAATAGCAGCGGCAGAGAATCCAGGAACATTCGGTGGCGGCTGCTGAGGGTGGACAGCATACGCTCCAGTCGACCACGATTGACCTCAAGGAACCGTTCCTTCAGTTTTTTCAGTACCTTACGGTCAATACCATCCTGGAGATCCGGCGCAATTTCTCTTGGTTGCGTCATAGTATTCAGTATAGGGGGAGTTTCAGATTCTGCTTGAAATGTGCTGGCTGGGCGGGGTACTTTCGGGGCTCCGATACAAAGGCGATTAGGAGCATTGCATGCAGGGTATGCGCACAGGGCTGGCAGCGGCATTGGGGCTGATGTCCGGCCTGGTTTGGGCCCAGGAACAACCAACATTGGATACAGCATCGGCGGAATCCGAAGGCGCTGTACGCGACTGCATGCACCAATCCATGGAGAACGTGGCCATCACCCTGACCATCGGTGAATTGGAAGAACAATGCCGTATCCAGCTGGGTGAGATCCCTGAGCCGGAGTATTCCGCCGCCCGTGAACGTATGGCCATGGAGCAGCGTACCAGATGGAACCCTTTCGTCATCACACCTCACAACGCCAATTATATTTTGCCGTACAGTTACGTGGATGAACCCAATCAGGATCCCTACTCTTTGGAGTACCCGGGTGAACGCATCGACAATGCCGAAGCCAAACTGCAGATCAGCTTGAAGGTGCCCATCAATCAGGATGATCTGCTGGTGCAGAATGATGCGATCTATTTTGCGTTCACCCTGAAGGCGTTCTGGCAGGTGTACAATCACGAAATCTCGGCGCCGTTTCGCGAAACCAACTACCGCCCCGAACTGTTTTACCTGATGCCCATAACCAGTAATCTGGTGGACGCCGACACGGCGCTGGCGGTGGGTATTGAGCACGAATCCAATGGCCGCAGTCAGTTATTGAGTCGCAGCTGGAACCGGATCTTCGTCAACTATTACTATGCCCGCGATAACTATCTGATTTCATTTCGCCCCTGGTACCGCATTCCCGAGGATGAAAAAGACGAACCACTACAGGCCAGTGGCGACGACAACCCGGACATTGAAAAATACATGGGCTATTTTGAATTGATGGGTACCTGGGAGCAAAACGATTACGAGTTTTCCCTGATGGTGCGCAACAATCTCAACCGGCCTAACTATGGCGCGGTGCAGCTGGACGCCAGTTTTCCTCTATGGGGGCGCCTGCGCGGCGTCATTCAGTATTTTAACGGTTACGGTGAAAGCCTGATTGACTACAACCATCGCAATGAGCGTTTGGGTATCGGCATATTGCTGACGGATATGCTGTAGACATAGCGGGTTCACTGCGGCGACATAAAGGTGAATTACCCGGGATTCCTTGCCATACTGTAAAGCCAATGAGCGATGGAGTGAGGCTGCGGGTTAATACAATGAAAATAATCACCTTGCTATGCGTTTTGATGCTGAGTAGCTGCGCGTCCCTGCAGGAACAGTACAAACAGTATCAGGCGCGGGCCGCCCAAGCCGATGCCGAGCGCCTGGGAAATTCCGGCCCTTTATATCATCACTATGAGGCCTGCTTATATCAACATTGGGAGCGTGCCCTGGATGCCGGCAACGATGCAGTCAATGCCTATGAACTCGGTAAAGGCCAATGCACCTATGAGCTGTCATTGTTGTGCGATTTTTACGGGGTAAGCAGCTGCCCGCTGGACGCGGAGGCCTCCAATCGGGTGTTGTTTCAATTAATGCGCGAAAATTACGCCGCCAAACTTGCCCATTAGCATATTCCCGGTGAATTCAGAGCGCTCTCCCTTGTCTTACCTTGGGTGTTTCGATTTTGTGAAAGATGTCCGATTTTGGTGCGGCGCTCACTGATGTATAGTAATCACTTCTTTCACCAAGGCCATCATCATTATGGGCAAAAAGAAAAAGATACCGTTTATTCACCAGCTGAAGACCCTGGAGAATCTGGAACAGAAAATTGACCTGCTGATCCAGGAGCACCGCAAGCGTGAAGGCAGCCATCTCGGGGTTGTGTTTCGCACTGTGATCGAACCCAACAGTCCCACTCTTTATGAGCCGGGTCATCATGGCAAGGGCGGGATCCAGCAGGGGGTGCGGGAATGCGACTATAAACTGTCACCGGCAGATCCCAATTGGGTGTTGGCCAGCGATGAGCATGGCCTGTCCTTTTCCGCCAGCATGCGTCACGCGGTGGATACCATAAAGTTTCTGGGTAAGTTCCAGAAAAAAGGCACCCACGTGAATTGCGCCTACTGGATTCTGGAAAACAGCGAATCGATACCCAAGGATATGGCGTTCGTCCAGGATCCGGATAACCCGGAACATTACCTGCTCACCATCACCAAGGACATGCCCATCAGTGATCTGGTGAGAAAGCTGCAGTGGATATCACAACATATGACGGTAATGAATGACCTGACCCTGGAGGCCTATAAAGATGCTTGATTACAATGCTGCCTCTGCCAATGCGAAAATTCTGGCAATTCACTATGCCAATCGGATAGGTGATGCTGAACTGGTTCAGTTTATGTCCGGTGATCTCGATATCGGCTCTGCTGAGTTGGCCGACCGAATCATTGCCGGTTTCTGGGCGATGACCGATCTGGCGGTGGAAGATCATGAGCAGGGGAAATCGGTGGCCGGTGTGGATGATATTGAATTCTGGATGCACAAGCTGTTCAACAAAGTGTATGGCTACATGGTGAAGAACGGCTATCGCAGTCAATGGGACCAGGCCAGCAGCGAGCGCTAGTGGGTTGCCGACCGGCGATGGCACAGACCTGCCAGTGCAGTACGCGTCCTGCGTGCAGGCATCTGCAGATAGCAGAAGAAATGAACTCTTTTCGACAATTCCCCGCCGTTATGGACAATATCGGCGCCCCCATTGTTGCAAACACGACAATGCGCAAGTGCACACTCGCGTGCAAGGCCGGTGTGTTGCGCATTGATGGATTTAGGAAAGTAAATTCATAAATGGCACGGTTTGTGATTATGGAGATCATGATGTTCCCAACCAGCATTAACGAATTGTGTTGTAAAAATCATGAATCAGTCTGTTTCATTGCGAGTATTCAGTGCCACATCCAAAGTGATCACCCGTCCGGCCACCGTGGCACGGGGTCAGTGCTTATCCCTGGGTAAGCTTGCGGCGGTTGATCTGGCGGACATCCATGGGGTGATTGGTGGTTATCGTCTGTCGGCACAGCGTGGCGAGGTGCTGCCGGTGCATGAGGATACCGGCTACTACATCTGGGATAACGACAGTCCGCTTTATTCGCCGGTGGTGGAGAACGAGTTTCAATTGGAATCCGCCACCCTGAACCGGCCGGTGGTGGAACGGGTTGGTGGTCAGTATTTTTTGATTCTACAGCCGGAATTCAATGTCCGTTTCACCACCGCCACGCACTCTGCCCGTTTGGGAGAAATACGCCTGGTGGAGTCGGAACGCTTCTATACGTTGGAAAACGGTGCCAGCCTGACCGTTACAGATACGCGGGAGGTGGGCGAGCCGGTGTTGTATCTGCAGCACACCAAAGATCGAATGGTGGTACGTCAGGAGACCCCGTTGCAACTGCAGGGCGCGGATCGGGAATACGCGTTCAATGAAAGCGTCAATCAACCTATCCCGGAACAGGTGGCAGGGATTGGTGTAACCAGTGTGACCGTGCTGGAGCACTTTACCAGCTATTTTATGCAGCAGGTGATGTCCGTGCCGGAACCGGCAATCTGGGTGCCCGTGTGTGCGCCCATTCACTGGGGCTGGAGTATTCGTGCCGGTCGACGCCATGACCGGGAGTGGGACATCCTGCGTCGCAAGCTGATGTTGCCCACCGTGGGGCATGACGGTTGGGAAATGCCCACTTGGTGTAGCAACCTGGTGCAGTGTGCCAGCGAATATTTCTGAGGCCGGAGCTGCAACCGATGACGGACACCATCACCTATGATCGCTATTTTCTCAGTTACAGCGGATTATCACTGCCTTTGAAGTTGGTGGGTGAGCTGGATCCTGCTGAGATCGATAATCGCAATACGTTTTTCGGCGCCTGTGAGGATAAGCAGGGCCGCCAGATTCTGGTACATAAAGTGGTCTACGGCGAGGTGGAGCTGGAGCATCGCTATGGCTACCATGACTGCGGCGCCCTGAGTTGGGTTGATATCCGGGATGAGGAGGGTGATACCCAGCGCCTGAATTTTGCCGCGGACGGCAGTAAACTTTAAATTCAGCATGGGCAATGGCGGAAAGATGTCCCATGACTTGATGTTTGCATGAATTTTCGTTCTTATTGACCTCGGATTGTTGCGGGTTCAGGGGGAATAATGGACGCGGAATTCTGGCATCGAAAGTGGCATGACAATGAAATCGGTTTTCACATGAGTGAAGCCAACCCCATGCTCTTGGCCTACTTCCACCGGCTGGGCCTGCAAGCAGGGCAGCGGGTGTTTCTGCCGTTGTGTGGCAAAACACGGGATATCGCCTGGTTGCTGGAGCAGGGCTTTGCGGTGGTGGGGGCTGAGTTGAGTTCGGTGGCGGTAGACCAGCTGTTCAACGAGTTGAATATCATTCCCCGGGTAACTGAGTATGAGGCATTGCTGCACTATCAGGGTTCCGGTCCCCGGGGCACTAAGCTGGACCTGTTTGTAGGCGATGTGTTCTTGCTCTCTGCCAACCTATTGGGTGCGGTGGATGCACTCTATGATCGCGCTGCTCTGGTGGCCCTGCCGCCGGAGATGAGGGCGCAATACGCGGAGCATATGCTGGAGATCAGCAACAGGGCGCCCCAGCTACTCATCACATTTGATTACGATCAAAGCCAGCTGGCGGGGCCGCCATTTTGCGTCAATGAAGCCGAAGTACGCCAACTCTATCGCGGGATGAGCTTGCAAAGGCTGGCCAGTGAACCGGTTAGCGGTGGCCTCAAGGGCGTGTGTCCCGCGCAGGAGCAGGTATTTTTACTGCGTTCGGCTACGACATCAGCATAAATGTGAACAAGCCATTGGCGTTGTACCAGGCGTGTAGCAGAATAGGGTAGATCAGGCGCCGGTGCCGACTGTAGAAGAACCCGCAGATCAATGCAGGAAACTCAATCAGCAAGCACAGCGCGTTCTCGAAATACAGGGCATGCACCAGGGTAAACAGGGTACTGCTGATCAGGTTATCCCAGCTCAGTCCGGCGATGGTTTTGCGCAGGCGCCCGTAGCTGGCTAATTCATTCTGCAGCAGCCCGCGAAACACAATTTCCTCACACAGGGGCACCAGCAGCAGCGCCAGTATCAGTGTCCTGGTACCGGGGGTGTATGCGAACGTGGTGGGGAAACCCTTGGCCAGCCAAAAAATGAACGCAAGCAGAGGCGCCAGCAGGATGGCTCCCCACAGCAATTTATAATTATTATTCATTGGCACAGTTTAATCGGTCTCCAGCGGTGGCGCTAGACAGGGAGTTTGCATTTCATGATGGTATTGGGCCTGAGCACGGCATTTGAGGTAGGGGCAGTGGCGTCAGTGAGGATATTCCAGCGTGGTCTGGCCATGGCGTTCCTGCTGGTGGTTGGTGGCTGCCAGAGCTTACCGGACAATAGCGGCCGTACCATGAGCTACACGTTACCCAACGGCGCTGATACCCGCTTGGGGCGTGGTGTTGCTACCCTGCGGGCGGGGCAGAGCGATGCCAGCGGATTTTACCCCCTGTCCACCGGTGTGGATGCCCTGGTGGCACGCTTACAGTTAGTGCAGGCGGCGGAGCAATCCATCGATCTGCAGTATTACATCTGGCATCGGGATAAAACCGGCAGGTTGCTGGCGGCGTATCTGCTGGATGCGGCGGACCGGGGGGTGCGTGTGCGTATATTGCTGGATGACATGGGTTCTCCGCTGGGGGACGAATCCCTGCTGATGCTGGATCAGCACCCCAATGTGGAGGTGCGGTTGTTCAACCCCCTTTCGAACCGGGTGCAGCGCTTCTGGTCCATGTTGACAGAGTTCAGCCGGGTCAATCGCCGTATGCACAACAAATCCTTTACCGTGGATAACAGTATCGCCATTGTGGGTGGCCGCAATATCGGCAATGAATATTTTGCAGCCCACAACGACGTGGCCTTTGCTGATTTGGATCTGGCCGTGATCGGGCCTGTGGTTGATCAGGTGTCGGACGGCTTTGACCAGTACTGGAATCATGGCGCCAGTTACGCGGTCAGCAGCCTGTCATCTCATACCTTCACCGGGATGGAATTGAATGCAGTGCGTGAGCAGATGAAGACGTTCATCGAAGAGACCCGGCAGGATGAGTATGGCGGGCGGCTGCTGGAATCCGATCTGGTGAAAAACAAGGGGGCGGTGGACTGGTTTTGGGGAGCAGGGCAGGTGCTGTACGATCATCCCGATAAGGCGCTGCCCGGGGAAGTGGACGATTCCCGTTACCTGCGCTCACAACTGTCCGATGTGTTTGCCGGGGTATCCTCCCGCTTGTTGCTGGTGTCCCCTTATTTTGTGCCGGGTGAGGCAGGTGTAGACTACTTTACGTCGCTGGCGCAGCGTGGTGTGCAGGTTACCATTGTGACCAACTCGTTGGCCGCCACGGACGTGGGGGCAGTGCACAGTGGTTACGCCAAGTATCGCAAGGCGTTGTTGAGCGCGGGTATCCGGCTATATGAGGTGCGGCCTAAGGTGGCGAATGGCTCCGGAAAAAAACAAAGCAATGAAGATAAACCACGACAATATATTGGCAGCTCGGCCAAAGCCAGTCTCCATGCCAAAGCATTTTTTATTGATGGTCGCTACACGTTCGTGGGCTCCATGAACCTGGATCCCCGCTCGTTTCTTATCAATACCGAAATTGGCATTCTGTTGGACAGTGCGCAGTTTACCAGCCTGGCACAGAAACAGATCCTGGCGTCATTGTCGCATAATGCTTATGAGCTGAGCCTGGAAGAGGGTGATGTGTTGTGGACAGCACGGACGGATACGGGCACCAGGGAAGTGTTTGATAGCGAACCCATGGTGTCCGGTTGGCGACACCTTGGTGTCTGGTTTATGGGTTTGCTTCCCATTGAATCTCAATTGTAATGACTCCCAATCAAGGTGCTTCCTGTAAGGGCAGGTCAAAATGCACCGTAGTACCCTGGCCGGGCTTTGATGTGATAATGAGGTGACTGTGCATCAATTTCAGCATGTCATTGCTCATGGTTAATCCCAGCCCTGCACCACCTTGAAGATTGAACGGGGATTGTGTTCCCAGTTTAAAACTGTGTTCAATGCATTCTATTTTTTCCGGGCTTATTCCCGGGCCACTGTCGCCCACCGACAGGCGCAGTAGTGGTTTGGGTTCGGGTACCAACTCAGCCCTCAACGCTACGTGTCCCTGCTGGGTAAAAGTACGGGCATTCTGCATCAGCTCAACCGTCACCGATGCGATTTTCTCTGCGTCAGCGATGATGTGGTCGGGTAAGCGCGCATCCCAGGAAAAGTGAAAGTGCAGGCTGTCGTTGTCGTTGATGGATTCGAAATAATCATGGATTCTGCGCAGCACCGGTTTCAGGTTGATGCGGGTGCAATTCAATTGTGCAGTACCGCGCCGTAATGCCACAAACTGGCTCATGGACTCAATCAGATTCATCAGATAAGCGCTGGCATCGCTGGCTGTTTTCATCCATTGCCGGTCTGATTCGGTGTTGATGCTGTGTTCAAGTTCACTCAGGCTCTGCCGCACTTTACTCAGTGGCGTGAGCAGTGCCTGGGCTGTGGAGGACATAAACGCATCCTGCATCTGGCTGGCGTTATTGGCGATCGTCAACGCATTTTTCTGCAGTGTGCTGATGCGGTCCGCTAACCCCATGGAGAGCAGAATGGCCTCCACCGCACCGCCGATCTGTACCGAGTTTTCCAGTACGGGGTGGCTGGGCAGGATGCCCAGGATAATGAGTATGTGAAGCAGTGCAAAAGTAAGTAAAACGATCCAGGCGATCAGATAGAATCCGGCCGGACGTGAACCCTTGCGCCAGGCCAGAACGGCTGCTATCAGCGTCAGGGTGACCACCGCAAACCCGGCAATGGAAATCAGCGTCACGATGGTCTGGTAGTTGATGACCAAACTGGCCGCGCCAATGCAGAAGCAGCCTGCTGCCGACCAGCTGATTACCCTGTCCAGGGTGTAATAGTACTGTTTCAGCTGGATAAAATTCTGCGCAAATTTGCCACAGAAGCCTACGGAAAGGCAGGCCGCGAACAGGTTGCTGATGTTATTCCACCACACGCTTTCAGGCCAGAAATGCACCCCCGCGTAGCCGTGCAGGGCAATCTGAAACACCGCAGTACTGGTGATAAAACCGGTATAGTACAGATAGCTGCGATCCCGGATCACCAGGAAAACAAAAAAGTTATACAGAGCCATCACGCACATCAGGCCAAAGTAGGCACCTTGAAAATACTGCTCGTGAATGGTCTGTGTGATCAGTGTGTCCCGCTGCAGAATTTTCAGGTCCAGAATGACGGAGCTTTGGGTTTTAATGCGCAGGTAATAGGTGTGCACCCGCTCTTCATTGAGTAAGGAAAACTGCAGGTAGGTACGGGTTCGTTTGCCTCCATCGGGTGGCACCAGATCGCCGCTGCGCTGCACGCGGTATTCATCGCTGCCGTTGGCATCGGGAGTGTAAAAATCCACGAAATCCAAGGGGGCATAGCGTACCTGCAGTAGCCAGTCCGGTTTACTGCTGAGGTTGGCCACGCGCACACGAGCCCAGTAGGCCGATGAGCTGAAACCAAAGCTGGGACGCAGCCCTGGGGAGGGTACAAATTTGTCTGATGCGCGCACCTGCTCAAGCGTCAGGGAGCCACCAGGGTCTTCCAGTATGTCGATCTGGCGGCCGATGTTAATGTCGGGGGTGTGATCGTGGAGGGTCACAACCGCCTGTGCCTGGCCATACAGAGCCAGCAAAATCAGTAATATAGTTCGGATTGAATGACGCCATAGCCAAACCATCAGTTGCCGGTGCTTCCGTATACGCTGAATAAGGGTATACCCAGTATAGTTCAGGCTAAGGGCGGTAGAGCGGCTATTGGGGGGGAACGTTGGGCGGGTACTGCCGCAAGATGGCGGCGATCGCCTGGTTCACGCGCTCGGTGCGTTCTGCCACGGTCATGCTGTCGGCCCAGGAGGTGGTGACCTTGTTGCTGGTAGAGCCGCGCCATTTGAGGGTATTGCTGGCCGGGTCGATCACATCCACCATCAGTGTCGCTTCCGTGTAATCCACCACCTGAACTTCGGTGGTGGCGGCCACCGGGTAGTAGCAGCGATAGCAGCGGGCGTAGCCATAGAAACTGTTGTAGCGCTGGTAGGTTCGCACATCCTGTTGCCGCTCGCTGGTGGCGAAATAACTGATCCAGAGGGCGGCTTTACCCCGCTCTACTTTTTGCCAACCCCGTTGCTGCAGTTGTTGATGCAACGCCGTTTCAATGCGCGTGCGCAGCAGATCGTTGCGGGTGGTCTGGATCGCCTCCGGCGTGATCAGGGCATAGGTGGTTTTACCGGCAAAGGTATAGTGTTCGTCATAATCGGTGGCGACGCGGTAGTGGGTCGCGCAGGCAACCAGAAGCGTCATCAGAAAAGTCAGGGTCAGGCGATATGGCATGGGTTCAATTTTACCAAGACGGTGTTGTTCATGATCCACTTAAGCCGGCTGAAATTCAAGGCCCGTTGCCTGCCACCGGATTGCGGCCGCCGGAGTTTGCCTGATTTCGCTGCTCAGAATCGGCTGCCCAGATTTAGCTGTTCAAAGGGAATGCCTTTGCGGAAGGGCACTGAGGATGCCCTCCAGCAGTTGATTCATGACCTGGTTTTGCAAATCACGATCTTCGGTGACGCCGGTGCGTACCACCACCAGCTCCCGTGAGGGGATGACCACCACCCGCTGGCCTTGATGGCCAACCAGAGCGAAAGCGTCGTAGGGTACGTTGGGCCAACGCCGGCCATCGCTGTTCAGCCACATATGGGCGCCATAGTGTTTCGCTACCGGTGACGGGCTGGTGGCGAAGCTGACCCAGTCTTCCGAGAGCACCTGGTTGTCATTCCAGCGGCCTTTTTGTAGATACAGTTGGCCGATGCGGGCCCAATCCCGCGCCGGCATATAGCCGTAGGCGCCACCGACAAAATTGCCACTGGCATCGAACTCGATAATGGCATGGATGATGTTGATGGCGTGGAACAGACGCTGCTGATAGAACTCGTACACCGCCTGCTGGGTGCCACCGACGGCTGACTGGATTGCTGCCGCCAGACGGTTGGTTTCCGCAGTGGAATATTTGAACTCGGTATAGGGTGGCATCACCACCGGTTGGTTCACGGCGTAGGCGTATTGATCACTCTCCCGGTACAGCATCTGGGTGACATCGGAAAAGCCGGAATAATCCTCGTTCACTTCCAGGCCGGATGACATGTGCAACAGATGCTGGAGGGTGATGCTGTCTTTTTCGGTATCAGACCAGCCCGGCACCGGAGCGGGCGCGTTCAGTTTGAAAGTGCCGTCATCCACCAAAATACCCGCCAGCGTTCCGGTAATGGTTTTGGTCATGGACCACCCCGGCAGGAGGGTTTCCCGGGTGACGCCGAGGGCATAGCGCTCGGCAATCAACTGACCCTGGTAGGCCACTACCACGGCAGTCGTCAGTACGGTTGCTCCGGGCGGTTCGCTGAAGGTTACGTCAAGGGTGTCCTGCAGGCGTTCAATATCAACACCCGGCACCCGGCTGAGCGCGTTGCTGGCACCATAGGGCCAGGCTTCATCGGCTGGCAGGGTGGGTGGCGTCAGGGGGGCAAAGGGCAGGGCGTTGACCGCGTCCACGGGTTGATCAACCAGCAGCGTACAGCCCTTGCCGGGCCGGTACACGGCAGTGGCGCTGCCGGCGCCTTCGCCAAAGATGATGTCCTTCACCTGCACTGTTTTACGCTCGGCATCAATGGCCAGGTCCCATATCCAGGGCAAGGGCTCCACCTTGGGCGCAATGAAGGTATCACGCACCAGGTCTTCGTCCAGGCCACTGGTAAAAATAAAGGAGCAAAGATGTTTGGCTGAGTAGCCTTTACCGATGGGCAGATCATCCATCAGATCGCATCCGGTCAGGCCGAACATCAGGTAAAGCGCAGAGAATCGAATCAGTGTAGACATATTCTTGTTTTTATAATTATCAGTGAGTTATTCATAACAACACTCTATGGTGCGCAGTATACACATTATCGCCGTAACACCGACAGCTTTCATGCATCTAACTCTGTGATACTTCTGTGACGGATTTCTGTTATTGGTAATAAAAAAGGCGGCGAATGCTATGGAAAAGTCCATTTTGCTGGTTGAGGACGAAAAAGATATTGCCCAACTGTTGCAACTGCATCTGGTGGATTGTTGTGCTGAAGTGGTTTGGGTGGATAACGGCCATGAGGGGCTCAGGAATGCATTGCAGCGTTCCTGGGATCTGATCATTCTGGATTTGCGGTTGCCGGGCATCAGCGGCCTGGAAATCTGTCGGCAGGTGCGCAGCAGCCAGTCCTATGTACCGATCCTGATGTTGACAGCAAAGTCCACGGAGCTGGACCGGGTGCTGGGATTGGAAATCGGTGCTGATGATTATGTGACCAAGCCTTTTTCGGTGCAGGAACTGGTGGCCAGGGTAAAGGCAATCTTTCGTCGCTGTGATGCCATGGGACGGGCTGTGTCTCAGCACGAAGAGGGCGCCACCCTGGTGGCAGGGTCCATCGTGCTGGATGTGGACAAACGCCAGGTCCTGCAGGAGGGCAGCGCAGTGGAGTTAACCGCCAAGGAGTTTGATTTGTTGCACCACTTTCTCAGCCACCCGGGTCGCGTGTTCAGTCGCACGCAGTTGCTGGATTCAGTTTGGGGGTATGGCCACGATGGTTATGAGCACACTGTCAATTCGCACATAAATCGTCTGCGTTCAAAAATAGAACCGGATCCCGCCAAGCCCACCCATATTTTAACGGTATGGGGTGTAGGGTATCGATTTGGGCAGTAGTCATGTTTAAGCGGCTTTATATCAAAATTGCATTGGGGCTGGTGTGTGTCTTTGTGGTGGTGGGCGCGCTGGTGCTGTGGTTCACCAGTGAGGCCATGAACCGTTATTCTCAGGCCGTCACCCAGCGTTTAAATGAATCGGTGGCCATGTATGTCAGCGATGAACTGCAGTTGATCGCCAATGGTATTGCCAATACCGATGCGCTGAAGCAGTTGGCCCATCATGCCATGATCATTAATCCTTCCATCGAGGTATATCTGCTGGATTTGAGCGGCCGGATTCTGGCCCATGCCCTGCCGCAGGATCAGGTGTTGCGCAAACGGGTGGATCTGGCACCGGTATTGAGGTTTTTGCGGGGCACTGCAGCCTTGCCGGTGCTGGGGGATGATCCCGGAAGCTTAGCCGGGCGTAAAGTTTTCAGTGCCCATGAAGTGCGTTTCAATAACAAGCCGGAGGGGTACATCTATATCGTATTACAAGGCAAGCGGCAGGATGTGGTGGAGGACTCCATCGTGCAGAGCCAGGTGTTCAGGGTCAGTGCGCTGGCTGTGCTGGGGTGTCTGGCGTTTGGCTTGCTCAGCGCACTGCTCTTGTTCTACCGCTTTACCCGCCGGCTGCAGCATCTGTCGTGGCAGGCCGAGCAGTTTTTTAATGATCATCCAACGGATCACGAAAACATTGCGCCACACGGAGACGAGTTGCAGCAGTTGGAGGCGGCGATCCAGGCGATGCAGGGCCGCATCACCAGCCAGGTGGAGCAGATTCGGCAGGCAGATGATATGCGGCGTGAGTTGGTGGCAAACATTTCCCATGATTTACGAACCCCGCTTACCAATATGTTGGGCTACATTGAAACACTGTTGCTGAAGCACAACGAACTCAACGGGGAACAGCAGTTGCAGTATCTGGAAATCACCCGCAACCATGGCCAGCGTCTAGGGCGCCTGGTGGCCGATTTGTTTGAGTTGGCGAAGCTCGATAGCAATGCCGTGGAGCCGCGCAAAGAGCCGTTCTCCATGGCTGAGCTGATCCAGGATGTGGTGCAGGATTTTTCCATGCGAGCCGATGAGGCGGGCATTGAACTCAGGGTAACCGGCGATCTTGATGATACCCGGGTGAACGCGGATATTCGCTTGATCGAACGGGTGATTGAGAACCTGCTTGATAATGCTTTGCGTCACACACCCCGTGGCGGCGGGGTGGTGATACAGATTCAACGCATGCAATCCGGTGTCAGGGTTTCCGTCAGCGATACCGGAGACGGCATTGCACAGCAGGATATCCCCTATGTGTTTAATCGTTTTTTTCACGTCAAGGATGCCCGTCAGCAGTCCCTGACTTCCACTGGATTGGGCTTGGCAATCGTGAAACGCATTCTGGATCTGCACTTGAGTTCAATCAAGGTGCAGAGCCAGTTGCATCAGGGCACAACCTTTGAGTTCGAACTCAGTGGATAAAAACAGGTTGTGATACTTTTGTGAGAAACCGGTGAGGGCTGCGTGACAACTTGAGTTCATTATGGTGAGGGCAGGCAAGGTCGCTTGCCAGGAAACCCTATAAAAACTCGAGGATTGTGCTTATGAAAACCGGAATTACGTTAGGGGCAGTTATTGCATTGTCATTTGCCGGAGTTGCCAATGCGGAAAGCCATGAGGCCCAGTATGAGGTCACCGTTACCAACATCACCAAGGGTGTCAAATTTACACCGTTCATTGCCGCAGCCCACAGTGCCGCGCTGAGTTTTTTTGAAATCGGGGAAAGCGCAACTGACGAGATCGCGCAGATTGCAGAAGGCGGCAACATTGCACCCATGCAAACCCTGTTGGATGGGTCGGCCGCTGTGTTCGGTACCGCTTCCACCGGCGGGTTATTGATGCCCGGTGAATCAGTAAGCTTTGAATTAACCACGCCTGTCTATGGGGTGTGGTGGGGCAAGCTGAGTCTGGCGGCGATGTTGTTACCCACCAATGATACCTTTGTCAGCCTGAATGGGGTGCGTTTGCCCCGGCATGGCAGTGTCAGCTATCTGGCCGATGCCTACGACGCCGGCAGTGAACCCAACGATGAGCTTTGTGCCAGTGTGCCGGGGCCAACCTGTGGTGGTGAGGGCTACTCGCCAGCGGTGGATGGTGAAGGTTTTGTCTATCCGGCACCGGGTACCCATGGGGAAGGCGACTTGAGCGTGGCCCAGTTTGGTTGGTCCGGCCCGGTTGCCAAGGTTACCATCACGCGCCTGGACTGATATCAAACAGACACACAATGCTGATGATGGTGGCGGCCCCAATGAGCAAGTTCATGGGCAGGCCCGCCTTGAGAAAATCCCGAAAAGAATAGTTGCCGGGGCCGTAGACCATCAGATTGGTTTGATAGCCCAGTGGTGTGGCGAAGCTGGCCGATGCTGCCATCATAATGGTGAGCACAAAGGGTATCGGATCATGGCCTGTTTGCCCGGTGATTTGCAGTACCACCGGCAACATGAGAATGGCCGCGCCGTTGTTGGTGATGGATTCCGTCAGTAATGAAACTGCCAGGTAGAGTGTGATCAGCAACAACACGGGATTGTTTGAGCTGATGTGAATGATCAGCATAGCCAGTTGCTGCGCCGCACCGGTTTTATGCAACGCGGTGCCCAGGGCGAACGAGGCACCGATGGTGATCAGCACCGGCAAGTCCAGGCTGCGATGGGCCTGGGCCACAGAGCAGCAACCCAATGCGATCATGGCCGCGGCCCCCAATAGGGCGGCATTAAGTATACTGGTCAGTCCAAAGGTGACGCTGATGATGACAGTAGCCAATATCAGCCAGGCCAGGGTGGCCTTGTTGTGGCGTACGGATTCCCGTCCCAGATCGCTGACCAGCAGGAAGTCGCGATTGAGCCGTTGTTGCCGGACAAAATTCGGGCGTGCCTCCAACAGCAGGGTGTCACCGGCCCGCAATCGAGTGGCCCCCAGATTTTGTGCCACCCGTTCACCGTTGCGGGCCACCGCCAATACCACGGCGCCATAGCGATCCCGGAACTGGCTGTCCTTGATGGTCAGGCCCAACACGGCGGAGTGGGGCGACAGCACAACCTCCACCAGGCAGCGCTCGGGCCGGTCCAGTTCCAGGGGCGTTTCATCCTGATGATTGGACGGCAGGATACCGCGAATGGCCAGTAGATCGGACAGGGCATCCGTATCTCCGGCAAAGGTCAGTCGATCACCACCTTTCAATGTTTCCAACGGTGATACAGCGGTGAGCAGGCTGCCATCCCGTTCGATTTCCGCCAGAAACAGGCGCTTCAGATTACGCAACCCGGCTTCAGAAATGGTTTTTCCCACCAGGGGCCCGTTGCTGTCCACCACCACGTCGAGGGTAAACTCCCTGAGTTTAGCAAAGGCCTGTTGCCTATGTTTGTGGGGCAGCAAACGGGGTACCACCCAGATCAACAGCAGCAGGCCGAACAGCGCCACCGGCAGACCAACCACGGTGATGGAAAACAGACCCAGGGGCTCGTTGCCGGTGAGTTCTGCGTACTGACTGCTGACCACCAGATTGGTGCTGGTGCCGATCAGCGTGAGGGTGCCGCCCAATATGGAGGCGTAACTTAACGGTATCAGCAGCTTGGAACTCGGTATGTCTATTTTCGTTGCCCAACTGCGCACGGTGGGAATCAGTGTTGCCACCACGGGGGTGTTGTTGAGAAACGCACTGAGCACCATCATCGGAGCGCACAGGCGCAGTGTGGCCAGGGTGGTGGATCGGGGTTGCCCCAGCAATCGGTTTTCGATGGTGTGTATGGCGCCGGAGCCCTGCATGCCGGCGGCAACAATAAACAGGGCCGCCACCGTCATCAGGCCGGGATTGCTGAAACCCCGCAGCGCTTCATCGGCGCTCAGCACACCACTGACGCTGAGCACCGACAGCGCCGCCATCATCACCAGATGAGGGGAAAGCTCGGTGATGATCAGCGTTGTCAGCACCGCTATAAGCAGCCCGATGGTCAACCATGCTTCCCAGGCCATAAAACCGGGTTACCCGTGCTGGCTCAGGCTCTTTGCGCCAGTTTTTGCCGTGCCCGTCCGGCGGCGGCGCGCACCTGGTCGGGTGCCGTGCCCCCCAGGTGATTGCGGGCGTTTACCGAGCCTTCCAGGGTCAATACCTCGAATACGTCGTCGCTGATGATATCGCTGAACTGCTTCAATTCCTGCAATGACATTTCCGCCAGATCCTTTTGCTGGGCCACGCCATAACCCACGGCTTTGCCCACCACCTCATGGGAATCCCGGAACGGCATGCCTTTTTTCACCAGGTAATCGGCCAGGTCGGTGGCGGTGGAAAAGCCGCGTCGGGCCGCTTCCCGCATGTTGTCTTTCTTGACCTGCAGGGCCGGCATCATGTCCGCGTAGGCGCGCAGGCAGTTGAACAGGGTGTCCACGGTGTCGAACAGGGGCTCTTTATCTTCCTGATTATCCTTGTTGTAAGCCAGGCACTGGGATTTCATCAGGGTCAACAGGGAAATCAGGTGCCCGTTGACGCGGCCGGTTTTGCCGCGCACCAGCTCCGGTACATCGGGGTTTTTCTTTTGCGGCATGATGGAGGAGCCGGTGCAGAAGCGGTCCGGCAGATCCACAAAATCAAATTGCGCCGAGGCCCACAGCACCAGCTCTTCCGAGAACCGTGACAGGTGAGTCATGGCCAACGCCGCCGCGGCACAGAATTCGATGGCAAAATCGCGATCACTGACACCGTCCAGTGAGTTTTCGCAAATGCCGTCAAAACCCAGCAGTTTGGCGGTAATGGTACGGTCGATGGGGTAGGTGGTGCCGGCCAGGGCGGCGGAACCCAGGGGCATGCGATTGACCCGTTTACGGCAGTCCAGCAACCGCTCGTGATCGCGGAACAGCATTTCATTCCAGGCCAGAATGTGGTGGCCGAAGGTGACCGGTTGCGCGGTTTGCAGATGGGTAAATCCCGGCATGATGGTATCTGCCTCGCGCTCGGCCAGCTCCAACAGCCCGGTTTGCAGGCGGGTCAACTCGCTGAGGATGGCGTCAATGGCGTCCCGCAGGTACAGGCGTATGTCGGTGGCCACCTGATCGTTGCGGGAGCGGCCGGTATGCAGTTTTTTGCCGGTGGTGCCGATGCGCTGGGTCAGGCGGGCTTCGATGTTCATATGCACGTCTTCCAGGGCCACCGACCACTGGAACTCGCCGTTGCGGATCTCCTGGCGAATGGCTTCCAGGCCATCAATGATGGTGGTTTTCTCTGCCTCGCTCAGTACACCCACCTGGGCCAGCATGGTGGCGTGGGCAATGGAACCGTTGATATCCTGCTCGGCCATTTTCTGGTCAAAGTCCACCGAAGCGGTGAACACCTGGACAAAAGCATCCGTGGCTTCGGTGAAGCGCCCGCCCCATTGGATGTTCTGTGCGGGCGGGTTGCTGGACTTGGTGTTGGAAGCGTCTGACATGGTGAATCCTGTACGGGTAATTTACACTCGGCCAAAGCGGGTTTGGCTTATACTGATTGGAATGCTTGGTCTGTTTGCAGGTGACCGCGAAGCACCAAAATGCGAAGCCGCGAGTATATCACGCAGCCATTGACAAGCCATAAGGACCCACCACGGAATGAGCAAGTCGGTAAAAGCCCACCCGGAGCAGGAGGAAACCTTCTTCCTGCCGGATCTCTGCGATCGCCAGTCGGTGTTCTTTCTGGTGATCATCGCCGAGTTGTTTTCACTGGTCATTGTCATGGTGGACAGCAGCCTGTTCGGCTTTGACTGGATGCAGTTGGGGCTGGTGTCCCTGTTTGTGCAGTGGGTGGCCCTGTCCAGCGCCGGGATTCTGTGCAAACTGCGGGGCTATCTGCGTACCTTGCCCCAGCAGCGGGCGGTGTTGATCAGCTATCTGCTGATACCGGCCAATACCTGGATCATGAGCGCCATCAGCCAAACCTGGTTCAGCTTCAACCCCAACCAAACCATTGCGGGAATTCTGTTTTCCAACCCGGTGCTTACCCATGTGGCCATTGCCGCCATCATCGGCGGCCTGGTGATCCGCTACTTTTACCTGCAGGCCATGCTGATTGCCCGCCGCCAGTCTGAATTGCTGCACCGCATACAGGCCCTGCAATCCCGCATTCGCCCCCATTTTCTGTTCAACAGCATGAACATCATTGCCAGCCTTATCGAAACCGATCCGCGCACGGCGGAAACCGTGGTGGAGGATCTGTCGGCCCTGTTTCGTGCCAGTCTCAACCATGTGGGCAATCAGGTGCCGCTGAATGAAGAGATCGACCTTTGCAACAAGTACCTGAATATCGAGAAGCTGCGGCTGGGCAAGCGGCTGGATGTGCAGTGGGAGATCCGTAGCGTACCGCAGCAGGTGCGCATCCCCCTGTTGACCCTGCAGCCCCTGCTGGAAAATGCGGTACTGCACGGTGTGCAGCCCCTGCCGCAAGGCGGTATCGTGGAAATCCTGGCCAGTTATTCCCATGGGGTGTTCGAGATCACCATCACCAACCCCTATGTGGCGAAAGCCGGTGTTATGGAGCCCCATGGCAACCGCATGGCGCTGGAGAATACCCGCAACCGTCTGGCGGCCTTGTACGGTGATCGTGCCAAGCTGACCGGTTACGCCGAAGGTAATCGCTACATCACCCGGCTTTCCTACCCCTACCCGGTAACGAATACCGCCAAGTGACCTGTGAGATCTGGGAATTCATGGCTATTTGTGGTCTTTAAAGTATACAAAACACCCAAAAAGGTTGAAGTGGTGCTCTATTCTCAGGGCGGTTCCATGCTAAGGTTACAGGTATGGCGATGATTAAATCACCTGAGTCGCGCACCTGAAAAACCAGAACAATAAGAGAAGTGTGGCCCGATGATCCGAGTGTTGATATGTGATGATGAGCCTCTGGCCCGTGACCGGTTACGGCGTATGCTGGAGAAGGTGCCGGCAACCCTGTGCGTGGGGGAGGCGGAAAACGGTCAGGAACTCCTGGAAATGGTACCCAAGGTCTACCCGGACCTGATTCTGCTGGATATCCGCATGCCTGGCATGGATGGTCTGCAGGCCGCATCCCGCCTCAGTGACAGCGACAGCCCCCCCGCCATCATCTTCTGTACCGCCTACGATGAACACGCTATTGAGGCTTTCAAGGTGAATGCGGTGGATTACCTCATGAAACCGGTACGGCAGGATGATCTGGAGGCAGCCCTCAACAAGGCCGGCCGCATCAACAAGGCACAGATGAATGCCGTACGCCGGGAGCTGGGGGACGACAGCGATCCCGACAACAAGGAAAGGGAATACATCAGCGCCCGCAGCCGGCGCGGTATCGAGCTGATCCCGGTGGCGGATGTGCGCTACTTCCTGGCCGATCAGAAGTACGTCACAGTGCGTCACAGCCAGGGGGAAACCCTGCTGGATGAAACCCTCAAGGATCTGGAAACGGAGTTTGGTGACCGCTTTCTGCGCATACATCGCAACGCGCTGGTGGCGCTGGATTACGTGGAGGGCATGGAGCACAAGGGCAACCAGTACCAGCTGCGTATTCAGGGCATTGATGAGCGCCTCACAGTGAGCCGCCGCCACGCCTCAGCGGTCAAGAAGCTGCTTCAAAGCCTTTGATGTGATAGGGTTGCGCCATTGCAAGCAAGGCGGTAACCCATGACAGAACAAGCACCCCGCGATGTGATTCGCATAGCCACCCGAAAAAGTCCTCTGGCCCTGTGGCAGGCCGAATTCGTAAAACATCAACTGGAACAGGCGCACCCCGGGCTCAGTGTGGAATTGCTGGGCATCAAGACCCGTGGCGACATCATATTGGATACGCCACTGGCCAAGGTGGGTGGTAAAGGCCTGTTTGTCAAAGAGCTGGAAGTGGCCATGCTGGAGAAGCGGGCGGATATCGCGGTGCACTCCATGAAAGACGTGCCGGTGGAGTTTCCCGATGGCTTGGGCCTGGCGGTGATTTGCGAGCGGGAAGATCCCCGCGATGCCTTTGTCTCAAACCATTATGACAGCATTGATGACCTGCCGCAGGGCGCGGTGCTGGGAACCTGCAGCCTGCGCCGCCAGGCTCAGGTACGGGAGCGCCGCCCTGACCTGAAGATCGTGGATCTGCGCGGCAATGTAAATTCGCGCCTGGCAAAGCTGGATGACGGCCAGTTTGATGCCATCATTCTGGCCGCCGCCGGCCTCAAACGGCTGGGCTTTGATGACCGTATTCGGCGGGCCATGCCTCCGGAGGAAAGCCTGCCGGCAGTGGGGCAGGGTGCCGTGGGCATTGAATGCCGCCTGGACGATGTGCGCACTATTGAATTTCTGCAATGCCTTAAACACGACGACACCACCACCCGGGTGCTGGCGGAGCGTGCCATGAACAATCGCCTGGAAGGTGGTTGCCAGGTGCCCATAGCAGGATATTCGTTGCTCGATGGCGACCAGATCTGGTTGCGTGGGCTGGTGGGGGAGCCGGATGGGTCCAGGATTGTACGCCACGAGGTCCGTGGTCACCGGGACCAGGCGGAAGCCCTGGGGCGTGAACTGGGGGAAGCATTATTGCAGCAGGGGGCCGGCGACATCCTGACGCGGCTCTATCACCAGGCGCAGCCGTGACCCCGGCAGGCCCTTTGAGTGAGGCCGTGGTGCTGGTGACCCGTCCCCGGGACCAGGCGGAGGCCCTCACAGATTCCCTGCAACAGGCTGGTGCCCGGGTCATTGAGCTGCCCACACTGGACATTGAACCCCTTGAAATCGGCTCCCGGCAGCGTGCCCTGGTTCTGGATCTGGATCAGTATGCCCATGTGATCTGCGTGTCGCCCAATGCGGCCCGCCTGGGGCTGGAGGTGCTGGCGGACTACTGGCCCCAATGGCCGGTACAACAGCAATGGGCGGCAGTGGGCCCCGCCACCGGTGCCGCCATGTCCGGTTGGGGACTGAATCTGAAGGTGGCCCAGCAGGGCGCAACCAGCGAAACCCTGCTGGACTGGCCCGAGTTACAGCACCTGACTGATCAGCGGGTGTTGATCCTGCGCGGTGAAGGCGGCCGCGAAACCCTGGCCGAAACCTTACGCCGGCGGGGAGCCCGGGTGGACTATCTGGAACTCTACCGGCGCATCAAACCCAGCGCCGATGTCACGCCGCTGCTGCAGGCCCTGCAGCAGCAAGGGCTTATTCTAACCGTGACAAGCGGTGATGGATTACGTAATCTCATGGCCATGGTGGGGGAAGCTGTGGCCCAGCTGCAGCAATGTCCTCTGGTGGTGGTGAGCGCACGGCTGGCGCAGTTTGCCCGCGAACAGGGGTTCCTTGATGTATGGCAGGCGAACAGTCCGGCCGCCTCTGATATGATTCAGGCAATTACCGCCATTCAACAACGGGAATGATAAGGCGTACAGGAATTCCATGACCGAACACAACCAGGGCGAGAACCCGGATCAAAACACCAACAAACCAGCAATGTCCACCTCCGTGGTCGCCTCCACTGCTCCCCCCTCCGTTCAGGATAAAATAAAGCGCGCCAAGCCGGCGCCGGTGCAGGCCCGGCTGGGCTGGTTGCCGCGCACGGTACTGGCGCTGAGCCTGTTGCTGGCGGTAGCTGCCGCAGCCCTGGTGGGCTACCAGTTCTACCTGTTCCAGCAGGAGAAGATCCAACTGCTTGCCGATCGCGAAGCACTCAATGCCACCTTGCAATCCCGTGCCGGCCGGCTCGACAAGCTGGAAGGGGATATTACCCAACTGACCCAGCAGCTCAAGCAGGAACGGGATGCGCTGAAAAGTGCCAACCAGAACCGGGAGCTGCTGCAATCGCGCATTTCAGTGCTGGAAAAAGACATTGCCGCCATCAGCGGTGCCCACCGCATCGACTGGATGCTGCGGGAGGTGGAACACTTCATTACCGTGGCGGAGCAGCGCCTGACCCTGTTGGGGGATGCCCGCGGCGCCTTGGCCCTGCTGCAGGAGGCAGACGATATTGTCCGCGCCATGCAGGAACCCAGTGCCCGGCCCCTGCGCGAAGCCCTGGTGCGGGATGTGCACAAACTCAAGCTGGCAGCGGACACCAATGTGGATGTGGAAGGCATCTTTCTGCGCCTGAGTGCGCTCAGTGACCGGGTGGTGAAACTGGGCATTCCCAGCTTCGAGTTGAAGCAGGAGCCGCTGCAGCCGCAAGCGGGGGAAGCGTTACCGGAGGAAGGGCTGGCGTTGTTCTGGTATCGTTTCAAGCGTTTCCTGAGCTCGCTCTATGATTACCAGAAGCATCCCAAGGGGCGGCCCATCACCCTCACGGAGGATCGTGAATTTCTGGCCCGCAACGTTATCATGTTGCTGCAGCAGGCGCAGCTTGCCTTGCTGCGGGGCGATAACGAAGCCTATCGGGTGAGCCTCACCGGGGCCCGGGAGCGGGTGGAAATGTACATCCAGCAGCGCACCGGCGAAACCCAGTTTTTTGTCGCCGAGTTGAGTGAATTGCTGTCGGTCAAGCTGCGGCCGGCGCTGCCCACCATCGAAGAATCCACCCGCGCGGTGCGGGTGTTTCGGGATTACTGGAACAAGGAAAAACTGATTCGGGAGCAACAGGCGCTTAAGCTTGAACAGCAGTCAGCCGGCCAGGAGGCGTCCCGGTGAGTGCGCTGTTGAATTTACTGCGTATTAA
The DNA here is from genome assembly GCF_003671475.1 of Ketobacter sp. GenoA1. Taxonomy (NCBI): domain Bacteria; kingdom Pseudomonadati; phylum Pseudomonadota; class Gammaproteobacteria; order Pseudomonadales; family Ketobacteraceae; genus Ketobacter; species Ketobacter sp. GenoA1. The sequence goes on along the minus strand of NZ_RCHM01000020.1, from coordinate 119,698 downwards.
AGGCTCCACCATTATGTTCCTGGTGATGGGCAGCCTGGTGGGGGCGCTGTTTTTCAAGGCGGTGGCCAAGGATCCCGGTTACATCCTGCTGGCCCATGGCAAGCATACCTTCGAAACCAGTCTGCTGGTGGGGGTGCTGGTGATCATCCTGCTGGCTTGCGCTGGTTATTGGCTGGTGGTGATGTTACGGCGCTTGCTGCGCCTGCAATGGTTTCGCAGCAACCACAACCGGCTCACCACCGACGGTTTGATCGCCTTGGCGCAGGGGGATTGGAGCAACGCGGAAAAGCTGCTGGCCAAGGCCGCCCGCGGCAACGATGTACCCCTGATCAATTATCTCACTGCCGCCCAGGCGGCCCATGAGCAGGGCAGGGAAGATGAACGGGACAACTATTTGCGCCTGGCCCATGAAACCACCAAAGGCGCCGATGCGGCGGTGAGCCTCACCAAAGCCCGCCTGCAATACCAAAGCGGCCACTGGGAAGAGTGCCTGGCCACCCTCATGAAACTATCCCGTGAGCCGAAATCCCCCAGCTACCCCTACGTGGTCAAAATGCTGTCCAAGGTCTATCTGGAACTGGAAGACTGGGAAAGCCTGCGTGAATTGCTGCCGGCCATGAAAAAGCACAAGCTGGTGAGCCAGGACGAGTTCGGCCGCCTGGCGCGGGCCTGTTACGAGGGCAAGTTGAAGCGGGCCTTGCGCGGGGAAACCGACGCCGACAGGCAGCGCAACCTGAAGGATGCCTGGCATCAGGTCCCCAAGAAGTTCCATACGGAACCGTCCCTGGTAAAAATCTATGCCGATGCACTCATTGCGGCGGACGCGCCGGTGGATGCGGAGCGGGTCATTACCGACCTGCTGCGCAAGAACTGGGATGATGGCCTGGTGCAGGTTTATGGGCGTATCAGTGGCGGGGATGTGGAAAAGCAGTTCCTATGGTGTGAAAACTGGCTCAAGGAGCGTCCCAATAATCCCATGTTATTGTTGACCATGGGGCGCCTGAGTCTGCAGCGTAAGGACTGGGAAGGGGCAAAAGGCTATTTTGAAGCCAGCCTGCGTTCCCGCAAGAGTGCCCAGGCCTATGGTGAGCTGGGGCGTTTGCTCAGCCATCTGGGTGATCATCAAGCCAGTAACGAGCATTTCCAGTCCGGATTGGCGCTGATAGCGGAGCGCCTGCCGGACCTGCCCATGCCGAATCCTGAATAGCCCCATGGCCTGCCGGTGGCCGGCACCTATGTGGATTCCTGCGATACCGACTAAACTCAAGGTGTGGCAGGAGGAAAGGCACATGACGAAGAATACAGGGAGGCTACCGCCATGGGTGGGCGGTGTCGTGGCCGCCGTAGTGGTCAGTGGTGTGGTGGTGTGGTTGACCCAGAGGGCCTTTTTATCGGTTTGGAGTGCCTGGCTCGCCGGCAGTATCCTGTTCAGTGGGGCGTACATGGGGCTGTGGCGCTGGACCGGTTCCCGGGTTCGTCAGCCGGCGCCTGAATTCAGATCCACCGCCGCCAGCGGGTCCCCTGATGATTCCGCCCATGTAATTTCCCGGCAAACCAGCCGCATGGCCATTGGCTCGGCGGAAGTGTCCTTTTTGGTGGATCGCTTGCATGAGTCAGTGGATCGCAATCGTCAGAGTGCGGATGATATTGCCAGCGCTGCCGAGCAATTGACGCAAACCACTGTCGCCATTTCCCAACAGGCACAGGATATGACCTCGCAGTACCAGCGCGCAGCCGGAACCACCCGCCAGGGTCAGGAAAACGTGCAGCGCAACGCGGAGCAAGTGGAGCGGCTGAACCGGGAAGTGCAGGATGCCTCTCACAGCTTGAGCAAGTTGCAGGAAAAAGCCGATGCCATCCAACGCATTACCGAGGTCATTGAGAACATCGCCGACAACATTAATTTGCTGGCGTTGAACGCCGCAATAGAGGCGGCCCGTGCCGGCGAGCAGGGCAGAGGGTTTGCCGTGGTGGCCGATGAAGTGCGCAACCTGGCCCAGAAAACCGCCCACGCCACAGACGATATCGCCAATATGCTCGCAGAGGTGCGGCAGGAAACCGGCATCACGGGTGACATTATGGCGAAAGTCACCCAGCGCTGTTCTGCTGTAGTGGGGGGGGTACAGGAGTTCGAGGGTACCTTTGCCGCCATTCAAACGGAGATTGACAGTACAGCCCAATCACTGGCAACGGTGGATCACTCGCTGCAGGAACATTCCCAGAATGTGGCAAGCATCGCCCAGTCCATTGAGCACATTCGGGTGGCCCTGACCGATTCCGGCCAGAGCACACAGCATATTTCCGCCCAGGCCGACCGTCTTTCTGAAAACGCCGAAATCATTTATCGTGAGCTGGCCGCATGGGATACCCGCACCTTTGACCAGGTGGTGTTGAAGGAGGCACAGCAGGCCGCCACCCGCGTGGCGCAGGTATTGGAAGAAGCGATCCGGCAAGGGGTGCTCAGCAAATCCCAGGTGTTCAGCCGGGATTACCAGCCGATTCCCAATACCGATCCCCAGAAATATCACACAGCTTACGATGGCTTCACCGATAAGGCGTTTCCCGACATTCAGGAGGCCATTCTGCAACGGCACAAAGCAATCGTTTATGCCGGAGCAGTGGATATCAACGGATACTTTCCCACCCACAACAAGTGCTTTGACCATCCCGTCACCGGTGATTACGCCGTGGATCTGGTGAAGAGCCGCAGTAAGCGCATCTTTAATGATCCCACCGGCCTGCGCTGCGGCAGTCACACGGATTCATTCCTGTTGCAGACCTACAAGCGGGATACCGGAGAAATCATGCATGATCTGTCCGTGCCCATCTACGTGGATGGGCAGCATTGGGGGGGATTCCGGGTTGGGTTTGCGGCGGAGAAATCCCCGCTGTAAGGGGCAGGTGCCCAGGTCATTGCAGTGGTTTGCCCGTGGCATCCTGCACCCTGACATTGACCGGAATGCCGCTGCGAATACTTTGGGTCACCACACAGAAATCCTCGAACTGTTCCAGCGCAGTGGATAGGTGTGGCAGATTCTGCGGATTTTCCACCTCTAACACCACGTTCAGTTGGCCAATGCGCCAACGGCCATCCTGGCGTTCCAGTTCGCCCTCTACCGTGGCGCTCACCTGCCCGGGGGAGTCTTTCTGTTTGCGCAGGGAAAACAACAGGCTGGCACACAGGCAATTGCCCACGGCCGCGGCCACCAAACGGGCCGGATTGGGGCCCTCACCACCACCTAATGGTGGTGGTTCATCGGTCAGCACGTCGCCGAATTCCCCAAAATCTATCTTGAAGAGATAGTCTTCAATAAGTTGCACCTGAATGCTGAACTGATTGTTATCGCTCATGACTGCGCCTTGGCCGTTACGGAAACCACTACTATAGCGAAGCGGGCGGCGGAATCAGCGCATGCAGGTCAATAGTTCCGCTACATTTTCGGGTCTCTGGGGGCGTAATCGAACACATCGGAGATCATTTGTTCCGGCTGCATCCCGGCGGCAACAAAGTCATCCAGGGTGGCGTATACCATGGCCGGTGAACCGCCACAGACAATGGTGCAATGACTGAAATCCGCTTGCAGATCCTTGAGCACGGCCTCGTGAACCAGGCCTTTGCGGGCCGGCCATTCAGGCTGATCCGAAACCACCGGTATGTACTTGAACTGGGGATGCAGGAAAGCGTAAGCCTTCATGTCGTCATGGCGGTACAGGTCGCGGGCGGTCCGGGCGCCCCAGTAGATGGTTACCGGGCGCTCGTCACCGGCGGCAACCATGCCCTCCAGCAGCGATCGAATCTGGGAGAAACCGGTGCTGGCGGCAATGAAGATCAGCTTTTTATCATCCTGTAGTTTATGCAGGGTGGTTTCGCCGTGGGGCAGGCTCAGTTGCAGCAGCTCACCCTCTTGCAGGCGCTTGGCCAAAAGCGCATAGGAATCGCTGTCCGGGGCCTCCCGAATATGCAGCTCAATAGTGCGATCCTCGCGGGGTGCATTGGCAATGGAAAAGGCAGCAACGGTTTCCGGATCGATGATAATTTGCAGGTATTGTCCGGGATGAAAGTCGATTTTTTTGCCCGCCGGCAACAACAGCTGAACGATCTTTACATCCGGAGTTGCCTGCTCAATGGATTGGATTTTCGCAGTGACTTCTTGGCTAGGTAGTTGTCCCGGTGCTAACACGTGCTCGATCTCCACTTGCAGGTCAGATATGGGGTAGATTAAACAACAGAATACCGGCTCCACGGGCCCATCGGAAGCATCCAGGGTAATATTACCGTGCTTGTGTCGGGCTTTGCCCGCCATCAGGCGCCCCTTACAGAGGTGGCAGACCCCGGCATCACAGGCCCGCGGCACACGAAATCCCTGGCGTGTGGCCGCCTGCAAAACCGTTTCACAAGCCTGGGCCTGCAGGGTTAGCCGGCTGGGCAGAAAGGTAATCTGATGAGTCATAAAAGGATGCGGCCGCGACCCTGTTACCGGTGGCGGCCGTGTACGGTGTTACTTGCGCTTCATGGAGTCGAAGAATTCTTCATTGGTCTTGGTATCGCGCATCTTATCGATGAGGAATTCCATGGCTGCGATTTCGTCCATGGGGTGGAGGATTTTCCGTAGAATCCACATTTTTTTCAGCTCATCTTCCGAGGTCAGCAAGTCTTCCCGACGGGTGCCGGACTTGTTGATGTTGATGGCCGGGAAGACGCGCTTCTCAGCGATCCGGCGATCCAGATGCAATTCCTGGTTACCGGTGCCTTTGAATTCCTCAAAAATAACCTCGTCCATCTTGGAGCCGGTGTCCACCAGAGCCGTGGCCAGAATGGTCAGGCTGCCGCCCTCTTCGATGTTTCGGGCCGCACCAAAGAAACGCTTGGGGCGTTCCAGGGCATGGGCATCCACACCACCGGTGAGTACCTTGCCGGAAGAGGGGATTACCGTGTTGTAGGCGCGGGCCAGACGGGTGATGGAATCCAGCAGAATCACCACGTCCCGTTTGTGTTCCACCAGGCGTTTGGCTTTCTCCAGCACCATCTCAGCCACCTGCACGTGACGCGCGGGAGGCTCATCAAAGGTGCTGGCCACCACTTCGCCGCGCACGGTGCGTCGCATCTCAGTCACTTCTTCAGGACGTTCGTCGATCAGCAGTACGATGAGGTGACAATCGGGGCTGTTGCGTGAAATGGAATGGGCGATGTTCTGCAGCATCAGGGTTTTACCGGCCTTGGGCGGTGACACGATCAAGCCACGCTGACCTTTGCCGATGGGGGCCACCAGGTCGATGGTACGGGCGGTGATGTCTTCCGTGCTGCCGTTGCCGATTTCCATCATCAGCCGTTCCTGGGGAAACAGCGGTGTCAGGTTTTCAAACAGGATTTTGTTCTTGGCTTGCTCTGGTCGATCCAGATTAATCTCGTTGACCTTTAACAGAGCAAAATAACGTTCGCCTTCTTTGGGCGGCCGGATTTTCCCGGAAACGGTGTCGCCAGTACGCAGGTTGAAACGGCGTATCTGGCTGGGAGATACATAGATATCGTCAGGGCCGGCCAGGTAAGAACCCTCGGCGGAGCGGAGGAAGCCAAAACCATCCTGCAGGATTTCCAGCACACCATCGCCGAAGATGTCTTCGCCGCTTTTGGCGTGTTTTTTAAGAATGCTGAAGATCACGTCCTGCTTACGGGTGCGAGCCATGTTATCCAGGCCCATTTCGGAAGCGACATTTACAAGTTCAGCAATTGGTTTTGTTTTAAGTTCGGTGAGATTCATTTCCGTGGAGGTCATAATTGATTGTTTAAAGGTAAGGAGAGCCGAAACCCGGCATTACAGACGCGAGGCAGGGCGCTAAAGAGACTCATTCGGTTTCAGATTAAGGAATTGCAGCTCCATAAAGAGGGAGCGATAAAGTCAATCTAGCACTCGCTTGCCAAGGCGTCCAGCATATCAATATCAAACATGGTAAAGCGATTCGTCACGAACGGTTGTAAATGATGATGCATTGAGGTGAGGAATCGATGAGATGCCTGGAACTGCTCTCCGCGTTGCGCTTCCAGCTTGTCAATAGAAGTTGAAGACACAAACACTAAAGGGCCCCCGACCGATGAAGGTCGGGGCTGGGGGTATTATATATTACTGTCAAGGAACGCTGTCAATTGGGATTTTGACAAGGCGCCTACTTTTGTTGCTTCAACATTGCCGTTTTTGAACAGCATCAGGGTCGGAATGCCGCGAATCCCGTACTTGGGAGGCGTATCGGGGTTCTCGTCAATGTTTAACTTGGCGATTTTCAATTTGCCATCATATTCACCGGAGATCTCGTCCAGAATGGGGGCAATCATTTTGCAAGGGCCGCACCACTCGGCCCAGTAATCCACCAGTACCGGACTGTCTGATTGCAGTACTTCGGCGTCAAAGGTGCCGTCAGTTACGTTTACGATGTCGCTCATTTGTCTCTCCAGTTGTGTCATATCCAGCGGATTTCCGACCAGATATGGACCCTATACAAATCTTGTTCCGGCAGATTGTACGTCCCGCGGTGGGGAGTTTCAATCTCAGGGGCGCGGCATTTCGCACTGCCACTGCCTCATTATGATGGTATGATCAGCTGATTATCAAAATGGTCTAATCTGATTAGAGCTAGCTTACGACATCAAACCAATTTTTGCAGCTGCCAATGGCTGTACAGAGAGTGGATGCCCTGTCTTGACTGAATTGCCCACTGTTACCGATTCCGAAATCCCCCACATGGCCGCCATTGATATGGGGTCCAACAGTTTCCATATGGTGATAGCCCGCACTGAATCCGGCGAAATCCGGCCGGTGCAGAAAATTGCTGAAAAGGTCATGCTGGCCACCGGTTTGCAGGAAGACAACAGTCTGGATGAGGCCGCCCTGGAACGGGGGTTGGCGTGTCTGCGGCGCTTTGCCCAGTGCCTGGAAGGCATCAGCCCCAGGTATGTGCGCTGTGTGGGCACCAATACCTTACGCAAGGCCCGCAACGGTAATGCGTTTTTGCGGGAAGCCCGCAAGATTCTCAAATGCCCGGTGGAGGTGGTCAATGGCCGTGAGGAAGCGCGTCTGATTTACCTGGGGGTGTCCCATTCCCTGGCGCAGGAAGACGGCCATCGTCTGGTGTTCGATATTGGTGGCGGGTCCACTGAGTTCATTATCGGCAAGGGCTTTGAGCCCATTCTCACGGAAAGCCTGCACATGGGCTGTGTTTCCTACCGGGAACGTTTCTTTCCACAACGCCAGATCAGCGAACAGGGTTTTCGTCGCGCGGTGATTCGGGCGCGGCTGGAGTTAACCTCCATTGAACGCAGTTACCGCGATGCCGGTTGGGGTGCGGCGGTGGGTGCTTCCGGCACCGTCAAGGCGATCAAGAACGCACTGATTGAACACGGCTGGTATCAGGATGGCATTCATCTTGATGGGCTGTACAAGTTGCGCGACAAGGTGCTTTCGTTTTCCACTCTCGATGATATCGACATTGCGGGTATCAAGGTGGACCGGCGTACGGTGCTGCCCAGTGGGCTGGCCATCCTGATTGCCATATTCGAGCAGCTGGGCGTGGAAAAAGCCCGATTCTCCGACGGTGCCATGCGGGAAGGTATTCTGTACGACATGCTGGGGCGTCACGCCCCGGAGGACGTACGTGAACGCACGGTACGGGCCCTGATGAAACGCTACAGTGTCGATGAAACCCAGGCCGAACGGGTACAACAAACGGCGATGGACCTGTTCCGCCGGGTGGAACAGGCCTGGGATCTGGGGGCGTACTGTCAGGATTGGCTGAACTGGTCGGCGTTGTGTCACGAAATCGGACTGGTGGTATCCCATTCCGGTTACCATCGTCATGGCGCCTATCTGCTCAGTTATTCTGATTTGCCCGGTTTTACCCGTCAGGATCAGAAAATCATGGCAACCCTGGTGGGCTGTCACCGGCGTAAAGTGCGTACTGCGATGCTGGATGAGGTGTTACCGCACCTGCTGGATAAAGTGCGGCGCCTGATCATGTTGTTGCGGCTCGCCGTGGTGTTTAACCGTTCCCGTCGCGATGCCGGCTTGCCTGTGTTCAGTATTGCGGTGCAAGGGGATTCCATCCATCTGGCGTTCGAGCCGGACTGGATCAACCGTCAGCCGTTGTTGCTGGCGGATCTCCAGCAGGAGCAGGATATCTGGAAAAAACTGGGGGCCACGCTCGATTTTGAGTGAGCTGCTTTTGACTGCCGCCGTGGGTGGTGGTCAGTGCAGGGTTGCCTGCTGTTGCAGTGCCTTCAGCTCCGGCCGCTTATCCAGGGCCAGCGTGCGTACCCGTGCCAGGTCCTCCTCCGTGTAGACACCGTTGACACCGGAGATGGAGGCCAGTTGCATGCCGTGTTTCAAGCCGAGCTTGTAGATTTCGCGCACTTTCTCCCATTCAATATTTCGGCCCAGGGTGAAGTTCTCAAAGCGGCCTTCCAGTGCCAATACTATGGTTTCCGCCAGGCAGGCATAGACGACATTTTTGGGCAGGCCGATGTCTTTCATGTGTACGGTTCCCGGCAGGCGGATCTCACCGGATTCGATCACCAGAACATCCGGACGCTTGGCCACATCCTGGGGGGGAATGTCCAGGGGGCGGGCAACGTCGGTAATCACGCAACCGGGTTTCACCCGCATGATGTCGAGAATTTTTTTGCCGGCACCGGAGGTGGCCGTCACGATCATGTCCATGTCACCCAGGTATTTTTCGGTTTTGGCGGTCACATGCACCTGTGCTCCGGGTGTTTCCTGTTCAATGTCTTCTTTCAGGGCCAACAGCTTGGCCGGTTCCGGTGCCACCAGGTAGATTTCGTCTGCGGCTTTGGCCAGCAGGCGGGCACACACCGACCCAATGGCACCGGTGGCGCCCACCACCATCGCTTTGCCCGCCATTTTGCCGCTGGAGCCCACGCTCACCAGGCCCAGTTTTTGAACCGCATCATGGGCGGCCCACAGCGCACCGGACGCGCTGTAGCTGTTGCCTGTGGTGATGGGCAGGGGAGCCCGTTTCGCCACGGTGACGCCGGCATCGCCCACCACCTTGGTGAACGCACCCAGGCCCATGATCTGTGCGCCCAGTTTTTTGGCCATGTCCGCTGCGGCCAGTAAGCGGCGATAGGTGAATTCCGGGCTGTGGGACATGATCTCCCTGGGGGTGCCGCCTACCGTGATCAGCCAGCCTTCGGCTTCGGCACCGGTGGGTGATTGCACGCCGGTTACCCGTGAATACACAAACGGCGGTGCATAGGCAATGATGCGCTCCAGAGTGTTCATGACCAGCGGGGGTGAGACCTTGGACACCAGGTCCAATGGCTTGGCGTTGCGAAAATATTGTTGCGACAGGGGGTGAATCACAAAGGCAAACCGGCTGGTGCGTTTAAAGCCGTTGGGGTAAAGGGTGCGGGGTTCCAGTTCCAGGTCCGCAATGATCTCCACCAGATCATCATCGGTTACCTGTCCGCCCTGCGTTGCTACCGTTGCCATGATCATGGCTTCCAGCACCACAATGCTGATGGTTTGCTCCGCAAACGGCTGTGGTGAGTAATCCAGCACCATGTGCACGCCTTTGTCACGCAGAGCCTGCAGGCGGGCTTCGGAAACCGATGAGGTAATGACCGTTTTACCGGCCAGTTCTTCCAGTCCGTAGCGTTCCAGTTCTTCATAAAATGCCACCACCACGTCTGCCTTGTGCATGGCTTTGCGCATGATGTAGTGATTCCATTCCTTGATGGGCGCCACGCTGGGGGAAAGTACATGGGGAGGGCTCCAGCGCAAAATCTGATGGCTGCCTTTGGCAAACAGTTCCAGGGCATCAAAAGAGGACAGGAACTTGGGTATCCCAAGCTGCAGGACCGGATCGGCAAAGCGCAGGTTTTCGCTGAACTCGGTCAGCACGCGGGCGGTGCGGTAATGATTCATGCCGCTGAACAGCAGTACGTTACTGTTGTTGAAAAAGCCCTTCTGGGTGTTTTGCGTATGGCGTATGGCCCATTCCTGCAGTATTTCACGTAAGCGGGTGCCGCTGGTCACGGGAATGTTCTGGCTGGCGCTTTCCAGGTGTTTGATCAGCTTTTGTTGCAGTTCAAAGGTGCCCACCCGTTGGTGATCGCGCAATCCTTCCAGGGCGATGGCATCGGCTTTGTATTGCCATTGCCGGATCAGCAGCTCTGCCTGCTTGGTATCTTTATCCACCCCGATGCGTTGGATACGAAAAGTCTGGCCGAGAAACTCGGTCTCGAATTCATAGTCGTGATCCGAGCTTTCCAGGCTGATGCTGATGACGGTTTTCATTGGGCTGTCCTTGACTGGGCATGCTATGCAGACGATTTATTGATTGTATCGGGCCCGCTGGCTGCTGTGTGCAACCCAGATCAATATTTGGTGATGCCGTCGCTGCCGAAGAAGATTAAGCCGGGTGCTTTGAAGTGGCCTGCCGAGGCAGGCCGGGGTAGGCGGGAAGCGTGGATTTATCCCAGTTTTTCAACCAGATAGTGCTGTGCCGAAATTCGTTCTTCCCCTTCCTGCGGTTGCAGGCGGGTGTAGCTGCCATCGGAGTTCATGATCCAGGCCTGGCAATTGTCTTTCAGATAAATTTCCAAACCTTCCTTGTAAGTGCGGGCCCGGAGTTTGTCGTCCAGAATGGGGAAGCTGATTTCCACCCGCCGGTAAAGGTTGCGCTCCATCAGATCCGCGCTGGCCAGATAGATGCTGTACTCGCCGTTTTGGTGGAAATAGTACAACCGTGTGTGTTCCAGAAAGCGCCCGACGATGGAGCGCACTTCAATATTTTCCGAAACACCGGCAATCCCCGGGCGCAGGCAGCACATGCCGCGCACAATGAGTTTGACTTCCACCCCCGCCTGCGAGGCGCGGTACAGCTCCTCGATGATTTCCTTTTCGGTCAGGGAATTGCATTTGAATATAATTTTCGCGGGTAAGCCATTGAGCGCGTTGTCCCGTTCCTGCTTGATGTGCTGAATCAGCAGTTCCTGTTGCAGGGTGAAGGGTGAATGGTACAGGTGCCGCAACTGTGCCGGCCGGCCCATTCCGGTCAGTTCCTGAAATATTTTGTGTACGTCTTCGGCCAGTTCCTCGTTGCAGGTCAGCAGGCTGTAGTCGGAATACAGGCGGGCGTTGCCGGCGTGGTAATTTCCGGTGCCCAGATGCACGTAGCGCTTCAGCTTGGCGCCTTCGCGCCGTACCACCAGCATCATCTTGGCGTGGGTTTTGTGGCCCACAATGCCGTACACCACGACCACCCCGGCTTCCTGCAATCGAGCCGCGATTTCCAGATTGCTTTCCTCATCAAAGCGCGCCCGCAGCTCCACCACGGCGGTCACTTCCTTGCCGTTGCGGGCAGCTTCCACCAGCAGGTCCAGAATGTCGGAGTTGGTGCCGGTGCGGTACAGGGTCTGCTTGATGGCCACCACGTCGGGATCGCGGGAAGCCTGTTTGAGAAAATAAATCACCGGCTGGAAGGATTCGTAAGGATGGTTCAGCAGAATGTCGCCACTGGTGATGGCGGCGAACATGCGATCACTGCGCTGCAGGTCACCGGGCAGTTTGGGTTTGAACGAGGGAAATTCGTGATGGGTGCGGGCCACATCCAGCACCGACATCATCCGTGTCAGATTGACCGGGCCATTCACCCGGTACAGCTGCGTCTCGTCCAGGCCGAACTTATTAAGCAGAAACTCGATCAGCTCATCGGGCATATTGTCCGCCACTTCCAGGCGAACTTCTTCACCGTAACGGCGGGAATACAGTTCGCCCCGCAGCGCGGTGGACAGATCCTCCACCTTCTCTTCATCCAGGAACAGGTCCGAATTGCGGGTCAGTCGGAATTGATAGCAGCCGGTGGATTTCATACCCGGAAACAGATAGCCGGCATGATAGTGGATGATGGACGATAGAAAGATAAAATTGTCGCCGCTCTCGCACACGTCATCGGGCATGCGAATAATGCGGGGCAGGGATTTGGGGGCCGGTACCACCGCCATACCCAGTTTGCGGCCAAAGGCGTCGTTTCCTTCCAGAGTCACCAGAAAATTGAGACTTTTGTTCACCAGCCGGGGAAACGGGTGCGCCAGGTCCAGGCCGATGGGGGTCAGCACCGGGGCCACCTGTTGGCGGAAGTAGTGTTTGATCCATTTCACTTGCGCGGCCGACCAGCTGTCGCGGGCAATAAAATGAATGTTTTCCTGCGCCAGCAGGGGCAGCAAGTCATCGTTGAGCAGGTGATACTGGCGCTCAATGGCCGCATGACACATGTCACTGATGAGCTTCAGTACATCTTTGGGGTGCATGCCATCGGCTTCCGGGCGGGCCTGGTTGAAGGCGATATCCCGTTGCAGGCCCGCCAGGCGGACTTCGAAAAACTCATCCATATTGCTGCTGAAGATCAGCAGGAATTTCAACCGCTCCATTAACGGCAGTTCCACATCCTCGGCCTGCGCCAGCACCCGCAGATTGAACTCCAGCAAGCTGATGTAGCGGTTGCAGTAATAGGCACTGTCCCCCAGGTCAATCTGGGGTTCCAGGGTATCCGGGGTCGCATCGTTAGGGTCGGTGGTGACGGTTGATTGTGTGGTCATAGTGGACTCAGCGGTTTAGCAGTTCAGCAGCGTACTTGGCAAAATAGGTGAGGATGCCATCGGCACCCGCTCGTTTAATACAGTTTAATGACTCCAGCGTGACCGCATCCCGGTTGAGCCAGCCATTCTGGAAGGCTGCCATGTGCATGGCGTATTCACCGCTGACCTGGTACACAAAAGTGGGAGCGCCAAATTGATCTTTGACCTCCCGCACGATGTCCAGGTAGGGCATGCCGGGCTTGATCATCACCATATCGGCACCTTCCTGCAGATCCAGTGCCACCTCGTGCAGGGCTTCCTGGCGGTTGGCCGGGTCCATCTGGTAAGTGAACTTGTTGCCACCCTTCAGGTTGGAGGCGGAACCCACCGCGTCCCGGAAAGGCCCGTAATAACTGGAGGCATATTTAGCAGAATAGGCCAAAATGCAGACATTAATATGACCAGAGGCCTCTAATTGCTTACGAATTGCACCGATCCGACCGTCCATCATGTCGGAGGGGGCCACCACATCCGCCCCGGCTTCGGCGTGGGACTGGGCCTGCCGGATCAGTGTTTCAACGGTAATGTCATTAAGCACGTAGCCCGCATCGTCAATGATACCGTCCTGGCCATGGGTGGTGAACGGATCCAGTGCCACATCCGTGATCACGCCCATTTCCGGGGCGGCGTCTTTGATGGCCTTGATGGCACGCTGGGCCAGGCCATCGGGATTGTATGCCTCTTTGGCATCGAGGGATTTTTTGTCCTGTGCTGTCACCGGAAACAGGGCAATGGCAGGAACACCGAGGCTGGCGAGGTGTTTGCTTTCCTGCTGTAACAGATCCAGGGAGACCCGTTCAATTCCGGGCATGGAGGGAATAGGCTCGCGTTGGCCTGAACCTTCCAGTATAAACATGGGGTAAATCAGATCCGCCGGGGTCAAGCTGGTTTCCCGCATCAGGCGCCGACTGAAATCCTGGCGTCGCATGCGACGCATGCGGGTGGCAGGAAACGGGCCCCGATTTAGAGTTTTGCCTGTCATGTTGTAACCTTTTCACTTTTGCTGAGTGGATATCATACCCGTTTTCGGGGGAGTACGTCAGAATGCACATTGCGCCCAATGGAGTCCGGGGGCGATTACTGAGGGAATTATGCTGAAGAAAGTTGTCATTTTGCTTGTGCTGATCACGGTGGTGACCGGCGCCTGGTTTGTGTTTGATCTGCACCAGTACTTTTCATTTTACTACATTCAATCCCAGCAGGCGGCCTGGCAGCAGGCATTGCAGGAAAACCCGTTTACCGTGGCGTTTATCTTTTTCGCAGTGTATGTGTTGGTGACCGCGTTGTCCCTGCCCGGCGCAGCGGTGATGACCCTGGCGGCGGGGGCATTGTTCGGGGTGGTATACGGTACCATCCTGGTATCCTTTGCCAGCACCATTGGCGCCACCCTGGCCTTCATCATTGCCCGTTACATTGCGCGGGATTGGGTGCAGGCGCGCTTTGCCCAGCAGTTGCACACCATCAACAAGGGTATTGAGGAGGAGGGCGGGTTCTATTTGTTCAGCCTGCGTTTGATTCCGGCGTTTCCGTTCTTTCTGATTAACATCGTGATGGCTCTGACGCCGATCAAGGTGTGGCAATTTTACTGGATCAGCCAGCTGGGCATGCTGGCGGGAACGGTGGTGTATGTGAATGCCGGCACTCAGCTCAGCCAGCTGGAGTCCATGCAGGGCATTCTATCGCTGGATTTGATCCTGTCGTTCGTGGCCCTGGGGATATTGCCGCTGGTGGCCAAAAAACTCATCAATGGTATCAGGGCGCGACGGACAGCGTGAGAGGCAACATGAGTGGCGATATGAATGACTATAAGAAACCAAAATCCTTTGACCGCAATATGGTGGTGATCGGTGCCGGTGCCGCCGGCCTGGTGACCTCCTATATTGCCGCCATGGTGAAAGCCAAAGTCACCCTGATCGAAGGTCATCGTATGGGAGGGGATTGCCTGAATACCGGTTGTGTGCCCAGCAAAAGCCTGTTGCGCACCGCCGGGGTTTTGCATGACATGAGCCGGGCGCGGGAATTTGGTTTGAAGTCGGTGACTCCCGAGTTTGACTTTGCCGATGTGATGGAAAAAGTGCAGCGTAATATCCGGGCCATCGAACCCCACGATTCGGTGGCCCGCTACACCGGGCTGGGGGTGGAGTGTGTGCAGGGCTATGCCCGCCTGAAAAGCCCTTGGGAAGTGGAGGTGAACGGGCAAACCCTCACCGCCCGCAGCATTGTCATTGCCACCGGCGCCCGCCCGGCGATTCCGCCCATACCCGGGTTGGCCAATACCGGCTTTTTAACCTCCGATACGGTTTGGGAACTGAGGGAAAAGCCCAGGCGTTTAGCGGTGCTGGGGGGCGGCCCCATCGGTTCGGAGCTGTCGCAGGCCTTTTCCCGCCTGGGGGTGGAGGTCACCCAGATTGAAATGCTGCCCCGCATCTTGATGCGCGAGGATGAGGAGGTGTCTGCGCTGGTGACCGCCAATTTCACCCAGGAAGGAATCCAGGTGCTCACCAATCACAAGGTCGTGGGGGTGGACCGTTATGCCCGGGACAAAGTGGTGATTTGC
This sequence comes from Ketobacter sp. GenoA1, assembly GCF_003671475.1. Classification (NCBI taxonomy): domain Bacteria; kingdom Pseudomonadati; phylum Pseudomonadota; class Gammaproteobacteria; order Pseudomonadales; family Ketobacteraceae; genus Ketobacter; species Ketobacter sp. GenoA1. The sequence continues at coordinate 104,495 of NZ_RCHM01000020.1, read as the reverse complement.
GAGCACAAAGGCAAGCGGGTGGCGGTGCACTGTGATGAAATTCTGGTGGCCGTGGGCCGTACCGCCAACACCGATGGTTTGGGCTTGGAGGAACTGGGCATCGCCCTCAACAGTAATCGCACCATTAAAACCGATGCCTATCTGCGGGTGCCCAACCATAAACACATACTGGCTTGCGGCGATGTGGCGGGCCCCTATCAGTTTACCCACACCGCCGCTCATCAAGCCTGGTATGCCTCAGTGAATGGCTTGTTTGGTCATTTGAAGAAATTCAAGGCGGATTACTCGGTGATTCCCTGGGCGACCTTTACCCAGCCGGAAGTGGCCAGGGTGGGCTTGAATGAGCTGGAGGCCAAAGCAAACAACATTGCCTATGAGGTGAGTTGTTACGGCATTGATGATCTGGACCGGGCCATCACCGATGAGGAAGCTTACGGCTTTGTGAAAGTGCTCACCAAACCCGGTAAGGATAAAATCCTGGGGGTGACCATCGTGGGGCAGCATGCGGGGGATCTGATAGCAGAATACGTGCTGGCGATGAAACACGGTCTGGGGCTGAATAAGATCCTGGGTACGATTCATATCTATCCCACCATGAATGAAGCCAATAAATACGCCGCCGGAGAATGGAAAAAAGCACATAAACCGGAATGGCTGCTGCGCTGGGTGGAAAAATATCAGAACTGGCGACGGCGCTGAAGTACCGCTGCCGGTATTGAGATAAGCTGATAGGATATTTGCTCCTGCAGCACGGACAATAACGTTCTATGCCATGGGCACCGAAGGGCAGTGAAGCCATGAAAAAACTTAAGAACGAAAAAGAGCTGGTGAAAAAAGCGCTTGAAGAAGGCATGAGATACGGCGAGGAAAGGGGGGTTGTGGAATTCGAACCCACGGATTCCGCAACGGAGAAAATCGAGTACATCTATCGATTGCTGGTGCACGATAAACTGATCCAGCCCATCCCGCAGGATCAGATATCACAGGGCGCCATGCGGCATAAACTGGCTATCTGGGCATCAAAGCTCAAGTAAGCGGTTCTGCTTTTGAAGCGCCTGCCTGATGCTTGCAGGCCCCTGCCATTCACGCTGGAGTAAGCAGGGGCGCTGGGTGGTGAGCACCACGTCAATGGTGTCACGTTGGTGTCACGTCAATGGAATGACAGCCCTCAGGCCGAGCGGCGCATTTCCGGTAAACCCGCGGTGACGGGTTTGACTTCCTTCACGGTCACCAATACACCATCCTTGGGCTCAGTCTGACCACCCACCAATCGGGGGGTGGGCAATTGATCGTTGTGGATGTAATCCTCATTGGATTCGAAGGTCACCCGGCGCACGATCTCAGCCAGAATGATGCGTAACTGCTGACGTGCCTGGGCCATGCCGGCGCAGGCACGGCGGCCACCACCAAAAGGAAAGAATTCCCAGGGTTTGGGTTTGCAGCTACCGTCAAGCCAGCGCTCAGGCCGATACTCATGGGCATCCTCACCAAACACGTCCTTACGGCGCTGGGTCAGATACATGCAGGGTGCCACGCAGGTACCCGCCGGCATCAACCACTTGCCCAGCTGGGTGTCTTCGGTCAGCCAACGTACAGTGGCGGGAGCAGAAGGTGACAGGCGCTGGGATTCGTTGAGGCAGGCGGTAATGTAAGGCAACTCACTGATGGTGAGCGGATCGTATTCCCCCAGTTTGGCAACTGACTCTGCCACTTCGTCGCGTACTTTTTGCATTGCCCGGGGGGTTTTCAACAGCCAGATCAGCATCCAGGAAGAGGTGGCTGCGCTGGTTTCATGGCCGGCCACCAGCATGGCAATGGTTTCCGAGATGATTTTTTCCATCTCCAGAAACTCGCCGTCATCGTATTTGGCGCGGGCGAATACCGAAAGCAGGGTGGCTTCGTTCTCGTCCATGCGGGCGCGAATATCATTCACATCCTCGCGAATCATTTTGGCCAGTTGCACCTTGTAATCCAGCGACTGTTTCCAGGGTAAAATGCCCTTTTTCAGATTGCCAAGCTTGTCCTGCTCGCAGCGCTTGATGTATTTGGCGTTGAGTTTGGCCCGGAACTTCCGTGCGCCCATTAGCTGGCCGATGGTGAACATGGTGTCGTTGGTGGATGTGCTTAGCCAGCCGTTCATCAGCATTTTGTAGTGCTCCTTGCGGGCACCATGGCGCAGGCCGAACAGCGTGTAGCAGATGATGTCCAGGGTGATGTCACCCACCACCCGGGGAAAATCAAACTCCTGACCCACCTGCCAGGAATCAATGTGCTCACTGATGATCTCATGCATCACCCCGGCACGATTCTTCAGTTGGGCCGTGGCCAGGGAAGGGATAATCCGTTTACGGGAATCCTGGTGCTTCTTGAAGTTTTGAAACAGCACACATTCTTCCCCGACATCAATGGGGATCTGCACGGCAAACGGATCATATTGCTCCGGTTTAAGCGAAAATATATCCCGTACCACGGCCGGGTCCCCGGTCCAGACCATGGGGCCCTGTCCGGGCAGGGTGAGGGTGAAGGAATCACCGTACTCGTCCTGAAAGCGGTCCAGGTTGTTCCAGATATCCAGGCCAAGGCTGAGTGCGTGTTTGATCTTGCCGCCCTTGGGGATCGGCGGGAGCTGGGGTTGCTGAGGCATGACACTACTCTTGTTTGTTGTTTTCGGTCGGGTTGCGATGAAATTTAGTATACGCTGTATACTGTAAAGTAGTTGTCACTGGATATCAACATGGAGTTTTATTGGGTTGACGCAGGCCCCGGGATGGGGTCGACTGACAGAGCCGAATCGGCGGTCACGATTTGCTGCTGCACGCCAATCCCGGTGATAGCCGGGATTTCGAGGCGGTGTCCGCAGCCCTGGCGGACTATGGTCGGGTGATTGCCTTGGATTGGCCGGGTTATGGGCGCTGCCCACTGCCCCACTGCACCGGCGAGGTGGCACAATTGGATCAGGAATCGTAAGCTGTGCCCAGAGGGCAATTGAGTTGAATATACCTTGAACCAGATTGAGAACGGAGGGTAACAATGGCTAAGAAAGTAGCGGTGATTCTGGCGGGATGCGGCGTCTTTGACGGCGCGGAAATATACGAAGCCACATTGGTGCAGCTGCGCCTGGATGAAGCCGGGGCTGAGTTTCAATGCATGGCGCCCAACGTGGATCAGATGCATGTGCTGAATCACATGACCGGAGAGGAAATGCAGGAAACCCGCAACGTGCTGGTGGAAGCCTCCCGTCTGTGCCGTGGTGAGATTATTGATCTGGCGGACGCCAATCCGGACGATTACGACGCGGTCATCGTACCCGGTGGCTTCGGGGTGGCGAAGAACCTGTCCAGTTTTGCGGTGGATGGCCCCGGCATGAGTGTAAACGAGGCGTTTTTGAAGTTTGTTCAGGCGCTGCACAAGCAGGGCAAACCGGTTGGGCTGGTGTGTATTGCCCCGGCATTGGCACCGAAACTGTTTGGGGATGGGGTCAGGTGTACCCTGGGCAGTAACGATGATGATGCCGCCAAAGCGGTGGTGGCCATGGGTGGCGCCCATGAACAATGTGCGGTGGACGAGATCAGCATTGATGAAGAGCGCAATCTCGTGACGACACCGGCCTATATGCTGGCCGGCCGTATCAGTGAAGCGTCTGCGGGGATCAGTAAACTGGTGGAGGCGGTACTGGCACGGGCATGATCGGCTTTTCACCCGTCCCGGCGCTGACAATGGGCTCCCTTTGCCCATCAAGGCACAACGGCCTAAATACCCTTCTGTTTTCGGTTGCGGCGCAATACCGCCATTGCCAGTAAACCGTTCAACAGGGCCGCCGCTGCATAGGGTGCCATGGTGTGCATCTCGTAGAGAATGGCCCCCAGCGTCGGGCCCAGGATGAACCCCAGCGCCGGCGCCCCGGCGATGATTCCGGCAACGGCGCCCTGTTCTTCGGCGGAAACCGAGAGGGATGCGGTGGCAGAAAACCCCGGCAGTGCCAGGCCGAAACCGAAACCGATAAACGAAAACGCAATCAGGGCATCCCGCTCCCACTGCAGTTGCACCAGTACCACATACCCTGCCAGCATCATGGGCAACCCCAGAAACAACAGGGTGGATGGCGCCAGTTTGAGCCGTGCCACCACAAGCAACTGAGCCGTCAGCGCGAAAATAGCCGAACAAATAAAGGCGTGGGCCACGATGCTTGCGGTTTGCTCCGGTCCGATCAACAGGCGATCCTGCACCAGATACCCCACCGTTTGCTGGCACATGGCATAGCCCAGAAACATCAAAACACCAATCAGCAGGGTGCCGGCATAACGGGGGTCGAAGTAGGAATGCAGGGTGCGCAGGATTTCCCGCCCGATATGGATCGGAGCATGGGGAGCCTGCACGTCATGCCGGGGCAACCATTTCCACACCACCAGCGCCGTAAGCAGGGTGATTACGCTGGCCGCCAGCAGCGGCGCCAGCAAATGCAGCAGAATCAGGGGGGCAGCCAGCGCCGGCCCCAGGATAGTGCCCAGACTGTGAGCGGAACCCAGCAGCCCCATTCCCTTTACCCGTTGTTCCGGTGTGGTGATATCCGCCATATAGGCCGTGGCTGCCGGGGTTGTGGCACCCATCAGAGTGGATTGCAGCATTCGTGCGACCGACAGCGCCAGAAACAACATCGTACCCTGCAGCCACCACTGCAGCCCGGCATAGAACACCGCAGCAAACAACAGCGTGCCGCAACAGTAACCGTAGAGGCCAATCTGCATCACCTTACGGCGCCCGTATACACTGCTGATGCGCCCCCACACGCCACTGCTGAGGGCGAAAATAATGGAAGAGAACGAGATGATCAGCCCACCGTGGATTTCCTGCAGCCCCACGCTGCGGATCAGCGGCGCCAGAACGGCAAAAACAATGAACTGTCCCATGCCGATGCTGATGATGCAGGCCATGAGAATAAACTGGATTAGGCTGAACGGTACCGGTGCTGGCTGGGGCATGAATCCGCGCATGTTGATGATGGGGTGGTCATTCTAAGTTGACCGCCGTCAGTGTGGTATGACGAAAATCGCCAATCGTACTGACTTTGAGCCACCTGATATCCTTCCGCCGGGTGCTTAACTCAATGAATTTCAATGGATTTATAGGCGGGCAGCAGGGTTACGCACGTGCGCTGAATTGTGTTGAAATTTTGTAGTGCGAGAGGGCGAATTTTATTTCCTGAGCTAAAGTTATAGGGTGAGCAGTACGAGCAAATTCCGAATTAATGAAGAAGAATACGACCCGAATCCGGGAAACCATTAAGGTTCCTACCGATCAGCTGAAGCTGGGTATGCATGTTTCCCGGCTGGACCGGCCGTGGCTGGACACGCCCTTTCTGTTTCAGGGTTTTTCCGTGCACGATGTGGATGATCTGACGGCGCTGAAAAACATCTGTGAATACGTTTATATCGACGTGCTGAAAACCGGCCGTGTGAACTCCGCTGCCCGGTCAGCGTTGGTGGGGCAGGGCAAGCCGAAGCATTACGAGATCGTCACGCCGGTTGAAAAAGAGATTAAAGAGGCCAGCCAACACTACAAGAAAAGCTTCAGTGAGGTGGAGCGGCTTCTGGATACCGCTTACGCCGACGGCCGCATTGATACGGATGAGATCCGGCGCCACATCAAGGACTGTGTGGACTCCATTGAGCGCAACCCCTCTGCCATGATGTGGCTGACGCGGATTAAGAATGTCGACAAGTACACGGCGGAACACTGTTTGAATGTGGGCATTCTGGCCATTGCGCTGGGGCGCCATGTGGGGGTGGGGCGTAAACATATGGAGCTGTTGGGCCTGTGTGGCATGCTCCATGATGTGGGCAAAATGAAGGTCGATCAGGCGATTCTCAATAAACCGGATCGTCTGACCCGGGAAGAGTTTGAACACATGAAGTTGCATGTGGTGTACGGCCGGGAAATCCTGGTACAGGACAGTACTCTGCCCAATGAGGTTATTGGTGCCGCCTACAATCACCATGAACGTCAGGATGGTAAGGGTTACCCCACCGGCATGGATGCCGCGGCATTGAATTTCTACACCAAGGTGGTGACCATCGTGGATGCCTATGATGCCATCACCAGTCAGCGTTGCTACAGCAAAGGCAATACGTCGGCAACGGCCCTGAAAATTCTGTACGAAAACAGCGGCACGCAATTTGATCCGCGGCTGGTGGTTAAATTTATTGAGTGCATCGGAATCTATCCCCCCGGGGCATTGGTGGAGATGAGTTCCGGTGAGGTGGGTGTGGTGCTGTCAGTGGAGCCGGAAAACCGTTTATTGCCGAAAGTGGCCCTGCTGCTGGATGCGGACAAACAACCGGTGGCGCAGCGCGTGGTGGACCTGAAACTGGAGCGGGATAAAGGGCTGGAGAATCCCCATCGCATTAAAACAGTGTTGATGGACGGCTCCTACGGAATCGACCTGGCGGAGTTCACCCAGCACAATATCAATATGGGTGAAGCGGCCGGCTTTATGGCAGACCGCTCTCAGGATAGCGCCGAATAGCGGCCACGGCTATTGCGATTGCTGCAGGGTTTGTAACGTTTCTGATGCTTCCAACCACGCCATTTCGGTGGCTTCCAGTTGCGCAGCGACGGCCCCCTGACGTTGCAACAGCTCGGTTAGCTGTTCCTTGTTTGCCGCATCATAAATATCTTCTGCGCTGAGCCGTGTTTCAATCTGCTTTTTGTCTGCCTCCAGTTGGGCCAGGCTCTGTTCCAGCTTCTGGATGCGGTTCTTCAGCGGCCGTAACTGGTTACGGATTTCAGCCGCTTTCTGCCGTTCTGCTTTTTTATCCCGTTTGTCTTCCCGGTTTTGGCCCGGGGAATCGTTGCTGCTTTGTTGGGCCTGCCGATAATCCACCAACCATTGGGCGTAGTCTTCCAGGTCACCGTTGAAGGGTTCCACTTTGTTGTGGGCCACCAGAAACAACTCGTCGGTAGTGGAACGCAGCAAATGCCGGTCGTGTGACACCAGTACCAGGCCGCCTTCGTACTCCTGCAGGGCCAGGGTCAGGGCCAGACGCATTTCCAGATCCAGATGGTTGGTGGGCTCGTCCAGCAGCAGCAGATTGGGCTTGTGCCAGATAATCAAGGCCAGCGCCAGGCGGGCCTTTTCACCCCCGGAGAAGCGGGCGATGGTGTCGTGAACCGCATCGCCATGAAAGCCGAAGCTGCCCAGGTATTTGCGTAGCGTCAGCTCATCGGTAGTGGGAGCCTGTCGTTGCAGGGATAGAAAGGGTGTGGCGTTACTATCCAGTTGATCCAACTGATGTTGGGCAAAATAACCAATGCGAGTGTGCTCCCCCAGTTGTTTTTCACCGGACACCAGCTCCAGTGTTGCCGCCAGGGTTTTGATCAGGGTGGATTTGCCGGCCCCGTTGGGGCCAATCAGGCCGATTCGATTGGCCGGCCCCAGTTGCAGCGAGACCTGCTGCAGTACCGGTTTACCGTTGTATCCCAGCTCCGCGGATTTAATGTCCAGCAGTGGATCAGACATTTTGGCGGCAGCGGGGATGGTAAAATGAAACGGTGAATCCACATGAGCCGGCGCGATTTTTTCCATGCGCTCCAGCGCCTTGACCCGGCTCTGTGCCTGTTTGGCTTTGGTGGCCTTGGCCTTGAATCGGGTGATGAACTGTTGCAGATGGGCAATTTCTCGCTGTTGTTTTTCAAAAGCAGATTGTTGATTGGCCATGCGCGCCGACCGCTGAATCTCGAAACTGGAATAGTTGCCGCTGTAATAATTGAGCTGCTGGTGTTCTATATGCAGAACATGTTGAGTGATTTCATCGATGAATTCACGATCATGGGAAATCAGGATCAGGGTGCCGGGATAGGCTTTCAACCAGTCTTCCAGCCATAGAATGGCATCCAGATCCAGGTGGTTGGTGGGTTCGTCCAGCAGCAGAATATCAGACGGGCACATCAGTGTTTGTGCCAGGTTCAGGCGCATGCGCCAACCGCCGGAAAACGATTGCACCGTTGCTTTCAGTTGATGTTGTTGAAAACCCAGCCCGGTCAGTAGTTTTGCAGCCCGGGATTCCGCGCTGTAGGCATCGATATCATCCAGTTGCTGATGACACTGCGCAATGGTGTGCGCATCATTGTTCAGTTCTGCCTGTTGCAGCCGGTCCTGCAGTGTGCGCAGGGGCCGGTCCCCATCGATGACGTAATCCAGCGCGCTGCGATCCAGCGCCTCCACTTCCTGCGCCATGTGGGCAATCCGGCTGCCATTGGCGATGTTCACCGTGCCGGCATCGGGGCCGGTCTCACCCAGGAGCAACGCGAACAGGGACGATTTGCCGCAGCCATTATGCCCAACCAGCGCGATATGCCATCCCGGATAGGCGGTGAAAGTGGCGTCGCTGAGGAGGCATTTGTTGCCCCGATACAAATTTACTGATTGCAGTTGGATCATATTGCTCTGGCTTGTACAACAAAGAGGGTGGGCAGAATACCCAATTCGCGGCCATGAAAAAAGGGCTGATCCGGATACGGGTCAGCCCTTTTCTGCTTGAACGCTTAAGTTACTTAGGTGGTGACTTATGCGTCCTTGTCAGGATCGAAGATACTGCGATCCGGAGCAGTGGGTGCTTCAACAGGCTTCAGTTCAAATGGCTTTTCTTCTGCTTTGGGTGCTTCAGGAGCCGGTTTGGGCGCCGGAGCCGGCTTGGGAGCCACTGGTTTCGGCGCTGGCTTGGGTGCAGGTTTCGGTACTTCAGCCTTAGGCGTTGCCGGTGCTACGGGCTTTGCTGCAGGCTTGGCGGCCGGTTTTGTTTCCGCAGGCTTTGTTTCAGCTTTCGGAGTTGTGGGTTTGGGGGCCGCTGCTTTCTTCGTCGGGGCGGGTTTTTTGGCCGCGGGCTTTTTTGCAGGCGCTGCTTTCTTTGCCGGAGTGGCTTTCTTAGCGGCTGCCTTTTTCACCGGGGCTTTCTTGGCGGTCGCTTTCTTAGTGGTCGCTTTCTTGGCGGGAGCCTTTTTCGCTGCCGCTTTTGTGGGAGCAGCCTTCTTGGGAGCCGCCTTTTTTGCCGCAGTTTTCTTGGCTGCAGGTTTTTTAACGGCCGCTTTCTTTACCGGGGCTTTCTTGGCTGCGGTTTTCTTGGCCGCGGCTTTTTTGGCGCTGGCTTTTTTCGCTGTGGCCGCCTTTTTGGCTGCTGCTTTGGCTTTTGCCGCCGCTTTCTTACGTGCTTCAGCTTCTTTCTTGGCCAGGGCTTTGGCTTTATCCGCCGCTACCTTGGCTTCTGCTTTGGCTTGGGCAGCCAGTTCCTTTTCAACGCCGGTCACCGCTTTTTTGATTTTGGCAGCGTTGGCGGCCTCTTTCTTGGCAGCAGCCTGGGCATCTTTGGCGCTGGCCAACGTCGCCTTGGCTTCGGCCAGTTTGGCTTTGGCCTTGTCAGCGGTCTTCGCACTGGCTTTTTTGGCGGCGGCCTGGGCTTTGTCTACGGCTTTTTTCGCCGTGGTTACGGCTTTGGTGGTTTGGTCGACGGCTTTTTTACGGGCCGCTTCCAATTGTTTCTCCAGTTTTGCGATCTGGGCTGACAGATCAACCACTGGATCTTTTTTTGCTTTCACGGCATTTCGTTTCGCCGTGGTTTTTTTTGCTGCCATAATCAAAGTTCCTCAGCTGTGATTTTGGTGACGCAGGTGCCTGCAATTATACGGGTTGTCTAAACAATATCTACCTTTCTTGTGATAGCACATGCACACTGGAACGCAAAATATTTGTTGACCAGGGTTCAGATAACGGGGCTTTCTGTTACCATCGGGAGCGTCCCCAGAAGATAACAATACAATCCGGAGAGAAAGTGGGGCCTGGTTATTGATGTCCACGGGTATAGCCGCCCGACTTTTCGATACCTGTTCGGCCGATTTCCGGGTATTCATTCGAGACAGGAGAAAGCATGAAACACTACATAATAGTTGCTACCGCGATGGCCGCTCTGGTGGCCTGTAAAGGTGAGGCCGGTAGCGAGGAGACCGCAGCAAAAAAGGAACCCACCCTGATGCTGCAGACCGAAGATCAGAAAGCCAGCTATGCCATCGGTATGAAATTCGGTGAAGGCATGGGGCGTGATTTGAAGGACGAGCTGGATATCGATGCCTTCTATAAAGGGTTTGATGACGGCTTCAATGGCCGTGATTCCAAGATGACCCAGGAAGAGATGGTAGCGGCGATGAATGCGCTGCAGGCCCGGAAAATGAAAGAGCAACAGGCAGCCCAGACCAAGGCGCTGGAAGAGAACCAGGCCGCCGGCGCGAAATTCCTGGAAGATAACAAGGCCCGTGATGGTGTTGTGGTTACCGAGAGTGGCCTGCAGTATGAAGTGATTACTCAGGGCGAGGGTGAATCACCGGACGAAAACGACAAAGTAAACGTACACTATCACGGCACTTTGCCGGATGGCACCGTGTTTGATAGTTCCATTGAGCGTGGTGAGCCTATTTCGTTCCCGGTTAATGGTGTTATCAAAGGCTGGACTGAAGCACTGCAACTGATGAAAGTGGGTGATAAGTGGAAACTGTTTATCCCCTCCGATCTGGCCTACGGTGCCCGCGGCGCCGGCCCCAAAATCGGCCCCAATCAGGCACTGGTGTTTGAAGTGGAACTGCTGGGTGTGGAAAAGGTCGACTAAGCGGATCAGGGTGAACCTGAACCACGAAGACAAAAAAGGGCGCCTGTAATGCAGGCGCCCTTTTTTATTGATTGTGAACTTTTTACGCTTTTATCATTCCTATTCGATAAGCGTGGCGATATGGATTAAGCTTGCAAGGATATTACAACCATTAGAAAAGGCCTTTGATTAGGGCTTCTGATTAAGGAGTAATCACCATGATCCGCCCCCTTTTAGGACTGATGACGTTGTTACTGGTATCGGTCTTATCCGCCTGCAGCAGCTCCCCTACCATCGAAAGTGACCTGGGTATCAAGGGTGCCCCGGACTGGGTCAACGAGGGTACCCAGGCAGTGGATAACGATGATGGCCGCTTTGTTTACGGGGTGGCGTTTGCGCCTCCGCTCAATGATGAATCCCTGCAAACCTCCACGGCAGATAGCCGAGCCCGTGCCGAAGTGGCGCGTATGGTGTCGACTTACATCGATCATACGCTCAGTGATTACGCCTCCAGTACCGGTGACAGTGCCACCAGCAGTATCCAGCAGACCCTCAACAGCAGCACCCAAACGGTGCTCAACGGGGCCAGGATTAAAGGCCGCTGGAAAGACCAGAATTCGGGCAATATCTACTCTTTTGCGGAAATGGACATGAAAGCACTGGATGACGCCATCACCACGGCAGGCAAGCTGTCCCAGAATTTCAAGGATTTCTATCAACAAAACGCCAACGCCAACTTTGACCGATTCATGAAGGATTCCCAGTAATGAAGCATTGGATACTTATTCTCGCCGCTGTTGTTCTGTCTGCCTGTGCCACCTCTGTTGAACGGGTTGCGTCTGACTCCACCATTGATTTGAGTGGTGCCTGGAACGATACCGATTCTCGTCTGGTGGCGGAGGAAATGATTCAGGATGCCCTGTCGCGTCCCTGGATCGGGGAGTTTACCGGTCGTACCGGACAACGCCCTGCCGTAATCGTGGGCACGGTGCGCAATCTGAGCCACGAGCATATCAACGTCAAAACCTTTGTGGCGGATATGGAGCGTGCCCTGGTGAATTCGGGCCGAGTGGACTTTGTGGCATCCCGCGATGAGCGCGGTGAGGTGCGTGACGAGCGTATCGATCAGGATCTGAATGCCCGGGAGGATACCCGTAATGCAGCGGGCCAGGAGCTGGGTGCGGATTTCATGCTGCAGGGCCAGATCAACACCATCATTGATGCAGAAGGAAAAGAACAGGTACGTTACTATCAGGTGGATTTGACCATGATCAGCATGGCTGATAACCGTAAGGTCTGGTTGGGTCAGAAGAAAATCAAAAAATACGTGAAGAACGCCAAGCTGCGTTATTAATCCGCATTGATGAACACACAACGTCTGGCGCTGATCGGCCTGTTCAGCGCCCTTTTTCTATTGCAGGCTTGCGCGGCCTGGCAGGTGAACCAGGCGGCCGCCTCATTAGCCACGGCGGGCCCGCGGGCAACACTGGCACGGCTGGAGCAAATCCCCACCTCGGGCCGGGATCAGGCGCAACTGTTGCTGAACACCGGGGTGCTTAAGCTGTACCTTGGGGATTGGCAAGGAAGCCGTGATGACCTGGAGCAGGCCAAGGCCATTATGTCGTCCATGCAGGCGGTGAGTGTGACAGAAAATTTTGCTGCCATGACCGCTAACGAAACCCTGCGCACCTACAACGGAACCCCCACCGACCAGGTGCTGGTGCACGTCATGCTGGCGTTGGGCTATTTGTTGTCAGGCGATCCCGATGGTGCCCGGGTGGAGATGCTGCAGGCGGATGTCACCATGCAGCGGCTGGCCGAAGAGGACAGTACTCTGGGTCAGCTGGCCAGTGCCCGTTTCCTGGCGGGTTTGATTTATGAGGTGAACGGTGAACGGGATGATGCACTGATCAGCTATCGCCGGGCCTACAACATCCTGTCGGACCGTGGCGAGCCCATTCCGGAAGCCTTGCAGATCAGCCTGCTGAATCTTACCCAGCGTCAGGGCTTCCGTCAGGAGTACGAGGCGTTCAGTAAGCGCTTTGGGCGGCAGGCGCAATTGCCCGCCACCGATGAAGGGGAATGGTTCCTGATCTATTTTGACGGCGTGATCAGCAACAAGACCGAAACCCGCCTTTCTGTGTACGATGGGGAGGTGGATACCATGGTAAGTGTGGTGATGCCACACTATGCTCCGGTCAACTACCAGCCCCGGGGGCTGACCCTGGTGGGCGGGCAGCGACAGCGCAGCGCCATGATAGAGAATCTGGAAGTGCGGGCGCGGCAGGATCTGGACGCTCAACGGGCCAAGCTTCTGGCCGCCGCCACGGTGCGCGCGGTGGCCAAATACAAGATGGTGCAGGAAGCCCAAAGCAAGGGGGATTTCGGCGGTATTCTGATGAACATTGCCACCGTTGCATCGGAGCAGGCGGATGTGCGCAGTTGGAATATGTTGCCTTCCAGTGTGCAGGTGGCACGCATCACAAGTAAGCTGAATCAACCTGTGAGTCTGGCGGAGCGGGCCGTTACCCTGCCGCCGCAGAGCGAATTTGCCCCTGCTGGTAAAGCCATCGTACTGGCCAGCAGCTTGATCGATCAGGTTTACAGCTGGCCATCACTGCCGCCGCAACCCACTGCGCTGCCGGTTGCAGAACAAGCCGGTACCCAATCCCCAGAGGAAAACCCCGCTCAAGGAGAATCCGATGCCGCGCCCTGATATCACACTGAATCAATTCCCTGTCCCGTTGCTGTTATTGTTGTCGGCGGTATTTAGCGTGCTGTCCGCCTGCAGCAGCACCGGCGGCAAACCCGGTTGGGTGGATCAACCGGAATCGGCGTATCCAGCTGCCACGCATCTCACCGCGGTGGGTTCAGCGGATGATCGGGATACCGCCGCTGACCGGGCGCTCGCCAACCTGGCAAAAATTTTTGAAGTGGCGGTGCAGGACAGCAGTATGGATTTCAGCAGCGCCCAGGTAAGCCATGCTTTGGGTCAGCAAACCGTGGCCAACGAACAGAAGATTACGCGCACCGTCAGTACAGAAGCCCGCCAGGTATTGAGTGGTGCCCAGGTGGTGGAGTACTGGGAATCCGAACAGGGGCGTATATCCGCATTGGCCATTCTGGCCAAGCAGCCCGCCGCCAGCCGCTTTCAGCAAGCCATCGCCGGACTGGATCGTGAGGTGAAGAATCTGATTGATTATGCCACCCAGAAGGCGGACAGCCCGGTGGCAGCACTGAATGCGCTGAAGCGGGCCCGGCTGGCGCAGATCAAGCGGGATCAGGCCAATCGTAACCTGATGATTGTGGCGCAGGGGCGTGGCATTCCGAGCCCCTATGATACCGCTGCCGTGGAAATGCTGATTCGCAATGCACTGGGCAGCATGAAGTTGCAGGTTCAGGCGGAGAATAATTCGTTGCAGGCTGAGATTCAGCAGGCCCTGGCTACGCTGGGGGTGCCGGTAGTGGAGCAGTCGAACCTGAAGTTGAGCGGGGAGCTGGATGTGGCTCCGGTGGAGCAGAAGCAAGCCTGGTACTGGATGCGGGGCTCCTACGAGCTGGTCTTTCGTGACGGTACCAAAGTGTTGGCCAAACAGCGCTGGCCGGTGAAGGTGTCGTCCACCGAGGTCAACCTGCTGCAGCAACGGGTGCGCGATGAAATCAACAGCAAATTGCCGGGCTATGTGTTCGAGCTGTTGTCGTCACAATAACCGCCGGATCTTCAATATCATCAGGCAGTTGGCGGTCGCAAGCGCCAGTTGCGATCAAAATCGCCACGCGGGGCAACCGATTCTGAGCTAATATTGACTGCATATTTTGGGTCGATTTAGTTTGCTGTTGGGGTTGGTCAATCATGAGTATGCGTTTTGCCTTGTTTGCTGGGGCGTTGTGTTTGTGTATTGGCAGCGTTGAGGCTGCCAAAATGTATAAAATTGTTGATGAACAGGGCAATGTCACGTACAGCCAGTTTCCTCCACCGCCCCAGCCCGCACAGCAGCAGGATGGTGTTCGGGTGGATGAAATGAGTGTCAGTGGTGACAGTGCGTCTCAGGTTCGTACTCTGGGTCAAAATCAGTATTGCGGCGAAATTCAGCTACCGTCCATCAACCCGAAAAAGCCGGAGGAATACCTGGATCTGGGGGAACTGCGCCAGGCCTGGCTCAATGAGTTGGAAGGTGATACGGATCTGAATAATGTGCGTTTCCGTATGTACATGGGGCGCTACAACGTGAGCCGTAATCCATCGGAGGCGGGCCAGCGCAAGCGGGATCTACAGTGCGCCATCGCCTGGGTGGACAAGCAGAAGGGGAACGTGGAAAAGGCTCGGGCTGCATTACGGCAGGAAGCGTCTGAACTCAACCGGAAGATTGCCCGCATTAAATCTCAGCGGGAAAAGCAATGCGGCAGTGAGCCGTACCGCAATCCCAACCAGCCAGGCACGCAGGCGGTGTGGCAACGCTGGAGCGATTGCTATTACCAGTATCAGGATGAACTCTACGATCTGGAATACCAGGTCAGTGAGATTCCACTGGACTAGCAGGCTGCAGGATGCGTTGTCCCTGTTTACCATGGGGCACCCAGGCGTGATTGGTGGCACTGCTCACCAGCACCCCGTGCCCAAACCAGCGCAGTTTGAAGGCGGGAAAGTCGAACTCGCGCTGATCGATCTGTTCCCACGGGTCCTGCTGCGAGCGGCGCCGGTACACCAGCAAGCCGGCGCTGCGGTCGGCAACCCATAATGTGTTGTCTTTGATCACCGCATCCATAACGAAATCCAGTGCGGAAACAGCATCGGTTTCCATCCAACGCAGGTCTGAGGTTCTTTCCTTGATGGAGAGTCCGTCACGACCATTGGCAATCAGCAGAAAGGGCTCGGCCCGGTACATATTATTGGCCATGCCGTCGAAGCGGAAATTGAAGGCATGCACCAGAGTGCCGTTTTTCTTGATCCGATACACATCCAGATTGCTGCGGTTGGACCAGTCAGAGCCATAGCGGCTCAACAGATGCAAATCCCCTTCGGCCACGGTTACGCTCACCAGGTTGTTGCGGCTGGAGTAGCGCAGCTTGGTATTGTGAATGATGCGGATGTTGGGTGGGTAACATACGTCACCCACAAACAGCTGATGGTCCGGTGTGATCCAAATCAATTGCTGCCCGGTACTGTAGAGGCGGGTACCGGCTTTGATCCAGACGCTGGATTTTTCCAGAGTGATGGGCTGTTTGCCGGTGTCGGCATACCAGATGTAACCTTCCTTTAAGACAAACAATACCTTGCCGATACGGGCAGCCATGCCGTTGGGCCGCTGGATGTTCATGGGTACAAATGCGTCCAGTACCGGGTCCTGTGAGAAATCCCAGATGCCGATGCCATTATCGTAGATCAGCAGTTCCCGGGGCGGCGATGCCTCGCAGGGTTGAGTGGGCGGAGGTGCTGTCTGTGGCGGCGCCGGTGGTAGGGTGAAATCCAGTGCAGCGGATTCCGCGGGCTGGGGTTTGCGCTTGCGGGGTTTGCCCTGCAGTGCCGTGGCCTGTGCCACGCTGAGGGTTTCCGTGCTGGCCTGGCAGGAAGGGAAGAGGTGATCGCGCAGCAGATCGCTTAGATCCGGTGAGCGGCAGAACCAGCTGAAACGATGTTCGCTGTTCATCTCCGGGGTGAGATACAGGGTACTGGTGGCACCCGAGCGATCCTTGATGACCAGGAACAGGCGCTGGTCTTTCATTACAATGGCGGACTGGATTGCCCCAAAGCGGGCATCGGCTGCCTTAGGCAGATTGGCCTCTTGGTTGAAACGGGGAAACCGGCCCTGTGCCACAAAAGTGCGAATATACTCCTGCTGAATTTTGGCCAGGGTGCCGGTAATGTCCGCAGCCTGCTCCCGGGTAGCCTGGTAATCACTGTAGAAGAACAGGAAACCCGCCAGCAGCAGTACCAGCACACCACCGACAATGATTTTGGTTTGTTTAAGGGGAAGAGAGTTCAACGGGGGCTGCCTTATTGTCTTGCCATTGATAGAGGGCGGTGGTGCCGTTCTTGAAGCTGACGGCAAAATAACGCTCAGTGAGGCGTTTGATTTGAATGGCGGCCTGCGCTGTGGGCAGGGCCTGGGCCAGCGCCAGGCTGTCGCCATCCCGGTAATAGACTTTCAGTCCGGCCAGGTGGTCCGCCAACAGGAGATAGTCGCCTTGCAACAGCAGGTCGCTGGCAAAATCCTGAGTGGCGATGCGGCTCTGCAAGCGCGGCATGGTGGGATCGAAGCCATCCAGAATGGCAATGCCCCGCGCACCATTGGCAACATAGATGTGGCGCCCGGCGATGGCAATGCCCCTGCTCTGACCTTCCAGCTTGAGGAATCCCACGGGCCGGTTGGAGCGCAGGCTGACGATCTGCAAGGCGGAATGGGACAGCCCGCGATTGGGCTCCTGTGCGGTGAGGTAGATCAGATTGTTTGCCGGAACGAAGTCCTGAATCTGATGGTAGGCGCCCAGTTCCAGCAGGTAGGTGTCCTTTATTGCGGGCTCAGGCCGGCACAGGTCGATGCGGGTTACGCCCACACCGGTGTTGGCCAGTAGCAGGCTCCCATCACGACGGATCCGGTAGGGCTGCAGCAGGTGAATGGGGGTGAGCAACCCTGCGGGATGGTCCGCGTTGAATACCTGCAAGCGGTTATTCCGGTACAGGTACGCGTTCCCGTTCAATGCCCAGTGGGCGGGAGAGCTGTTGTCCTGGGGGCGGTCGAAGGCGAACCGGCGTTGCCGGTCATCCTGCAGGGACCAGTATTCGATCCGCCGGGTGGTAATGTGCAGAAAGTCATTGCCGGCCTGTTGTAGGGCCGAGCAATCCATGGGCTCCCGGGGTGTGTTGCTGATCTTCTCCCGCTGGATTGCGGTGACCCGCTGCAGGTAATCGTCGGCGGATTGTGCCAGCTCCTGCGGGCGTAAAGCCTGCTCGCGGTCAAAGGCAGCCGCTGCATCGCCACAGGGTTCCCAGAGCGCATCCCGCAACGCCTGGGTAAGATTGTAGCTGGAACAGGTCCAGTTCAAGCGATGTCTGCCTGCTGTACTGGGGGTATACACCAGCTCCACCGGGATACCTTTGTTCTCGGCGGCAAACTGCGCGTACAGGATGCCCCCCGGCAGCACTTCCAGGCGCTGCAGTAAGGCGGCCTGTTTGCCGTATTGATCCGGTTCCGGCTTGCGCAGCTCCAGATTACTGTCCGGCAATTGGTGGTGATCGTAATAATGCATGTCGATGGCATGCTTGAGATCGCCGATCCGGGCTACTGCGTTGTGAGCGGGCCCCATCATGCCAACGGTCATATTGCTGTAATGGCAACGGCCCAGTAATACCACCAGCACGACCGTTAAAATGAGGGCGGATGAAACGTACCGAACCATGTGGAAAAGGATTCCTTCTATCCGGGTCACTGCGTAAGCTATTGAATGTATGAGTATAGTGCACATTGCAAAACGGCGATCAGGAAAATCCGGGCAGGCACGACGGGCGCGTGTGTTCACAAAACGCAATACTCAGGGGCTCGATTCGGTTGCAGCCTTGGGCTAGAATTCGCGCACTTTCCGTTTGTCCACCCGATCAGGAATATGCCATGTCAGCGATTTTGCTTGTCCTGGTGGCCCTTGGATTTCTTTCCATCGTCATCGAAGATATTGTCCATATCGACAAAGCTAAAACCACTTTGTTTTTTGGTTCCCTGGTGTGGGTGCTGTTTTTTATCTCGCCCCCGGGGCAGCTGAATTCCGCTGAGCTGATGCACGCGCTCAATGAAAACCTGCTGGATATTGCCACGTTGTGGTTGTTCCTGATGGCCGCCATGACCTTTGTGGCGTATCTGTCCAGCAAGGGCTTGATCGATGGCCTGGTTAATCAGCTGTTGCCCGCGAAGATGAGTGAACGGTCGCTGATGATGATTACCGGCCTGTTTGCCTTTGTGTTCTCCTCCATGGCCGATAACGTGACCTGCACCCTGGTGTGTGTCACGGTGCTGTTGAGCCTGAACCTGCCCCGGGACAAGCTTCTGCGTTATGTGGTGCTGGTGGTGTTTTCCACCAACGCGGGTGGGGCCGCCCTGATCACCGGTGATGTCACCACCCTGATGATATTTCTGGCCGGTAAGGTGGCCATTCCATCCTTGTTGTTGTTGATTCTGCCAGCCATGGTGGCGGTCATGGTGCTGGCCTGGATGCTGTCTTTGCCATTGAAAGGTGAACTTACCTTCACCAAGCAGGCGCCCCGCTTCAGTGGAGGGGATCTGCTGATTGGCGCTTTGTTCTTCCTCACCATTCTGGGTACCATTGGCGGCAACGTGGCCTTTGGCATCCCCCCGGTGCTGTCGTTTCTGTTCGGCCTGTCGTTGATGTTTATGGTGGTGCAATTTATGAATCGGGATGAACCCATCCTGGATTACGTGCGGCGGATTGAGTTCGATACATTGTTGTTCTTCTTAGGCGTCCTGTTGCTGGTGGGCATGTTGAAGGAGCTTGGCGTGCTGGCTTATTTCCCCGAGCTGTACCAGTACATGCCGGCCATGGCGGCCAATTTTGTGGTGGGCTTGCTGTCGGCACTGTTTGACAACGTGCCGTTGACTGCCGCTCTGCTCAAATCCGGGATCAGCATGGACCTGCGTGAATGGTTAACCTTGACCTATGCCGTGGGGGTGGGAGGCTCTTTGCTGGCAATCGGTTCTGCGGCAGGGGTGGTGGCCATGAGTAAGGTGGAATCCCTGACCTTTGGGGCCTACCTGCGTTTTTCCGGGTATCTGCTGGTGGCGTACAGCGTCGGGTTTGCCGGTGTGGTTCTGGTGGGCAGCGTCATGGCGGTGGGGCCTTGATGGGCCGGCCAGGGCCCCGCCATTGCGTCGCGCTACTGATGGCGGCACCGGCCTCCGGCCAGGGCAAAACCACCATTACCGCCGGTCTGGCCCGTTTGCTGAAACGCCAGGGTAAACGTGTGCGGGTTTTCAAGGCCGGGCCGGATTATCTGGATCCACAGATTTTGCAGCAGGCTTCCGCGGCCCCGGTGTTGCAACTGGATCTCTGGATGGCAGGGGAGGCCTATTGCCGCCAGGCTCTGTATGACGCCGCCGCCGAGGCTGACCTGATTTTGGTGGAGGGGGTCATGGGCATGTACGATGGGGAACCCTCCAGCGCCGACCTGGCTGCCTTGTTTCAGATGCCTCTGGCTATTGTTATGGATGTAGCGGGAATGGCGCAGACGGCAGCAGCGCTGGCACAGGGGCTGGCCACGTATCGTGATGACCTTCAGGTAGCCGGCTTGATAGCCAACCAGTGTGGTTCACAGCGTCATCGGCAATTGATCGCCGATGCACTGCCGCCGTCGTTGCCATTGCTGGCTGCCCTGCCGCGGGAGTCGACGGTGCAGTTGCCCGAGCGGCATCTGGGATTGGTGCAGGCACAAGAAATACGTGCAGACCTGGAGCAACAATTGGAAGCGGCGGCGGACTGGTTGCAGCAATCAGGTATCCTCAATGGGTTACCGCAACTGCCGCCGGTGGCGTTTTACCCGGCTGCCACCGGGGCCCTGCCCCCTGTGCCGTCTGATGGCCTTGCCGGCACCCGTATTGCCATCGCGCGGGATGTGGCGTTCAGTTTTATTTACGATGCCAATGTACTGACCCTGCAGCAGTTGGGGGCGGAGGTTCTATTCTTTTCACCGTTGAACGAGACGGCGGTACCACAGGCTGATGCCCTCTGGTTGCCCGGTGGCTATCCGGAGCTGCACGCCGAGGCCCTGGCCGCTAACGTGAGCATGACCCAATCCATGCGTGATTTTGTGGCTTCCGGTAAACCGGTATTGGCTGAGTGCGGTGGTTTTCTCTATTGCCTGCAAGGCCTCACCGATCTGCAGGGAAAACGTACGCCCATGTTGGGTGTGTTGCCGGGGGAAGGGCGCATGCGTGATCGCGGCGGCTGTCAGGGTATGCAGAGCGCGCCGCTACCGGAAGGGGAAATTCGGGGGCATGCGCACCACCGTTCCATGAGTGAAAATACTCCAGCACCGTTGGCGTACGGTCGGCGTCAGCGGCATCCGGCACCGGGAGAGGCCATTTATCGGCAGGGCAGTTTGACCGCCACTTACCTGCATCTTTTTTTCGGCTCCAATCCGCAGGCGGTGGCGCGGTTATTCAAACCAGATGGGCAGCATTGATGGCCTGTTACCACTGATAGATCAGGCCGTTGGAAAAAACAGTGAGGATCTGATTGGGCTGGCTACCGAAGGCCACGTCGTTTACCACCAAACCGGACGGGCGCCAGAACAGGGGGGCATCGGCACGCCAGCTTTTCAGGTCGTTGCCGGTTGCCACCTCCCACAGTACAACGCGACGGGCAGTGAATCCGGTCAGCAGTTTACTGTTGTCTTTGGAGAAACGGGCGACGGTGATGGTGGTGCGGTTGTGGCCGATGCTGGCCACCTCCTGGCCGGTTTTAGTCTGCCATATTTTACCTTTGCCGTAGTACAGGCTGCCGAACACCAGGCTGCCGTCGGCGCTCAATGCCACCGCGCTGACATCATCCCCCAGCCGGTAGGCGAAGGTTTCTTTGCCGGCGGGCAGATCCCAAACCTTGACGATACCGTCTTCGGAGCCGGTAACACCCACCAAACCATCGGCACTGATGGCAACCGTATTGATGTCACCGGCGTGGCTTAAGGTGTTGAGAATGGAGCCGGTGGCGGTGTCAATGTAGAGCGCGGTGTAATCTTCCTGCCCGACAATGGCGTAGCGCCCGTTATCCGATAGCGCCAGGGAGAGCACGCCGCCTTCCGCGGGCCAGAAACCGGCGGCCCGGCCGCTTGCCACTTCCCACATAACAAAACGTTTCCGCTCGGCGGTGAGGGTGTAGCGGCCATCGGTGGAGAACGTGCTGGCAACCAGTTTTGAGAATTGGCCTGCTGTGTGATTCCAGTTATAGAGACGCTCGCCATCCTGTAGCCGCCACAGACTGCCGCCGTGTTCCACCGCGCCGATTACCGCATAATCACCGGCCGGACTGAGGGAGGCGGTGTAGGCACCACTGGCGGTGGTTTCCCATTGGCGATTGGGGGTGTCACCGCAGGCGGTGATGAACAGACAGATTATGAGCGGGATCAGAGTGCGCATGATTCAATGCTTATCGGTAACCACGGAGTTGTAAAAAAAAAGAGTTATAAAAACAGTGTAGCCAATAATAAAAAAGAGAGCGTAACGCTCTCTTTTTTATTATCGATCTGCGGTAGATCGGTATTGTGATGGTTGCCCTGTGTTTGGCCGATAGTGTGCAGCCAACAGTGTTCAGGCAACCATGTCGCGATGGCAGTTATGCAGATTGTCGATCAGCTGATCCTCCAGATCAAACCGTTCCACCATTTTTTCACCCAGCTGGTTCAGGTCGCGGGCCAGTTTTTCCATGTTCTTTTCACACAATTCGGCAGAGCAGTACTGGTCGTTGAAGTCCAGCGCCAGTTCAGTGGAGTGTTGGATCAGAGGCAGGATACGGTCGATGGTTTTCTGATAGTCATCCTGGAAATGTTCGGCTTCTTTCATCAGCAATTGGTAAACTTCGAAGTGGCCGGCGGATACGTAGTCGATGAGTACGTCGCACAGGGCCTGCACCCGGACGCTGATGGGTGTGTCCTGCTGTGAAAATTGTTTCAGGCCATCCACTTTGCAATACAGAACGATCAATTCCTGTCGTTCCTTCAGCCAGCGGCTAATCATCTTATCGATATTGACCCAGTGCAGGTCACTCGGGATTTTGGCTTCGGTCAGCATGTTCTGGTCTCCCCATTTGCATGGTAGTTGTTGTCGGGTCGTGGCTGATAGGGGCTCACTGTTACCCTTTTACACAACGAAACGTTAAATAACGCTTCTTCTTTTCCAGGGCTCAAACATGGCCCTGCTCCTGATAGGTACTGCTGCAAATTGTCATTGATTCCACAGGGAAATCATCCACAGTCAACGTGTTTTTGCAGACTGTGGACTATCGAGAATATGCAAATTGATTTGGGCGGGCAAGACATTTAGGTGGCGCCAAACACCACATTATCACGTTGACAAAAATGATTTATTGGCTTGGTGGGTATTTACGATTGGAAAACGTTGTTTAGGTAATGATGGCGATCATTTTTATGAAAACACGTTCTAAATTTTATGAGGACAAAAGGGCGTAAAAACGGTCACTTACCCGTTTTTACGCAGCAATTGCACCAGTGATAACAGTGCGAAACCAATGAATACCAGCATTGTTTGGGCCGGAATGGACAATCCCATAAAAGTCCACTGGATGTCGGCACACTCGCCGGCGCTGTTGAAAATCGTGGTGATGGTTTCGCTGATGGGGAAGGTTTCCAGCATATATTCCAGGCCCGGGCTGCATTCCGGTACCTGATCCTTGGGCAGGCTCTGTAACCAAAGGTGACGCCAGCACACGGCGATGCCGAAAACACTGAACAGCAGGGCGCAGCCTGCATAGACGCGTTGTCCCAGTGTGGCGGGATTATGCACCAGTGCCAGCAGGAAGAAGAATCCGATACTGATCACAATGCCGCGATCGATCAGGCACAGCGGGCAGGCATCCAGTCCCAGATGGCGTTGCAGGTAAAAGTAGGCGAAAGCGATGGAGATGATGGCGCCGAGTACGCCCAGTGCGTTTAGAATACGGTAGGAAGGCAAGGTCGTGGTCTCTTCAGTCAGTGCGGTTGCTTGTGTGTTATTGTCAGGGGGAGAGAATCCCGCACCGATTATAAACACAAGCGGCGTCTTTGTGTGACCTTCGACCCCCCATTACGGGGCTTGGTTCCCCGTCAGGCGATGGCTTGTTCCCGCGCCCGGAAGCCGATCTGATCGGCCTGCGCACTGCCGTCGGTCCAACCCGCTTCCCAGGCCGCGGCAATGACATCTGAATCATAGGGGCAGGCCTTCTGTGGTTCACCACTCAGGCCAAACATGTAGCCTTGACGATAGGCCTTATTCAGGGTTTCGATGCTCCAGTTATGTTGATCGATTTCACTGATGCTCATGGCTCCCAGCCTCTTCATATTACGGTCGTCATTTATTGTTTTACTGCATACTCTGATGCCAACTTCCTGCATCTACGATCAAGACTAGCAGTGAATTCTAGGAAGTCACGCTAAGTGCTTGAAAATTTTCCAAACAAGATCAATTGCAGGCGTCCTGCGCGAAGAAATTGTCTAAATATTGCTCAAAGGTGATGTCGTCTTCTGCTTCAATGCGGCGTTGAGCTTCGATGGAACGGCGCGCCTCTTTGGTGAAAGCGGCGGCTTCGGCTGAGCTAAGCGGTTGATTTTTAAAATAGTTGGCGGTGTCCTGAGCCCGGTTCATGGCAAACTCGAAGAAGGGTTGCTGTTGCTCAAACAGGGTGGTCATGACCTGGGCCGATGGGGTCAGTTCCGGCTGCGCCAATTTTTGCATCTGGGCTTTGACCACCCCGGAATGGGCGCTGTGGCCATGGGCCTGATCAAACAATTGGGCCACCTGCAGCATTTTCTGCAGATGCTCCTGGGCCCATTGCCGGAACGGGGCCTGGGTGCATTTCGAGGTCAGGCGCAGCTGTGGGTCGCGCCCCTGGGTGACGATGGATTGCAAGTTCTCGATATTGCATTGCTGTTCCTGCTCCGTCAGCGCCGGGCTGTCCTCGAGCAGGCAATAAAGGGCGAACACATCCAGAAAACGGATCTGGGAATCGGTGATACCCAGCGGACTGAAAGGATCGAGGTCCACACAGCGCAGTTCGATGTACTCCACCCCGCGGTCGGCCAGAGCGCAGGTGGGCCGCTCGCCGCTTTGGGTCACCCGTTTGGGGCGAATGCTGCTGTAGAACTCGTTTTCGATTTGCAGAATATTGGTGTTCAGTTGCTGGTACTGGCCATGGTTTTTTACACCCAGTTTTTCATAGGGCGGGTAGGGGGTGCGAATGGCGTGCTGCAGCGAACTCACGTACTCATCCAGCGAGTTGTAGGACACCTTTAATCCCGCTTGGGCGTCGTTGTGATAGCCCAGATCGCTCATGCGCAGGGAGGTGCCGTAAGGCATATAACAGGTGTGTTGCTGGAAGGTTTCCAATTGATGCTCACGGCCCCTGAGAAAGGAGCCACACACCGCCGGCGAGGCGCCGTACAGATACACCACCAGGCCCACATTACGCAGGAAATTGCGAATCAGGCCAAAATACTGCCCGGAGATAAAATCCTGCAACTCCTCGCCGCTGTTTTCCAGTTGGTGATAGACGGACCAGAACGTGTCAGGAATGGAAACGTTGTAGTGAATCCCGGCGATGGTTTGCATGTAGCGACCATAGCGGTGCCAGAGTCCATGACGATAGTAATGCTTCATTTTGCCCACATTGGAGCTGCCATAATCCGCTATGGGAATGGACAATTCGTCGCCCATCAGGCACGGCATACTGTTTACCCACAACAGTTCCTGATCCAGATTCTGGTAAGTAAAACGGTGCAGGTCATGTAGAAATGCCAGTGGGCGTTTGATGTCCTGGAACACCGGTGTGATGAATTCCAGCAGGGCTTCGGAGTAGTCGGTGGTGATCCATTGGTGGGTTAGTGCGGAACCCAAGGCTGCAGGGTGCCGGGTTTGTGCCAGCTCGCCGTTGCTATTGACCCGCAGACTTTCCTTTTCCAGCCCCCGTTTCATGTGGGTGAGGCTTTGATGCAGTTGCACCTCGCGGATGGTTTCAAGGCGGTGCAGTAACTTGTTTTTCACGCAGTTTTCCCGAACGGTTTTGCGTGATTATGCGGGAAATGGCAGATCAATGAAATGGCCATTATTGCCGGCAACAAAAGCCGGATGATACATAATGGTTTTATTGACTCAGTGCTGGGTCGGCCGTATAGTCAGGCCGTTTTTCCGTTTCGGAAACCTGTCAATGAGGTGGTGTATGTTGCGTTTTCCCCTGCTGATTCTACTGCTGAGTCTGTTGGCCGTTGCCGGCTGCAGTTCCCATCCGCCGGCCTTCAGCGGGTCACTTGAACGGCGGGCAGACTATGCCGAGGAAATTCTCACCAACGCCCGGGGGCTTGATCTGTTTGCCCGCACCTGGGAACCTGCGCAGGCCGCCAAAGCCAATGTGATTCTGCTCCATGGCACGGCGTTGCACAGTGGGTTGTATGTGGATACCGCCACCTATCTGTCGCAACAGGGGTACCGCGTTTACGCCTACGATATGCAAAGCTGGGGGCGCTCTCAGGGATTGAAAGGCCACGGTTATGTGGACAGTTTCGATGCATATTCCGATGATCTGAAGTTTGTGCTGCAGATGCTGCGTAAACGCTACCCCGGTGTTAAAAACGTGGTCATGGGGGAAAGCCTGGGTGGTGCGGTGGCCCTGTACACCGCGGTCAAACATGAGTTTTTACTCAATGGCGTGATTACCAGTGCTGTGGGCTACAAGCCCAGTATGAAATTGCTGGGGATACGCGCCCCTGATTTTATTAACGAAATCACCCTGACCACCACCCAGTGGGTAACGTCGGGATTTTCCTCCTTCCCGGCAGTGGAATCCGATACCGGGATCCGGTTGGTCATCGACAATGATTCACTGCAGTCCCGCCTGTTGGATGATCCATTGGTTGCCCATGGTTGGCTGCCCGGTGCCTATGTCAGCACCATATTAGCCGCGGGTGATTACATGGAGCCCCGCCTGCGTTACATTACTGTCCCCATATTGCTGTTGCATGGAAACAGTGACGCGTTGGTGCCGGTAACCTCAAGCCAGGAAATTTTTGATGAGGTGTCCAGTGTTCACAAGCGCCTGCATGTGTACAACAGTGCTCACGCAGTATTGCTGGAAAACCAGTGGCGCCAGGCGGCCACGGATATCGTGACTTTTCTGGATCAGATGAACTGAACGGGAAGCGGGCGGGATTAAAAAGCCCCGGCATGGAAACCCGTGCCGGGGCTTTTTTTGACCTTGTTATGGGCAGGCGAAAGGCTGCTTAGCGCAGTTTTTTCGCATTGGCGAACAGGTCGGCAAAGGTGCCGGTTTTGCCGGGTGCATTGGAGGGGCCTTTGCTGCTGCGCTGGGGTTTGTTGGGGCGGGCTTTGCTTTTGGCCCCGTGCTTGCCTTTCGGTACCCGTGGGCCATCCACTTTTTCGCCGGCGGCTTCGTCCAATTTCATGCTGAGGCCGATTCGCTTACGCGGCAAATCGATATCCACCACCTTCACCTTGACGATATCACCGGCTTTAACCACTTCGCGGGGGTCGGACACAAAGGTGTTGGACAGCACGGAAATGTGCACCAGCCCATCCTGATGGACCCCGATATCCACGAACGCACCGAAGTTGGTGACGTTGGTGACGACACCCTCCAGGATCATCCCCGGCTGCAGATCATCCATGGTTTCCACACCTTCCTTGAATTCAGCGGTTTTGAATTCCGGGCGGGGGTCGCGGCCGGGTTTTTCCAGTTCGTTGATGATGTCGGTGACCGTGGGTAAACCGAAGGTGTCATCCGCATAATCATTGGCGGCCAGGGTTTTAAGGAAGCCGGTGTCACCGACGATCTGGCCGATGTCGCGGCTGTTGCGGGCGGCGATTTTCTCCACCACCGGATACGCCTCCGGGTGTACTGCCGAGCGGTCCAGGGGATTGCTGCCGTTCATGATGCGCAGGAAACCGGCGGCCTGTTCGTAGGTTTTATCCCCCAGGCGTGGGACCTGTTTCAGATCATCACGGGAATGGAAGGCGCCGTTTTGATTGCGGAACGATACGATGTTGCCGGCAATGGTTTTGTTCAAACCGGAGATGCGCGCCAGCAGGGGTTCCGACGCGGTATTCACATCCACGCCCACCGCGTTCACACAGTCTTCCACCACCGCATCCAGGCTGCGCGCCATTTTGCTCTGGCTGACATCGTGCTGGTACTGGCCCACACCAATGGCTTTGGGTTCGATTTTTACCAGCTCCGCCAGGGGATCCTGCAGGCGCCGGGCAATGGACACCGCACCACGGTAGGATACATCCAGTTTGGGGAATTCCCGGGCGGCGAATTCAGAGGCGGAATACACCGACGCCCCGGCTTCGCTTACCATGATCTTCTGGGCTGTCAGATCCGGGTGCTTCTTCAGCATTTCAGCGGCCAGCTTGTCGGTTTCCCGGGAGGCGGTGCCGTTGCCGATGCTGATCAGCTCCACGTTATATTTTTTACACAGCGCCGCGATGACGGCAATGGATTCATCCCATTGGTTGCGCGGCGCATGGGGAAAGATGGTGCCGTGTTCCACCAGTTGTCCGGTGGCATCGACGATGGCGACTTTGACCCCGGTACGCAGGCCCGGGTCCAGTCCCATGGTGGCGCGGGGGCCTGCCGGAGCGGCCATCAGCAGATCTTTCAGGTTGTGGGCGAACACCTTGATGGCCTCTTCTTCGGCCCTCTCCCGCAGGTCGCCCAGCAGTTCGGTTTCCAGATGAGTGAGCAGCTTGATACGCCAGGTCCAGCGTACGACCTCCGCCAGCCATTTGTCAGCAGCCCGGCCTTCATCCCGCAATTCGAAGTGCTGGGCGATCATGTCCTCGCAGGGATGGGTGATGACCTCTTCATCCTGATCGAGGGTGATGCTGGCCTGCAGAATGCCCTCGTTGCGGCCGCGGAAGATGGCCAGGGCACGGTGGGATGGCGCGCTTTTCAGAGGCTCGGAATGCTCGAAGTAATCGCGGAACTTGGCACCTTCCTCTTCTTTGCCGGTGACCACTTTGGCGGTGAGAATGCCGTTCTGGAACAGATAGCCGCGCAGACGAGCCAGCAGGTCGGCGTCTTCGCTGAACTGCTCCATCAAAATGTACTTGGCACCATCCAGGGCGGCCTTGACATCGGCCACCCCCTGTTCCGCGTTGATGAACTTTTCCGCTTCCTGTTCCGGGTCCAGGCGGGGATCCTGCAGCAGGGACTGGGCCAGCGGGTCCAGGCCGGCTTCGCGGGCGATCTGGCCTTTGGTGCGGCGCTTGGGTTTATAGGGCAGGTACAGGTCTTCCAAACGGGTTTTGGTGTCGGCGGCCTGGATGGCCGATTCCAGTTCCGGCGTGAGTTTTTCCTGCTCGGCAATGCTCTTGAGGATGGCTTCGCGGCGCTCTTCCAGTTCTCTCAGATAGCGCAGGCGTTCTTCCAGCGTACGCAGTTGGGTGTCGTCCAGGCCGCCGGTGGCTTCCTTCCGGTAACGGGCAATAAACGGAACAGTGGCGCCTTCGTCCAGCAGGGCGACGGCGGCGTTGACTTGAATGGAGTTGACGCCAAGTTCGTTGGCAATGGTGTCAGCGATATTGATCATTTTCTAATCTTTCTCGTGGCTACTACCTGAGGTGGAGGCGGGATTATAAACCCATGAACAGGTAAAACGATAGGAAGGGGGCTTGTCTATGTGACCTGTTTGCTCAATCCGTCGAGGAGGTCTCGGCCTCCCGGGAGACATTGCGTTTGAGGCCCCCCAGTACGTTGCTGAGGGCACGATCCCACATGGACACGTTTTCCAGCAGGCGCAATTCGTCGGCGTTGGCCATGCGAATCATGCTGTCCAGGTTGGTTTCCAGCACCTTGTTGCCGCGGCGCGAGACAAAAATGTAGATGTCCGTGTTGGTGTCGCGCCAGGCCAGTTTGCAGCGGCGGACCTTGCCTTCCAGGGTATGGACTTCAATCCATTGGCCGGCTTTCATGGTGAGCAACTGACGGCGCAGGTCGGACTGGGCATGTTGCTTGGGATCGAGCAGGGCTTTGCGTTCCGCCGCCCGCTTTTTCTGGCGCTCGATGGCGGAGAGTTCAGCGCCGCTGGCAGGGTCGCTGGCCGGTGAGTTGCCGGGGGTGTGGTGGACGGCAACGGGGCTGCCTGCCGGTTCAGTCAGGGTGTGATCCACTGTGCGGCTGTTGGGCAGTTGCTGATCCGGCGGTGTCTGCAGAATCTGGCCGTGGATTTCCCACAGGGCGGCTAGAAATTTGTCCACTTCCAGCCCGGGATGCTTGATGCTTTCCAGGCCACCACAGATTTCCCGCAGCAGGGTGGGAATGATCTTCACCCAGCGTTCGCGGTCGCTGCCGGCGTTGGCCGGTTGAATGCTCCAGATCAGGTCATCCACGGTTTTCAGGCAGTGTTTCCATTCATCGGAATCCCGCCCGTGGCGCATCAGGCGCTGCAGCATCAACACCCGCCAGGGTCCGTCGATCATGTCGATCACTACAGAGGGCAGGGTTTTGCCTTGCATGCGGTCGTTGATCAGCTGATTGATGGTGTTGCGGGCCTGCTCGGTTTTGGCCTGCCCCTGGGCGGTTTGCAGCACACGTTTTTCGACGGTTTTGGCGCGCCGGGTTTCTTCCTGCAGGAAGCGGGAAAAACTTTTTTCCAGATCGGCGAACAGGGACAGGTTGTCCACTTCGAATTCGTTGAGAATGCGCGTGACCACATTGCGGATCTCCTCCATCAACAGGTCACGCTGCAGAACCGATTCTTTTTCCCAGCCGATGGCGGCCTGGGACAACAACTTCAGCAGGCGGCGGGCCGGGTGATGGGCGTCGCTGAAGAACTGCTTGTCGGCCAGTGCGATCTTGATCACCGGAATTTGCAGACGGCCCAGCAGCAGGGATACCTCCGGTGGGATATTGTGATCGTCCAGTATGAATTCGAATACCATGCTCACCAGGTTGATGACATCATCATCGGCCTGCTTCAGTTTGCGGGCGCCCCGCTGGCGGACGGTATGGGCCAACTGGTGTTCCAGCAGCAAGCGCACATCCTGGTGGTCATAATGGCTGTTGGCGGGATCTTCATCCTGCAGTGAATCCCGTTCGGCACTTTGCAGCCGGCTCAGCACACTGAACAGGTCTTCCCGGTGCAGCTCCGGTGCCGCTTGCCCCTGTTTTACTGCGAACAGGCGATTGTTCAGGCTGCCTTTGTAGAAATGGGTCATCAAGGCCTGCACCTGCTCGAACGGCACCGTGGTTTCGTAATGGGCGGCCAGTGCGCTGTGCAGGTCGGGGCTGTCCCCGCCCTGTGAAGCTGCTGGCTGTGGTTCCGCGGCTGACGCGCCGGGGGCCGCTTGCTGCTCCGGGCCGGCAGGGGGTGTGCTGGTTGTGCTGGTGTTGGCGGGCTCGGATTTGACTCCGGCATCCAACAGAATTTTCGCGGCATCCAACAGTGGCTGACGCAGATTTTCCACCACCTGGCGTTCGAAATACTTCAACACCATCAGCCGTACCTTGAGCGGTAAATCCAGTTTTTCGATGGCGTGACTGAAGGCGGTCACCAGAGTGTCGGCGCCCAGGGGATGGTTGTCTTCGTTGAGCCAGTCAATCCCCAGATAGTGATTCAGCAGGCGGCTGAACTGCAGCTGCAGGTCCGGATAGCTGGTGCGGATCTTGTTGCGGATGTTGGACAGGGCAACATCCACCTCTACCCGGTCTTTGTCCACCAGGCTTAAATCGTCATCACGATGGACGTCTTCCTGGCGTTGTTTTTTGCTCAGCAGATCGAACTGGAACGCCAGCTCTTTGCGCAGTTCGTTGTCCACGTCGCGGGCATGCATGCGCAGTTCACGCATGGCTTCAAAATACATGTTTTGTTCGTTATTGGTGGCCGCCTGTTCTGCCCGGTCAAAAAAGGCATCGTCCATTTGGTGAAAGAATTCGGTGAGCAGGTCGGACAGGCTTGCCAGCACCCGGCTCTGGATGTTGACCAGGAGTGATCCATCACGATCCCTGTTGTGTGCATTGTGCACAGAGAATCCTTTTGTAAACGATGATTGATCTGATGGAGACATCTTTTCCCTGAACCCCAATTGGTTTTATCAAACCCGGGATACTAACGTTGGCCATGCGAAATATGGAGTGAGGATTGTTTCAAAATCCACGCCGGGTTTCCATCGCAATTTGCCATAACGCCTTAGAAACGGTGTTGATTCTAAGGCGCTTAGCTGTATTTTTGATCAAAGTTGTGTCGGGCTCGAACGGTAAACATATACGACTTACCGGAGATTAAATACAGACTTTCTGTAATTTAGCCGCCTGGTACAGGGCGGATACGATTATGCAGCTTGGCGGTGACACCCGTTAACCGCAGCTTGCCGGATTCGAGGTAGGTGATCATCGCAGGAACAAAGAACAGGATCAAGAAGGTGCCATAGGCCAGGCCGAAAACGATGGAAATGGCCATGGGAATCAGGAACTGAGCCTGCAGTGAGGTTTCGAATAATATGGGCAGCAGACCGGCGACGGTGGTCATGGAGGTCAGTACCACCGCCCGGAAACGCGCGCAGATGGCCTCCACGATGGCTTCGTGCACCGCCATGCCCCGCTCCCGTAATTGACTGAAGAAGGTGATCAGGACAATGGAGTCGTTAACGACGATTCCGGACAGGCCAAATAACCCCATCAGTGAGAACATGGACAGGTCTTTGTTCATAATCAGGTGCCCGATCAGCGAACCGGTGAGGCCCAGGGGAATGGCGGCCATCACCGCCAATGGCCAGATGTAGGATGAAAACACCCAGCTCAGCACAATAAAAATCAGCGCCAGGCCAATCATCATGCCCAGGCGCATTTCCTGCAGCGTCTCCTGTTGATCCTGGGCTTTGCCTTCCAGGCCCAGGTTGACGCTGTAGCGGCGCTGCAGATCCGGTAGCAGGCCGGCATTGAGGTCTGCAAAGATTTCGTTGGCATTGGCGATCTTGTCGTCCAGGTCCGCTGACACGGTGACATTGAGCGCGCCGTCGGTGTGATTGAGCTTCTCGATACCCTGGCGGGATTCAAAGCGCACCACTTCACTCAGGGGTACGGTGGCGCCACTGGCCAGGGTGACCGGGAAATACTCCAGTGTCTGGGTGCTGTTGCGTTCGTTGTCCGGCAGGGTCACCCGCACTTCGATTTCATCGTCATCCTGGTTGAAGATCTGGGCCAGGTTACCGTCAAAAGCGGCCCGCAGCTGGCGGCCGACGGTAGCGGTGTCCAGGCCCAGTTGGCGTCCGGTTGGGGTCAGCTCGTAAATCAGTTGTTCCTTGCCCCAGGGCAGATCATCGTCAATATTGCTGACTCCGCGATAGCGGGCTAGGGCGGCCTGCAATTCCAGGCTGGCGGCTTTCAAGGCCTGTATATCATCGCCGATCAGGCGGATGGCGATGGGTTTGCCGGCCGGTCCGGCTTCCCGTTGGGTCATGGCAAAGCGCTTGATGCCCGGTGGTTTGGCAATGTTGTCCTGCCAGCGGCGGATGAACTCGGCGTTGGTCATGGGGCGTTGTCCGCTCACCAGGTCGACGATCACTGCACCGGATTCGCGATTGACTTCCCGCCCGGTGATATCGAAGAACGAGCGGCCATGGTAGGTGATGACCGCGTTCAGAATATCCTGGTCAAACTCGTTTTGAATCTGGCGCCGGGTTTGCTGCAGGCTGTCCTCCAGGTGAACCAGAAAGTCATCCACGGTTTTCTTGGAGGTGCCGGCGTGAAATTCCACATTGGCGCGAATCTCGTTGCCGTCCACGGCCGGGAAGAACGTGGTTTTGATGACACCGGTGAATACCAGGCTCAACATCAGGGCGAAGGCGCTGAGGCCGGCGACGATGACACTGCCCCGATTCTTGATGGCGGCGTCCACGGCGGTGCGCAGACGCTTTTCCCGAAACGCCACAAACTTACGATCAAAGTTGGCTTTGAAACCGGTGGTTTTTTCTTCTTTCTGTTTGCGCAGGCTGTGGTTGAGGTGGCCGGGCAGAATCAGAAAACATTCCACCACGGAGGCGATGATGACACAGATGATCACCACCGGCAGGTCGAAGGCGATTTTCCCCATTACGCCATGCAGCATGGTCAGTGGCAGGAACGCAGCGATGGTGGTCATGGAGGAGGCCAATACCGGCGCAAACATACGGCGGGCGCCACCCACCGAGGCCCGCTCGGCGGACTCGCCCATCTCCAGGTGGGTGAGGGTGTCTTCGCCCACCACGATGGCGTCATCCACGATGATACCCAGGGCCATGATCAGGGCAAACAGGCTGATCATATTGATGGTGCCACCGGTGAGATAGAGCACCGCCAGGGTGGCCAGAAACGAGACCGGGATCCCCACCGTAACCCAGAACGCCACCCGTACATTGAGAAACAGAAACAGGGTGGCGATCACCAGGATCAGTCCGCTGATGCCGTTTTCCAGCAGCAGGTTGATGCGATCACGCAGGTGCTTCCAGCGCTCGTTGTACACCTTAATGGACACCCCTTGCGGCAGACGCGGCCGCACATCCTCCAGCCATTGGGTGAATATGCGGGCGGTACGCAGGGTGTCCTCCGATTCGGTGCGCATCATCAGCATTTCAATGGCGGGCTGCCCGTTGACGGTGATGTAAGGCTCGTCTTCCTGCGGGCGGCGCTCCACCTCCGCCAGATCCCCCACCCGCAGCAGGCGGCCGCTGCTGTCGGTAAACAGGGGCATTTCTTCAAAGCCCTGCACGGTGCGTTGCTGGCTCAGGCTGCGCACCTGTTTGGAGACTTCATCCTTGGCGGCGGTGCCGGCCGGCAGGTCGGTGCTGTTCTGGCGCACCCGGTTGGCGATTTCGGTCAGCGACAGGCCGGTTTCATGGAGGGTGGACGACGGCACCTTGATGGCAATTTCTTCTGCCGGCATGCCCACAAAATTGATCTTACGGATGCCGCGGCCCAGCAGTTCATCCTCGAACTGGCGCGCCAACATGGCCAGCTCCGGCAGGGATTCCGACCCCATGATGACGATGTTGGCGATGGGGGAGAAGCGCTCGATCTGCTGGATCACCGGCCGCTCGGCTTCGTCCGGCAGGTTGCGGATGGATTCCACCCGTTGTTTCACCCGATCCAGTACATCACCTACGATCACCCCCTCCTCCAGTTCCAGCACAATGCTGCCGGAGCCGGACCGCGCAGTGGCGGTCATCTTTTTTACTTCGGTGAGGGTTTTCAGTTCCTGCTCCATGGGGATGATGATGGAGCGCTCCACATCCTCGGCGCTGGCACCACTCCAGGGCACGGCGATGCTGATGTATTCCAGTTCGAAGTTGGGAAAGAACTGGGTGTTCATTTTCTTTAACGCCCACAACCCGGCCAGGATAAACAGAAACATGAGCAGATTGGACGCCACCCGGTGCGTGGCAAAGGTGGCGATGATGCCTTTGGGTTCACTCATCGCCGGCCCGCCCGGTATCGTCTTGCTGCTTCACCCGCAGGCCGCCCAGGGCGTTGGAGAGTTGCGTGATCAGGATGGGTTGGCCGGGCTCCACGTCGGCCTGAATCAGTTGCCAGCGGTCACCGTCTTCGGTCAGCACCTCTCCCAGGCGCTGAATCATAACCGTATTGAGAACGCCATCCTCCACCGTATAAATGCGCTGCTGGCCGTAGATGGCGGTGGGGGGCAGGGCGATGCTGTTGTCCACCGGGGGCATATGCAGGTACACCTCGCCGGCGCGGCCGAGGGTGAGATTGCGTTGGCTTTCATCCAGGGCAAACAAGGCGTCCACGCCGCCCTGCCCACTTGCGATGGCCCCGGCCAACCGTTCCAGAACCAGACCGATGCGTTTCTCATTCAGGGCGAAGGTGGCGTCCAGCTCAATGCCGTTTGCCAGTGCGGGTTCCACCTGGTTCAGGTAGCGCGAGGGAATCTGGGCGCGGACTTCCACGTGTTCTGAATCGAACAGGGTCGCCACTACGTCGCCGGGGCGCACCCGGTTGCCGGGTGAGGCGTTGATGGCGGTGACGCGGCCGTCAAAGGGCGCGGTGATGCGGGTCCGGGCCAGGTCCAGGGCAGCCTGATCCCGCACTGCCCGCGCTCGCTTCAGCTGCGCCTGCAGGCGTTTCACCCGATTGGGATGGTCGTTGACGGCGTATTCGCGGCTGTACAGGCTCAGGGCCTGGGCGCGGGCCTGCTGCAGGGCCTCATCCCGGCTCAGGTCAGAGCCCACATTGCGCTCCACCAGTTTTTCGTAGCGCTGGGCCGACTTCTGTGTCAGGGCCACCAGCTGCCGTTCCACCTGCAGGGCTTTGACGTCGGTCTCGTAGCGTGCCTGTTCAGATGCCAGCTGGGCTTCCAGGTCTTCCAGCTCCGCCTGTCTTTGTTCGTAAATCAGGCGCACATCGCTGTCTTCCAGCTCCACGATTATGTCGCCGGTGCGAACCCAGTGGCCCTCCTGTATCAGCACTTTTGCCACATAGGCATTAATGGTGCTGGACAGGTTGGATTCCCGCGGAGATTCCAGACGGCCATAGAGGGTCACCATGGGGCGGTGGCTTTGCGGCTTGGCGGGCAGGGTTTTCACCAGTGGCAGGATGTCGGCCACGGGTTTTTTCTCCGGCTCCGGTTGCAGCATGAACAGGGCAAGGATGATCAGTAGGGTGAAGGCTGCAATCAACAGGGGCAGCGGTGTTTTTCTGAGTATCGTATTGATGGCTGCGCGCAATGTGGTCATCCAGGTTGTCGCGTTATTGGAATGGTTTTGTGCATAATGAAGCTAAGCAACATTCTCATGCAATAGTTGATAATGTCGAAAAGCAGTGCAATTTTAGCACGTTAGTTGTCATAACACGGTTTGTAACACTTTCCGGACATGACTTTGCGCGGTGATCCCGCTACCTTAACCGGTTGTGCCCGTGACTGGTTTTGAGGCACGTTTATCCGGATGGTTCCATCCCCACGAGGTTTTAACAGGTAATTTCAATGGTAGACAGCCCCCGCGAGCAGGAACAGCAGCAGAAGGTTCTGGTAGTTGATGATGATTCCCGGTTGCGGGGATTGCTACAGCGTTATCTGGAAGAACAGGGGTTTCTGGTGAAGGCGGTGGCCGATGCCGAGCAAATGGATCGGGCCCTGTCACGGGAGATTTACTCCCTGATGGTGCTGGATCTGATGCTGCCCGGGGAAGACGGAATGTCCATTTGCAAACGCCTGCGGGGCGCGGACAACCAGATTCCGATCATCATGCTCACGGCCAAGGGTGATGATGCCGACCGTATCAATGGTCTGGAAGCCGGGGCGGACGATTATCTGCCCAAGCCATTCAACCCGCGGGAGCTGCTGGCCCGGGTCAAGGCTGTTCTGCGCCGCCAGGTGAAAGAATTGCCCGGCGCCCCGTCACAACAGGAAACGGTGGTGACCTTCGGGCCTTTCTCACTGGATCTGTCCACCCGTACGCTGACCAAGGACGGGCAGGCGGTGTCCCTCACCACCGGTGAGTTTGCCGTCATGAAAGCCCTGGTACAGCATCCCCGTGAACCGCTGACCCGGGATAAGCTGATGAATCTGGCCCGTGGGCGTGAATGGAGTGCCATGGAACGCAGTATCGATGTCCAGGTATCGCGGTTGCGGCGGCTGATCGAAGACGATCCCTCCAACTCCCGTTATATCCAGACCGTCTGGGGGGTGGGCTACGTATTTGTGCCCGACGGCAGCAGTGCCGGCTGACCGGCTTCCCCAAACCGTCATAAAGCTGCCTTAATCTGTCTCTCTGCCAACGCCGGTAGAGCAGGGGGGTTATGTGATTGCATCGAATATGGATTCGTTGCTGGATCTGCAAGCGGAGCTGATTCACTTGCGGGACGGCGCCATGGCCCTGGAGCGTCAACTGGAACCCGAGATCCGGCGCTGCAGTGAACAGTATCAGAGCAGTGCCCGCAATCTGGTGCATTATCTCAGCGTGCGGCAGGGTGACATTCGCCCCTTGCAACATCGGTTGTCACGTTTCGGCCTGTCCTCTCTGTCGGCCATGGAGCCGTATACCCTGGCCCATCTTAATGCTGTCATTAATTTGCTGCAGAGCATAACCGGCCGCCGGTGCGAGACACCGCAAGCGCCGGTGGATTATCTCAGTGGCCCCCAATTATTGCGCCAACAGCGCCGGCGGTTGCTGGGTGAATTGCCGCCCAGTGTAAAGGCCGGTGCAGAGGCCGGTACAGAGGCCAGTGTGATGGTGACCATGCCATCCCAGGCGGCGGCTGAGCCACAGTTGGTGGCGGATTTGCTGGCCAGTGGCATGAACGTCATGCGCATCAATTGCGCCCACGATGATGCGAGCGCATGGCGGGCAATGGCCCGACACCTTCGCAGCGCGGTGGAAAACGGCGCTTCACCCGCCAGGATTCAGGTGGATCTGGCGGGCCCCAAACTGCGCACCGGCCCGATGCAAAGCAGTGGTCGCCTGCGGAAGTTGAAGCCCCGTCGCGATTTATACGGGCTGGTGCTGGAACCCTGCCGGGTATGGCTGCATGCGGAGGCGGACGCCCGTCTGCCGGCGGGTCTGCACAAGCCATTGTGTGTGGCGGCGGAATTTCTGCAGCAGTGTCAGGTGGGTGATCGCATACAGTTGGTGGACGGCCGGGGCCAGCGTCGCAAGATGAACGTGGTCCAGGTGCAAACCGGTAGCTGTATTGCCGAACTGAATCATACCGCCTATATCACCGACGCCACGCGGCTGGACCTGAAACGAGGGCAGAAAACGATGGCGTCGACGCTGGCGCTTGGGTTGCAGGACGTGGTGTTGCCCATCGTTCTGTTCCGTGGCGATACCCTCGTTCTGACCCGCAGCCTGCAACCCGGGGTGCAGGAACAACGGGACCAGTTGGGCGATCTGGTGCAGCCCGCACGTATTCATTGCTCATTGCCGCAGGCGTTTGACCAGGTTGAGGTGGGCCAGCGGGTATGGTTTGACGATGGCAAAATAGGTGCCCGGGTGGAAGCCTGCGATGGCCGGGAGATGCATTTGCGAATCACCCAGGCTGATCCCAAAGGCAGCAGGCTGCAGCCGGAAAAAGGCATCAATTTTCCGGATACGGTATTGGATCTGCCGGCGCTCACGGCCAAGGATCTGCTTGATCTGGAGCAGGTGGTGGAGTTTGCCGACATGATCGCACTGTCCTTTGTACGGGTGCCGGCAGATGTGGATGCCCTGCATCAGGCGTTGGACCGGCTGGACCGGCCCCAATTGGGGGTGGTGCTGAAAATCGAAAACCGGCAGGCGTTCGAGAATCTGCCCCGTATTCTGTTGGCCGGGTTGCGTCATGGCCGCCCGCTGGGGGTGATGATTGCCCGTGGCGACCTGGCGGTGGAGTTGGGGTTCGAGCGGCTTTCCGAGGTGCAGCAGGAAATTCTCTGGCTGTGCGAGGCCGCCCACATTCCGGTGATCTGGGCCACCCAGATTCTGGAGTCCATGGCCAAGAAGGGAGTGCCCTCCCGCGCCGAGGTGACGGACGCTGCTATGGCGGTGGTGGCGGAGTGCGTCATGCTCAACAAGGGGCCGTATATTGTGGAAACCGTGGTCATGCTGCGGGATATTCTGGCACGCATGGATCAGCACTACCATAAACGGCGCGCGACCTTACGGCCGTTGAGTGTGGCCCGGCTGGTCTGAGGGCGGCGGGCAAGGTCAGTGGCACCGGAGCCTGGAAATCTGGATAATGTGCCGTTGATGTCATTCTGGATTCTCTATGAAGCTGATTCCCCGCTCCTCGTTCTGGCGCACCATCTGGCTGGTGTGGCTGGTGATTTTGTTAAGTCAGATTTCCACACTGTTGTTTGCGGTGTACTACCTGTATTTGCCCGGCATCAAACAGAACGCTAAGCTGGTCGCGCTGGAGATGGATACCATTCGCTACCTGGTGGACAGCGAACGTAAAACCGAGCTGCTGCAGCGGCTGGAGGCACAGCATAATATTGTTATCACCGCCGATGACAGCCTGATTCCACCACCGGGTGCGGGCCTGTTCGACAACCTGTTCGTGGAACCCATGCGCAGCCGTATCGGGGAGGGCAGCGCTGTTCGGCTGGGCTTTGATCCTGCGCCGGGGTTATGGGTGAGTACCCGGCAACTGGGCAGCCTGTGGGTGCGGTTTCCACTGGAAAATTTCGGTCGCTACGAAGTCATTGCCTTTCTGACCTGGTTGATCGGAACCCCGGCGCTGGCCTTTCTGCTGGGTACTTTTTTTGCCGGCCAGATTAATCGGCCACTGAAAAACCTGGCACTGGCAGCGCGTAGAATCGGTCGCGGTGAACCGGTCAAAGGTTACCTGCTGGAAAACACCTCCCGTGAGATTGCAGCGGTGAACCGGGCCTTTCTGCAGATGAGCGATAATCTGCAGCGGGTGGACCGGGAGCGGGCCTTGCTGCTGGCCGGCATTTCCCATGACCTGCGCACACCGCTCACCCGCATGCGGCTCACCGCTGAGTTGCTGGGTGAAACAGAATTCACCGACGGCATGATTCGGGATATTGAGGATATGAACGCGATCCTGGATCAGTTTATCCTGTTTGTGCGCGATGGCAGTGATGAACAAACCGAAGTGGGTGATCTCAACGAAGTGATTGTGGAGGTGGTCTCTCAATTCGAATCGGAAGGCTGCACCATTAAAACCGCGTTACATGAATTGCCGGGTATCTCTCTGAAGCGGCTTTCCCTGAAGCGCCTGTTTGCCAATTTGATCGGCAACGCCATTCGTCATGGGGGTGGCCAGGTTGATGTGCACAGCGGCATGGAAGATGGTGAAATCTGTGTGGTGGTGGCAGACCGCGGCCCCGGCTTGAGTGAAAAGGAAATGTTCGAACTGTTTCAACCCTTCGCCCGCGGTGATCAAAGCCGGACCAGTAAAGGTTCCGGCCTGGGGCTTGCCATTGTGAAGCGGATTGTGGATATGCACCATGGCCGGGTGCAATTGCGTAATCGCGACGGCGGGGGGCTGGAAGCCATCGTGCATTTTCCGGTAACCGGTGATCTGGTGCCACCGGATTCGATGATGGCCCGCCTGCGTTAACGTGCGCTACGCTATTGCCCGGCTTTACGATCCTGTTCGCGCTGGGCATTTTTCTGCTCCAGCTTCAGGCGGCGGCGCTCTTCGATCAGGGTGCGCTGATCGCCCCCCAGGTGCTGTTCGCCGCGCTTTTGTGCCAGTTTGATCTGTTTTTCCCGCTGCGCAAAACGCCGCTTTTGCTCCTGCGAATACTCGTCGTAGCAATGATGGCAACTGACCCCCGCCTGATAATGGGGCGAGCGTTTGTCCTGTTCCGTGATCGGTCGCCGGCAGGCGTGGCATTGGTCAAAGTTGCCCTTGCGCAACTGGTGATCCACGGTAACGCGATTATCAAAGACAAAACATTCCCCCTGCCACAGGGACTCTTCCTGGGGAACTTCTTCCAGGTATTTGAGGATACCGCCTTCCAGGTGATACACCTCTTCAAACCCCTGTTCCTTAAGGAACGCAGTGGATTTTTCGCAACGGATGCCGCCGGTACAGAACATGGCTACTTTTTTGTGCTTGTTCTTGTCCAGGTGTTCGGCAACGTAGGCGGGGAATTCCCGAAAGGTTTTGGTTTGTGGGTCAATGGCCCCTTTGAAGGTGCCGATTTCCACTTCGTAATCGTTGCGGGTATCCACCAATAGCACTTCAGGGTCGCTGATCAGAGCGTTCCACTGGCTGGGTTTGACGTAGGTGCCCACCACCCGCTTGGGATCAATGTCCGCAATGCCCATGGTTACGATTTCCTGCTTGAGCTTGACCTTGGTGCGGTAGAAGGGTTGCTCTTCATCAAAGGATTCTTTGCTGTCCAGCTGTGCCAGCCTGGGGTCGCTGCGCAAGTGCGCCAGCACTGCGTCGATGCCGGCACGGCTGCCGGCGATGGTGCCGTTGATGCCCTCTTTGGCCAGAAGCAGTGTGCCTTTTACATCCTGCTGCAGCATGACCTCCAGCAGGGGGCGGCGTAGCGCCTCGAAGTTTTCCAAAGTTACGAATTTATAGAGCGCGCAAACCACTATGGGTGCGCTGCCGGTGGGGTGGTGCATAGTGTCCTCGCTGTCTGGAGCGTAAATCCAGGGCGGTTAGTAAAGTAGAAATACGAGCGGCGGGATTCTAACGGATCTGGCGCTTGAATCAAGGGGGAGAGGCGTTTGGGGCAGGCAGTCAGACCAAACGCAATTAGTTTGCTTTTCGGAGTATACTGAAGCGCCTGCCGGATGATGAAGTGGTAAGTCGTGACCAGTACTGAAAATAATGACAACAAACAGATCGAGTTGACCCTGCCGGGGCGGGGCGGCAAAGCCATGTCTGCCCTGCAGGCGGTGGCGTTTGCCAAAATGCTGGGACAGCAGGGGCAGTGGTCCGTCGCCAAGGTCTTGTCCCAGCAGCTGACCGAGCAGCTGCCGGATTATCTGGATGGCTGGTTGGCGCTGTTTGAAGCCTGTGAGGCCTTGGAAGATTTCATCATGTTATCGCGAGCGGCCACCCGTTGCCTGGAGCACAAACCCCGCTGTGTGCCGGCGTTGATGGCATTGGCCACGGCGCTGGGCAAGCACCAACGCCACCTGGAAGCGCTGGAAATCATCGCCACGGCCATGGAGCTGGAACCGGAAAATCCCCGCTTGCGACGTCAGCGCGAGCTGTTGCGCAGGGACAGTAAGCCGCTAGATACATGATTGCGGGTTCGTGCTAGCATGCAGTCTCTGCTGTCTACTATTTCCGCTGTATTGGCGACAACAATAACATGCAGTATGCAAAATCCGCCGTAACAGAATCCCAGATCGATTACGTTTTTGATCAATTGCGGGCCAATGCCTGGCCCCATACGGTGGCTGTCCTGGTCACCACCGGTGTGCTCTGGTTTACCAGTCATTCTTTCTATGCGCTGCTGTGGATGGCGTTGATGTTCATGAGTCATGTGGTCCGGCTGTATACGGTGGACAGTTTATGGCAGCACGCGCGGCAGCATGGGGATTACCGCCGTGTGAAACCGTTGCTGGTGGCGGGTATGTTGTACGCCGGAGCTATCTGGGGGTTGGTGCCGGTGTGGTTTATGAATCAGCCCCAGACGGAATCCGTTATTTTTATCTCCATCGCGCTGGCTGGTATGTGTGCTTCCACCTTGCCGGCGTTAGCCGCCTTCCTGCCAGCCTATATTGCTTTTATTCTGCCGGTTCTGAGCTTGCTTATCATCAAGTTGTTCCTGTTGGGGTTGAGTGCCACCGCCTTGTTGGGCGTGGCCTGTCTGACAGCTTTTGTGATGATCAGCAGCCGTATCAATCAGATTATCACCATGTCCATAACCATGGATTTTCAAAACCGTGAACTGCTGGAGCAGGTTACTGTAGCCAAAGAAAAAGCGGAGGCAGCCAATCAGGCAAAGTCGCGATTCCTGGCGGTGGCGAGCCATGATTTGCGCCAACCCCTGCAGGCGCTGGGGCTGATTCTGGAGAGCATGAAACTGAAACGCCAGCAGGATACGCCGGAACAGAAAATACTGGTGCAGCAGGGCGTGAATTGTCATGACGCCCTGACGGACATGTTCAATTCGTTAATGGATCTGTCCCGGCTGGAGGCCAACGATCTCAGCGTGTCTCCGGCGCACGTGGAACTGAGTGATTTGCTGTCCATGTTGGCACGGGAATTTGAGCCTGCGGCACAGGCGAAAAACCTGCAACTGAACTGCGTTACCGAGCCCTGTGTGGTGTGGACTGATCCGATGGTATTGGGGCGCATTATTCGCAACCTTTTGTCCAACGCCATCAAGTTTACCGACAGCGGTACAGTTGAGCTGCGTATACAGTGCCTGGCGGACAAAGTGCTGGTGCTGGTGCAGGACAGCGGTCGTGGCATTCCCCTGGATGAACAGTCCCGGGTATTTGAGGAATACCATCAGGTATTCACGCACCATCGTCAGCAGGGAGTTGGCTTGGGTCTATCTGTGGTTAAGCGTTTGGCGGTTTTGTTGCAGTTGGACCTGCAACTGGAATCAGTGCCCGGAGCCGGCACCACGTTCAGGTTGGTGTTGCCCAAGGGCGACCCGGCCCTGGTTGCACGGCAGGAGGAAGTCTCCGGATTTTCATTGCGGGGTTGCCGCGTGTTGGTGGTGGATGATGAACCGGCATTATTGGAAGCCACCTGCAGCCTGCTGGCGGAATGGGGGTGTGAAGTAATGGCAGCAGATGGCAAAGATGCGGCACTGGCCCACGCGGATGCCAGTGTCCCTCCGCAGATCATCGTTTCTGATTATCATCTGCAGGGGTGCACCGGGCTCTCGGTTATCCGCGCCGTGCAATCCTGCCTGGATCAACCGGTACCGGCAGTACTAATGAGTGGTGATACCAGCCCCCAGTTGGTACAGAACATGCGGGACAATGCGCTGTTTCTGTTAAAAAAACCGGTAAAGCCAGTGCACTTGAGAAAGGTGTTGCGACAACTTCTGCAGCAACCACCGGTTACTTGATGAGCCCCAATTTGCGTGCCTCTGCCACGCAGTGGTAGCGACTGTCGGCATCCAGAATGGACATCAGCGCAGAGACATGGGATTTGACAGTGGCTTCCGAAATCGACAGGGATGAAGCAATTTCCTGATTGGAATAACCTTCTGCCACCAGCAGCAACACATCCATGCGCCGCGTACTCAATTGCTTTTTGATGGCATCCGTATGTTTGCCGATGGTCTGCCGATAATGCTCCAGTCGTACCTGCGTGTCGGCGGGCAGATACACCTTGCCCTGTTCAATGGCTTGCAGACAGTCTTTGAATATCTGCTTGCCCCCGGATTTATGAATAAAGCCGCTGACACCGAGCTGCAACGCTTTTGCCACCAGTTCCAGTTCATCGACACCGGACATCATGACAATAGGCGCGGTGACCATGAGCCCGTTCAATTGCGCAATGATGGACAAACCATCGGAATCCGGTAACTGGTAGTCCACGAAAATCCAGTCCAGGTCGGGGCGGGCCTTGGCGTGTGCGATGGCAGTGTCGGCATTGAGGGCGGGAATGATTTCC
This sequence comes from Ketobacter sp. GenoA1, assembly GCF_003671475.1. Lineage (NCBI taxonomy): Bacteria > Pseudomonadati > Pseudomonadota > Gammaproteobacteria > Pseudomonadales > Ketobacteraceae > Ketobacter > Ketobacter sp. GenoA1. The sequence continues at coordinate 60,093 of NZ_RCHM01000020.1, read as the reverse complement.
ACATCGGTCAACAATGCTTGCAGAATAACGGCGATGCCATCCTGAAAAACCGGATGATCATCAATCACCAGAATGCTGGTGGAAGGGGCGGAATAGGGGGGAACGCGAAATTCAGTCACATTAATTTGTCTATCAAAAAAACTTGAAGTGAGGCTTCGAGTTAAACCACAAGCCGGTAGGCAGTGTCAATGCAACTTAAGTACTAACGGCGGAGGCGGGTGCTATGCCAAGCTGCATGCTGCATCCTGGGGTGCAGCATAATAACGATTCAACTCTACAATGACAAAAATGAAGGACCTGACCATGACTTTTTTGTTTCCTGATGGAATAGGGGCCAACCGGTTGATCCGACTTTCCGGTTTAATGCTCGCTGCAACGCTGATGGCTGCTTGTGAAAAAGCACCCACCAATGAAGAAATATTTGTTAACCCACCCGCGAATACACAGTTTGAAGGCGATGCCGGCTCCGTGGTATTGAGTAAACTCAGTGGGCGTGCGGTGTGTTTTACTACCGATGGAACCGACGTCAGCTATGCCGGTGGCGATTGCAGTGGCGGTACCACCGCCACCTATGGCGGCAGTATTGAGCTTGCCTGTAACAGCGGTGAAACCGGAACCGAAGTTCCCCGCCAGGTGAGCCTTGCGTTTGAATGGCAGTCCTCACCATTGGGTGGGCCCACGCTGGAAAACCGCGACGCCTTGTTCTTTCTCAATTGTGATAATAGCGGCGGTGGTGTGGACACTGATGGCGATGGTGTCCTTGACCTGAATGACAACTGCCCGGCGGATTTCAACCCGAATCAGCTCGACAGCGATGATGACGGTCAGGGTGATGTGTGTGATGTGGATCTGGACAATGACGGCATCGAAGACGCTGTTGATAACTGTCCTGCGGTTCCCAATCTTGACCAGGCCGATGGCGATGCAGACGATATAGGCGATGCCTGTGATCCCGATCTGGATAACGACGGTATCGATAATGAACTGGATAACTGCCCGGTGGCGCCCAATGCGGATCAGGCCGATGGCGATGGAGATGGCCTCGGTGATGCCTGTGATTCGTTGTTCGATAGTGATGGCGACGGTATCGAAGATGACCTGGACAATTGCCCGGCGCTGCCCAACGCGGATCAGGCCGACAGTGACGGGGACGGTATCGGTGATGTCTGTGATGAGCCTGAGCTGGTGGGCACCGATAAATTCTTCAACGATTATCTGGATCTACTGCAACGGTTGATGGACATCATGCAGTGCCAGTTTAATGGCTGTGAGCAGCCTGATGGTACCTTCAACTGGACCATCACAGCGGACAACTCCGATCTGGAAGCCGGATCGGCCAACTGGAAGGCCACCATCAATACCTTCTTCCCGCCCACGGCTTTAATGACCTTTACCGCCAACAATGCGGTGCTGGATGGATGTCTGGGCAATGGCTCCGCCTCGGGCGTACTCAACAGCAGTGCCACGGGCCCGCTTAACACCGGTAACGCAATTGAATTCCAATGTGGTGGGCTCACCGGTTATATCGTCATGCGTTTGAATCTTACCAGTGGCTCCATTACCGGTGGTTATTACGATGCGTTCTGTCTGGAATCCGAGTGTGATGCCACCGCCGTACGTTATCGCATTACCGGTACGGATGCCGACGGTGAGCTGGTTTACTCCCGCGAAGTACTGGATACCCTACTGCCCTGAAGCCCTACTTTTTAACCACCAGTGTGTGGTTTAGGCGTGGCCCCGTGTCGTTATGACGCGGGGCTTTTTTATTGTGTGCAGGGGTGTGCAAGGGTATGCACGGGTGTGCGGCAGGGCTATTGCCGATGTGCTCTACAACATGGGAAAGCGGATACAGAATGCGGCACCCTGATCCGGCTGTTGAATCTCGATGCTGCCGCCCATGACGCTGACCAATTGTTGCACCAGCGCCAGGCCAATGCCGGTTCCCTGGGCCGATCGGGTAAGCTCATTACCAATACGGTAAAACAAATCAAAAATCCGCTTGCGCTCCTGATCGGGAATACCCGGGCCGTAATCCCGCAGCACAATCTCAAGCTGAGCATTGTTGTTACGGATGTGAAGATCGAGCTGTTTGTTGGATGCCTGCTTGGCGAATTTCAAGCTGTTGTCGACCAGGTTCATCAGGATTTGCATCATGGCATCGGTATCGACTTGGATTTGTTCATTGTTATCGAAATCTTCATGGCTAAAGCACAAAGTAAATTCAGTAGCGGCTACCTGTGATTCAAGCCGGGAGCGCAATAACTCGATCAATTGGTTGACCGGGCAGGGCTTTATATCCAGCTTCAGTTCCTGTCGTTCCATGCGGGCCAGCTGCAGAACATTGGTGATCAGCCGGCTCAGGCGATCACTTTCATCTGCAATGAAATGATAATACTCCTGTTGTTTGGCTGGCGTTGCCCAGCCTTCTTTCAGCATTTCGCTGAACATACGGATCGAGGTCAGTGGCGTCTTCAGTTCATGGCTGACGGAGGCAATAAAATTCTGTTGTTGCTGCAGCATGCGAATTTGCCGAACACCAAACCGGTACAGCAGTGTGAAGATGCTGATCAGCAACAGCATCAGGATCAGGCTGGCCCAGGTAATGATTGCCCCGCCGGGCCCATCCGGCAAGTGCCTGGCGCTGAAAATCAGCTCCAGCTCCGTGAGCGGTGATGACAAAGCCGTTTGCAGTATCAATGTACCGGAGACATCCTGTACAGAAAGGGATGAGTAACCCAGGGCGTAGCGTTGATAGCCCATGGCGGGCAGAATGCGCAGCACATTGCCGTTGAAGGCAACCACCAGATTGGTGAAGTGCGACAGATTGCTTTGCTGGAATACCTGTTGAATGCTGTTATCAATAAAGGCCTGCTGATCCAGAAGCAACCCCTGCACCCAGCGTTGATCGTCGTACCAGGCATCACGAAATAGAAGCAGGTGCCCGCTTTCCAGTAGGGCCAGGCTGAAAGCGGACGCGGTATTGGAAAAAATGGTAATGGCGGATTGCGGATTGTCCTGTGTGGCTGCATCCAGGGCTGTGAAATCCTCGCCGATTGATGGCGCTGGCTTGGCGGCGGGCGCCGGTGATGCTTCCCTCGATTGGGGTGCGTGCCGGGCTTTTTCCTTAGGTGGGGATTGCTTTTGCAGAGCCGGCTCAGCATCGGCAAAACTGCGCTCCAGATCCAACTCCGCTATTTTGCCCAGAGATTGCACGCGGTTGCCGGCAATCTGATTCTGAGCCAGTTTTTCAAACGGTGCCTGAGCCTGAGTCTGCGCCAGAGCTGCGCTGCCATCGGAATCCGCCTGCGCTTCCTCTTCGGCAACACTAGCTGGCGTCACCAGTTGATTGGCGCTGAGAATTGAGCGTATGTTGCGTTTTATTCTGCGGCGCTGTTCGATGTCGTCCGCTGCAAGCCCTGAGGCCATGGCGTCGGCTTCACTTTGCGGCAGCAGCGGTGTCTGCAGGTCGCCGGCATCATCAACCTGGAAATACCCCACCAGGCCAGGAGGGCTTTCACCATCCGGTAGCTTTGACAGGGGGGAGCGTTGCAGATAGTTGGTTTGGCCCTGGCTTGATTGCAGCAGCAGATATCGATAGTGGGTAACCGGGCGTGATTGTTCCACTGCAATCCAGCGCTGCAGGTTTAGATCGATACTTTTGGTCAGCTCTTCCGCCAGCTGCCGTTGTTGATACAGGGCTTCCCATTTTAATTGCTGGCTTGCCTTCCACGCCAGCACCAGTGTAGGAATGATCAACAGCAGTAATGACAGCCCCAGTACCCAGCGTAATCGGGTGATGCTCCAGGTTGCCATCAGTGGATGCCTGATCCGGACAGTAATCGATAGCCACCACCGCGAACGGTGATTAAATGAATGGGGTGTTTGGGATCCGGTTCCAGCTTGCGTCGCAGTTTGGCGATATGAATGTCCACGGTGCGGGTTTCGATGTCCATGTCGCGGGCATAGCCCCATACTTTATGCAGCAGTTCCTCCCGTGGGACCGGGCGCTGGTTGTGCTGATGCAGGTACTGCAGCAGCTCCATCTCTCGGCGGGTAAAGCTGACACCATTGCCATTTATCTGCGCCGCCAGATTGTGCACGTCGATATCCGCCCCTTGCAGAGGGATGATATTCTTCTGCTCGGCATCGAGCCCCGATCGGCGCAGGACTGCCTGTACCCTTAACACCAGTTGTGTCACCGAAAACGGCTTGGCAACATAATCATCGGCACCCAGGGCCAAGCCGTGGATGATATCTTCATCCGTATTGCGCGCGGTGAGCATGATGATGGGTTGATTCCGGTCCTGCTCACGGATGGCTGCGCAGACCTCATAGCCATCGCGCAGCGGCAGCATGACATCCAACAGGATCATGTCGAACCGGCCGCTCAGTGCCTTGTCCAGCCCGCTTGCTCCATCCTCTGCAAAATCCACTTCAAACCCATGAAAGGTGAAAACATCCACCAGGCCGGTTCGAATGGCGGTTTCATCTTCCACCACCAGTAACGTTGGCTTGCCCTGCACCTGTATTCTCCTCGGTAACACCGTGATCATCCTAGCAAGTGGACCACCTGCCTGCACGTAAACTTTTTGTAAATTCCCGCATGGGTAATTTTACCAAACTGTGCCTCAACGGGCCGGCTCATGTTTTTTATCCTGTTATCGGGTTGCCGGTTCCCGTTGGGCCAGGCAGCGACGCAATAAAACTGAATGTGTTAAGGAGAGTTGCGATGACGATCATCAGCCGAATGGTGCGACTGATAAAAGCCGACGTGCATGGTGTGATGGATAGTATTGAAGAGCCTGCATTACTGTTGAAGCAGGCGCTGCGGGATATGGAGGCAGAACACCTGTTGCTGTGCCAGGAGCGGGATCGTCTGCTGCAGGAACAGCAGTGTTTGCAGAAACGGCGCCGGCGAATTCAGCAGGATCTCCTATCGCTACAGGAAGATCTCGATTTGTGCCTGGGCCAGGGAAACGATGATCTGGCCCGGTCTTTGTTGCGTAAGCAATTGCTGGCCCAGCGTGAAGCAGCATGGTGTGACGATCAGCTGCAAGCCAGTCAACAGGGTGCCGATGATCTGGAGGGGCAACTGCAAGTGCAGCGGCAGGAGCTGGAGCGGATTCGGCAGCGGGCCGGTTCACTGCCCCGTGACAGCGGCGCCGGCTGTCAACCCGCCACCGCGTATGCGGGCAGTGTTGATAGGGATGTCATAACCGAGGCGGATGTGGAGTTGGCCTTGTTGAAAGCCAAAGCGAATACACAACTCCGGCCAACGTCCGGCAATGGAGGGGTGGAATCATGAAGCGCGGTGAATTCAGTGCCCATGTTCTGGTGGCACTTGGTTTGAGCGGTGGCGGTGCGGGTGTGGTACTGCTTGCCGGATTTTGGCTGGCAACCAGCCTGGCATTGTCAATCACAATGCTGGTGCTGGCGGCTTTGTATCTACTGTGGCTGTACGCGTGTCATCACCAGCGCAGCGGGCTGTCGCTAATGATTTTGGGGTGGGTGCTGGTATCAGCCTGCGCGTTGTTGATGGGCTTTAAACTGGTTTCCATGCTGCTGCTGTTGACTGCTCTGATCTGGCTGGTACGCAGTGGCTTACGTTATTCCAAGGCCTGGTGGGTGCTGGTGGATGCGGTGCTGTGCTTGCTGTCAGTGGCGGTATCTGTCTGGATCGCCCAGGTAACGCACTCCGTTTTCTTGTCCCTGTGGGGTTTTTTCTTTGTGCAGGCGCTCAGCTTTTTCCTGCCTGATCGATCCGTTGCGGGCATGCGGGTTGGACATGCAAATGATCGTTTCAGTGTGGCCCGCAATCATGCCGAAGCCGCCTTAAAGCGCTTGTAAGTTATGTGTCTCATTCATTCTGTTTTACCTAAGAACATTCACAAGGAGCATTCAATATGAATATTGCAACCAAATCTTTACTGTTGGCCGGGGCGCTCACCGTTGCCACCGCCGCTGCAGTCGCCATGAACCTGTCCGATGGTTTTCCAGGTGTACTCAGCGGTGATCCGCACCGGGTCGGCGCGGTGGATTCACCGACGCCACGCTCACCCGCAACTCAGGTTCGTCCGCAAATCGAAGCAGTGTTTGTGCTGGATACCACCAGCAGCATGAGCGGACTGATCGATGCAGCCAAAAATAATATCTGGTCCATTGCCTCCTCCATGGCGTCCGCGCAGCCGGCACCGGATATGCGCATGGGGCTGGTGGCATTTCGTGACCGGGGGGATGCCTACGTCACCCGGGTGCTGGATCTGTCACAGGATCTGGATTCCATGTATGTTTCTCTGTCCGACTTCAAGGCGCAGGGTGGGGGCGATGGCCCGGAAAGTGTCAATGCGGCCTTACATGCAGCCGTAAATCAAGTGTCCTGGAGTCAGGATACCGATACCTATAAAGTGATCTTTTTGGTGGGGGATGCGCCACCGCACATGGATTATGCAGATGAGCCACAATACCCCGAGATCGTTCGGCAGGCACAGGCCAAAGGCATCGTCATTAATTGTATTCAGGCGGGAAACCAGCGCAATACCCGCCAGGTTTGGCAGCAAATTGCCAGCCTGAATCAGGGTGAGTTCTTTCAAGTGGAGCAAAGCGGCAGCGCTGTGGCCGTGCATACCCCTTTCGATGAAAAGATCGCAGCTTTATCCCGTGAGTTGGATGCCACCAAATTGTATTACGGCAGCAAGGAACGGCGGCAACAACTACAACAGAAAGAGAAAGCGTCACGGGAAGTGTTTGCGTCGGCGCCGGCGGCAGTGCAGGCCAAACGGGCCGAGTTTAATACCAAGGCAGCCGGAGCAGATAATCTGTTTGCCGATGGTGAACTGGTGGCGGATGTTGCCAGTGGCCGTCTGGATTTGGATGCCGTGCCGGCAGCGGAATTGCCCGCCCCTTTGCTGAATCTGAGCAAGGATGAGCAAAAGGCTAAAATAAACAAAACCGCTGCAAAGCGTGAGCAACTGCAGCAGGAGATCGCCAAGCTGGGTAAGCAGCGTCAGGACTACATTGCGGAAACACTGGAAGAGGAAGCAGTGGCCCAGTCGCTGGATGGTAAGATCTATGAAGCCATTCGCTCTCAGGCCGGCAATAAGGGCTTGATTTACGAGTCAAAGCCTTTGTTTTGAGGGGCGCTGTTCGCCCCCACTGCAACGCCCGCTGTGGTGCCTACTGCAGCGGGCGTATGGTCTGGCCGCCAGGCCGGGTGACGTCAGCCGGAAAAGAGGGCTTTGGATACCAGAACACTCAAGGCCAGTACCATCAGTGCGCCGAACATAAACACCTTGCGGCGCAAGGGCACGTAGTTGGTGCCGGTGTGGATGTAGGCATGCAGCATGCGGCTGATCACGAACAGCCAGGCGACGATCACTGCCACGCTGTTGACCCCACCCAATTCCCACAGCATAAAAATCAGGATATAAAACAGTACCGGTAATTCAAACTGGTTACGAATGTTGTTGTTGATCTGAATCACCTTGTTGGGCCAGGCGTCATCGAACAGGCCGCGGCGATCCTCATTGACACCACCCTCCTGCAGGGCTTTTTTCTTGGCACTGGCCAGGGCAATAAACACCGATAACGTCAACAGGATATGAATCAGCACCGGCAGAAAGATCATTTTCTCGTTCATGATTGTGTTACCTGATAGATTGAGCGAAAGAAGCGAATGTGCAGCAGGGAAGATTAGCAAGACTCAGCCCTGCAATCCACGTATCCTGATGCGCACCCTGTAACAGAATGAACGTTTCCATGTCCGATATCAAAGCTTCCCGTTGGTTCAACCTGCACCGCAGTGATCAGCACATCTGGCTGGCGTTGCCCGCAGGCCCGCACCGGGTGCTCAGCTCCTGTGTGTTGAACGGTGGGCTGGTGCACGCCGACCATGTGTTAAACCTCAAGGTGCCCAGGCAGCTGGCGAAACAGGAACAACCGGCTCATACATTGCAGAGCTATGCCGATGGTCTGGGTGCCGGGGGGACCACAGTGGGTATGATGACGGCGGCCTCCATGGCCTCTCTGCGTTGCTATCGTCAGCAGGTGCAAGGGGTTGAATTGACGGTGTTGGTCACCTGTGGTCTGGATAATGCACGCCGGGTAGGGGATCCTGCCGAGTATCAGCAGATGATCACCTCACCGGTGGAAGTGGGCACCATCAATATCGTTTGTCTGAGTTCGGTTGGCCTGACTGAGGCGGCCATGGTGGAAGCCGTGCAGATGATCACCGAGGCCAAAACCGCCGCACTGGTAAATGCGGGTATTCGCAGCCCGTTGACCTGCGCACTGGCAACCGGCACCGGTACGGATGCCGTGGCGGTGGTGTCGGCAAAGGGCAGGGAACAGGTGCAATACTGCGGCAAGCATGTGCTGTTTGGTGAGATCCTGGGCCAGTTGGTATTAGGCGCTGTGCAGGATTCCATCGGCTGGTACCGGCAGGGGGAAACCGATTCACAGGTTGACACCTAACCGGCAAATCTCTATAACGTTCACCACGATCGCGGCTGATTGAGACGCTCCGTCCAATTCTGCCAAGGAACCCGGTGTAAATCCGGGGCTGTACCCGCAACTGTAAATACGCCATTAAACGCGTTGAAGCCAGATACTTGGGGCCGGATCAAGTGTGTTACATCACCGGGCGGGAAAACCTGGTACTGCACAGCCGTTGTTTCTGCTATCTCTTCTTCCGGCTCCAGTACAGCTTCTCCTTAAGGTCAACCTTTTTCCTTGAGGCCATTCAATGCGAACTCTTGTTACAACCTGTTTCCTGTGGTGCTGCGCCATGCTGTGCAGTACCAGTCTGTGGGCCGTGCCCCAATCAGCGGCTTCTGCCATGTCCAAGCCCACGCAAATACTGCTTCTGGTGTCGCAGCGCAATGCCGAAACAGTGGCAGAGGCGGCGCGACGTGTGGCGCAGCTACACCCCGATATTCGGATTCAGGCCCGGACCGACACGCAATTGCTGGAGTTGCCCGCCGACCAACGGCGTGCCTTGCTGGCGGGGGCGGATTATGTTGCCGGGGCCGGTTTGTTTGGTGCCGTGGTCAACGAGTTGGCGAACGATTTACGGCAACAACCGATCGCGAATCTGTTGCTGTTCAACAGTGATCACCGTTTGGTTCTCCAAAGCAAAGTGGCAGGTAACGCGGTTTTCCCGGATAAAAACACGGTGGAATCCCTTTCGGCACAACGGCCGGATGGGGACTTTGATGGCTGGCTGACCGCCTTGCTGGCGCAATACCCCGGGCAGGCACCCTGGTTGCGGGCGCGCAGCTACTGGCAGGCCGGGGGGGCGGAAAACAGCATTCGGTTATTGACCTGGATGGCGCAGCAGTCCGGTGCCCGGATTCAGGCGCAACCAGCCCGGCCCCAACCCCGCTTACGCTGGTGGTATCAGCAGCAGTATTCCGCCCGCCTACCTAAACTCCAATCCCGGCGGCCAGTGGTGGTGATACTGGATCACGCCGGCGGTGAGCGGCCCAGTGACAGCAATCTGCTAAGCCGGATGTGCGCACAGGCGGCAACGGCGCACGATCTGGAATGTCTGGTGGGGCTGGCCACCTGGGGCGATGCCAGCGTTCAGGCCCTGGAGTCACTGCAACCCCTGGCGCCCCGGATCGCATCGGTGGTGATGTTGCAGGATTTTGTGATGGGCGGCGGCGAGGGCCGTGAGCAGGCCACCGAGCTGCTTATCAGGCTCAATGTTCCGGTGCTGAAGGCGATCAAGCTGCGGGATCGTACACTGGCGCAATGGCAACTGTCGGCGGATGGGATTGCGGTGGATAAAGTCTATTACCAGGTTTCCATGCCGGAAATGCAGGGTGCCAGTCAACCGTTGGTGGTGGCCGCCGCCGGTGCCGTTCAGCAGGACGCGGTATCCGGAATCCGGATTCAACCCATTGTGGCCGTTGCCGACGGTGTGGCTACCCTGATGGCACGGGTGCAGCGTTGGCAGCGCCTGCAGCGTCTTGCCAATGGCGATAAACGGGTGGCGATTGTTTACTACAATCATCCCCCCGGGCGTCACAATATCGGTGCCGACAACCTGGATGTGCCCGCGACGCTGTGGCAGATCCTCAATGAACTGAAAAGCAACGGCTATAACGTTGAGCAACTGCCCGGTTCGCAGGATGCCTTGCTGGATGCCATGCAGGCCCGCGGTGTCAACCTGCCCAACGACGTTGCGGCCCTCACCCAGATGAGCCCGCTGATTACCCGCCTGTCACCGCAACAGTATCAATCCTATTTTGCAACCCTGCCCACCGTCATACAGCAGGAAATGGTGCACGGACCATTTGGCCTGTTGCACGAGCAACTGCAGTGGGCATTGAATGCCGGGCAACCCAAGCTGGCCCAGGCGAAGCTGGATCACACCATGGAAGAGATGCTGCACCTGCTGGAAGGCGTGGACCATAAAGGCAGGGAGAGGGCGCTGGACCTGCTGGGGCAGCTGCAAACCTGTTATGAGCAGAGTATTGCCGCCACATCAACACCCTGTTGGGAACAAGCCGGCAAAATCATCACCGCATTGCGTAAAACCGGCATTGAGGGATTGGGTGGTTGGGGCCAACCGCCCGGCAAAGTCATGGTTCACGGTGGTGAGATTCTGATACCCGGGTTGCAGTTTGGTAACGTGTTTATCAGTCCGCAGCCACCCCGCGGATGGGAAATCAATGAAGAGTTGTTGCACGCCAACCTGGCGTTTCCGCCTCCGCATCAGTATCTGGCCTATTACCATTACTTGCGCGATGTTTTCAAAGTGGATGTGATTGTGCATGTGGGGCGCCACTCCACCTACGAATTTCTGCCGCGACGGTCTGTGGGCCTGGCCGGTGACGATTATTCCCGCCTGATTGCCGCCGATGTACCCGGTGTGTACCCCTATATTGTTGACGGTGTTGGTGAAGGCATTCAGGCCAAGCGGCGTGGCCTGGCGGTGATGGTGGATCACCTGACACCGCCGCTGCAAAGTACACCGCTGTATGATGAGTTGCTGCAGCTGCGGCAATTGATTGAGAGCTTTGAATCCCATCACGACAGTAATAACAAAGCACTGACCAGCAAACTGGTTCAGCAGATTCGCGAGAAAGTGGATGCCCTGGAACTGAAAGAGGAGCTGGCCGAGGCCATGTCGGCGGAATTATCGGTGATGGGCATTGGCTTTGACGAAGTGGACGACGATATGTTGGTGCACGAAGTCGGCCACTATCTCACGGATCTGCAGGAACGGTTTATGCCATTGGGTCTGCATGTGTTCGGCCGCGATTGGAAAGCCCCGGCGGTGGACATGATGTTGGATTCCATGGCACCGGAAGACCACCGGCAACGGCAGAGCTGGCAAACACTGCTGCAGCAGTCACCCGGCAGTGAAATGCAGGCACTGTTGAATGGCCTGGCCGGCCGGTTTGTGTCACCCGGCAAAGGCAATGACCCTATTCGCAGCCCTGAAAGCCTGCCCACCGGGCGCAACTTTTTTGCCCTGGATAACAGCCTGATACCCAGCCCGGTGGCCTGGGAGCTGGGGCAGGCGATGGCACAGGATGCCCGTGCCAACAACGCCCAGAATCCGGACAAGCGGGAAGCGCAGGTATTGTGGGCCTCGGACGTGGTGCGGGATGAAGGGGTGATGATTGCCTTTGCGCTGGATATGCTGGGGCTGGAACCGGTGTGGAACAGTCGCGGCCTGGTGAAAGGACTCAAACATCAGACTCTGGATAAAGAGCGGGTGCGGCGGGACATGGTGTTCACCACCTCCGGCTTGTTCCGGGATCTGTACGGTCAGCAGATGGTGATGCTGGATCGGGCGGTGTTGCTGGCACTGGATGCCTCTGCCGATCGTATTGTGGGGGAGCATCCGGCACTGGCGCAGACACTGCAGCATGCACTGCAACCGCTGGGCAAATTGCAACAAGGCGGTCGGGAATCCTTGCGGCAGAACCAGGTGGCGGCACACTGGGTGCAGGACAGCCGGGCGTTACTGGCGCAGGGGCGCACGCCGGAGCAGGCCGCCTTGCTGTCCACGCTGCGGGTATTCGGTGACGCACCGGGCAGTTATGGCGCCGGCGTCAATCGCCTGGTGGAGCGTTCCGGTGCCTGGCAACAGCGGGAGGAACTGGCCGATGTGTACTTGCGTCGACTGGGACACGGCTTCAATCAGCAGCACTTCGGCATGGCGGCACAGGGGGCGTTTCGGCATGTGCTGGCGGATGTGGAAAATACCTACCTGGGGCGCTCCAGTAACCTGTACGGCCTGATTGATAACAATGATGCCTTCGATTATCTCGGCGGCCTGAGCCTGGCGGTGGAATCCCTGACCGGCACGGCACCCCATAATTTTGTGATTAACCACGCCGATCCGGAGCGTGTGGTGACGCAACCATTGGGCCTGGCGTTGCGCCAGGAACTGCGGGGTCGTTTCCTGAATCCACAATGGCTCAGTGGGCTGATGGAGCATGGTTATGCCGGGGCCCGCACCATGGGCAGTGAGTTCCTGGAATACCTGTGGGGCTGGCAGGTGACCAACCCCAGCCTGGTGGGGGATTGGGCCTGGCAGGAAGTGAAAGAGGTCTACATGGATGATCGCTACGGGCTGGGCCTGGATGCATTTCTGGAGCAGGGGCACAACGCCCACGTGAAATCCAACATGCTGGCCATCATGCTGGTGGCCGTGCACAAGAAGTTCTGGAATGCGGATTCGGAAACCGTACGGCAACTGGCGCAGAACTTTGCCCAGCTGGTGGTGGCCAACGGTTTGCCCGGCAGTGGTCACACCGTGCCGGATCATCCCATGTTGCCCTGGTTGGAGGGATTTCTTGATCCTGCCCAATGGCAGCAGTTGAAAGCCGTCATCGATGCGGCCCGTGCCGAGGGGGACAGTGAGCCGGAAATTCACCGCGCCACCGAGATCCAGCTGAGCACGGCGACCGCGCAGAACAACGCCGAAGTGGCACCCCAGAAAACGGCCTCTGACAATGCGATCCAACCCAGTGACAAAGTGCAACTGGCGTATCTGGTGTTGGGTTTACTGATGGTGCTGGTGTTGGCCGGCGGTTTTCGTCGTGCCTGGCAAGCACGGCCCTATTGATTAACGAGGGTAATACTATGATTCATGGTTTGGTGTTGGGGATTCTGCATCATGTGGTGGGCTGGCTTCTTTATCCGGTGTTGATCGGCCTGGCATTGTGCGTGGTGGCCGTGCTGTGGGAAAGCGGCATCGCGCTGGCTGAAAAACTGGGGGCCTTGTCCCGTCAACAGGGGGCAGGCTTGCGGCCCTTTGAACACTATGCGGTGCGCCGTTTGGAACGGGTGGACCTGCTGGCCCGCAGCGGCCCCATACTGGGTTTGATGGGAACACTGATTCCCCTGGGGCCGGGATTGTCCGCCCTGGGCAGCGGCGATATTGAAATCCTTGCCACTGCCATGACGGTGGCGTTTGACACCACGGTGCTGGGTTTGTTGATCGGCCTGCTGGGTTATGGGCTGGGCCGCGTCCGGCGCCGCTGGTATGAACAGGCCATGCAGACACTGGAACAGGGGCAGCAGCATGGATAACACCCCTTCCACCCCTGCGGCGAAACGTCAGTTGCTCAATGGCGGACGTTTTCAGCAAGAGGACACCGATCCCCTGTCCGGCTTCGCCAACATCATGGATGTGATGCTGGTGTTTGCTTTGGGTTTGTTGATCGCGCTGATTACGCAAAGTCAGGAATTACGTCAGCACTTTTCCCTGGAGCCGGTGGAAGTCACCACCGGCAAAGAATTGCTGGAGCTACCGGATACCCTTTCCGGGCAGGGCTCCGCGGCCCAGGGCATGGAAAGCGTGGGCACCGTGTACCGGGATGCAAAAACCGGGAAACTGATTCTCATCGATCAGTGATCGCGGGCAAAGCGCTCAGGCTCTGGCCGCTGGCGGCCGGCTGGGCGCGCCATTTTTCCAGTTGTTCAAGAATGGCGTTGCCGTGGGCGATTTGCGGATGGGAATGATCTTTTTGCTCCCGGGCTTCCCAATCTTTAATAATGCTTTCGGCCACACTAAAGGCCTCCACAAAACCAGTGCTTCTGGGCAGGGCTTCCTTGAAGTAGGCTTCGCCAAAGTAGGTGAAGTCGTTATTGTCGGCGCAACCAAAGGATGGCTTGTCGGCGGCAGCGGCCGTGATCACCAGGGTGTGATCATTCTGCAGGGCATCGATGAAACCACCGGAATAGCAGGCCGACAACACAATCACCCGCCATTTGATGCCGGACTGCTCCAGCATGGTGCTGAGGGCCTGTGCCGACAGATCTTCCATGGCAAGGCCGGGCTGTTCAAAGGCAATGGTTTTATCCGGTGAGCCGTGACTGCTGATGTACAGAAACAGAATGTCTTCTCCGGGATTCATATGGCCTGCCAAGGTGGACAGGCTCTTCTCTACGCTGGTGAGGGTGGCCAAGGGGTGTTGATCCAGTGTGCGCCGGCTGTTGCTTAAGAAAATGGAATGCTCTCCATTGCCGAAACGGGCGTGAAAATCCTGCTCGATATAATTGATTTCGCGGTTGAACACCTCTTCCGAACCATAGGGCGCGATGGCCAGGGTGAACAGTTCAATGCGATCATCCCGGCCTGCGGTGACCTTGGCGAGAGCAGCCTCCAGCATGGGAACCTGTTGATATAACGCGTGCTCAACAATGCTTTCGGGTTTGTGAATGGTGATGTCGCCTTGGGCCGAGATCAGTTGACCCCGGCGCCATTGCCCCTGATAGCGCTCCCCCTGCGCGGAGACCCATTCCCCCGCGCCATGTTGAGTGCCATAGGCGAACTCTCCCCGGTAGTGGTCCCCTGCCGCCGTCCACAGTTCTCCCGCCCCGGAATATTGGCCATACTCAAAATGACCCTGATAACGTTCCCCGTCGGCGCCCACGTACTCGCCTTCGCCCTGCAGCATGCCGTTGGCAAATTGGCCGATATACTGATTGCCTTCGGGGTCGGTTTTGATACCGTTGCCGTGGGCCATCCAGTCTTTGACCTCGCCCACGTAAGTGGAACCGTCGGCAGAGGTGATGACCCCTTTGCCGCTAAAAACGTTGTTGCTGAACGCACCATCGTAGGCATCCCCCAGTGCCGTCACAAATCGGCCGGCGCCGTGGTAGCTGCCTTCGTGGAACTGCCCGGTGTAACGATCACCGGTGGTGTAGGTGATGTCGCCCCGACCATGGTACAGCGCGTGCTTCAGCTGGCCGCGATAGGTGTGGTTATTTTGCACTATCCAGGTGCCACTGCCATCCTGCACATTGAGTTTGAACTCCCCCTCGTAGAGGTTGCCGTTGGCGTAGGTCAGCGTGCCCTGGCCCTGCATGTTGCCCTGTTCCACCGCCCCGATGTAGATCGCACCGTCGGTAAACTCCATGGTGCCCCGGCCGTGTGGCTGGCCTTGCGCAAACTCCCCCTGGTAGCGAAAGCCATAGGGGGTGGTCAACCTGCCGTTGCCCTGCATCATGCCGCGATGGAACTCCCCTTCATAACGATCCCCATTGGGCCAGACCATGCTGCCGCTGCCGGTGGCCAGCCCGTCGGCGTCCAGGGGGCCGGCGTAGATACCACCGTCGGCAAAGCGTTGTACGGGGCGGTACTGCAGGCCCTCGGCGCCAAGCTGAAATTTTGTTGAGAGCAGCAGGCCGGCGGCTCCCCCCAGAGCAAGCAATAGCAAAGCAACCAACACACGCGACATACACATATCCTGCTGACGGACAAAGAGTTAACAAGTTCCAGAGTTGTACCAGATGGCGCCCCACGCCGTCTATCGGACAGGTTGTGTTGCGCCACATTGGGGGCGATACGACAAGCTGGTCACCGCCAGTAAGGCACCCAGCATCACCAGCCAGATGTAAACGCAGTTCAGGGATTGTTCTAACGCTAGGGCGGTAATGGACAGGCCCAGCAGGTGCCCGCTGATATGGGTGATGCCCAGTTGCCCGGCCACCAGATGTTGCTCGTGGGCGTGCAATGAAAGCTGTGTGCTGTAGAGGGGGGTTAACCAGGCCAGCGCCGTACTCATGATCAGTGTGATGGCGGCGAACCACCAGGGGTTGTGCGTACTGAGCAGGGCGATTGCACTGACCCCCAGCAGCAAGGCAATCCACAGTTGGCGAATCTGGGGGTCGTGGGGTGGTTGTCGGATTTGCAGCTTGTGTGCCGCCACCCCCAGCACCGCCGCCGCCAGCATGAGTGCGGCCAGCAGCAGGCTCAGCTGCTCCGGGTCGGCTGCGGTCAGCGCCTGCAGGGCCGGGCTCAGTTGAAACTGCAGGCTGCTGGCAAACGCAGTGGTCAGCAGTGCGATCAGGCCCAGCCAGGCCGGAGGCATCATGCCCAATACGGATCGCTGCCAGGGTAACCGCGGTTTTGTGCTGGCCGGGGCGGGATACGGAAACAACAGCAGGGCCAGCAGCAGGGGCCACAGGGCCAGCAGCAGGGGTAACAGAATCCAGTGCAGCCAACTCAACCCGGCGGCCAGCACCGGACCCAGGGCGCGGGATGCCGCCAGTTGCAGACTGATGCGGCTGAACGCCTGTAAACGCTGTTCCGGTGCGGTGATCTCAGCACTCCAACTTTGCACCACCGGCAACAGCGCCGAGGCGAAGGCACCATAGAGCAGGCGGCTCATGCTGAACCCCCAGTAGCCCTGGCTCTGATCGATCTGCTGGGTTGTGTGCAGCCACAGCACCAGGGTGAACAGCAGCGCACTGACGGCGTATCCCCCCAGACCCAGCAGCAGGCAACGGCGGTGACCCAGTATGGGCAACAGCAACGGCCAGGCCAGGCTGCCCATCACATAGGTGGCCATGCCCACTGCGAACAGTTGTGCCCACTGGCTGTAGCCAAGCGCCGTCAGTTCCACCAGCAGCGGAAGAAACACCAGCAGGGCGGATTGGCCCAGGCCCATGGGGCTCACCGCCCAACTGATCTTGTGGTTATTCAATGGATTCTTACACCGAAGTCTTTTGTAATGAGAATTGTTTGCATTTGCGAATGATACACGATATCTTAGCCCCGTAAAATATCACAGCGGGTCGATAGTCATGGATACTTCTATTTCCGAAGCGGCAGATTACCTTTCCACCAATTGCTTTTTGAATGCCTACGTCAGGGAGTTTGATGACTGGCGTGTGGGAACCAGCCCGGAACCGTGGCAGGCAGCGGGCTTCCCGGCCCAGGTACTGATTATTCCCATGGGGCGGCAGACATTGTGGGTGGGGGTGCAGTACTGGTCCCAGTGTGGCCGCCATCGGTTTAGTATGCCGGCCCGCTGCGAGTTTGTGGACAACGGCCATTGCCGCCATGTCAGGTTTCTGTGTCTGGCAAAAATGCTGGTGGAAAACGCCGCCCTGCAGACCAATGGCACCATCGGCGCCATGGCCCGGTTTCTGGAACGCATCATAGAGAGCCATCGCAATCTTGAGCTGCTGTTGGCGCTGCGTGACAAGGAAATCGACAAACTCTTTGCCTCGCCTCTGAGTTTTCGCGAGGCCGAGCAGGCGTTGCTGGTGGGGCATTCGGTGCACCCGGCCCCCAAAGTCCGCCAGCCCATGACGCTCACCGAAGCGGTGCAATATGGCCCTGAAGGGGGCAGTGGTTTTGCGTTGGCCTGGATGCTGGTGCGCAAACAATACCTTCACTATCACAGCGCAGACAGCGTGACGTTGCGGCAACGGGTGCAGCAACTGATTGATGCCGATCCATCACTCACCAGCGATTATGCCCAAGTGCCCGGCGGATATGCCCTGATCCCGGCTCACCCCTGGCAACTGCGTAAATTACAGAAGCTGCCGGCATTACGCCGGGCTTTTGCCGACAAGCACATTATTGCCCTGCCGCAACAGGGGCAGAGCTGGCATGCCACGTCATCCATGCGCTCCATCTATGCGGAACACGCACCCTACATGCTCAAGTTCTCTCTCAGTGTGCGCCTTACCAACTCGGTCAGACACCTGCAGCCAGCGGAAGCCGAGCGCGGTTGTCTGATCAGCAAAGTGCTGGCAACCGCCACCGGCAAGCAGTTTGTCAAACGTTTCAGCCAGTTCAGCATCATGCAGGAGCCGGCTTATTTGTGCCTGTTGGATGACGAGGGCAACCAGGTGCTGGAATCCATGATGGTGTTTCGGGATAACCCGATTCGCGAGCAGAGTGGTATGCAATACAACGTACTGGCCACCCTGACCCAGGATCATCCCCTGCAACAGGGCAGTCGTCTGGCGGAGCAGGTGCGGGCACTGGCGTTTCACCGGCGTTGGGATCTTGCGCAGGCGGCGCGCCGCTGGTTTGCTGCCTATCTTGATGTGGCGGTGAAGCCGTTGCTGTTGGCGCAGGCGGATTACGGCATGTTGTTTGGCGCCCATCAACAGAACATTGTGCTGGGATTGCAGAATGGTTTACCGGTGTGCGGCTATTTTCGTGATTGCCAGGGCACCGGATTCAGCGCGGTGGGCGCGCGCCTGTTCAAGCTCGATCACAACGCGCTGGGGGAATCGGCGGACAATCAGATCGATAATGACATGGCCAACAAGTTGTTCGCCTACTACCTCATTATCAATTCAACCTTCGGTGTCATCGGTGCCATGGGGGCCGATGGTTTAATCGACGAGTCTGAACTCATTGCCCAGTTGCGTGATTTCTTCCAGCAGCACTTGACCCGGCAACGGCAGGATCAGAGTTTTATCCGCACCCTGCTGGAGGCGGATGCTTTGTGGCAAAAAGGGAATTTTATCTGCTCGTTGGCGGATATGAATGAGAACACCCTGGCAGACCCCGTTGCCCTTTATCGTGCGGTGCACAATCCGGTGGCCATCATGGATGCTGCACCGAAGCTGCAGGCCACCCTGGTGTGCTAGAGACCTTGGAGAACCAATAGGAATTATTATGACCAGCCAATTCATCAACACGGAAATCCAGACTGAAACCGGTTTTCAGGCCTGGCACTTCGATCTGCCCGCGCTGGGTAGAACCAGTATGTTACTGGAACACGGCGTTGCCGAACTGAGGGCGGTGCTGGATAGCGATCAGTTGTCTTTGGTGGTGGAGTTCAATCGTGACGGTGAGCAGGCGCTGCTGATGCGAAACTGGCATGTGGCGGCCCGCCGAGAGGATGCCCGGCGCAGCCGGTTGGCGTTGTTGTTGATTCTGGATCTGGTATTTGCCCGCCATCACAGCGTTCAGCGTATCGGTGTGGGGCAGCGCGATTGCGGTGCGCTGTTACCGGCAGGCATGTTGCGGGATGACTGGATTGAACGCGGGGTTTTTTATCAATGGCCGGAATTGTGGCTGGACAAAGGTTGCGTCTATCCGGAGCCTGCCTGCTGGCACGTTACCAATGCGGTGCGGCATCCCAGGCGTCCACCTCAGCCGGAACAGGGTGCGTTTTACCGTCGCTATATTCCCGAACTGAAACAAACCCTGAGCTTCAGAGTGGTGCATCCGGTGAACGACCTGGATCTGTTTCACGATTGGATGAATCAGCCGAGAGTCGCCCCGATCTGGGAGTTGGGCCTGCCCAAAGCGGAATTGCAACGGTATCTGCAACAGCGGCAGGCGGACCAACATATTTTTTCTGTCTTTGGTTGTTTCGATGATGTGCCGTTTGGTTATTTCGAGTTGTACTGGACCCGGGAGGACCGTCTGGGCCCCTATTACGACGCGGGGGATTTTGATCGCGGGCTGCATGTGCTGGTGGGCGACGTGAATTTTCTCGGCACCCGTTACTTTACCGCCTGGGTTACCGGGCTGACCCATTTTCTGTTTTTGGATGACCCCCGCACACAGCGGGTGATGGGTGAGCCGCGGGCGGACAACAAGGCGCTGCTGAAACATCTGGCCACCATTCCGGCCTTCCACAATCTGAAGGAGTTCGATTTTCCCCATAAACGGGCTGCGTTACTGGAATGTACCCGGGAGCGTTTTTTTGAGTTGATCCCTTTGCCATAAGGACGTAAGCAACATGATGATGACACAACAGGCCCTATGGCAGCACGTAAACCGCGTGCTGGTGGCGAAATGCATCAGTGAACTGCAGTATGAGGAATGCCTGGTACCGGAAGGCGGCGCCGACTGCTGGACTTTGAACCTGGCCTCCGGTGCCCGCTACCGCTTTTTTGCCTGGCAGAGTCTGTGGGGACAGTTGCGACTCAATGCGGAATCGCTCATGCGTAATGGTAAACCGGTGGACAGTGCAGCCCAGTTTTTTATTGATGCCCAGGGTGAATTGGGTATGGACGATATTGTGCTGGCCAATCTGCTGGAGGAATGCGCGCAAACCCTGCAGGGTGATCTGCAGTCCTGGTGGTTGCGCCAATCGGTCAGTGCCCGGCAGATGGCGCAGATGGATGTGGATGTCATGCAACCCTACCTGGATGGCCACCCTAAAGCGGTGTTGAATAAAGGCCGCCTGGGTTGGGGCGCCGATGAACTGGCGCGTTATGCACCAGAGTACAATCAGCCCCTGCGGTTGCGTTGGGTGGCGGTTGCCAGACCGCACTGCGTGGTGGGGCTGGAACAGGACAGCGACCTGGATGGGGTGATCAAAAGTGCCATGTCTGCGGCGGAGTATCAATCCCTGCGCAGCCGGGTGGACTGTCTGAATGGAGAGTGGATTTTGCTGCCGGTGCACCCATGGCAGTGGCAGCATAAAATTCGTATTCATTTCCAGGCGTGGATTGCCCGTGGTGAGCTGGTCGATCTGGGTGAAGCCGGCTGTCGCTATCTGCCGCTGCAATCCATAAGGACACTGGCCAATCTGGATTTTCCCCAGGCCCCCAATGTCAAGTTGCCGCTGACCATACTCAACACTTCCTGTTACCGGGGCATACCCGGCCACTACATTGCAGTGGGCGCCCGCTTGTCTGCGTGGTTGGACGAGCGCTGCCGGACTGATCCGTTGCTGTATGATCGCGGCACGCTGGTATTACGGGAGCCGGTGGGCATCACCTGTGCCCATCCTGACTATCGGCAGGTGCAAGGGGCTCCTTACCGTTATCAGGAAATGCTGGGTGTTATCTGGCGCGACAGCGTACAAAAAAACCTGCATGGTGACGAGCGCGCCATGTTGATGGCCGGCTTTTTACAGCAGGATAATCAGGGCGACGCCGTGGTAAAGCATGTGATCGCTGAATCCGGGCTGCCGCCGCGGCAATGGCTGCGGAAGTTGTTCGATGTGGTAGTGGTGCCACTGTATCACCTGATGTGTCAGTACGGAGTGGGCCTGGTTGCCCATGGTCAGAACCTGACGCTGATTACCGAAAACGGCGTACCGAAGCGGTTGGCCATCAAGGATCTGCAAGGGGATCTGCGGCTGGTGGATCAACCGTTTGCCGAGTTGCAATTGCTGCCGCAAGACGTGCGGGCAACCCTGACCCGATTGCCGCCCGAATACCTGATCCATGATTTACAGACCGGTCATTTTGTGACGGTGCTGCGCTACCTTTCCGCATTGCTGCAGGAGCAGAACCTGCTGTCGGAAACAGCGTTTTACGCAACGCTGGCGCTTTCGATTGCCGAATATCAGCGGGCGTACCCTCAGCTGCATGAGCGCTTTCGATTATTCGATCTGCTCACCCCCAACATCAAAAAGGTGTGTATAAACCGGGTGCGATTTATTGAAGGCTATGCCGATCGGGCACAACGGCCGCTACCCATTCTGGGAACCGACATAAGCAACCCTCTGCGCAGTGCAGTGCGGCAGGAACAACAGGAGATCGCCTGATGATTCAACAACACATTACGCTGGCGGGTATTGGCGCCGGACCTTTCAATCTGAGTGTGGCGGCGCTGATGCAAAAGGTGCCGGACGTGAGCTACGCCCTTTTCGACAAGAAGAAAAGCTTTCACTGGCATCCGGGGCTGATGCTGCAGGGGGCCCGCTTGCAGACTTCCTGGATGAAAGATCTGGTGACACCGGTGGATCCCACCAGCCCCTACAGTTTCCTCAAGTTTCTGGTGGATCATGGCCGTTTCTACGCGTTCATTAACGCCGAGCAGGCGGCAATCTCCCGCCAGGAATTTGCGCAATATCTCGAGTGGGTGGCGGCGCAACTGCCGCAGGTGAATTTCAATGCCCATGTACGAGAGATCGATTATAAGCAGGGTCGGTTCTGGCTGCGTTTCGATGATCGAATCCTGTCGGCGGATCACCTTTGCCTGGGCACCGGAACACAGCCATTTGTGCCGGAGTTTGCCGTCCCTCATTTGGGGCAACAGATTTTTCATGGTGGCAGTATTCTCAATAGCCAGCGGAACTTTGCCGGTAAGCGGGTGGTGGTGGTGGGTGGTGGCCAGACCGGTGCTGAAGTTTTTCTGGAATTGATCAGCGAGCGCTGGGGCGAGTGCGAATCCGTTGTCTGGTTGTCACGCCGCGGTAACTTTGACCAACTGGATGAAGCGCCGTTCACCAACGATTTGTTTACGCCGGGTTATGTGCAGCACTTTTTGTCGTTAAACCGGCAGCAGAAACGTGAATTGGTGGCCCGGCAAAAGCTGGCCAGTGATGGTATATCGCCATCTACCCTGCAGGAAATTTACCAGTCGTTGTATCAGATCCAGATTGTTCAGGGTCGCAACAAGGGCTATGCCCTGTTGCCTTCCCGTGAGCTGGTGGCCATGCAGAACCAGCATTCCCTCTATGCATTGCAGGTGGTGCATCATCAGCAGGCCGATGAGTGGCTGGATGCGGATGTTGTGATTTTCTGCACCGGGTTCAAGACAGTGATTCCCGGCTGTCTCGAGCCCCTTTTGGATCGGGTTGGTTGGGAAGAAGATGGTCTGTTGGCCATGCAGGATAACTACCAGGTACGCTGGGAGCATGGTCAGCAAAATCACATCTACGCCGTGAACGCCAGCCGACACCATCATGGTATTGTTGATCCGCAAACCAGTCTAATGGCCTGGCGCTCAGCCAATATTGTCAATGATCTGCTGGGTTACCGTTTATATAATCTGGAGCAGAACAGCTTTGTGCAATGGGGCAAAGGTCAGGCGGAAAAGGAGCGATACGTTGCGTAACCTGCATGACACAGAGGCACCAATTTCAGTGCATGGCTGGCCGTTGGTGGAAGTATGCTTTAACGGGCCGGCATCAGCAGCGCAGGTCAATCAGTGGTTGGAAGTAATGAATGCCCTGTTTGAGCGTCAGCAGTCATTCGGACTGCTGACCATGACCTCAACACACAGTGACTTTTCCGATGCGGGGCGGCGCGCCATGGGGTTATGGTTTAAACAGAACCGTGAGCTTCTGGCGCAGTACTGCGTTGGGGTGGCGCGAGTGGCGGCGGAAGACAGTGCGGTGGAGCGGCTGGCCGGGCCAAAAATGCAGGCTGCCATGCCATGCCCCATTTTTGCCTCCGTGGATAAGGCGGTGGCCAGGGGTTGGCTGCAGGAAAAGTTAACACCTTAAGCGGGCATTGCGCGCCACCGGTAAAAACTCAATAGCAGCCACAAGCAAAAGGGAGCCGACATGATCGGCTCCCTTTTTTATTGCTGATGGGCCCGGTCGGCCTTTAATAATCGATACTGTAACTGAGGGTGAAGGTTCTACCCTGAGCCGGCAGATACGCCGATGCACCACCGGATGGATATCCGCGAACCTGGTTGTATACCGAGTAGTACTCTGCGTTGGTGAGGTTGCGCACAGCCGCGGTGAAATCCCCCACCGAGGTGTAAAAGTTGGTAATCAGGTCAAAGGTTCGGTAACCCTCAAACGGCACCACCTGTGCTTGCAGATCTTCGGGTGCTTCCTGATTGCCCTTCTTGTAATCACTCAGATGAGTCACTTGCAGGCGGGCGTCTGCGCTATCGGCCCAGGTGTAGCCCACATAGCCTGTGATTTTTTCCGGGGCCACCCGATCCACACCCAGTGCATACCATTGGCCATCATCGGATTTGGTTTCACCCACGGTACGGGCGTAGGTAAAGCCGGCCATCGTACCGTTATCAAAGCGGGCATCCAACAAAGCTTCGAAACCGTAGAAGCGTTCATCCTGATCCCGGATTACCACTACGCCGGTCTCACGATCGAACTCTACGTTCTGATCGGAGGTGTTGTAGAACAGGGAGGTTTGCGCCGTGATGGTATCGAAGCGGCCACGCCAGCCCAGATCCCAGGAATCGGTTTTGGTGGCATCGATGTTGGTGCCGTCCAGGATCGGCCCCTGATCACCGCCATCACTCAACACCGTCACCGAGCGCAGCAGGCGGGTCATGTCCGGTACGGTAAAGCCTTCTGAGTAGTTCAGGAAGGCTTCCTGTTGGGCATTGAACGCGTAAACCACACCGGCGTTGAACAGGGCTTCCGAATAGGTTTCCTTGCCGCCTTCACGTTCGTATGCGGTATCGCTGTAGGTGAGGTAGTTCTCATAGCCGTACAGGTTGGACGCCGTGTTGACAATGGTGCCGAGGAACGCGTTTGGTGTCATGCCCACCCCTCCGGCCAGGGCTTGCAGGAATGGGTCCTGCAACTCCGCCCGATAATATTCCGCGTTGGCGATGTCAATGCCAGAGACGGTGTCGTCCACGTCCACTGCAGCCCGTTCATAGCGCACACCGGCCTTGAAGGTCCAGTGTTCATCCAATGCCAGTTTGCCCTGCAGGAACAGGGCGGTGGTTTCGGTGGTGGCGGCAGGGCCGGCGTCATAGGTTGCGCCGGTGCGGTTGTAGTCGGTTTGTCCGCTGCCGATCCAGTCGTTGTAGGAGTATACGATGGAGCGCT
The DNA here is from genome assembly GCF_003671475.1 of Ketobacter sp. GenoA1. NCBI lineage: Bacteria > Pseudomonadati > Pseudomonadota > Gammaproteobacteria > Pseudomonadales > Ketobacteraceae > Ketobacter > Ketobacter sp. GenoA1. The sequence goes on along the minus strand of NZ_RCHM01000020.1, from coordinate 35,371 downwards.
GTTCGCTTTCGTCGTGGATGTAGTCCAGGCCGTAAGTCAGGTCCAGTGTGCTGCTGTCGAAGGCAAATTGCTTGTCCAGCGCCAGTTTGAAATCCAGAACTTCAGTGTTGACCTGACTTTGGAACAGGGTGCCGGTGGCGCCGTCAATGTTGGCGGCTACGGCGGCGAGCAGTTGGTTCATGTTGGTGGGGCCTGCTGCCACCACGCCGGACCAGTTGATGTCCAGAAACAGCGGACTGCTTGGATAGGGATAGTAAAAATACTCGTTCTCCCGATAACTTAATTGCGTCAGCAGGGTGTGGCCGAAAAAGTCCTGGTGATTAAAATCAAAGGTAATGCTGTCACGGCTGGTTTCCGGTTGCTGGCTGAGGCGAAGGCCATCCTGCGGCCGCGGCGTATAGTCACCGCCGGCGGCAAAAATCCCAGCGGGTAAACCAAGATAGGCGGCGCTGGGCTCACCAAAGTCCGCGGCATAATCCGTATCCTGCTGTTCCTTGAAGTGCTCCAGGCTGACGCGCAGTGATCTTTGCTCATCAATCTGCCAGCCCACATTGGCCAGAATATCCAGTGTATCACTGTTATCGCGGCTTACCTGGTTGGGATCGGTGGCAATCTGATCGCCTTCACTGTCGTAGAAATTGCCCCGCTGTTCGTAGTTGATGTTCAGCAGGTAATCCATGTCACCGACCATGCCGCTGACGGTTTGTGAGCCAAAATAGGTGAGGCCGTCGGAATCGGTATCCTGGGTGTTCATGGTGAAACCGACCTTGGTATTGAAACGGGTATCCTGATCGATGCCCCGTTTGGTGATGATATTGATCACCCCGCCGGTGGCACCGGCACCGTACACCGCGGTGGCACCGGATATGATTTCCACTCGTTCGATGTTCTGCGGTGAAATGGTGGTGAGCTGGCGCGAAATGTCACGGCTGGCCCGTTGCGCCACACCGTCAATCAGCACCAGCACTTTGCGTCCGCGCAGGGTTTGGTAGGCGCTGGTGGCAGAGTCGTCCCCCGGTGCCAGCCCCGGCACCATCTGGCCCAGGATCTGGCCCAGATTACGCCCCGGTTGCGCCTGCTCGGCGATGGCATCACCGCTTACGATTTGGGTGGTGTAAGGAATGGATGCCACACTTTCGGTTACCCGTGAGGCGCTGACCATGACAGTGTCCAGCTGTTCCGCCCCCCAGGCAGAACAGCTGGCCGCGGCGCTGAACGCGGCCACGGCACAGGCCAGCGGTTTGAGATTGGCCGGCTTCATGTTAACCGATGTGTGTTTCATCGATGTGTCTTTCATGTTGTTACTCCCAATAAGAACTGCGATGGAAGCCTCTCTCTCCAAAGACTTGTGTTGATCTCTATTTCTGAATTCGAATGCCCACTGACATCAATCCGATGAAGTACAGCCCGCCCAGCAGGGATACCAGTAGCCCGGCGGGCAGTTCATAGGGGTGCATCAGGGTCTGGGCTGCCAGGTCCGCCCACACCATCAGGCAGGCACCCAGCAGTAAGGTAATGGGTATCAATTGTTGGTGGTTGGATAACCCCAACAGGCGTGCGGCATGGGGTGCCATCAAACCGATAAAGGTGATGCCGCCAACCAAGGCAACGGCTAACCCGCTGAATGCCGAGGCGATAAGCAACAGCAGCAGTCGCGCCCGTTGCAGGTTCAGGCCCAGGCTGATGGCCCATTGATTACCCAATTGCAGCAAATTCATAGCACGCCAGGTCAACCAGACTGTGGCCATCAGCAGCAGGCTTAGTAACGCATAACCCAGTGCCATTGGCAGGGTGGCGGTGTAGGTCGTGCCCGACAACCACATAAGGGCATCGGTGGATTGGTTGGCGCTCAGGGCAAACACGATGGGTGTGACCGTGCTGGTGATGGCCGTGAGGGCGATGCCGGTGAGCGCCAGCCGCACCGGTGAGAAAAAGGCACCCCGGTTCAGCCACAGCATGATCATCAGCCCCGTGGTACTGCCCAGCAGGGACAAGGTGATGGTGGTTGCCTGGCTCATACCGGAGAGGAACACCCCCGCCAGCACCACGCACAATACCCCGCTGTGGGTCAGGCCGGTGATGTCCGGGCTGGCCAATGGATTGCGCAAAAACAGCTGCAGTATAAGGCCGGCAGCGGCCAGACCGGCGCCGGCGCACACCGCGTAAAGCAGGCGCGGCAGGCGTAATGCAAAAGAGTCCGCCGTGGGGTCACCTTGATACAGGGTACAGGCGATTCCCGCGCTGGTGAGGGCCAGCAACACCACGGCGGCGTGGCCGGCATGCACCCGGAAGGGTGCGCTCAACGACAAGGTATGTTTGCTGGGGCTGTGAAATGCATGCTTGCTGCGGTGACGCAGGAAATACAGCAGGCAGGGCGCCCCCAGCAAGGTGGTTAACGCACCGGCCGGCACACTGATGTTGTCGCCTCCCAGCAGCCGTGCCAGCACATCGGCTCCCAGCAGAATCAGTGCGCCCCAGGCCATGCTCCAGAGTGCTTTTTGCGCGCTGGTACGGGCGCCACAGCCACTGGCCAGATGGGGGGCAATCAGCCCCACAAAACTGATCATGCCCACCACGCTGCAGACCAGTGCAGCCAACAGAATGGCCGCGCAAAGTGCGATGATCTGAATGGGTTTTACCGCCACCCCGAGACTGCTGGCGCGTTCTTCGCCCAGGGCGAACAGATCCAGGGAGCGGGCCAGGGGCACCATACCCAGAAAGATCAACAGCAATACCGTGCCGATCCACCACAACAGGGAATAATCATGCAGGTGCAGATTGCCGGCGCCCCAAATGTAGAGGCCATCCAGGGAGTTCTCAAAGAACAGCAACAGGATGGCCGCCAAACCATTCAGCCCCAGGTTGATGATCATGCCGATCAAGACCATGTGCACCGGCCCGCCCCCAAGGCGCCGGGCCAGCAGCAGGGTCAAACCACCGGCGAACAGGCCACCCAGCAATCCACCCACCGGCGAAAATCCCGGGTGGCTGCCGATGCTGGCGGTCAACGTAACCCCCAGCATGGCGCCGGCGTTGATGCCCAGGGTGGAGGGGCTGGCAAAGGGGTTGCGGATAACCTGCTGAATCAGCAATCCCGCCAGGCCCATGGCGCCACCGCACAACAGCGCCAGGCTGAAGCGGGGCAATTCATACAGGCGCAGCAGTAATTTTTGTTGCTCATGCAAGGGCAGGGGGAGCTGCACCAGCAGCCACAACAGCACCACGGCGCAGGTCAAGCCGCTGAAGAGAAGATAGACCCGGCCTGGATTCAGCGGTGCGGCCGGGCTCATGGGGCACGCTCCAACAGGGCGTCGCTGATGCGTTGTGCCATGCGCGTGGCTGAGGCGGGGCCGCCAAAGCCCCAGCTGTTCGGTACACGGTAAACGCGATTACTTTGTACAAACTCCAGGTGGGGCCAGATGGCGGATTGCTGCATGATACGGGTTTCATCGGAATCGTCGCCAAAAATAATCAGGTGGCAATTGCCCAGGGCCAGCATTTGCGGTAACTGGATATGACTGAAATCCCGCCCCGGCAAAGCGTGATGCCATTGATTGCTGAGCCCCAATTGGTTGGCTACGTCGGCGGCCATGGCGGCATCGGTGAACACCCGCAGGCCCATGCCCATGCCTACAAACTTGCCCAGCACCACCGGTTGCCCCGCCAATCCTGCCGCGGCTATACGTGCCTCGGCATCGGCAATGGTGGTGAACAGGGATTCGATGGCCGCCTCCGCCTCCGCCTCCCGCTGCAGCAGTTTCCCTAACTCCCGGGTGATGCGCAGCATCTGCTGAAAGTAGCGAAAATCCGGGTCAGAGGCGCTGGGGTACTGACGATACAGTAAGGTGGGCGCGATGCCCTGCAGGCGTTCCAGTTGATTCTGGTGGCGGAAGTTATAACCCAGAATCAAATCCGGTTGCAGGCGTGCGATCACATCCAGATTGGGATTGCCACGGTGGCCAAGGTCCACCACGGAATCCGGCAAGGGTGGGTAGTTTGACTGCCATTTGCGATAACCGGGTACCGTGGCCACACCCACCGGGGTTATCCCCAGTGTCAACAGAATCTCCGCCTGTGACCAGGTCAGTGCCACAATGCGTTGCGGTGTGCCGTTGATGTCGGTGGTGCCGGCGTCGTGCACCACCGTGAGCGCCAGTGCGTCCGAGCAGGCAAACAAGAGGCTGCAAAATATCAGGATAAGCACGCTACGGTTCATGCTGCACCGTTTTCCATTCTATAGAGGCTGGCTTGCAACACGGGTTTGTGGTTGCCGGGCACACGGACAAACTGGCAGGACAGGTTGAACACCTCTTTCAGTAGAAGCGGATCCTGCAGCAAGGTAATGGCGCCGGCGGCCTGTACTTTGCCCGCTTTCATGACCACCACCTCATCACACCACTGGATGGCCTGGTTCAGGTCATGAATGACCAGGGCAATGGTTTTATTCAGATCCTGGTTCAGGCGTTGGATCAGTTCCATCAGTTCCAGTTGGTGGGATAGATCCAGAAACGAGTTGGGTTCGTCCAGCAGCAGCAGGTCCGCACCCTGAGCCAGCACGGTGGCAAGCCATACCCGTTGCATTTCCCCGCCGGACAGATTGTCCACCACCACCTCCGCCTGGCTCAGCATCTCGGTTTGCTGCAGCGCTTGTGCAACAACGGCGCGGTCTTCTGCGTTCAGGTTGGCCCAGGGGGGGAGGTGAGCAAAGCGTCCGCAGGCGACTACTTCTTCCACCGTCATGCCATTGGGACGCTCGGAGCTTTGCGGCAGGTAGGCCAGTACTCTGGCCAGTTCCTTGCGTTTCCAATCCGCCAGCGGCCGCCTGTCCACGCAGGCTGTCCCTTCGGTGGGCGCGATTGCCCCCACCATGACTTTCAGCAGGGAACTTTTGCCGGACCCGTTGGGCCCCACGATGGCGGTGATCTTCCCCGGTGTCAGCTGGATTGAGACGGAATCCAGGATGCGGCGCCCACCCCGCGACACGCAAACCTGATCTAGCGAAATCATACTCTCGGCCTTTAATTCCCCAAAACATTTCTAAATCATAATGCAAATAATTATTAATTGCACTATGTGCGAAAGCAGATCGGAGGGGCTAAGGACACCCGCCCCGGCATGTGTTCGGGAAGGCAGCCGGCGGTGACAGATTCCGGAAGGGCATGCCGGCCACCCCCTGCGGGGGGTGGGGCATCAATGCAGATTATTGATATTTCGAAGAAACTTGGTGACAGCCGCTACGGTTTCGGTGGGGGCTTCTTCATGGGGAACATGGCCCAGCTCTGCAAACATCACCAGTTGGCCATTGGGAAGATCCTGCTCAAAACGCCGGGCGATACTGGGTGGAATCAGGCGATCCTGTGCGCCCCAGATCACCAGCGTGGGCTGTTGTATGGTTTGTACCAGCGCGCTCTGATCCTGATATTCCAGTTGCGCAAAGCGTTCGCGCAGGGCGCCACGGTTACCCTCCCGCAGGCTGAGATCGAAATAGCGGTCCACCAGCTCCGGGGTCACCCGTGACGGGTCGCCGTACACATCCCGTACACTGGATTCCACCGCCGAGCGCGGCAGGGTGAACTCCATAATCCGGTTCAGCAGGGGGGTTTGGGATATCACAAAGGCCAGGGGCATAGACTCTGCTTCAAAGGGATAACCACCGGAATCCACCAGGATCAGTTTCTCGATGCGCTGGGGGTGGGCCGCCGTGGTGCGCCAGGCGATGCTGCCGCCCAGGGAATTGCCCGCCAGCACGAAGCGCTCAATACCGAGGGTGTCCATCACGTCGATGACAAAGTCCACATAGGCTGCCAGGCTGTAGTTGCCGTCCGCCGCCGGGCCGGTGAGGCCGAAGCCGGGCAGATCAAAACGGATCACGCGGCGGGTCTGGCTTAATTCGGCAACCCAGCCATCCCAGGTGTGCAGGCTGGCTGAGGTGCCGTGCAGTAACACGATGGGGGTTGTATCCTGGCGCGGGCCCTCATCCCGCAAATGCACTAACTGGCCTCCAACCTCTATAAACTGGGAAGGGGGTGGCGCCCAGCGCTCGCGCAGTTCTTCCACACTGCGATCCGGTTCCCAGGTGGCGGCCACCATGCCCGCACTTAACAACAATACCACCGCGATCAATCCCGTGATCAGTTTTATAAGAAACGTTACCATCCTTAACTCCCTGTTCAGTCAATGAAAAACTAAAATAAATACGCTGGTTCAGCGCCGGTGCTCAGGCACCTTTCCACTCCTTGCCCCATTCAAGATCGGTAATACGATACTCGCCGGCCACTTTTTTCAGGGCCAGGGTGATGGCCTCCAGTTCGCCATCACCTTCCATGGGCACGTAAACCCATTGCCCGAATTCATCTTCATCCACCCACTGTAATGCTTCCGGTACCGGTGCCACGTCTTCCGTATCAAAGTGCACAATCATCTCATCGAATTCATGTTCCAGATCACCGGGGCTGATGTCGGCCGAGAGTTCCGGCGCCAGCAGGGCGTGAGCGGCAGCAAACTCGCGGGTGGCAATAAGGACACCAAATTTAATTGCGGTAAAGCGCAGTTCATCTTCCAGGTTTTCCATAACGACATCTCGGCTGAATGGATGGGCAGGTGCAGGTAACAATCGTTCCACTAATATAACGATTTCACCCCGCTGGCAATGAGGATTTGGCCGGTGGCACTTTTTTTTACAGATTCTTCTGCCAGAACAGGGCCTGGCCGGTATCGGGGGTCAGTTGATAATGCCGGAAGCCGAATTTTTCATAGGCCCCCTGGGCCGGGGTGTTGCCGGAGAGCACCTCCAGAGTGATCTTGCAGCAGCCACGACGGCGGGCGATGTCTTCAATGTTGCTCAGCAGGATCTGGCTCAGGCCCTGGCCGCGATAGCCCGTGCGCACCATCAAATCGTGGATGTTGAGCAATGGGCGGGCAGCGAAAGTGGAAAAGCCCTCTAGGCAGTTGGCCAGTGCAGCCGCTTCGCCGTTCACATAACAGAGCAGGCTGAACGCCTGGGGGCGCTTGGCCAACTCCTCCACCAGGGTGGCCTTGACCTGGGCCGACAGGGCGCTGCCGCCACCCATTGGATCATGGGCGTACTCATCCAGCAGCGTGATCAGATCCCGGGCCTGATTGGGGTTGCGATAGTCCACGGTGATGGTTTCAATGGCCATTGGGGTCAACGGGGAGTGGGTTGCAGTCGAATGATTTTACCGTTATCGCTGTCGGTGAGCAGGTACAGCAAACCGTCCGGCCCCTGCACCACATCGCGGATGCGTTCACCGACTTCTGCCTTTAACAGGCGCTCTTCCGCCACCACTTTTTCACCGTCCAGCTCCAGCCGCACCAGTTGTTGGAATTTGAGGGAGCCCACAAACAGGTCCCCCTGCCACTGGGGAAAGGCTGACCCGGTGTAAAACGCCATACCCGAGGGGGCAATGGATGGCACCCAGTAATGCAGCGGTTGTTCCATGCCGGCTTTGTGGGTGCCTTCCCCGATTTTACCGCCGCCGTACTCCTCACCGTAAGTAATCACCGGCCAGCCATAATTTTTGCCGGCGGCCGGAACGTTGATTTCGTCACCCCCCTGGGGCCCGTGTTCGTGAATCCACAGGCGTCCGCTGCCTGGGTGGATGGCGGCCCCCTGGATGTTACGGTGGCCGATGGACCAGATCTCGGGCAGGGCCTGCGACGCTGCGCCTTGTTTGGCGCCGCCGGTTTTGGCATAGGGGTTATCCCCGGGCACCCGGCCATCGGGCCACAGCCGAATAACCTTGCCGTGGTGGTTGTCCAGGGTCTGGGCGTCATCCCGGGGCAGGTAACGCTCCCCCAGGGTGATAAACAGGTAACCGTCGTTGGAAAACGCAAGGCGGCTACCGAAGTGACCGCGGGATACGTATTTGGGTTGCTGGCGGAAGATCACCTCAAGATCGGTGAGTTGCCGCTGGTCCGGGCTCAGTTTGGCGCGGGCCACCGCGGTGGAGTTGGTCAGGGGCAGTGTGCCGGGCTCGGCATAGCTGAAGTAGATCCAGTCACCCTGCACCGTCACATCCAGCAATCCACCCTGGCCCCCAACCCAGATCTCCGGCAGGCCGGCGATGGGTTTGCCCACCCGGCCCTGTTTCACCAGGCGCAACTGGCCGGAGCGTTCGGTGACCAATAGTTGTCCGGAGTCCAGAAAGGCCAGCCCCCAGGGGTGATCCAGATTGCGTGCGATCACCTCGACGCGGAAGTTGGCCTGCTGCGATTCCACCGCCCATAGCAGCGGGGTTAACAGCAGGCCGAGCAACATCGTCAGCAGGGGTTTCATGATGACACCATCAGCCGAATTCGCAGATGAATTCGTCCAGCTTGTCCACCATGTTGGGCGAGCCCACAAACAGCGGGCAGCGCTGGTGCAATGAGGTGGGCTCGATATCCAGTATGCGCTGGCCGTTGCCGGCGGTGGCTTTGCCCCCGGCCTGCTCGATCAGGTAAGCCATGGGGTTGCATTCATATAACAGGCGCAATTTACCCTGCGGGTAGCGGCTGGAAGTGGGGTACAGGTAGATGCCACCCTTGATCAGGTTGCGGTGGAAGTCCGATACCAGGGAGCCTATATAGCGTGAGGTGTACGGGCGTTTGGTGTCGACATCTTCTTCCTGGCAGTATTTGATGTATTTCTTCACCCCTTCCGGGAAATGTACGTAGTTGCCTTCGTTGATGGAATAAATGGTGCCGTCTGTGGGGATTTCCAGGTTGGGATGGGACAGGCAGAATACGCCGATGGTGGGATCGTAGGTAAAGCCATTGACGCCATTGCCGGTGGAATACACCAGCATGGTGGATGAGCCGTAAATCACGTAGCCGGCGGCAATCTGCTTGTGGCCCGGTTGCAGGAAATCGGCTTCGGTGACCTGAGTACCCACCGGTGACACCCGTTGATAGACGCTGAAAATAGTACCCACGGACACGTTGACGTCGATGTTGGAGGAACCATCCAGGGGATCGATCAACACCACGTACTTGCCATCGCAGTTTTTGGTCTCCTCGAATTTGACGAATTCCTCTTCCTCTTCCGAGGCAATTCCGCACACCACGCCCCGTTGCGCCAGCGCATTCTTGAAGCGTTCATTGGCGTACACGTCCAGTTTTTGCTGTTCTTCGCCTTGCACATTCTCATCGCCGGCCGCACCGGTAATGTCGGCCAGGCCGGCCTTGTTGATTTCCCGGTGGAGAATTTTTGCCGCCAGCCGGATGGAGGAGAACAGCGAGCTCAGCTCACCGCTGGCATCCGGATATTCCATTTGCCGGTCTATGATGAATTCGCCCAGAGTCTTGATGATTTCCATGAATGCGGTCCCGTTACGTCTGAAGAGCGCCGAATGGCGTCGAAATAAATGAAAAAAGTGGCCCTGAATGGGTTTAGATCATACCGGTTTCAGCGGGGCTAAACCAGCGGCGGGAGTGGTGTCGGGTGTAAGGTGCGGGCCCGGGCAACCTGCCGTGAAGGGGTGAAGGCACCAGCGTTGATCAAACAGGAAAACCGGGCACTAAAAAAGTGCCGGTTTCAATCATAGGATCGGAACCGGCACGGGTAGGGCCTAATACAGGCTCAAAAAAGTCGCCAGGCGTTACAGAGGGTCAAACGGATAAGTAGGCCTTGTCGCCCACGTACCGGCTCAGCATTTCCAGGCCCTTGTCACGCAGTGCGCGGCTGTCCTTCTGGGAGGGGTGAAAATCCGGTTTGTAATAGGCCAGATAGTGTTTGCCCAACTCGGCCAGCACGTCGCGATGTTGCCACAGGCCCTTGAGCCGCTGGCCCACGCCCATACGGCGCTGACCGGGCTGTTGTTTGGCTGCTTGCAGCAGTTGCGCGGTGTGCAGGGTGGAAAAAAAGCTGAACATGATTGTGGTGACGGCCATTTCACTGACCCGGATCCAATAGCTGTCCACCTGCTCCTGGAACACATCATAGGCCACCGCCTTGTGTTCACTTTCCTCAATGGCATGCCAGACCCAGAGGGGTTTCAGTTGGTCGTCCACTTCATCAATGAGTTCCGGATGGGCCAGCAGCAGCTCAGCGAACAGAGCGGTAAAGTGCTCCAGGGCGCAGGTTTTGGCCAGCAGGCGCTGCGGTGAGTAGAACTTCTCGATGCGTTTCAGGCCTTCTTTGGTGTAGCGGTCAATAAAGTCCACCGGGATGCCTTTGCGGGTCATCATGTCGTTAAAGGTCTGGTGTTCCTTGCCGTGATGGGCCTCCTGACCGATGAAGGCCTTTACCTGCTTTTGCAGCTCCGGGTCTTTAATGGCCTTCTGGTAGTGGCGTACCGAGCGCATGAACATGCGCTCCCCCTCCGGGAAGGTGCCGGAAAGCGCGGTCAGGATCATGGTGCGCAGGGGATCGCCGGCAAACCAGAAGGTGGGAACTGAATCGTCGAACTCGAAATCCATGTGCCTGACAGGGATGGCATCGGTGCCGATGCGGTTGGCATTCTGATGGGCTGCTGCGGTCATGGTGTTCCTCCGAAAAAGGCGCCGTTGATGATTCTTGTCATGGTTATGTGTCAATCGGTCCGGTAAAATTGGCGCTCACGTACCACTAATATAGCCAGTATAAGGAATGTCCGGGTGTAGAACGCAGTCAGGCTGTGCTAATTATTGGTCATTTTGGGCCAGTCGGCTGATCTGACCGATTATCTGACATCAATTGACGTCAGCTGTAACCGTGCTGGACAATAGTCGCCCCAGAGTTCCCAGGCTGGTTGTAAAGCAAGCCGGGATAATAAAAAGAACATTGCAGACCGACTGAATGCTATTCAATACGCCACTATTCCTGGGCTTTTTTGCCCTGTTTTTTGTCCTCTATTTCTTCGTGTTCACCCAGGCCCGCCTGCGGGCGCTGTTTCTGGTGGCAGCCAGCCTGGTGTTCTACGCCGGTTGGGACTACCGCTTTGTTCCCTTGCTGGTGTTCAGCGGGGTGGTGGATTTCTTTGTTGCCCAGCAAATTGAAGGGCACAGTCAGGCCCGGCAGCGCAAACAGTGGTTATTGGTGTCCATTGCCGTCAATCTGGGCATTCTCGGCATCTTCAAGTATTCCAATTTCATGATTGGCTCGGTGCAGGAAACCCTGAGCTTTTTCGGTATGCCGGTGTCGCTGGGTACGCTGGAAGTAGTGTTGCCGGTGGGAATCTCGTTTTATACGTTTCAAAGCATGAGTTACACCATTGATGTGTACCGCGGCGAAACCAGAGCGCGTAAGGATTTCGTGCCCTTCTTTGCCACCTTGTCCTTTTTTCCGCAACTGGTTGCCGGGCCCATCCTGCGGGCCAAGCAGATTCTGCCGCAGATCGAGCGCTTTCCCCAGGTAACCCCCGAGGATGTGAAATTCGGCTTCGTGCTCATCACCATGGGCCTGTTCAAGAAAACCATTGCCGATTTGCTGGCGGCGCCGGCACAGACCCTGTTCAATGGTGACGGGCCTCTCAGCTGGATTGAAACCGTCACCGGGGTGCTGGCCTTTGCCGGACAGATCTACGGCGACTTTTCCGGCTACAGCGATATTGCCATCGGCATCGCGTTGCTGCTGGGGATCAAGATTCCATTGAATTTCAATACCCCGTACTTTGCCTTGTCACCGGTGGATTTCTGGAAACGCTGGCATATTTCCCTGTCCAGTTGGCTGCGGGATTACCTGTATATTTCCCTGGGTGGCAATCGCAATGGACGCCAGATACGCAATGTGTTCATCACCATGTTACTGGGTGGGTTGTGGCACGGTGCCGCCTGGACCTTCGTCTGGTGGGGGGCCTATCACGGCACCATTATTTCGCTGACGCATCTGCTGCGTGGAACCCGCGTCGGGCAATGGCTGGGCAGCATCAATCTGTCGGCCTTCCGCTGGTTGCAATGGCTGTTTACCTTTTACCTGGTGTGCATCGGCTGGGTGTTTTTCCGGGCGGAAAGCCTGGGGGATGCGTTCAGTATTATTACTGCGCTGCACAGCCCGGCTTCCGGCGTAGACGCGCCGCCTTTTGCCGGTGGTGTACTGGCCATGGTGGCACTGGTGATCCTGCTGATTCATTGCATTGATTACGGCATTGTGCACCGCCGGGAATTGATCACCCGTCGTTATCCACGCTTTGTGCCTCTGATGATTCTGGGGCTGACCTTTACCTTCCTGATCGGAGAACCGGGCCATGAGTTCATCTACTTCCAGTTCTAGCCGAAAAACGGCGCTGTACACCATGTTGATTGCCGCCGTTACCCTGCTGCCGGCCATGGGGCTGGTGAATTGGCTGACCCGTTCAGCGGAAAGCAACGCCGGTGACATCTTCGGTATTCAGCGTATCCGCTCGGTGACCAACGCACTGGATTACATGGCTGCCACGGAGGGCAATACTGCCTTGTTTATCGGTTCGTCGCTGGTGAAGGACGGCTTCTCGCCGCGTATTTTCGATCAGGCAGTGAAAGCAGCAAACGGTGCCCGGGTGACCAGCTTCAATGTGGGCATGGGCAACATGAAACCCACCTATCAAAAGTTACTGGTCCAGCGCATGGCGGAAGCCTATGCCGGACAGCACAGCAAAGCCCGCCTGACCCTGTTGGAGTTCAATCCGTTTCTGGTGACGGATGCCCGGCAGGCGTTTCGCCCGTTTATGACCGAACAGATTCAGGCGGTGTTGATGTCGCCGCGGCAGGTGACCAAAACCCTGTGGGAAGATCCGGAGCGCTTTGCCCGCCTGCTCAGCATCAAGTACCTGCGTCATGGTGTGTCGGCGGAGGCCATCACCGGTGGCATCCGTTTTCTGGTGAATCAGGCCCAGGCCCAGGCGCCCATGCTGGAACAGCTGACGAAGGATCAGCTGGATCATATCCAGCAACTGGCCGCGTTTCGCAACCAGTTAAACCAGTATATCCGGCAGCAACATCCGGTGACCTACAAATCCCACGTCTGGAATCCGGTGACTCAGGGCGGCCTCATTGACATGATGGATTTGTCCACAGAGGCCCGGGATCTGGTGGTGAAAATCTCCAGTCAGATGCGTCATCCCAAGGCCATGGAGATGGATTTGCAGGGCCGGATACAATGTTGTGATATTGAAAATCTGAGTTTCAATGACGAGCTTATCGGGGATTTTCTTGATACTGTTGAAACCGCCAAGCGGTTTTCGCAGCGGGTTGAGATCGTGCTGATGCCCCGTAACAGTGACTGGGTAAAGTTGTCGCCGGAGGGGCAGCGGCGGCTGCAGCAGATGCTGGCCCATCTGGCACGGCAAAGTGGTGTCGGTATTCGTAATTACCAGAATCATCCCGCCTTCGACGGGGATGATTTCTATGACGTGACCCATTTGTCCATGGATCAGGGCAGGCCACTGTTTTCCAGAGTGCTGGCCGGGGATCTGGCAGCGGTGTTTCAGGAATAAGCACCCTGCCGGAATACAACTAAGAACAAAAACGGTGAGATCACCGACAGGAGTGTGACATGAAAACCACCAGTGTACAGTTAAGGGGCAGCTTTGATGTGGCGCGTCTGAAAGCTGACCTGGACACCGCCACGGAGCATTTTAAATCGGCGCCGCAGGTGGGTAAGTACCATGATGGCAGCTGGACCGGCATAGGCTTGCGTAATTTTTCCGGTGATCACGGCAACACGCTGGCGGCCCATACCGGCCACAGCAAGGATACGGCGGTGCTGGAAAAGTGCCGCTACTTTAAGGAGGTACTGGATAACATCGGCTGCCCCGTGTACGTGGCGCGAATTCTGTTTTTACCTCCCGGTAAAGTCATTGGTGAGCACACCGACGCGGGCTTCGGCTGGAACTACGGCATGGTGCGCCTGCATATTCCCATCGTTACCGATCCCCGGGTGGAGTTCAGCATTGGTGATGAGGCGGTTTACTGGAAGCCGGGCGAATTCTGGTTTGGTGATTTCAGCAAGCCCCACTCCCTGCGCAACAAAAGCGATGTTACCCGGGTGCATCTGGTGATGGACTGCCCGATCACGGCGGAAACCCTTGAGCTGTTTCCCGATGCCTTCATCGAGCAGGTACGCAGTGAGTCAGACATTCTGCAATTGAATCCGGTGGCCATGGATGAGGAAACACTGCGGGCCTATTGTGGGACGTTGGTGGTGCGGGGGCCGTTGCTGGGTTTGCAGGTTCCCATTTCCGGCGATGTGTTTGTCAGTGACGGCATGCTGGCGGTCAAGATCCGCGGTCTGCCCATTGTTTATCACTTCACTCCCATCGGTGAACATCGTTTCCAATGCAACACCTATGAACTGAAATGGGCCAAGGATCCCCGACAACAGGATGCCAGCCTGGTGATCAGCAAGGATTATAAAACCGGTAAATCCCAGGAAGTGACGGTTTACCGCAAGCAACCCATGGGAGTGCGGTTATTCTCCTGGGTGCAGCGCGTGCTGGTGGGCAGTGTCTGGGCGGCCTACTTTGGCCTGTTGAAACTAAAGCGCCTGTTTTCCGGCAGCAAACATGTAACGGAGCAGGTGGGTTAACCTGCTCCGGTTGCGGCTGAACCGCTAGCGTGGACGGCTGGCGCTTATCACCACAAACTTGGGGTTGCTGGCACAGAGTTCCACCGCCTTGAAATGGGCGCGCAGGGTTTGGTGATAGTCCAGATGCCGGTTGCCCACCACCACCAGTTTGCCTTCGTCATTCAGGCAACGTTTGGCGCCCTTGAACATCCGTAGTGCAATATTGGAATCCAGCCGTGTACCTTCGTGAAACGGTGGATTACACAGAATCAGGTCGGCCTTGTCTTCAAATCCATCCAGCCCGTCACTGGCGATCAGCTCACAGGGGTTGGGTATCTTGTTCAGTTCAATGGTTTCCCGGGCGCTTTGCAGGGCCAGCCAGGAATCGTCCAGCAGGCTCAGGTGGGCGCCGGGGTTGTGGCGGGCCGCAAAGCAGGCCAGGGCGCCATTGCCGCAGCCCAGGTCAATGATGTGCTCGGCAGCGCTGGCATCGGGAAAATGTTCCAGCAAAAAGCGGGTGCCCAGATCCAGTTTCTGTTGTGAAAACACACCGGGGTAATTCACCAGTTCCAGCTCGGTACCGGGCACACTGTAGCGGGTCGGCTGGGGTGTCAGCGGGTTCAGCGTGGCATCAAATTGCGAGAACACCAGGCGGGCCTTGCGTGTGGCCAGTGAGGTGTGGGTGGGGCCGATGCACTGCTCGAAAACCTGCACCATGCTCTTGCTCAGGTGTTTGACCATGCCCGCGCCAATGATCCGGGTTTGCGCCGACAGCATCGGTCTTAAGCGTGTCAGTTGGTATTCCAGCAAGGCCAATGTTTTGGGGATCTTGATCAGCACGGCGTCGAACAGATCCTTTGGCAGCTCGGTGGCATCCAGCCAGTGCTCAGGAGAAAACGGCAACTGGTTGCGGTGCAGGTTTTGCTGCAAGGACAGTTTGCTGCAGTAGCTGTCATTCCAGCTATAGGGGCGCCTGTGATGCAGACAGGTACCCAGCGCACCGTGGGCATCGTTCACGATCAGTATCCGCTGCGGCGCGGGTTCCAGGCTGGCCAGTTCTTTCAGCAGCAGGTCATCGGCGGCGCTCCAGGCCTGGAGTGGGGATTTGGGGTGGTGGTGCAGGGGTAATAATGTAAAACGGCCAAACGGGCTGTCGTATTCCATGGGGCTCTCACTGGATAAAAAAACCGCCCCCAACCGTAACAGAAGGGGGCGGCTTTTTAACGTTCTTAACGAACGGGGCGCTGGCGCAGATTACTCTGCTTTCGGGCCAGCATTGCGAATGTCGTCAGACACTTCAGCGTACTTTTTAAAGTTTTCGTTGAACAACTCGGCCAGGTGCTGGGCACGGGCTTCGTAGGCTTCCGGATGAGACCAGGTGTTTTTCGGAATCAACAGATTGGGATCAACACCGGGTACGTCAACGGGCACGTCCAGATTCAGGGTATCGATGTGCTGGGTTTCCACTTCATCCAGCGCGCCACTCAGGATGGCGGTGATGACACCCCGGGTGGTGGGGATGTCGAAGCGTTTGCCTTCACCATAAGGGCCACCGGTCCAGCCGGTGTTCACCAGATACACTTTGGAATCGAATTCCTTGATGCGCTTGATCAGCAGTTCGGCGTATTCGCCTGCCTGACGGGGGAAGAACGGGGCGCCAAAACAGGTTGAGAACGTGGTTTTGATGCCGGCATCGGAACCCATTTCGGTGGAGCCCACCAGCGCCGTGTAACCACTCAGGAAGTGATAGGCAGCGGCTTCGTTGCTGAGGCGGGAAACCGGCGGGATAACGCCGTTCAGGTCACAGGTGAGGAAGATCACGTGCTTGGGCTCGCCGGCACGGTTCTCCAGTACACGCTTTTCAATGTTTTCCAGCGGGTAGGCCGCACGGGTGTTCTGGGTCAGGGAGCAGTCGGTGTAATCCGGTACCCGTTGCTCGTCCATTACCACGTTTTCCAGAACCGCACCGAACCGAATGGCTTCCCAGATGACCGGCTCATTTTTCTTGCTGAGGTCGATACACTTGGCGTAGCAGCCGCCTTCCATGTTGAATACCGAGCCCTTGGCCCAGCCGTGCTCGTCGTCGCCAATCAGGTAACGATTGGGGTCTGCGGACAGGGTGGTTTTGCCGGTGCCGGACAGGCCGAAGAACAGGGCAACACCGCCGTCTTCACCCACGTTGGAGGAACAGTGCATGGGCAGTACGGATTTCTCAGGCAGCAGGAAGTTCTGTACCGAGAACATGGCTTTCTTCATTTCGCCTGCGTAGCGCATACCGGCGATCAGAACCTTACGTGCCGCAAAGTTCAGAATCACGCAGCCGTCGCTGTTGGTGCCGTCGCGCTCCGGGTCGCATGCAAACGTGGGGGCGTGGAGGATTTCCCAGGGCTCTTTGGTCTTGGGATTGAATTTCTCCGGAATGATGAACAGGCAGCGACCGAACAGGTTGTGCCAGGCAGTCTGGGTGGTGACTTTCACCGCGATGTAATGATCCGGATCGGCGCCCACGTGCAGGTTGGAAATGAACTGATCGCTCTGGGAAACATGCTCTGCCACCCGGCTCCACAGCGCGTCGAATTTGTCAGCAGGGAAGGGGCGGTTAACCGGTCCCCAGTGAATGGATTCACTGGTGCTGGGCTCGTCTACGATAAAACGGTCCATGGGGGAGCGGCCGGTGCGGGCGCCGGTTTTGGCGACAAAGGCACCGTTATGGGCCAGTTCACCTTCTCCACGTTTGATGGCTTCTTCAATCAATAACGTGCTGCTCGGATCGGTAAAAATCTGGGGAGCGTTTGACATGTTTCCTATGACCTCACTTTAAACGGCTTGTGACCGCGCTTACTAACAGTTTGAAATTAAAGCTGTTTTGGCTATCGTTATGAGATAGCGTTCCCGCAGGCAGTGCCTCGACGGTAGCTTCTCGCAAGCAGGTTTGATACTGGGCTGTACCCGTGGCAGACCGATGAATTTCATGGTTGCTGCGGCGGTGACCTGCTCGGCTTAACGCCAGCCCGAATTCGAGCCGCGCATTATGGCAAATTTCATAGAAAAACGCTAAGCCTTTCCTGTTCGCCCCAAGCCGGGTAATCCGGGCCCCACTTCAGGGCAACATTGCCAAGTCTGATATGGATTGAAAGTGACCACTCACAAACAAAACGTGTCGGACGGCTAAGTGCCCATGCCCCCAGCAATTTTGACTAATTTATAGTCTTGTCTTCTGAGGTGTCACTGGGGCTGGCCGCCGTGAACAACAGCGTCACATCCACGGCATCGAACCGGTATTGTTCATTGCAGAACTGGCAGGTGACCTCAATGTGGCCCTGTTCGGCGATGATCTCCTCCAGCTCTGCGCGGCTGACCTGGACCAGTGCATCGGCGGTCCGTTGGCGGCTGCAGCTGCATTCAAACACCACGGGCTCCGCCGGGTATAACTCCACCTGCTCTTCATGGAACAGGCGGTGGAGCACCGTGGCGCAGTCCAGATTGAGCAGTTCCTCTGCCGTCAAGGTGCTGGCCAGTGTGGTCATGCGTTCCCATTCTTCCTGCTGCTTTTCCTCAGCAATTTTAATGCCGGAATGGGTGGGCAGAACCTGCAGCAGCAGCCCTCCGGCCCGGTTGTTGCCGTGAAACAGCTTGATCTGGGTGCGTAACTGCTCGGAGCTGCCGAAGTATTCCTCCAGACATTCCGCCAGGGTGGCCCGATCCAGGGGCACGATGCCCTGATAGCGCTCACCCTGTTGCGGTGTGATGGTAATGGCCAGGGTGGATTGCCCCAGCATGCCCTGAAAGTCGAGGCCGCGGGTGTCCCCTTCCCAGCGGGCAATGGCGCGCAGTTTTTGATCGTGGGTACACTCCACCGACAGCAGGCTGACATTGCCCTTGCCCCGGGCCTGAATGGTCATGCTGCCTTCGAACTTGAGGGTGGCGGTCAGCAGGATGGAGGCCGCCATCATTTCCCCCAGTACCGATTGGATCTCCAGGGGGTAATCATGCTTTGCCAACACCGTCTGGTAGCTGGCATCCAACAGGGTCCATTGCCCCCGCACGCCGCTGTCGTTGATGATAAATCGATGGCTGATGTCGGATTCGCTCATGTTACTCGCTCTGCTGGTGTCGAAACTGAATGATCTGTCTGCGCTGCTTTTTATTGGGGCGGTTGGCGCTGCCGGGGGTGGCCGCGCTTATGGATTTGCGTTGGGCGGCGGCCAGCTCCCGTTTTTCGATGCTGTCCGGGGTTTCTTCATACAAGCTGGCCGCTGCGGTGGCGTTGCCCCGGC
Organism: Ketobacter sp. GenoA1; assembly: GCF_003671475.1. NCBI lineage: Bacteria > Pseudomonadati > Pseudomonadota > Gammaproteobacteria > Pseudomonadales > Ketobacteraceae > Ketobacter > Ketobacter sp. GenoA1. The sequence continues at coordinate 16,633 of NZ_RCHM01000020.1, read as the reverse complement.
GTTCGCAGAGGGCTGTTACGATCACGGTTTTTTCGTCAAAGCCCTGCCGCAACCGGATCTGAGCCCCCACAGTCACTTCCTTGCTGGCTTTTACCCGGTGCCCCTCATAGTGCACCTTACCGCCCTCGATCATGTCTTTGGCGATGGAGCGGGTTTTGTAAAAACGCGCCGCCCACAACCACTTGTCCAGGCGGATTTTTGCTTCCGAGCCGGGCTTGGCGGGGGCTGAACTGTGGTTTGGCTTGTGGTGCTGACCCATGATGTTGTTAACCGTGAATGACTGCATGACCGGCCGAGTGCGCCGGTGGATAAGAACGTGACAGGAATATTGGATTATACCGGGAATCGAAGTGGGTTGCGCGGGTGAAAAAAAGGCGCCGGTGCGGCGCCAAAGTATCGACTACACAACTCAAATGCTTCATATAGATGATGGGCTTACTGCAACACTGTGTGCCTAGTGTTGAGCCAATGGTAGAAAACCGCTTGTCGGAAGCCCAGATGCCATGGCGCAAATGGTCAGATGTCCGCGCACGTTTGTCCTGATTGACCAGCAACAGGAAACGGAGCCTGGGTCAGGCTTCCCCGGCGGCGTCCGGTGGGTAAATGCTGCTGAAACAATCCAGGCCGATGAATTCTTCTGTGTCCATGCTGCCTTGCTTGCTGTCCGGTTGCAGCACCCCCAGGGTGTAGGCAATACCGGCCTGTTGGGCGGAACGCAACACCGCCAGGCTGTCATCGATCAGCAGGGTGCGGGCCGGTTCATAGTGCATGACCTCCTGCAGGCGGCTCCACAGTTGCGGATCCTCCTTGGGCAGCCCGAAGTCATGGGAGCTGAAAATGCCGTCGAAATGGGGAGCCATGGGAATCTGTTTCAGCTTCAGGTCCAGACTGCCGCGGTGGGCATTGGTGACCAGCACCGCCTTGCGGCCGGATTGCTGCACTTTCTCCAGAAAGGTGATGGCATTGGGGCGCAGGCCGATAAGGTCTTTCACTTCTTCTTTCATGGCCACGATATTGAGGCCGGTTTCCGCGCTCCAGAAATCCAGGCAGTACCAGTTCAGGGTGCCGCGGTGCTCCCCGAAACGGGCGAACAGTTGGGTTTTGGCGTCATCAAGGCTAATATGGTTCGCCTCGGCAAAGCGTTGGGGCACCAACTCCATCCAGAAAAAATTGTCGAAGTAGAGATCCAGCAGGGTTCCGTCCATGTCCAACAGCACGGTTTCGATGTGATCCCAGCAAATCATGATTGTCGTTACTCCTTGAATTGAGCCATTACCATGCCGCAAAAGCCTACCATACTCGATCATCAATTAGTGGCGGAAAGCCGCCTGTTTGGCATCGAGCGTTTACAACTGCGTTTTGCCAACGGCGAGGAGCGGGTGTACGAACGCCTGCGCACGCCGCGCATTCCGGCGGTTCTGGTGGTGGCAATAAAAGACAACGGCAACGTGTTGCTGATTCGGGAATACGCCTGCGGTACCCACAGTTATCAGCTGGCGCTGCCCAAAGGTGCCATGGACGGGCAGGAAACTGTGTTCGAAGCCGCCAACCGGGAATTAATGGAAGAGGCGGGCCACGGTGCCCACCGGTTTACCCAGTTGAAAGCCCTGTCTTTATCCCCGGGTTACATGGGGCACATGATTCACATTGTGATGGCGGAGGATCTTTATGAAAAATCACTGCCCGGCGATGAGCCGGAGCCACTGGAAGTGATTGAACACCCGCTGGAAGACATCGACAGTTTATTGGCCGCGGACGATTTTACCGAGGCGCGATCATTGGCCGCTTTGTACATGGCCCGCGACATAATCCGAAACAGGAAATAATAAATGAGTGATCTGGTAACCAAAGAATTGATGGAAAGCGTTTTGGCCATTGCCGAGCAGGCGGGGGAGGCCATTAAGGTGGTTTATGATCAGGCCGACCCGGTGACCGTGCACACCAAGTCCGATGACAGCCCGGTCACCGCGGCGGATCACGCCGCCCACCATGTCATCGTGGATAAGCTTACCGCCCTGACACCGGATATACCGGTGTTTTCCGAAGAGTCGGAAAACGTATCCTACGCCGAGCGGAAGACCTGGCCCCGTTACTGGCTGGTGGACCCGTTGGATGGCACCAAGGAATTCATCAATGGTACCGGGGAGTTTACCGTCAACATCGCCCTCATTGAAGATCATGAGCCGGTGCTGGGGGTGGTGACCGTGCCGCTGAAAAACCAGGCCTATTTGGGTGGCCAGGGTGTGGGTGCGTTCAAGGTGGATGCGGGCACATGGCGTAAAATATCGGTGCGCACGGTGGAAAACCGTCAATTGGTGGTGGTGGGCAGCCGCCGTCACGGCGCCGAAAAACTCAATGCATTGCTGGCCAAACTGGAAGCCGCAGGCTACCAGACCGACATGACCAGCATGGGCAGTTCCCTTAAATTCTGCCTGATCGCCGAAGGCAAAGCCGATCTGTATCCCCGCCTGGCCCCCACCAGTGAATGGGATACCGCGGCTGCCCAGGCGGTACTGATGGAAGCCGGAGGCCGCGTCATCAACACCGAGTTTGATCCACTCACCTACAACCGTGAAGAGAGTGTATTGAATCCGGAATTTTATGCCCTGGGCGATCCGGCCATTGAATGGGAAACTTTGCTTAAATCCTGATCAAATCTCGTCAGAGCCCCCCCGGGCTGGGCGAAACGCCCGGGAGCGGCTACTCTTATGGACATAACCGGGGGCACAGCCGGTGCAGTAGAATAACAACATTGCCCTCTGGATTTTCCGATGCACTTGCATCATCGACCAAGAGGAAACCGCGCTATGGATCTGTACTTTTCCTATCTCTCCACCTATTCACAGAAAGTTTTGCTCGGGCTTTACGAAAAAAATGTGCCCTTTACCGCGCACATGGTGGATCTAACGGACCTCGAGGATCGTGAGGCGTACCGCAAACTGTATCCGTTCGGCAAAGTGCCGCTGCTGGTGCGTGATGATGGCCGCATGATTCCCGAATCCACCATCATTCTGGAATACATTGATGCCACCTTTGAGCAGGGGCCGGTACTGATCCCGCGGGATGCCGAGCTGGGGCGCCGTACCCGCTTTATGGACCGTATGTGTGATCTCTACCTTAATGATCCGGTGGTGAGCCTGATTTTTGAAAGCTGGAAACCGGAATCGGAACGGGATCAGACATTGATCAGTAACAGCAGCGAACGCATCGGTACCATGTATCGCTTTATGGATGATCAGTTGGCCAAAGGGGGTTATCTGGCGGGGGATACCTTCACCATGGCCGATTGCGCAGTGATGCCGGTGCTGTTTTACGCCAATTCCTTTGCGCCGTTTGGTGCCTTTGACAACATCTACCGGTATTGGGAAGAGGTCTCGCAACGGCCTTCCTTTATGCGGGTGAAGAAAGAGGCGGAGCCCTATGTGAACGCGGTGATGGGGGAGCGCGGGCAATAGAGCCCGAGCCACGCTTTAAAATGCCCTGCAGCGGCCCCATATAACGCAAAACCCGTTGATTGAGGCCCGGCATGATCCGCACCTGCTCCCATTGTCATACCAAAAACCGCATCCCCGCCCGCTATCTGGCAGCCCGGGGTAAGTGCGGGCAATGCAAACAACCTTTGCCTCCGCAATCCCAACCCATCGAAGCAGACGCCAGCACCTTTGATGATATTGTTCAAAACAGCCCGGTACCGGTACTGGTGGACTTCTGGGCCGAGTGGTGCGGCCCCTGCAAAATGACGGCGCCGGAATTCAGTAAGGCGGCCCAGGCCCTGGCAGGCAAAGCGGTACTGGTGAAAGTGAATACTGAATCACAACCGCAACTGGCGGCGCGTTTTGGTATTCGCAGTATTCCCAATTTTAAATTGTTCGTTGGGGGTGAGGTGAAATTTGACCAGGCTGGTGCCCTGTCGGCGGCGCAGATCGAACAATTAGTGAACCGGTTTCAATAACCTGGTGAACCACGAAAGATTGGTGTATACAAAACACATTGGGGCACATAAAAAGGGGAATACCATGAACAATAAAGCGCTGTTGATCTTTGCGTCGGTCTTATTGCTGTTTCCAACCCTCACCTGGAGTAAAGGGGGCATTATTCAGTTTAGCAAACCGCAGTCACTGGGTGACGGAGAGATCCGGGTGTTCGGCACCGTGATCGGCCGTTATCCGGTGAGTGTGGGTATCCTGTTTGATGGCGGTGTATTCAGCAATGCCCCCACCACGGAAAGTGACGGCAAGTGGGATATACTGGATGCCGCAGGTAATGTGACCTGGTACTGTTGCGGCCATGAACTGGATTTTGACGTGCCCGACAATGTGCGTCGTGTCACGGCGTTTGAGCACATCGTGGTGAACTGGAATCCGCAAGGCCATCCGCCGCCCACCGGGATTTACCGTCCGCCGCATTTTGATTTCCATTTCTACACCATCAGCCGCGAGGAGCGTTACGCCATCGAGGCCCCCACCGCCGAGGAAATGTGCGCGGTGGACATTCCCCTCAGTTGTGAAAACTTCGATCTGGCCATGCAGCCGTTACCCGCCGATATGATGCCGCCGCAACACACCAGCGTAGGCGCGGTGGAGCCGGCCATGGGCAACCATCTGCTGGATTTGTCGTCACCGGAATTCAATGGTGAACTGTTCACCCACACCTGGATTTTCGGCACCTGGAAGGGGGCGCTGTCATTCTGGGAGCCCATGATCACCCAAGATTTTCTGCTGTCAGCGCCCAATGCTTACTATGACGTGACCCTGCCTGCGGCTGCGCCGGAGGCAGGTTTTTACCCTTCAAAGTACGGGATTTTTTATCTGCAGCAACCGGATCTGTATATGGTGGTGCTGAGCGGGTTTGTCTGGTTGCCTGAATCCGCTGGGTTGTGATCATTGCCGAATGATGGGGGGTGTTTTCCATTCACTCTTCAGGATTGCGTCGCGTGGATCGTACAAACGGATGGTCACCTCAAATCTTCCCTCTGGCGTGGACAACCAGTTTGCAAGCGGCGCACCAGCAGGCGGTTCAGCAGCCATATAGATCGTGATTGATCCATCCGCTGACGGCACCAGCCCCGTGTTGCTGCCCACTGCATAAGAGCTCACACCCAGTTGTTCCGCGACGGGGTTGTCACGCAGGAATCCATCGCTGCCATACGCAGTGAGCGACCAGAATGCCTTTACCGGGGGTAGTTGCTCGGCGGGGAAAGTCATCGTGTAAACCGATTTCCCGCCCAGCAATCGATGCCTGGAATCACGGCTGGCATTTTGGTACACCGCATATTCCCCGCGGTTGGCACCAAATCCCACCTGCGCCACCACAGCCCTGATCAGATAACGCTGGCCATACTCGCCCAGGGGAATCAGCGACGGATCCGGCCCCCACCCGGTCAGACCCAGTAACCGGGTAGCGAATACCAGACTGCTCTGGGCAGTGCGGCGTCCGATTTCCATGGCCAGCCTTTTTCTCCACGACAATGAATTTTGTGTTGAATACGCCTCTGGCCCCACACCAATTTGTCCAAGCGCTCTCACCATCGCGGCGTCTTCTTTTGGGGGTGGATTGAGGATCATCAAGTCAGACAAGCGGGAAAAGAATTCCTGGGTACTGAGTGATTTCACTACATCAATCGGTGGTGTTTTTTCTGAGGCGGGTATGCAACCTGCGATACCCGATGATTGGTATTCGTGGGCCCACGGCGTTAAGCGATATTGGGTCTGAATGGCATTTACCTGCGGAATATCCTCTTCTCCCCACACTTCAGTGCGGCCGACAATCCACACCAGATTCGTGGGAGCATCAATGCGCTCGTAGCCATCCGGCAGCGACCCTTCCCAATTGGGCCCGACAATCACATAGTGTCCTTCTCCTGCCCCATGGCTCTGGGTTCCAACCCCTGCAAAATTGTTGGACCATGCATCCAGCAGGGCCATCAATACATAGCGGTCCGGTACGGCAGGCATATCCAGCAACAAGGGACCCTGCGCAAGATCCAGCATGGCCGAGGAATAGAGGGTATCCACATTGGGTCGCACCACCGCCTTGAAGCTGGCGTCGGGGCGATCAAATACATGGGCAAAGGTATTCAGATCAGTGCCCAAACCACAGACACGCTCGGCCCCGGTCAGGCCCTGCATGGTTTCCCCCATCAATACCAGCGGAAAGCCATAGACATAGCCTTCAGCTGTGATGGCGGCAGTTGAAGCCCCCTGGGAAACCAACGGCAGTGTCGCCAACAGCAGACACGCAAGTGACCGCGTGCCAGGGCGCACTGTGTTCATGCGTACCTGGCAAATCACGTAGTTAAGCCATTTCATCGTTATCATCCAGCCTTTCTTGTTGGTGTGTATTTGGATTGTCGTCTCCGGATTCTAGCGATCTTGTAGCGGCGGATTTATGCCAATTTGAGACAAATTCTGTGGGGCCGATTCAGGCCCTTTAGCATTCCAGATCAGCATTTGGCTGGGTTATAGTGATGTCTGTTTTTACCATAAGTCAGACAATCCAGTGGCAGCAAGGCGTCAAACATCACGATGACAAAAGCGGGAAAGCAATATACGGTTTCAGTTGAAACCCTGGCATCCCACGGGGATGCATTGATTCAGTATCTGCAGAACAGAGGGGACTATGCATCGTTGCTCGCGCAATACGGTGAAGAGATTCAGAAGCTTGCCGTTTACCAGGCACGCGCTCGCGTTCCCATTGATGAGGTTGCCCGTAATCTGAATCTTATCGCCCAGTGGTTGCATGAACCCAATCTGGGGCTGAAGGTATCGCCTTATTCATCCCGCCAACAAAATCGTCTTGCTTATTTTTTTCAGGAATCCCGCCTATCGCTGCTGGATTATTTCCGCATGCTGGCGCGTTACCTCTGCATCAGTTCCGAAGTGGTCCGCATCGAAGTGGTTGCCACAGCGCAAAACGTTGCCCTCCATGTGCTGCCCAATTGCGCTGCCAGCATCAGCATCCATCAAACCGAAGGTTTTGTGGCATCCCTGTGTGACCTGGTTAAACAAGCGCGTAAACTAACCCCGGTTGCAATCGATCTGGTCCATGCCAATCCGGATACAACAGGGGATACCACGATCTATGAATCCGTTCTGGGTGTTGCGCCCGCGTTCAATCAACCACGCACCCGGATCCTGTTTGTTAATGATGCAGGTGATGTCAGTGCCACGCGCCATCATCCCAGTAAAGCCAGCGTCTCCCGGATTCAACTGATGGAGGCTGTCAAGCGTAAGGAGATCGGTGAAGAACGCTGGACAGATCGCTGCCGTTTTCTGCTTGAGATCCTCATGTATTACGGCGAGCCTCACAAGAACGTGTTGGCGGAGCTGCTTGCCGTCACGCCTCGGACACTGCAGCGCCGTCTGGGCGATGAGGGTGAAACGTATCGCCATTTACTAACAGAACTGCGCAAGGAGCTGGCATTGCAGCACTTGGCCGATAGCCGCCACACCTCCGACGAAGTGGCGTTCCTGCTTGGCTATCAGGATGTGAGTCACTTCAGTCGGGCATTCAAAACCTGGTTTGGCGTATCGCCGGGTCAATCAAAAAACGGCGTTACGCCTGCTCAGAAGCGCTGAGGGGCTGACGATCACCGTGTATTGCTATGATATGTGAATATAAACAATCAGTTATGGGTTGGTTTCGGTGCTGTGCCGCGTCTGTGAAGGGTAGCGTGGAGGAGTGTGGTTTAGTCCAGTAACGAAAAAGCCCGGAATTAACCGGGCTTTTGTGTAAGGTGCCAAATCTATTTGTGGATTCACCCATTACATGACGTCTGAATCACCCATATCCTGTCATTATCGGCTGATTTAATCACCCAAAGTCGTTCTTTTACAGCATAGTGTCCCGCCATTTACCCATAACTTGCCTTCAAATGCTCAGGTTTCACCCATAAAAATGAATCACTAACATTTTGATATATAAGTATTTTCTTTGTGGTAGGAGAGATTTGGCACATCATGCCAGCGCCAGCCATTCAACTGTAGGCGACACGGAGCTTTTCCTGAGCGTCCCGCGCTGCCACCAATGAGTTTTGCCAGTAACAGCATTGAAGTCATTGGTATGAATAGGTCTTATACGGTGGATGCGCTGAAAAATCCACGAGCCCCCGTTCCATGAATTGGGGCAAAGGGAGTGGACTGTGAGTTTACAAATAACCTTATAGAGTCACTGAAAGTGGGCTTTTTATTAATTTTTTAAACTAGCAGGTATTTGCCTTGGTTTACTAAAGTCGTAATATAGTCACTATGAGTGATCATAATGAGAGTAAATTAAACCGTCTATTAGCTGGACTCGGTGATACCAGTGTGGTTTCCAGCCGGTGGCTAAGAGCGCATGGCTATTCCAGTAGTCTGGTTGTCCGCTATGTGGCCAGCGGTTGGTTGGTATCGCCGGCCCGTGGTGTGTACATGCGCAAAGGTGGGTCCCTGAAGTGGGAAGGCGTGGTGCGGACACTGCAATGCATGGAAGATTTGTCGCTGTATGTAGGCGGACGCTTTGCCTTGGCCTGGCAGGGGCATGAACACTACCTGCGGCTGGGCGAGGTTGCCGCGATCACACTCTATGGGCCGGATCGTTTGCCAGGCTGGGTGCATAAGTTGCCGTTGGCGGAGCATGTCGAGTACTGCGGCAAGGGCCCTTTTGATCTGCCAGCCCTTCATTTTACCGATGAGACAACGGATCAGTCGTTAATGAGCCAAGGTTTGGAAAGGCGTGAGGCAATGCCGAGCGGGATGGTAGTGTGCGCGACTCCGGAGCGGGCCATGCTGGAATTGTGTGATGAGGCGTCTGATGCCAGCGGGGTCTATGAGGCCGACGCATTGATGCAGGGCATGGCCACCCTGCGTCCACAACGGCTTGAAATGTTGTTGCGCCGTTGCCACAGCATCAAGGCTAAACGCCTGTTTCTCGCTCTGGCCGAACGTCACGGGCACGCCTGGTATTCGCACCTATCGCTTGATGATGTGAATCTCGGTTGTGGTAAGCGATCGCTGGTTCCCGGTGGCCGTCTACATCCCAAATATCAGATCACCCTGCCGGGAGACCTCGATGAGCAGCTGGGATAAACGCTATAGCGATCGGGTGCAACTGCTGGTGGATATCCTGCCGGAATTGGCGAAAGAAACCCGCTTTGCCTTGAAAGGTGGGACGGCCATCAATCTGTTTGAGCACGATCTCCCGAGATTGTCGGTGGATATCGACCTGACCTGGTTGCCTGTGCAGGATTTCGAGGCGGACGTGGCAGGCATTTCGGCGGCGCTAGAGCAGTTGGCGGAGACATTTCGTACCCGCCCTTTACAGCTACAAGTGCAGACCTCGGGTGGCTCAAACACAGGAGGGGTCACGCGGTTGATATGCAGTCGCGGCCGTGCTCGCGTGCAAATCGAAACGACCCCGGTGATGCGTGGCGCCGTGCATCCGGTTCGTACCATGGTGGTCCAGCCCAAGGTGGAACAGGCCTTCGGCTTTGCTTCAACACAAGTGCTCGATTTTGCCGATCTGTACGCCGGTAAGCTGGCAGCGGCTTTGTCCCGTCAACACCCCAGGGATTTGTTCGATATTGGTTTGCTGATGGAAGATGAACGGGCTGACGCCACGTTGTGGCGTACCTTTTTGGTCTACCTGACCAGCAGTCCCAAACCGGCTTGGGAACTACTGGCCCCTCGCGACCCTGTGGACTTTGAGGCGATCTTTGATGCCCACTTCAAAGGGATGACGGCCGAACCAGTGACAGTGGCGCAACTCCTGGGTAATAGGGAGCGGTTGTTGACTTGGATTGCCGACAATCTCAATAAACCGTCATGTGACTTCCTTTGGTCTATCGAAGAAGAACAGCCTGATTTTGGCTTGATCGGTCTAGAGAGGGCGGCCACACTGCCGAGCGTGGTGAGAAAGTTGCAAAATCTTGCTCGTCGTTCGAAGGCCAAGCGTAAAGCGGATCGTCATCAGCTTGAGCAGACCCTGGAGCAGATAGTATTTGGTAACCCCACTGTTGAATAACGTATTTTTGTTCCCGTAGTATTGTCCATCATTGATTCTATATCGGAGCAGATTATGGACTTAAAACTTGCTGAATTTCTCATGGACTCACCATTTTCGTGGTGGGTATCACTTGTGTCCGCGATGGTGCTTACTGTCGGTGCTTTTTCGTATATCTCGGAAAAATTATTCCAAGAACATAATCGGCGTGCGATTCGTAATATTTCAGGTTTCATTAAGAGGTGCTTTGACGAGCTCATAAAGGCTAATAGGGTCGATGATCAAGAACCGAGCCCAAGGAATCTGAAGTTGATAAAGTGGTTTGAAATTGGATTGTACTGCCTGTTTTCAGCGTGGTTTTATCTGTATGGCATTACTGTATTAGCCCTTATTTATATGTCACAGACAGATAACCTAAAGCTAACACTGGCTACATTGTTTGTTGCTGTCTTAATCATACTTGCCAATATGTATCGAGTAATGGCAAGGCGAGCACGTCATGAAATGCTTGCTCAAGTATAATGAGTGGTTTCCATACTTGATATCATGTGTCGATGTTCATCTTTGGCTTTGAAGATCTGTTTGATTTAATCAACTAAAAAGCCATGTGATTTGTATACGTCCTGAAATGTACATAGCAGTAGCCTTATGTCCTCGCGCCTCAAGTCATATGGTTTTACATACTTCAGGTCTCTAAGCTTCCGCTCGCTAGGATATATGCCGTGGCGGGCAAGGCTAAAAATCCCCTCAGTTAGCTGCTCAATACGTGCTTGATGCGTATTTTTCCGAAGTTGGCTCTCCCAGGAACGTCGTCGTTGAATAAGAACTTTGTATTCCTCAGGAAAAATATTTCTAATCGTGGTGTAGCGGACACTGTGTTTGGAAGCAATATGACTAATACGAATAGCTGGACTTGGATTATCTTTAATAGCCTTCCTTTATGAGGTGTTTGCACCATCGCAATCCATGGGTGGGAGTCGAGCGAATTCAGGTGAAGCCATTGTGCGCTGGTTATGCGATGAGCGAACAACTATTCTGGATTACGCGAGAAGGCAGGACAAAAAGCTGATTCAATTGAGCGATGCTGAAGTATTGAAAAAGTCAGTGGGAATAGTTACGCCATTCAATAAACAGGCAAAAGTCATTGAGAAGCTTCTTCAGCAGCACGGTATTTATGGACTTACAGTTGGTACGGTTCACAAACTTCAGGGCGATGAGCGGTTGCTAGTGTTATTTTCCAGTGTTTATGGCGAAAACAACAAGGCAAATGGAAAATTCTATGATCGAGGATGCAACATGCTAAATGTGGCAGTTTCCCGCGCGAAGGACTCGTTTATTGTTTTTGGGCATCCTGAGGTATTTGGCGTGGGAGCAGATGGATCACCTTCATGTTGAGGCGTGAATTGAAAACGCTTAATACAACCATTCCGGCATAGATAAGCCGTCATCTGCCACGAATATACCTGAGTGCTTTTGGGGTGGGATAAGGATCAAGAGCGCTGTTATCTAGATAAAGCTCCTGAAGGATAAAAAATAGGTGAGTTACAGAGGATTTGATAACGCCTAAAAAACAAAAAGCCCCTAGGATCAATATCTTAGAGGCTTTTTACCATAGCCTGTCATATGCAGATTTTTACCATAAAGTGGTAAAACAGCCATTTTTACGGGTGAATCCACATATTCTGTAGGCTTGGGCTTTATATGGTGCCCGGAGGCGGAATCGAACCACCGACACGGGGATTTTCAATCGGTTTTTGTTCACAAAGCACAGCAATCCACGCTAATAAATTACAATAATATCAGTCAGTTATGGTTGCAATGGCTGTTGTCGGTTCTTGTTGGGGGTGATGGTTAGTTAACCCCTAGTGTGACAGCAGTGTGCCTGGGCTATTTGGTATATCCACCCCTGGGAATGCCTTCAAGGTGCAAACCGTATATTAGTTGGTCGATCCTACCTTCCAGGTCGTCACGGATATTTATGAGCCTATCAAAGGTGCTCCAGTGCATCCCTTTCCGTTTTCGATATCCTGTTTCATCGAATAGCCTGTCGTCCAGTTTGTGCAGCTTATGAATTAACCTGTCGATTGGCCCTTTGGTTTGGCTGGTATATGGTATCCGGTAACACTTGCGGCACAGGAATAAGGGTCCTCCTGCGTATAGAACGCCACAGCGCCGGTTACACTTGGGGCAGGCAAACCACATCCTCGAACCTCCATAGTTGCAATTGGTCTGGATTAGATCGATCTGTTGTTTAACTGGCTGCCAGTCTTCACCAGAAGCTCGGAAACGATAATCGAGGTTCAATTGGCTGGGTGATATGGAATAGTTGATAAATCCTGTTTGAGAGCCATTACAGGACCAGGAGAGGATGCCGCTTCGGTATTTGCCAAGTACACCCAAGCTCTTCAAAAACCGGATGTCGATTCTCTTGTACTCTTCGGTTGTCATGGTGTTGCTGATGCGACTTTTGTTTCCACTTCCAAGGCCACCCATGGTTTAACCCTCAATTTGCCTAATGATTTCGATAGAAATCTGAAACTGATGTATCAATGATATCTCCGTAACCCCTGGTATTATAAGAAGGCTTCCAAATATGAAAGCAGTAAAAGCTCCCATGGCTTCAGAATTGGAAGTGATGGAACCGTTTATATTGAATCAATAGGTGGATTTGACGTCCTTGTCGCTTCCGAAACTAAAGCCTTTGGCATCCATTTCTAAAGCGGGTTGCCTTGTTTGTCTCTGATGCTGAATTGGCGTGGCGGTCGTGTTGTTGGCCCAACTTCAAGGCGTTTGCCGGGACATTCATCTATGGGTTTCCATGCCAGTGCATACAGGGCACATTGGCCACCAGGGTTTAGAAATCGGCCCTCACGGGTTCGGATAATCAACCGTTTCGCCATTAATTCCCTTATGGCCCTGCTCAAGGTGGGTTCAGACCGAAAACCGTGTTTCTGGGCAATTGACCAAGCTGCCGTCAAGTTGCCGTTACCTTTGCCTTTGTACTGGTAGGCCAACATCATAAGTGCCTTAACCGCGTTTCCGCTCAAGCTTTTGTAGTCAGGGTGGTCCATTACATATCTGGGTATGCCTGCGAAACCTCCAGGCGCATCCTTGCGCCCTTTGGTTTTGCTCCTATTCAGGCCCATCGTCGTTCTCGTTACATGAATCTAAATCCATGCTAGTCTTCAAGTTGTCAGTCCCGTCAGGATTGTCATCTGCGGTTGGGCTGGTGGCCGCCAGCCTTTCCGCAATTCTGATAGCTTCCAATTCCATAACCTTTTCAACATATTCTTGGCCTTGGGAACCTGCCCATTCAATTAAGCTGGTAGCCAGCCAATACTCCATGAAGGTGGCTGCCCTCCCTGTGGGGTCCCTGGTAGCTTCAGTAACTTCCCTGCGCTCAATGTGCCAGCCATGCTTTTCCTGAAGGTAATGGACATGTGATGCGAGCCGGTAGCTCCCTGTAGCGCTGTCAGCCTCTCTGTGTTTCAGTGTTTCGCCTTGTAAGAATCGGGCCAAATATCGAGCACATAAGCAGTTTGGATTAGGGTAACTGATATTGAGAGTCATACTGCACCCCCATTGGCTGCTTGTTCATCCATCCAGCTTTCGAACTTGTCCAGGTCGATTAATACTTTACGCCCCATTCGAACGATACATCTTGAGAAACCGTTTTCTGCTCCATTGAAGATTAACCAACGAATGCTGTTTTCCGTTATGCCAGCATCAGGGTATTTCAAGGCTGTGTTTCTGACGGTGGCTAGTCTTCTACTTCGATCTGTTTGTAGTTTCATTCTAATGCCTCCAATTGGCAGTGCTTAATGAGTGCTGCGACCATTTGTCAGTCGCTGGGGGCAGTAGAACATAGGGATTTCCCGAGAAATCTCCCGGATAAACTCCCGATTGTTAAAGTGAGTTTATTCGGGACTTTTTTTTCGCCGGGTTGATAATAGGTTTTCCAAAGTCTTTCTTCCGATAGGTTTTTCCCTACCTTTTACATATATGAAGTCGTCTTGGGTCACTTCTTCGATGATTGGGTGGCCTGATTCGCCAAGGCGCCTCAGCTCTATAATCATTTTGTGGATTTGGGGGACTTCGCCAAGTTTCTCTATTATTTCATCTAGAACTAAGTGCCATTTAGTGTGTCTTGTGCGAGTTTTTGGCTCTATATCTTGGGTAGCGACTCTGGGGCGGGCTGACTTCGATGAGCTGTTATACCCTTGAAAAGAATGTCGTAAGAATGACTCGATTTTTTCTTTTTCGTATACAGCATTTTTAGGGGATTTTCCCTTGAAATTGAATGTCCATGTCATGCCAAGTGTGTTTGTATCTGATATGGCATCTGGAGCTTCGTTCTTACCTCTGTCTTGGTTGAACTTATTAACAATAAGTTGTTCAGCTCTTTCCTCTGGGTAATCTGCTGAGTCAACTATTAGTTCAACAAATTGCTTGTGGGTTAAATATCGATCATTTGGGTAAAAGCTTTCAATTTGGGTTTTGTTGTAAAAGGTCCCAATTAAACATATTGATAATGAAGTTATTTCCTCTCTAGATGCTGAAAATGGGCGTTTTAACTCTGGGTCTTCGTACGGTTTAAGGTCTGCTCGTTGCCAGTAACACCAAATTGTGAATTCTTCAGCTGAACATTGAAATTTATCTTTTAGAATCTTAAAGGCAACCTCATATCCGATAGATTGTGGCTCTGGAAAGCATGGTGAGTTTTCTCTGAAGTAATGCTTTTCGAAATTTTCAATCTGACGTTCTTGGAACATGCCTTGAGTAGGCTGATTTGCCACATCAGTGTACGGGTCAGCAGCAAAAAAATCCTCGAAAGAAGATAGAGGGTGTAATAAGAATTCTTCTTTTTTTATGGTCCTGATGTGAACGCCATTAATAAGGTTGTATATCGATTCTGGAGAGCTATTGGGAGCCAAAGAGTACCAGCGTCTAGCGACTTCTTGAAACGTTAGCCAGCGTCCGCTATTTTCTGGGCTGTTAGGGTTAAATGACTCCACCTGACTTTTAGAGAAGTAACAACTCTCAATGCTTAACCCTAGGTCGTGACATTCTTTTGTGGTGGTTTTTTGTGTTAGGTTTTTGTCTAAGTAGAGCTGCAAACTGTTATGGTCAATATAGGTCCACATTTCTAATTCATGCTCTCTCATCCTGGGGATTATGGCATCATTGTTAAATAGAATGTGTCCAGCATCGTGATAACTACAGAATTCGAGGGAAGCTGTAGGTTTTGACTCTTTAATGAATCGCTCTAGCTCTTCTTTGGTTATTACTAATTCAGTTCTAGCTAGATTTTCACAAAATAATTTGTCCGTTGAATCATGGTTGTCTGTGGGAAACTTTTTTGTATCATTGCCGGATGCATGGGCGTTGTACATTCGCGCATAATTCGCATCTTCGAATGCGGTGACACTTCTTAGAATTTCTCTGTTTCTGTTGTGTGGGCTAAATTCTCGAATGTCAGAGTGATTCAAATATAAGAACCGCTTTATTTTCGAGTCTTTTTGGGCATACATACGCTGAGCAAGGCTGGGTTCAGGTGAGAACGCTATGGCAATCTCACCGTGTTCCGCTAGCTCGAATAGTCTAGACACGTTAAAAGGCTTGTTCATTAATTCACTGAGTTTTTCGCTGGCACTTTCCAGGTAATAAGAATTCTGGCTGAGTTCTAGTTCTAAGGATGAATCTGAAACATTAGCCATTAAACATACTCCTATTCATGGACTCCAGAACTCGGCTGGTATGCTGCTCGGAAAGGTGGGCGTAACGTTTCACCATTTGGAGAGTTTTATGACCTAATATTTCAGCTATCTCAGCCAAAGATGCTCCGTTCATAGCTAGGTAGCTGGCGGCAGTATGGCGTAAATCGTGGAACCTGAAATCATGAATGTCGGCTGCTTTGAGAGCTTCCCCCCAGGGTCTTCGGATGGCGACTGGGGATTGAGGCTTCACCGTGCTGGGAAACAGCAATTTTGTATCGACTCTGCGGATTTTTGACAGTTCAAGAATAAGTTCTTTTGCATGGCTAACCAGTGGAACAGTGCGGCGCTCACCGTTTTTCGTGTCTGATAGGTAGATGTAGCCGCGAACCAAGTCTACTTGAGGCCATTCAAGCGATAGGATTTCTCCTTGTCTCATTCCTGTTGAAAGAGCCAATACCACTACGGGGTACAGTGATTCACAGTCAGATTGCTTGCAGGCAGTCAGTAGTTTGGAGCGTTCTTCTTCATCAAGGAAGCGTACTCGGCCCCTTGGTTCTACAGGCTTTCGTACCTTGCGTAGCGGGTTGTCTTCTAACCAACCCCATTCGTTTGAAGCAATGGTGAAAGCATGGGAGAGGGCTGCCATATACCTCACCACAGTTGCTGGCTGACGCCCCCTTTGAAGTTTGTCTCTTGCCTCGCCTAAACGTGCTGGCGTCACTTCCGAAAGCGTTAGGTAACCAATTTCAGATTGCCACCATCGTAACTGAGCAGCTTGTTTAAGTTGGCTTTTGGGTTTGGTGGGTAAAACGTAAGCGTCCGGCGATTACCCTTTTGTAGGCGCACCCCATCCATGAGGTAACAGCTCGCCGATACGGCTAGCTGGCTGAGTCGGCAGCCGGGTCAATACATCCTTCAGATACGCATAAGGATCATGC
>NZ_RCHM01000002.1:0-2500 GCF_003671475.1 Ketobacter sp. GenoA1 | reverse complement strand
GGGAGATAGCTGGTTCTCCTCGAAAGCTATTTAGGTAGCGCCTCGGATTAATACCTACGGGGGTAGAGCACTGTTTGGGCTAGGGGGTCATCCCGACTTACCAACCCCATGCAAACTCCGAATACCGTAGAGTACTGTCCGGGAGACACACGGCGGGTGCTAACGTTCGTCGTGGAAAGGGAAACAACCCAGACCGCCAGCTAAGGTCCCCAAGTACTAGTTAAGTGGGAAACGATGTGGGAAGGCATAGACAGCTAGGAGGTTGGCTTAGAAGCAGCCATCCTTTAAAGAAAGCGTAATAGCTCACTAGTCGAGTCGGCCTGCGCGGAAGATGTAACGGGGCTTAAACTAGTCACCGAAGCTGCGGGTGCAGATTTATCTGCGCGGTAGAGGAGCGTTCTGTAAGCCGTTGAAGGTGAATCGAAAGGTTTGCTGGAGGTATCAGAAGTGCGAATGCTGACATGAGTAACGATAAGGGGAGTGAAAAACTCCCCCGCCGAAAGACCAAGGGTTCCTGTCCAACGCTAATCGGGGCAGGGTGAGTCGACCCCTAAGGCGAGGCTGAGAAGCGTAGTCGATGGGAAACGGGTTAATATTCCCGTACTTGCAATAACTGCGATGGAGAGACGGAGAAGGCTAGGCGTACCGGGCGTTGGTTGTCCCGGGGAAAGTGCGTAGGCTGAGGTGTTAGGCAAATCCGGCACCTTAAGGCTGAGACACGAGACCACTGCCCATGTGGCGGGAAGTCGTCGATGCCCTGCTTCCAGGAAATACCTTCTAAGCTTCAGGTTATTGCGAATCGTACCCCAAACCGACACAGGTGGTCGGGTAGAGAATACCAAGGCGCTTGAGAGAACTCGGGTGAAGGAACTAGGCAAAATGGTGCCGTAACTTCGGGAGAAGGCACGCTGCTGTTGGTGAAGGACTTGCTCCGTAAGCTGACGGCAGTCGCAGATACTAGGTCCCTGCAACTGTTTATTAAAAACACAGCACTCTGCAAACACGAAAGTGGACGTATAGGGTGTGACGCCTGCCCGGTGCCGGAAGGTTAATTGATGGGGTTATCTTCGGAGAAGCTCTTGATCGAAGCCCCGGTAAACGGCGGCCGTAACTATAACGGTCCTAAGGTAGCGAAATTCCTTGTCGGGTAAGTTCCGACCTGCACGAATGGCGTAATGATGGGGACGCTGTCTCCACCCGAGACTCAGTGAAATTGAAATCGCTGTGAAGATGCAGTGTACCCGCGGCTAGACGGAAAGACCCCGTGAACCTTTACTATAGCTTCACACTGGACTCTGACCTTACTTGTGTAGGATAGCTGGGAGACTTTGAAGCGGTGACGCCAGTCATCGTGGAGTCAACCTTGAAATACCAGCCTGGTAATGTTGGGGTTCTAACTTAGATCCATTATCTGGATTGAGGACAGTGTGTGGTGGGTAGTTTGACTGGGGCGGTCTCCTCCCAAAGAGTAACGGAGGAGTGCGAAGGTGCCCTCAGCGCGGTCGGACATCGCGCAATGAGTATAATGGCAAAAGGGCGCTTGACTGTGAGACCTACAAGTCGAGCAGGTGCGAAAGCAGGTCATAGTGATCCGGTGGTTCTGTATGGAAGGGCCATCGCTCAACGGATAAAAGGTACTCCGGGGATAACAGGCTGATACCGCCCAAGAGTTCATATCGACGGCGGTGTTTGGCACCTCGATGTCGGCTCATCACATCCTGGGGCTGAAGCCGGTCCCAAGGGTATGGCTGTTCGCCATTTAAAGTGGTACGCGAGCTGGGTTTAGAACGTCGTGAGACAGTTCGGTCCCTATCTGCCGTGGGCGTTGGAGATTTGAGGAGAGTTGTTCCTAGTACGAGAGGACCGGAATGAACGAACCTCTGGTGTTCGGGTTGTCACGCCAGTGGCATTGCCCGGTAGCTATGTTCGGACAGGATAACCGCTGAAAGCATCTAAGCGGGAAGCCCCCTTCAAGATGAGATCTCCCTGAGGACTTGATCCTCCTAAAGGACCGTCGAAGACTACGACGTTGATAGGCTGGGTGTGGAAGCGTTGTGAGGCGTTAAGCTAACCAGTACTAATTGTCCGTGAGGCTTGACCATATAACCCTAAGTGAAGATAACTTCACCAGGTAATATGGCAGCAACGAGCTCGAAAGAGCACATACCCTATGGGTATTAATAGCGTAGCCGCTAACAGCGCAGCTGTACCAATGCTGACGACTTCTACCTCATTAACCTATTTGATGAAACGATTGCAAAACGCAAACGGGTCATCGAACCCCTTTGCCTGACGACAATAGAGCTATGGAACCACCTGATCCCTTGCCGAACTCAGAAGTGAAACGTAGCATCGCCGATGGTAGTGTGGCATTCGCCATGTGAGAGTAGGTCATCGTCAGGCTCCTAATTCAATAAAAAACCCCGCTCAAGTCTATTGTGCGGGGTTTTTTATTGGCTGGACGCTTGCACCAATTGAAATCGGCTATGGCACATGGAAT
>NZ_RCHM01000019.1:0-1564 GCF_003671475.1 Ketobacter sp. GenoA1 | reverse complement strand
TAGGTTGGTACCGGCACCGTTTTAACTATCCGGTCAACGCGGACCCAGCTACGCCGCACCAACATGTGGTCGCTTCGCTTCTACCACATGTTGGCACAACGTAGCTGGGCCGGTTACCTCAGCGTTATGCAGGGGCATCGATATGACTGAAGATAATGTAATGCAAGCTAGGTCAATGTTTAAAAAGATGCCAGATGATGTGTTCATCAATTATTTGGCTCCTTTGATTTCTGATTTGGGATGGCCATTTGAATCAGATGAGCAATCCGTAATTGGTACATCATGGGAAAGGGTGTTAAATGGTGTCTCTCTTAAAGATTTGAGTAGCGCTAATTGGGGTGTTTGTGAAGTGAATTTCTCTAGATTTCCCATATGCCCGCAATCTGAAAACGATATACGACTGGTTATTGAAAACTCAAATTCGTCAGCTGACAATTATCTTGGTTACGATTTGAAAAGATGTAGAGAAAGCTTCTTCTTCAATCGGCATTATCTAATTCAAAACGGTGAATTCATATCTCCAGTTGTGCTTTTAATTTCAAAAGAATTGTTTGTAAAAGTATTAGATGGCAATCATAGGTTGGCGGCTTTGTTTTCTGTAGGTGCCAAAAAGTATAAATCATTAAAAGCATGGGTAGGGTCAATTGCATAACAAGTTGGTCAACGGGAACCACCTACGCGCCACAAGCATGTGGTTCGCTGCGCTCACTTTACCACATGCTTGCTCTGCTCCGGCGGTCCCGTTACCAAAGCGTTAAATTTACTACGGAGTTCGTTCCTTGATTGGAGACAAAAGTATCGTTGCTTTTGAACTTGGAGATAATGTTGATGGTTCTGATGAGCTATTTGAACTAGATATTTGGGTTCTAAATGAGCATGTTACTTGCGAGGATAATATCGCTTATCTGAAATCTTTAGTTCATTACATAAGTTATGATTACGGAACCGATCGAGATATTTTAAAATACAAGAAATACTTCAAGAGTTTATCTGTTGAAGATGCTCACAGGTTTATATTGAGTACCAGGGATTCAAATTCAGAATACTACGATATAGAGAACGATCAGATATATCCAAATCAGCAGTATCTGGATTGGGGGCCGAATACCGATAACGTCTTTTGCTTTGCTATCCCAAAAGATGATGGTGTGTATATTTCCCTGGAGTTCATGAGCCCAGCATCCAAAGCTGGTAGTGTAAAATGTGAACCCATAGATTTCGTGCTATTCAATAAAATACTAAGAGATTTTGTTTCGTATGCAGAACAAAAAATTTAACAAGGCAGTGCACGGGAACCAACTACGCTCCAAAAACATGTGCTTCGCTGCGCTCAGTTTATCACATGTTTTTTTCACTACGTTGGTCCCGTGACTGCGGCGTTAAATGGTGCCATGTAGTTTGATTCGTTTTATGTGATATTCGGCTTCGCCGGAGCGCTTTAAGGTTGGGTAGTTGTATCAAAGATTTGAGTGGCTGATAGTGATCACGTTCGTTGAACTCTGCCAGCAACGAGTGTTGCAATCGTATTATCCTAGTAACGCTGAAACATAAATTGCGTGGTTCA
>NZ_RCHM01000018.1:0-28896 GCF_003671475.1 Ketobacter sp. GenoA1 | reverse complement strand
CATATCATCGAAACCGGTAACGACAGTTATCGATTCAAACATTCAACCACACAACAGAGGGAAAGGAAGTCTAGCAATAACAGGAATATTTAGGCCATAATCGGCCCACTAGGCGGGTCAATATTCGATCGCGGTGGTCATACCAACAGAAAAACCGGTGATTACCACTGCCACAAAGCCCCTTGCAGGCCTAGCGGGGGCATTTGAACAGAGCTACCGCCACAACCCTTCGCTGTTGATGCGGAGAAAGGAGCCCAGGCGCCAAACCACATTTGAACTGTGCTCCAAAAACACACCGCGCCAGGCACGTTTAACGCCTGGGCCAGCTGAACGGCGTAGCCGTTTCCGCTGCGCCCTTTTGTTAAACGCCGGGGCGGCACTTTTCATTGTGCGAATACCCGGCGTTGGTATTTAATTTTAACCACGTTGCATTGCAGCACATTAAAAACTCAAAACAAAGCACACTTGCGCGCCACCTGACGGAACAAAGCGACAACCCAACCGGCCGAAGCAGACGCAATTTACAGCAACAAAGACCAACACTGCAAAAGAACCACGCTACCGCCACAACCCTTCGTTGCTGATGCGGAGAAAGGAGCCCAGGCGCCAAACCAAATTTGAACTGTGCTCCAAAAACATACCGCGCCAGGCACGTTTAACGCCTGGGCCAGCTGAACGGCGTAGCCGTTTCCGCTGCGCCCTTTTGTTAAACGCCGGGGCGGCACTTTTCATTGTGCGAATACCCGGCGTTGGTATTTAATTTTACCACGTTGCATTGCAGCACATTAGAACCACAAAGCAAAGCACACTTGCGAGCCACCTGACGGAACAAAGCGACAACCCAACCGGCCGAAGCAGACGCAACTTACAGCAACAAAGACCAACACTGCAAAAGAACCACGCTACCGCCACAACCCTTCGCTGTTGATGCGGAGAAAGGAGCCCAGGCGCCAAACCACATTTGAACTGTGCTCCAAAAACACACCGCGCCAGGCACGTTTAACGTCGTGCTCTGGGGCAAAACGGAGCGAAGCGTAGTTTTGTCCCTAGCAGCACTTTGTTAGGCATTTTCATCTTCAGTGATTTTTTTTGCCAGATGGATTGTCTCAATAGCTTTTGCCCTACGATTTCTTATTTTTATGTTTAGCATCTCTACGACAAAGGAAAAGGCCATAGCGAAGTAAACGTAACCTTTTGGTATATGAACATCGAAACCTTCTGCGATAAGAGTGAAACCTATCAGTATCAAGAAAGACAGCGCCAACATTTTAATTGTAGGGTTCGCATCTACAAAATCACCTATTGGTTTTGCGGCTACAAGCATAACGCCAACCGATGCAACTATTGCTATAACCATTATGCTTAGATGATCTACTAACCCTACAGCAGTTATGACAGAATCAAGTGAAAACACGACATCAAGGAGAGCAATTTGAATTAGTATTGAGACAAATCCAGAGGCCAAAACCTGTACCTTTGATGCTTCTTGGATTTCGAAACTACCGTGTATTTCATGGGTGGATTTAGCGAGAAGAAAAAGCCCGCCTATAACTAGAATAATGTCTCTACCAGATATTTCAGATCCGAACGCAGTAAACAAAGGTTCAGTCAAGCCCATAACCCATGCCAAGCTAAAAAGCAGTAACAACCGACTGCCCATGGCTAAAGAGAGGCCAATCTTTCGAGCCTTAGCCCTCTGTTTTTCAGGCAATCTGCCAACGAGTATTGATATAAATATTATGTTGTCTATTCCAAGAACAATCTCCAAAGCCATTAGGGTTGCTAATGCAACCCACGCTTCTGGGCTTGCGATCCATTCAAACATTCTTTTTTTCTCTACTATTGCGTGAAGTTACGATTGCCTAACGCCAACAGCACGCGCGGCTGCGGAATGGAGGCGAAGCCGCAATGTAGTAGACGTCGCCGTGCCTGTGATTGTTAGGAAATGCCGATGGCCCCGACATTACGTCAGATCCTGATAAGGGTTATAGGCTACTTCCCAGTAATGACCCTCCGGATCTTGAAAGTAACCGGAGTAACCGCCCCAGAAAACCTCCACCGCTGGTTTGATAAGTTGGGCACCTGCGGATACAGCCTGACTAAGAACAGCATCAACTTCTGACTTGCTTGCTACATTATGGGCCAATGTAATGCCGGAGAAGCCAGCCTGAGTGGAAATGGCTAACCCGATGTCCTTGGCTAACTCTTCCCGCGGGTAAAGTGCTAACCAGGTTCCCTCCAGGCTGAAAAAGGATATATTGCCACCTTCAAAGTCGTGCTTTGGCAGACCGAGCCCCTCGCCATAAAAACGGGTGGCCCTCTCCAGATTCTCCACACCAAGCGTGATGATGCTGATCTTCGGTTTCATGATTTCCTTCCTAACGCCAAGCTCACCGGGACATTTTACGGAGAGCGTTTTTGTGAAAAAATGAAGCGCAGCGGAATTCACAAAAACGAGCGTAGTAAAATGTTTCCGCGTGCAGATTTTTGTTATGCATGTTGTAAAACTTCTTCGATGAAGCTTGATTTTATTACACGATATTGTTCTTCACTAAAACCAATACAGGAAAGCTTTAAGTCATTATATTTTCTAACTAAATCAGGATTACTCCGCAATAAGTCGCGAAACTTTAGGAAAAAATCGTACTGCGATCCTACAGCTACTACCTGCAACGCTATATCTTCTTGCACTACCAGCATGCACAATTCAGGAGTGCGCAAGGTATCCAATTTCTCTTTGTATCCGCAATCAATTAGTGCTAATACGGCGCTTTCATGTGCTTGCGGATCAACTCCTACGTATATATCCAAATCTCCTTTTGAAATGGCTCCAGGCACTGAAGATGAGCCAATATGCTCAATCTGAGCAGAGGGCAAAACCGCCGAAATTTCAGACTGTAGTTCAAGAAAAAGAGCAAAACACTTTTCTTGATATTCATCTTGCTCGTAAAACTTCATAAGCGACTATTCTGCATAACAACTTAGTGAACCGAACCTTTCGTGATATCCAAGCCCCATTCTACTAAACCCTTGTTTTAAATAACTTATTCATCAGTATAGGTTATAAATTCATCTGGCAAAAGCCGAAGGTTTCGAGATATCCAGGCCTGCAAATGCAGGAACCTTCGAGATATCCACGGTGGGGTACTAGGGATTTTCCCTCGTAAACGGACAAAAACCTCTGGAGCCCCCTCCATTCCTGGCCTCCCAGATGGGGTTACTTCTCATTTTCTTACCGTTTTGGAGTATTTTGGCTAAAATCGCTGGCTTTGAGAATTTATCATGGCCACCGAAAAACGTATCAAAATCCTGACCGAGACGGAGATTGCTGAGCTGTTCGGCCCTCCCATTCTAAGTTCGAATGATCAACGTTTCTTCTTCACTCTCAATGACGCTGAATTAGCAGAGTGCAACAGAATCCGTGAGCGCGATCACAGGTGCATGTTTGTTGTACTGTTGGGGTACTTCAAAGTGAAGCCCATCATGTTGAGTCCCGGCTACCATCAAATTAAGCAGGACCTCAAGTATGTGTGTTCCGAGGTCTTTCCCGGCCCTGGTCTCCGACCCTTCAATCTTACTCAGAAGGCCCGTGTTCGGATTTACCAACGCATCTTCAAATTGACGGGCCATCAGCGTTGGCTCAACAAAAGTCATAGTTCGGCGTTGATAAAGGATCTAAATGAGCATGCACGGGCATGGGGTCAACCGAGATCCCTATTCGACAGGGCTATAGAATGCTTATCAGCACAAAAAATCGCCATCCCAGGGTACACTGTTCTGCAGGACTTGATCAGTGAAGTTGTGGGCGTCACAAACGATCAGTTTATCCGTAAGCTTGAGGAACTCATATCTGCGGACTTGGCAGTGATGTTGTCTGAACTTGTCATTGGAAATAACTCCTTAACCCTGCGACAGTTGCGTCAATCGGCCAGAAACTTCACAGGGACTGAGCTGGAGAAAGAGCTTACCGTGCATTCCTATATCCAGTCATGGATGCCGGAAGTTAATGAGGTGTTGAGCGTGTTATCTCTGTCCTCGAAGAATCAGCAGCACTTTGCTGAGAGGGTGGATTACTACGGTGCCAAGCTGAAGCACCAGTCTATTGGCAATCAACGCCTTTATCTGTTGTGTTATTTGCAAACCCGCCGGGTGCAGGCACTGGAACGCATTGCCGATGGTTTTGTTCATCATGTTCGACAGATAAAACAAAAAGCCAAGGCATATGCGCAGGACGCGGTTTATCAAGACTGGCAAAAAGCCGCTAAAAATGTCAGCAAGGCGGCGGAAGTTCTGCACCTGTTCATTGATGAGAGCATCGATCAACAGCAACCCTTTGGAGCGGTAAAGCAGCAGGCGTTGAAGCTGCTTGCGGCTAAAGAGCTGGAGTCCGTCTGCCTGTTCCTGAATGAGCAAAAGCGTTCCGTTGAGGAAGCTATGTGGCAGTATTATGACCAGAGAGATAGCTTGAGGGAAGGGTTGCTTCGGCAGCTGTTTCTTTGCCTGCGCTTTGAAGGCCGTGAAGGCACTCAACGCCTAGCAGCAGTACTGGATCACGCTCGACTCGACTTATCAGATCAAGGAGTCATCTCAAAGGCAAATATAGACGGCCGTCTACCTCCCAAAAAACAGTTGCCGCTCTTGCAGGACCAGGGTGGAAATTTTAAGCCAGGTCGCTACGAGTGGTACCTGTATCTACAGATTCCCGATCGGTTAAATGGGCAACTGACCTTGCCGAATGTTATTAAATACAGGGCCTTGGAAGCAGATCTGGTGAGTCGAGAACGTTGGCGAAGGGATAAGGCAAAGTTGCTGGAGCAAACCCAGCTACCAAAGTTGGCCGCCGAACCGAACAAGCTGATTGAGCCAATGACCAGGGAGCTGGAGATCCGTTTGCATGAAGTCAGTGAATATCTGGAACGAGGCGATAACCGAAATATTATTCTACGTAATCCCAAGGGTAAGCGCCTGTGGCGGTTACCGACGGCAAGTAAAAAGTACTTGGTCAACAACCCATTCTTCCAGCAAATACCGACGACGGGCGTTGCCGATGTGCTTCGCATGGTGGATCGCGACACTGGATTCATTGACTGCTTTGAACATGTGCTGGGCTCGCAGCCCAAGAGCAGAGTCCACGAATATGACCTGTTGGCGATTCTAGTGGGAAATGCGACTAACCAAGGAATCTACGGTATGGCACAAATCTCCGATCGCACCTATGACCAGCTCAGCACCATCCAGGCAAACTATCTACGACTGGAAACCCTGAATACGGCTAACGACAACATCAGCAACGCGACAGCCAAGCTTCCCATCTTCAAGCATTACAACATCCAAGAGGATGTTATCCACGCCAGTGCCGATGGCCAAAAGTTCGAGGCTAGGCGAGAGACCTTCAAAACACGCTACTCTTCGAAGTACTTCGGTACTCAGAAAGGCGTCTCGGCCATGAGCTTAATTGCCAACCATGCCGCCATCAATACCCGGGTGATCGGCGCGAATGAACACGAATCCCACTACATCTTTGACTTGTTAATGAATAACAGCTCGGAGATCATCCCGGACGTACTCTCAACAGATACCCACGGGGTCAATCACGTCAATTTCGCTCTGCTGGACCTGTTCGGTTACAGCTTTGCCCCGCGTTACGCGCAGGTTGGTCGTGTGATCAATGAGATGTTCGATGTAAAGGAAGACGAGGATCAGAGAATCCAGCTACAGCTTAAAAAAGCCATCAACACTAAACGTATCATGCAGCACTGGGATACTATCCAGCGGATCGCAGTGTCACTCAAAGAGCGAAAAACGACACAGGCCACGCTGGTTCGGAAACTCTCAGGCTATAAGAGCAAC
Organism: Ketobacter sp. GenoA1; assembly: GCF_003671475.1. Taxonomy (NCBI): domain Bacteria; kingdom Pseudomonadati; phylum Pseudomonadota; class Gammaproteobacteria; order Pseudomonadales; family Ketobacteraceae; genus Ketobacter; species Ketobacter sp. GenoA1. The sequence continues at coordinate 23,046 of NZ_RCHM01000018.1, read as the reverse complement.
CACCCTCTGTTGGAGGCCCTGACCGAGTACAACCGTCTGGTGAAAGCGACCTACCTGCTGAATTACATCGATGATACCAGTCTGCGCAACTACGTTCAGCGAGCCTTGAACCGGGGGGAGGCCTATCACCAGCTGCGTCGAGCGATCAGCAACGTCAATGGGGATCAGTTCCGTGGGAGTTCTGATGAAGAGATCCAGCTATGGAACGAGTGCGCCCGCTTGGTCACCAACGCCATCATCTACTTTAACTCCAGCATACTCAGCCAGCTGCTCACGAGCTTCGAATATCACGGCGACAACAAACGGGTACAGATCGTCAAACAGGCCTCCCCAGTGGCTTGGTATAACATCAACTTAAAGGGTATCTATACCTTCGAATTAAGTGAAAAACTACCGGATCTGGAGGAACTGATGCGCTCAATTGAGGGGTATTTACCGGTTCGGTAAAGTAATACCCCCTGGGAGCCCAGGAATGGCGGGGGCTCCAGAGGCTTTTGTCCGTTTACGAGGGAAAATCCCTAGTACCCCAGTTTGGGTGCTGTCAGAAGCTATTCCAAAACTACTGCAACCAGAAATGCCTGTCGTCGAAGGGATGTTGGGATTGGCTATTCTGGGTGTCATGGTCAATGGATTCGCTGCCTACAAGCTTAGCCATGGAAAAACGCTTAACGAAAAAGTCTTGAACTGGCATTTATTGGAAGATGTACTCGGCTGGGTGGCTGTCTTGATTGTATCCGTTGTCTTGCTCTTTGTGGATTGGCCTATTTTAGATCCAGCACTGTCTATCGTTTTTACGCTCTATATCTTGTTCAATGTCGGCAAAAACCTTTGGAGTACCACTCGATTGTTTCTTCAGGCAGCGCCTGACAAATCACTGTCGGAGTCACTTCACCGCAGTCTGTCCACACTTGATGACGTCCGCAGTGTTCACCACCTCCACCTGTGGTCACTGGATGGTGAGCACCATGTGCTTACCGCGCACTTGGTATTGCAACGAGCATTAAACTTGGAGCAGCAACTTGGGTTGAAAAGGACAATTGCCAATCGTCTCCGCGAGTTCGATCTCGCGCACACAACCATTGAATTCGAATTTGGGGAGGAAGCCTGTCGAGACGAAAACGTTTAGGGTCACAGGAATGGATAATCCATCGATTTGAAACCTATACCGCTGGTATTTTTCATTCAGGGAATTCGAATCGTCACACAAGTACATCAATGTGTCGACCCAATGACTCGGCCGACACTGTGTTAATCTCACCTTTTGCTTGGGTCACCATCATCATCGCTTGTTGAGAAGCGTTACGATCCTGTAGTGAAGGGTCAATGGGTGCCATGGAGGCCATCCGTATTAGCTGGGCTTTTTCCAGTGTTGCTTGGGGATTGTTGGGCTCAGCTGAAGTGTCAAACACGACATCACCTGAGACGATATAAAGCGCGCCATCGAGTGGCTGATACTGGTAATTGGGTGGTGAACTGTGCTGTGTCGTAACGGCGCGGTGAGATTCGATATGCCGCTGAATTTGAGTCTGAGACAGTTCTAATTGTTTGCGCTCGTTCGAGTTATTGCCAGACTTGGTCTCTGTGTCGCGCGGCGAATTGGTAGAAGATGTGCTCAGAGGCGCTGTGGGTAGAGACAAAACTGTTGTCATCGTCCTTCTCCACAAAAAACGGCAATAGCCTCAGTATATCGAAATTCGCAATGACTGGCTTATTACCAATATTTTCACCGATATTCGATTCAAGATTAACAGAAGGCTTCGATAGGCGAAATCATGTAGGTCGGCTCAGATAACGTATATGGAACAGCCAAACTGCTCTCAGTAATCTGGTGATAACAGTTCGGCCATTTTTTCCATCAATATGATTGTCGCATTGTCGGATAGCTGTTGTCCTTCCTCAATATATTCCCATACGGTGGCGTCATTTTTCCAGCCGCCTTGTTTCTTGATCAGCTCAAAATCAACCCTTTCCCGTGCTGCCGAGGTGGATAAGCCTCGTCGAAAACTGTGGCTACTCAAATCCGGAACAAAGTCGAACTGACACGTCTCGCCCAGTGCTTTAAGCAGATCATTAACGGCCCCCGGATTCAGGTGTTTTGCCTGAACCTGATCCCAACGATTTACCGGCCGGAAAAGCGGACCACTGACGATGTCTGCGCTTTCCAGCCAAATTTTGACAGCCTTGGCAGGACAACAACTGGAGGCCCCAAAGGGCAGCGCACGGGCCAGCCCTGTTGCTTGCTGGTCCGTTTTGGAGCGAGGTAACCGGATGATCAGACCCTCCGGCTCCCACACCAGATCGCTGACCTGAATGGCTACCAGTTCACTGCGGCGAAAGGCACCGAAAAAACCGGTTAACAGCATCGCCATATCCCGGTGCTTCTTTTTACTGTCCGGTAAGTGCCGCAGGTGATTCACCATCTGCGCAATGTGCTCCAGACGCAGTGCCTTGGCTTTGCGTTTGGGCTGGCCATGGGTGCGCCGAATGCCTTCCATTGTTTTGCGTACGAGCGGATCTTTCACTGGGTCAATAACTCCCTGATAGTGGTGCCACTGACCGATGGCCGTCAGATGGAGATCCAGGGTTCTAGAGTTAAGCGACTCGGCACGGGCTAACAGGTAGCGAACCACCGTATCCCGATCCGTCGGCAGACGGCCACCCCATTTTTCAAACTGCCGGATGGCCGATCGATAGGCCTTCCGCGTATTCTCGGAGGTGGCTGCCTGGAGGTAATGACGCAGCGTTTCGGACTCCTGGCGGACAATCTGACCCGACTCCTCGTTACGTAACGATAGGTTAGTGGCCAATTGGGGTGGTTTGTTGTTCATAAATCGGATTCCTATCGCAGTCGCCCAAAAGGCGGCTATGTACCAGTGTTACAGGGGTCCTGTGGAAGAACCGACAAATTTGACAAGTTTGGCTCTAACGCGATCATAGCGAGCCCTGTAGTTGCTTGAATTGCCCCTGGATCATCGCCTTTTCCTGAATTATTACCTTGTTCTCGTCAGTCAGAAATACAATCTTGTCCTGGCAGGCTTTTAGTTCAGCTTTGGCGGCCTCCAATGCCTGGGATAACACAGCCACTTGCTTCTCCACTTCTGCTTTCTGAGTGGTGATCACTGCCATGTTTTCCACCAACTGTTCATTTTTATGCTGGAAATCCCGGTACTTCGTTAACGAGTCTTCAAGATTTTTTTTCAACGCGTGGATATCTTCTACCTTTCCGTTTAGCTCCCTGTTTAGTGTTGTATTGACCTGTTCAAGTTTGCCGGCGTTGCTTTGTAGCTGTGCATTGGCATCAAATAACTCGGACGCTTTGGACTCGGCCTGGGTGAGCCGGTGTTGAAGATCCCGAACCTGGTCTTTTAATCCCTGGGTAACTGCACGAAACTGTTCGCGCTCCTGCTGACGGTCTTCCGCAGTGTGTTGCTGATAGTGTTCAAAGTGCTCTCGAATATCCTTGTTTTCCTGCTTGAGTTCAGCAACGCTTCCCTTCAGTTCAGTAGTCCTCGCAATCGCTTCGTCTCGTTGGGACTCGGCTTTAACCAGGCTGATACGCGCATCCTCCAGAGACTTTTCTGCCTCACCTTTTTCTTTGTTTTGCCGCTCAATCTGGTTCTCAAGGTCTTGTTGTCGGGCTGTTAGCTGTACGATGGTGTTTTTGGCCTCGGTCAACTCTTTGCGAAGCGCTTGATTGAAACCTTCAAATTCCTGACGGGCTTGCTCGATGCGATGGTCGGCCATTTGCTGTACCCGCTCATGCAGTGATTTCACCACTTCGATCAAGTCGTTCGGTAGCCCGCCGATATCGGCCGCCTCTCCGTTATCTGATCGCCAACGTTTGAGCAGTGGCGCGATGGTGCTTTTGCTGCCGGTGCCGAGGTGTTCACGCACCCGGTCTACAGTAGGTTCTTGACGCTGACTTTTGATGGCTTCAGTGTTCCTGAAAGCATAGTTTGGCCGCTTTGGCCACACTTTGGTTGCATAGGTAAGCATAGTTTGTCCGCAATTATTTCGTCTGACCACACATAAATTGACAGCACTGAACTCAACTAGAATCTTGAAAACTGGTCTTTCGAGAAAATTACGAAGCTCGGAACACCAATTCTAGAAGCTATAAGGCCTTTAAAAACACCCCGCCAAGTCATTTGCTTCGATGCTTTGGTTAGCAACTACCGCATCACTGAGATCAACCTTATTTGCAAGAAGTCGATTTAATTGCTGGTCGAAAGATCGAACACTTGGATGAAGCGCCATCGGAATATACACATTAACATCTCGCTCTTGCCCAATCCGGTACACCCTGTCAGTGGCCTGAGCTTCTTTGGCGGGATTCCAATGGCGCTCTAGATGAATAACGTTATTAGCGCCCACAACAGTTAATCCAACACCAGCAGCCACTGGAGACATAACTATTACTCCAAAGCCCTTCTCTGACTGAAAGCGGTCAATAATCGCCTTTCGAGTCATGGAATCCCGCTTAGTTGCAACGGCTTTAGTTTCACCATTTATGATCTCGACAGGGACCTTAAAGATTGTGGCAACTAACACACAAACATATGCCTGCACAGCCTTGGTCTCAGCAAAAACAAGCACCTTCTCCTGCCTACTTTGGATTTCTTTAAGGACAGCAACTAAGGACTGGATTTTTGCAGATGACTGGGCCTGCTTCAATAGTTCAGCAGGAACGCTGGGAATTGAGGACCGAGAGTCTATGTCATGATGAATGCTAGCGACCTTAAGCCGTCTTAAACTGGGGAGAATTACGCTTCTTTTATCTTCCGGCCCCTGGCCTTTTACATGGTCGATAATCTCATCGTAATAAATCAACTGCGATCCAGTCATCATGCCAGAAAGGATTGGAAGAAAATTATCTTCGGAAGCATCCTTATCTCCGGAATAAATACGCTTTTCTGGTAGCCCTTTAAGCTTCTCTGCTTTAGTTCTCCTTAACATGTAATCACCTACTCGAGAACGTAGCTGTCTACCAATATCCAATCTTACCTGATTTAGATTATCTGGTGCCGCTGACAAAATTGGCGAAATAAAATCTTGTCTAAATGATTGCCAAGCACCCAGCAAACCTGGAACGGCCGTATCTAGAAGACACCAAAAATCCTTGAGCGAGTTTTCAACAGGTGTCCCCGTCGCCAGAAGCTTGAAATCAGCTTTGAGGCCTTTAGCAGCTCTTGTTGCTAATGCATTAGGGTTTTTAAGGTTCTGGGCTTCATCAAACGCAACCACACTCCAATCGATCCGACTTAGAGAAAACTGGTAATCTCTGAGTGTTTGATAGGTGGTTAACACCAACCGATTAGGAATATCTAACCTTTCAGATCCATAAACACTACCAACTTTCAATGCATAACGAATCTGGTCCTGATCTTGAATCACATCCTGATCTGAAAATTCTTGTATGGTCTCTCTACCCGCACCCTTTATCCTATATTTTGGAAGATCGCCTCCAGCCTGAAGTACAACCATATCGATAAATGGTGATTTATTGAATGTGGCATCAACTTCAGCTTGCCAATTTTCAATCAAACTCAGAGGCGCAACAATTAACACGGGCTTCTGAGATATATTTCGTTGCTTACAACGTAAATACCACTCAGATATAGCCACGAGTGTCATATAGGTTTTTCCAAGCCCCATATCATCGGCAAGCAGGGCACCACTTGACTCGTTGGTTCTTAGAATTTGATCCAGGTGAGCCAACATCCAGGATATACCTTCCTCTTGGTGAGGATAAGGCATACGTTTAAGATTGTTCAGTTCAAAATTTTGAGCTGCCAAATCCAACCCCGTTACTCGTGCATCCCTGCTGAATTCTATGCTATCGTCGTTGCTATCAATCGCAACAACAGCTCTATCTGGAGTGGTATCAACATTGTTTTCTGCGAGTGAGGGCTCTTCGCCTTCAAAACAGTTAGTGCCGTCAATTAGTGCTGATTTGATAGAAGATAGAGACTCATCAACTTTATCCTCGTCAGAAATATCAAAAACACGATCATCTAATTCGATTAACTGAGCACCAGTCTTCTTCGCATCGCTAATTAAGATCTCAACTTCTTCTAGCTTCTCCTGACTGTCGATCAGACGCATCAAATGCGCCGGTGGCTCGACAAGGTTCGACGCTTTTGAGAACCAATCTACGCCAGACTTTTCAACATCTCCAAAATATCGATGACTAAATTTCTCTGCACCATGAACACGTAATGAAAAGCCAGTATCCAGATCAATCAATGCAGCGCTCAAATACGCAGTAGGTGACTGTAAAAAGGAAGATACTTGTTCTTTTGGGATTCTGTGATTAGTCAATATTTCTTTAGCGGCTTCAAGGCGCTTTTCATCAAGAAGAACGAACTTGTCTTTTACTCGCAATATACAATGCCCATCGTCCCCGGAAAGCTGACCTAATCTGGCCTTAATATCATCTACCCCAATTCCAGATCCAAAAGATGGAGTTAACAATATGTCCCCATTAGGTAAACCATCTATTGACACACCAACAGAGTCAGGACTAACAAGTTCCAAATTATCAAAGTGAGCTAAATTTATGGGCATCCCAGCGCGCTTTCCAACTTGCAACTGAAATACCAACCAGTTGTTTTCGTACTCCCCTCTAAGCTCTGGATTTAGTTCCTGATGGTAATTCAGCGCAGTTAATGCACGCCAATCAGCAGGAGTCAGCATGTACATTTCGTTCTCAGCAACCTTTATAAATGGTCCAAAAACAGAATATCGCTGAATTGTGCTACCATCCTTCATATTAAGTTCTATTGAGGCTTTGAAAGATGATCTTCCAGTATTGCCATCAAACTTACAAAGGTAACTACCTGAGTAATAATCTGGGAAGTCGAATAGTGACGTGAAATCTTCTCCTAAATCCACAACCTCAGCAGAAACAATTGTGAATCCATTTGCATTTCTTACTGCTTTGGATTGCTCGACCATGCCTTTCAAATAGGCAAGTTGCATCCCAAAATATGGATTATTGATAGCGAAACCTTCAGGATCAGAAAGCACCTTACGATCCATGATAAAATCAACACCTTCTCTAGGATCAACCCGCCAAGTAATCAATGCTTCTTGCTTGGCTGATTTTAAACCGTTTATAAAATCCCTGATTCCCATTATTAATAAGCCCCAAACTTAGATTTGTACTCTCGATATTGGCTAGGAGGAATGAGCCTTCCAATATCAAGTTTCAATCTGAAGTTACTTAAGTGATCAATGACTTTGTGTTGCCAAGTTAATTCAGGATAGTGCGTTGTCTCGAGCAACCCACCATCTCGCTGGAATTCCCTTATATAGGACTCGCCGAGCCCAGCTCCTAGATCTCGAGAATGGAAAACGCTTACCGCATAATCATCAAGATTCGATCTTTTTGGAAGCTTGTTCATGATCCGGATTGAAAAGCTGTGAGTTCCTTCTACAAGGTGAAGTCCGTTCTCAAGCCTAAGGTATATAACGGATGCCTGACCACCCTTAACCAAAGCAAATGAAGGAAGCTCATCTTCTTTGTAATTCTGAACAAGATACGTTGCTGCGGATCTAGTCAGGAAGAGCCTTGATTCTAAAACCACGCGCTGATCAAGAAGCCCTTCCAAAAAGATCTTTCGCGGCCCAAACATTCGCTCCATGTCAGTGTTTCTATCATCCTTAGCACTTTGTTCAAGTACCCTCAAGAATAGCGAAAGATCAAAGCGGCTTAGCCATCCGCGCATCAGCGATATCCGCTTCTCACCTAGGAGAGTCCACCACTGTTGATAATTCGAACTTGATTTTGGTACTCGAGGATCACCAGCTATAGAAAGTATCACGCCTTGCCATGCTTGACTTATTAGTTGTCCTTCAGATCGATCAATCAAAACTTCTAGCAGGGCATGCCCCAGCAATCTATCACCACTGAATGGCGAATTAATAACATCCCTTTTTACGATTTCAAAGAGGACTTGATGCTCTGAACCAACAGGGATAGTGCGTAAGGTTTCCAAGTAGTATTGGTAACGACAGAGGGTTAAGAATCGGCTGTTACTAAATCCCGTAAGCCCCATCAATTTTAAAGCGCTGTCGAAATCCAGACTTTCGCTTTTAGCAAAAGCGACCACATCTTCCGGCCCAGCAGGAGAGAAAAGTACAGACGAGTAGTTTGCATACGAAGATAGATCACTAGTACCGGAATTTAAACCTAAAAAGCTTAACTGTTCTTGTATAAAACTCTTCCAATACTTCAGAACGCCCACTTCTGCTATGGTGTCATATTTGACAAAATACGCTCGAATAAGCTGCATCAGAGCCAATTTACTCATTGTCGCACAGGGAGTTACTAGTGCATCCAATAACTGTCGCGTCACCGAGACACTGTTCACAAACTTTTCCGAGGTGGACAGAAGAAAGGTAAAAGCCCTCACATCAACCCGATTTGTAATGCGATCAGGCAGCGAATCCACATCGCCATGCATTGCAACAACAAGTAATTTCCTGCATGCATCCTTGAATCTGTCAGACCCCCTACCTGCATTACGACCAATGGATTGCACTTCTTTTTCTGCCTCCCTAACAAGACGGAAATCTGCTTCCTGCCACTCAGGTAGTTTTATTGTCAAATCAGGCAGCTTCATATCTAATCCAAAGCCTGCTTTATCGCCTGGTAGTCCTCAAGGGCTGGGCGCCTTACCGTAAACCGGATATCAATACGACGATTCTTTCTTAGTGATTCTTCTTCATCCAGAATCCCTGTGGGGCAAAGTTCACGATCATTTATGTCAGAACCCGCGTTTGAACATGGTACTGGACGCGTCTCTGCGTAGCCACTTACAGAAAAGAGCTTCTTGCCTAAGTGATTATTCAACATATCAAGACGAAACCCTTCATCCATCGTTTGATTCCAATAATTCCAAACAGAAATTGCCCGAAAAGTTGACAATCCCCAGTTTCCTTTTATCGATCGATTACGATACGGTACTCTATCTGTATGCCCTTCAACAAAGATTGTATCTAGATACTTCCAACGCTCGTCTTTTGTGATGCTTGCGAATAGAACTTTTCCTATATCAAGAGCAATTCGTTGCGACTTTTCGTCGCCAGGAATATCAAACCGACCCTGTGCGAAGGTCAAAACATCCTCTGGTATTCTCAACACCGTATCATTATCACTAATTTTTACTGGGATATTCATAGCATTCAATTCCTGTTCTATTTCGCGGAGCAGATCCTTTCTCACTTGCTCCGCCTTTGCGATTTCCTTGATGGCTTCATCCCACTGCTCGCTCTTTTGTGTCAGTTCCAAAATTAAGGCAACAGCTGCCAGAACAAATATCACTAGCAAACCAGCCATAATATCTGAGAAGGAAATCCAATAAGGGTTTTCCTCATCAACTTGGTGATTCTGATAGCGGCCTTTCAATGTGTTCATACGTTGCCACCCGCACCACTTGTTGAAACTTTGCCGTCAATCTCATCCACGACACTACTTAGTGTTCGAACGGCATCAGTCATGGAAGATATATAGCTATTTGTCTGTTCATTCCATGTATTTAGTCGGGCAACAGTTTGAGACTGAACTGTTTCGGCATAGTCTGACAACAGTTTAGAGACCTGCTGCTGTACCTCAGCCAAATGCTCACGGAGTGATTCTGCCAAAGAATTAAAGTGCCTATCTACTGAAGTCAATCCACTTTCTGCTTTCGAGGCTGCTTCGTTAAATGTATTTGAAGCCCTTGTTACTTCCTCACCTGCCCCCCGTAAATCTCCCACTAGTTCTTTAAACCTAGTGGAAAGTTCTGAGTTAACCTGAGTAACCGAATCTGCTTTGTCCAGCGCCGCAGTCAACTGCTGCCCAAAACTATCTATTGCAGATTTGAGATTTGCCGACAATATGCCAAGTTGGTTTGATCCAGCTTTCAATTCAGTCGAGGCAGCCTGCATAGCAGAAGTGGCGTTTTGATGGCTTATCGAAAGTTGTTCGAATCGGTCAACAACAGTGCGCAGACCAGATAGGAGTTCAACGCTTTGTTCCTTTTGATCAGAAAGTACACTTTCAATACTCTCTGTGACACGCTCCTGCGTCGCCTGGAAGCCCTTGATCTGATCATGTAGAATTTTTTGGCGTGCAATTTCTCGACCTTGTTGCTCTTCTATTTGCCCTGATAATTCACTTTGAACCGCTTTGAGCATCTCGGCATTCTGTTCGGCCAGCCCAGATAGCTGCCCTCTCAAGTTAGCCGAGAACTCCCCCATATTGATAGCAAATTGCTCTTGGCGTTGCTTTTCATGTTGAGATTGCGATTCGAACTGCTGCTTGACCATATCATTCACTTGGGTAAGCACATTGGCGTTCTTCGTCACCATGCTGTTCAGTTGCTCCTCAAGCCTGCTAGAGAACTGATTTAACCCATCAGTCATGCCGCCTGATGCTACCGTAATTTCCTTTGCTGCCTGCTCCATCATGGCTTTTTGGGAATCTCCTGCCGACCCAACCCCCTGTAAAAATCGGTCTAATAGAGACTCCAAGGCCTTTTCTGATCCAGAGTGCGCGTTATCGACTAATCGTTCGATTGCAGGCCCAAGAATGGTGTTAAGGCTTTGGGCGACACTTTCACTGATTATTCCAGACGCTTCGCGCATAGCCTCCTGCATTTTATGCCCGATTTTCTCGTCAAGTTCAGCCAAACGATCATTACTCTGACGAGTAAAATCCTCAATATTTGACAGGCTTTGCTCCGCAGTTATTCTTGGATAAAGATAATCAACTTCATTCTGGAAGGCGCTAATGGAACCACGGATACTTCTTTCCAGCAGCTTTTCAAAGAAGTTAAATAGTACGCTTGTTAACACTCCCCAGACCGACGTCATGAAAGCAATGGAGGCTCCACCAATCATGCCAAAGATTCCATGAGTCAGGTCATCCACCTTGGCATTTGTCGGATCTAGATCGCCAAGTGGCCCCAACCCAAGCTGTAAGCCTGCAAATGTACCGATAACACCAATAGCTGTTAAGAATCCAGGTACAGCAGCCAATAGACGGTTTTCGGTAAGACCCCGAGCGATAGTATGTGTATTGAAAAAGTGCGCTGCATCAAGCGTATTACACAAGCGTTGCTTTTGTGGAATATGAACCAACGATTCATCAAATTCACGCCATAAACGGCCATAATCCTTATTGGCTAGCGCAGCATTCACCAACTCTCGCCGACGATCCAACAACTGTTCAACGGTAAGGTCTTTCAACAACTTCTTGTAGAAACGCAAATGGGAGTTGGCTAGAAAGTAATTAAATATAGAAAGCACCGAAAAAAGCAGAGCCAAACCGAAAAGGGCTGCTACAAAATAAGCACTCAAGCCCTCTGGCGACGTGAAATCACTAACAGCTATCCGGGAAAACTCCGGCCATAAATTTGTTAAACTGTAATCTGTTTCGACCATGATGTTCCCCACATTTAAAACTGAATAATCAAAATTCTTTTATGTTCAAACGGCACACCAACAATTGAATAAGTGTTTTGGCCGCAACGATATATCCGAGATAAATTTTAATAAAGGGCTCCAAAATGAGCCCTACATACACCAAAAACAGCTGTATGAGATTAAATCTAAAACATCCAGAGTCACTCAACATCCAAAACCGCTATCGATTCCAAATACGGCAACGAACTAGCCGAGATCCCCTGCAATTCACCGCACACACTCACCACCTGTGTTGCGATTCGCCCGATCTGGCCTTCACGCTTTTTCCAAAGCCGAGCCATGGCCGCCTTTTCCTTTTCCAGGTCGCTGCGCATTTCTTCATAGCCTTCAACGATGGCTCGCACTCTCTGGGCAAACTGGTTACTGCAAATGTAGTCAAACAGTGTTTCCATTTGCTCACCTTTCGCAATCGTGATGGCTTTTTGCCGCTGCGACTCGATTAGTACGGCTCGCAATGCCTCTGCCATACCCTTAACCAAATCAGGCCTTACGATCCACACGTCTTCATAGATACACATCGGATCGCTAACACCTGATGGGAAGGCAGTCGTTACCAAAACGGCGACATCGCCACCGGCAATCTGCATGTCTTCCTTCAGCTTTCCGATCCAGCCTGAAGACCAATTTTCTGCACGTTTCGTCTCCCATACGATTTTTCCACAATGGGTGCCAGAGCGCAGCTTCACAGTTTGAATCACATCAGCACCACGGGTACCTTTCTTTACTGGCTCAACATCATCCAATGGGTAGGATTGAGACAGCAGATTTTCAATTTCCATCTCCAGCACTTCACCCTGAAGCTGCTGTGAGCCTTGTTCCAGCTTTCGGGTCAGCTCTTCATTGGTTTTCTGAGCATCCGAAATCTTCTTCCGCAGTTCAGCTTCTTTCAACGCGAAGGTTTCAGCCAGCTTGGCTTCCTGCTGCGCACGCTCGGCATCAACACGGCGGGCAATCTCCAGGTCCACCTCAGCCTGCTTCTCCTGAAGTGCTGTTGTCTGCTTGCGGAGCGCCAATTCTACCTTGCGGAACTCTGCGATCTTGGCATCTTTTTCTTCCAGCGTCTCACGCAGGGCTGAGGCTTCGGCCAGCATCTCTGAGCGTGTACTCTCAATCGCAGCGTTACGCGCTGCCTCCAAGGCATTCTGGCTTTTCTGAGTGGCCGCCAGGCTCTCTTGCAGCTGCTCCTTTAAATCTGCCAGCTGACCTTCATAGTGTCGCTTCTGCTGCCGTTCGATCTCTTTAATCAAGCGCTGCTCAAGGGCTGTCTTTTCAGAACTGAGCATCGCTTCATGATCCGCTTGATAGCGATCGATCAGCTGTTGAGTAAGGCCATCACGCAAAGCGAAGGTTTCTTCGCAGTGAGGGCAGGTCACTTCATCGTTAGGGTTTAAGATAATTTTGTTTAACATGGCGTTTCTCCGATAGATGTATTCTCCACACCTATATCAACTACCGTGCCAAATCATAACCAACTGTTTTTAAATGAAATAATAAACACCCAATCCAAACCACCACGCAAAACAATAAATATTATTATGCGATCACAAATAGATTTATCCTGCCTCTGTCACTCAGAGTTCAAAAAGCTGTTTAAACGCTCAGTGATCATTCGGCGTCGTTCCGCCAGGAAGTCCAGGTACTGGTCCTTCTCCAGCAAATTCTTGACTGTGGGTACACACTGGGCGTCGAACATCTGTGTTCCATGCGCTTCGATCAACGGCAACATATAGTCGGTCGGTGCCTTATCGCTGATCTTGCGATTAGTCTTGCCACCGATGAATGCAAGATTCGCGATGTCATTCACCTGCTTCGCCTCATAGGCACCTTTTAAATAGCCCTGAGGGAAAATGTGGTGGAACTGAAGCTTATGCTGCGCTCCGCTGTGCTGTAGATCGATGGCTAAACGGGAATTCCAATCTTTGGCTCCGTCTTGCCGGAAGGCCAAAAACATCGTTTTGAAGTAACCACTGCGTTGGGAACGGCCCACCAGATCATCCGGCTCGATATCTACCCGACCAAACTGCTGCTTCAGGTTATCAATCAGGCCGCTGACACCCTGGCCTCGTCGCAGGGCACCCAAGTCCTGGTCCAACATGCTTTCTGAGGAGCCACGGCTGTAACGCCCCTTGGCATTTGCTGACAGGAACCAGCGACGCAGCTCCTTCTCGGTTTCTGCCCCCATTTCGTAATCACATTGCTCGCCAAACACGGCCAGAAGGATCATAAAGTAAGGTGAAGAAAGCAGTACCGACGAATCTACGCCGATATTACTTTTCAAAAAGTTGATAGCGTATTCCAAGCCAGGTTTGGCTCGATCCCATCCATCTTGCAATCGATCCAGGCTCAAGGTGTTCACTGTAAGAAACCGGCTTTGACCGGTAGCAAAGCACACCAACGCCCGCACAAAGGTACCCAGCTCCGCATCAAAGCCTCGATCAGTACATTCCTTCTGAAATTTCTCAAAGATCTTCAGAGAATCACGCCATTTGGCCGTGATCTGCGCCAGAGCCAGGTCGGAGCCCCGCAGTTTAGCCCCCAGGGAGTTCACCCGAACAAAGATCTCGGTGACCTCCTCGTAGGACAGGCTGCGCTCCAGTATGTCCAGGCGATACTCGTAATCGGCAATGCTCTTAAGCTGGCGCAGTCTGGACTGATACTTTTCAAGGCGCGGATCATCAAATCCAGTGACACCGGCTTGCTTCAAAATGTCAGTTTCTGAGCTGCTCTGGAACACCTCGGTCACGGACACCCAATGTGGCAAGCTGGCAATCTTTTTACTGCCCACCACAAATGTCATTTTATCCAGGCGCTTTTGAATCTCATCATCTCCGGCGTCCGCCTCATCGTGCATGAGATCCTCATCGCCATCGTCCTCATTTACCTCCGTTACCAGCATCAGGGTATCGGGGTGTTCCAAATTAAACAGAATATCGATGGGACGCTTGCGGCCGCGTACGGAAACAGGTTCACCGCGAATAACGGAAGACAGGCTGGTTAGCCGCTGCTGACCATCCAGCAATAGTTTGTTGGTAGCATAGGGGCTGGCATTCTGGGCCACCGAGAAATCCCGCTCGGGCACCGCCATATCGGTTTCCCATAGCAGAATGGCCCCACTGGGGTAACCGCGATATAAGCTATCCAACAAGTCCCTGACACGGGATGCACGCCAGACGTATCGGCGCTGCATCTCTGGCAAGCGGATCTCGCCCCGTTCAATCATTCCCACCAGTTCGCTGACTTTTGCTTGCGACTTTGCCATCCGCTGTCACCTTTTGTAATTATTAAAAAGCCACTACGATGCAATATCTCCTACATTCGCATTGGCTCTGATTTTTCGGATTCGCCCAAACAGTTCCACCACCTTATCTTCATCAAATAACCCATAGGCACTTTCATCGTGCATATCGGTGAAGGGCGGTTCGAATATCTGCTGAACTTCCAGTATTCCATTGCTCATCAGGAAGTTGATGATCTGATTCACGAAATGAATTTGCTTGGTGTTATAAACACCCTCATCCAGAAAATCACTGAACGCTTCCTTGGCTGCATTCATATCCAGGCCCACCAGTTCACGAATGAAGGTACCCAAGGGCTTTTGATCCAGCACCTTCTCCCGATAGGTATCTTTATCCGCCACGCCACTGGCTGCCACCAATAGATCTTCGAGGATATCCAGATCGCTCTGGGTGATGGGCTTATTGCGCTTCAGCTTTTGAATGGTGAGGTGATCCTGGTGCTCTTTGATGTAGAGCTCTGTCTTCTTTCGATACTGCGTTAAATCTAGCGGAGCAATATCGTAGGTCGCGGTAACATCTCTAACACCCAAAACACTGTCAGTAAAATCTGTATAGACGACCTCTTTTTCCTCTCTATCCAGAGCAAACATAAGGTTCCGCAGCTTGCGGCGAATCTCTTCCAGCGTGGTCAGCTGGATGTTCTGCCAAAACTCGATGGTTTGGATGTCCTGTATCAGCTCCAGATGCTGCTTCACTGCGGGAATCGTGGTTTTACCTTCCAGTTGTTGGGCAAACTCCATCACCTTAATGCGCAACCCTTCGGGCACCATACCCCGTTCCAGCAACGCCAGCTGCATGGACAGGATCTGGTTATCAAACCGATTGGACAGGTTGTTGCTTTGTTCATCCACATTGAACGGCTCGGCCTCGGTGGGCAAATTGGAAATATGGGTTTCCAACTCGGTATGCCGGGCGTCGTCGATGGCATCCCAGGCTTCCCGCTTCAGATAGCGTTCCACATGCTGGCGGTTGGGGCGGACGATAAAGTTATCCAGGTTCATGCCTTGAACCTGATGATGCAACAGATCCAGCGTATAACTGCGCAAGCCCTTTAACGCCTCCACTGCTGTACGTTCTTCATCGGTTTCCGGTGGCTTGTCGGCCAAGTGGGCAATGGAGATGCTCAGCTGTACTCGTTTCTCGAACACCTGCTGGCTGACCGGTTTAGCCAGCCCGGACACGGTGCCATCCGGGTTGGCGTTAAAGAATTCGAAGTTTTGGCAATAATCGAACACCTTGAACGTGGTTTTGTCATCACCGGGGCCGAACAGGTTTTCACACAGGCGGGTGCCCCGGCCAATCATTTGGGTGAACTTCACCTTAGATTGAATCACCTTCAGGAACACCAGGTTCACCACTTCGGGCACGTCGATCCCGGTATCCAGCATATCCACCGAGATGGCGATGCGCAGCTTGGGATTCTTGGGATCAAAACCCTGGCCTTCCACCGAGAACTCATCAATCAGGCTTTGGGCATAGGGGTTTTTATAGGTGATCACCTGACAGAGCTTGCCCTTCCATTTGGGGTAGTTCTTGTCGAACATCTTTTGCAGGAACTCGGCATGATCGTTGTTGGCGGCAAAGATGATGGTTTTACCGATCACATCGCCCCCTTCAACATGAATACCGCCGTATTCATCTTTGCTTAATAGCTGACTGAACATGAGCTCTGCGGTGTGCTCATTAAAGAGGAAGTTGTTTACCTCGGTGGGCAATACCTCCGTTAGCTCCGCCAACTCCGGCTTACTTTCCCACTCGGCTTTTTCATCATCGCTAAGATCGTCGTATTTGATCCCCTGACGGACAAACTGGGTGGCCACCGAAATCTTCGTGGGGGGCACCAGATAACCTTCGGCGTAAGCGCTGGCATCCTCGTAGGCGTAGGTGGGCATGCCATCCTGCAAATCGAAAATGCCATAGGTGTTTTTATCCACCTCATCCTTGGGTGTGGCGGTGAGCCCCACCAGATAGCCATCAAAGTAATCAAAGATCTGGCGATATTTTGCGTACACGGATCGGTGGGCCTCATCCACCACCACCAGATCAAAGTGCCCCACCCCAAACGGGCGGGTGTCCGCCGGGCGATCCAGCAGGTTCTTCATGGTGGGATAAGTGGAGAAATACAGGCGGCTGTCCACACTGCCTTTTTTCAGGTTGGAATCCAGCAGGGTGCAGCTGATACGGGGCAACAGATTGACAAAGTTCTTTTTCGCCTGGGTCAGCAGCGCATTACGATCCGCCAGGAACAGGATGTTCTTAACCCAGTTATGCTGGGTGAGCAAATCCACCAGGCTGATAATGGTGCGGGTTTTACCGGTGCCGGTGGCCATCACCAACAGCGCCTTGCGGCTGTTTTCCACCTCAAAGTGTTCCAGGATCGCGGTGATGGCTGCTTTTTGATAGTGGCGGTTGGTGATCTTGTCGTCGATGAGCGCCGCGACACCATCACGATTACCCTGCTGCGGATCAAAAAAGTGCTTGCGCTCATCCCGGCGCTTGATCATCAGCGCCAGCTCATCCTTGGTGTAGAAACCCTGCACGGTACGAGGAGGATGGTTGTGGTCATCCCAGAGCCGGGTTTCGTAGCCATTGGAATAGAAAATAATGGGGCGCACTCCGCATTGCTTTTCCAGGCAGTCGGCATAGAGCTTGGCTTGAGTTTGGCCCCGCTCCGGACTTAAGGTGGTGCGCTTGGCTTCCACCACCGCCAGCGCGGTGCCGTCATCCCCCCACAGTACGTAATCCACTTTGCCGTTGCCTGCCGGATTCTGTGGGGATATCGGCATACCGGATACGGGGTATTCCCGATCCTTCTCCTGGTCCAATGCCCAACCGGCTTCCCGCAGTAACGGATCAATCAGCCAATGGCGGGTTTCCTCTTCGTTGTAATCGTGGGGATCTTCTGCACTGGCGGCAGCTTCTACTGCCTGGGCTACGGCCTGTTTAAGTTTTTCGTTCTCCAAGCGTAGCTCTGCGCTTTCTTTCAGGCGTTTGGCTTCCACCTCTCTGGCGGCCTGATCCTGTTCCTGGACCCGCTGTTTCAGTTCTTTGATCTGGTTGGCGGTGGACATGGCCAACTGGGCATCAATGGCCACGGTACGCGGTACCAACGCCTCATCAAACACAAAGGGGCCGAAGGTGGCACGATCCAAACCGGGGGTATAGGTGCGGGCAAACCAGTACAGAACGTGGTGCAGCTCTTTCACCGCTTGCAGGGCATCCCGTTGGGTAGGTGCGGTGGCATGGACCGCCTGATTGCCCAGTTGGATGATGCCTTTCAGTTTGGGGAACAGGCTGTATTTCAGGTTTTGCTTAAAGCCCGGATCATGGATCATGGTCATCAGGCTGGCATCGTGCCGGGGGCGGATCAGGCGCTCATCAATATCAAAGACTTTTTCGACAAACAGCTCCACACAGTTACGAGCGTAAAAACAACTGACCCGCGCATCACTGTAGATATTGGCTTCGGCTTTTTTGGCACGTTCCTGAATGTCGGCGCATTCTTGCCAGATGGCTAAAAAGCCGAAGTTGGATGCTGTGTTTGCCATATATGAGTCCTTTTAGGCGGCCCTATCTTTGATGGTTAGCTCGCCACTAAAAGCTTTTCGCGACAGACTATTAAATTGCTGGTCCATTTCTGTAGATAGATTCTTTAACCTGATTAACTCACTATCTATTTTTTCAACGAAGTTTGCATATTTTGTTTGGACATCGATTGGCGGGTATGGAAACTCCAGCTCATCAAGAATCCCAGTATTCATATGGGAGAAAGCTCCATCGGCACCAACTTTCAGCCTCTTTAAGCGAGTCTTACAGTAAAGCATTAGCGATACAAAAAACTGGGGCAATAATCTTTCTCCGAACCTGACTCTTATTAGATTTGTACTAATGAGTGATTCTGGGTACTTAGATAGTACAACTCCCATTTTCCCAACGGTGCCCGCACGTGAGATGATCACATCACCGGGCAATACACTATAGCTTTCGAGTTCATCGTATTTGTCGTGAGGCACCCACAGAGTTGGCTGATCAATAAACTTCCCGGAAAGGGTAATGTTGTCCATGTTCCAAACTGGCACTCCGGACACCGAGAAATCCTCTTTCTTCAATGCAGAGCCAAAAGGCCCACATTTTGTCCCAGTTTTTTCATCGAAATAGAATTCAGAGAGCTTCCTGCGTTCCCACCCCTTTGGATTACTCACCGGATCACCAAACATATCCATAAACACCGACTGAGCGAGGTTGTTCAGCTCTTGCTCCATTTGCTGGCAGTCTTTGCGGAGCTGGTCGGCCTTTTCCAGAATGGCGGCGATTTGTTTTTGGGTTTCTAGTGGGGGAAGTGGGATTTTTAGCGATGAAAATCGGGATTTATTAACTATTGCCACTGTAGTTTTAGGTGCCATTGACTCAAGCTGTGGCTTCAATGTCCTACAGAAAAAATAGACATACAGTGGATCAGCTAACCCCTCATTTACGATCAGGCTATTAATCTGTTGGTTTGTTACTAATTTACTAGCAGCAATGCCAACCTTACCAAGCGACCCAATACAGCAAACCATCACTGATTTTTCTGGAATCACGCGAGACAGGGACGCGCCCTGGTTGGATAAATATTCTGTCCCTTCAGTCACGTAAATCCCTTTATCCAACTCCGATGGTGTTATGAAAGGAACATCACTCCCAAAGTTATCCGCATCAGCTCTAGATGGAGTTGAACCAGTTACGATTTCTGCAATATCGCTTAAAGAGACTATTCTCATCAAAGGAGCGCCTCCAATTCCTTCACCCCATCTGCCATCTTCTTCTGCAATGCTTTAATCCGCTGTAAAATCACCTTTGGCTCGTCGTACTCCACCTCCTCATACACCACTTCCTTGTATCGATTAAGGCTAAGGTCATAATCATTGGCCTCGATCTCCTTCAGCGGCACCATAAAACTCTGCTGAGTGCGCTTGCGGCGGGCTTCGGTGGGTTTTCCATCTTCAATGGACGCATAGCGAGCCAGAATGTCCGCAATATTGCTTTGCTCGTGAGTAGGCTCTTCACCGTCTTTAAACAATTGGCTGCGCTTGTCATCCAATGAATAGCCGTCGGCCTTCATGTCATAGAACCAGACTTTGTCGGTTCCACCGGAGTTGGTTTTGGTGAAGATCAAAATAGCGGTGCTGACTCCAGCATAGGGTTTGAATACACCGGAAGGCAAAGAGATCACGGCTTGCAGCTTCTGTTCTTTCACCAGTTTTTGGCGAATGCTTTTGTGGCTTTTGGTGGAGCCGAACAGTACGCCATCGGGCACGATCACTGCTGCCCGGCCACCGGTTTTGAGCATGCGCAGAATCAGGGCCAAAAACAGCAGCTCGGATTTTTCAGTGGGGCCTTTTGTTTTCTTCTTGCCGTCTTCGGTTTCTTCCTCTTTAACTTTGGCTTTTTTGGCGGCCGGGTTTTTACCCAGGGCACGCAGCAGATCTGGGGCGATAATGTCAAAATCCACATTGCCCTTAAAGGGCGGGTTGGCCAGCATCAGGCTGTAGGCTTCGCTGATGTTGCCCGCACCGTGATCCTGCAAGCTGTCGCGGTAGTTGACGACGGGGTTTTCAATGCCGTGCAGCAGCATGTTCATGGCGCCAATGCGCAGCATGTGGCGGTCGAAGTCGTAGGCGGTGAACATGTGGTTGTTGAAGTGCTTGCGGTTGGCAGGCTTGGTCAGCTCGGCCTGGTATTGCGCCTGTATGTATTCCACCGAGCTCATTAAAAAGCCGCAGGTTCCGGCGGCCGGATCACAGATGGTGTCGTTGATCTGGGGCTTCATCAGTTGCACCATCATTTTGATGATGTGGCGCGGGGTGCGGAATTGGCCGTTTACACCGGCGGAGGACAGTTTGCTGAGCAGGTACTCGTAGAGGTCGCCCTTGGTGTCTTTGTCGTTCATGTCGATGTTATCGAGCATTTGTACGACCTGATCCAGCAGCTTGGGGGATGGGATCATGAAGATGGCGTCTTTCATGTGGTCGGCAAAGCTGCCCTGACTTTGCAGGGTTTTGATCTTGGGAAAGACTTTGTTCTGCACGATGTCGAACATGTCGTTCGGGTCTTTATCTTTGAAGTTGTTCCAGCGCAGTTCGTTTTCTTTCTTGTTGAAGATGGGGTTTTCCAGGGGCTGGCCAGTGGCCTGGGCTTTGCGCTCGGCGGTGCGCTGAATTTCGTCCAGGCGGCGGATGAACAGCAGGTAGGAGATTTGTTCGATTACCGAGATGGGGTTGGAGACGCCACCGGTCCAGAACATGGTCCATACCTGGTCGATTTGGTTTTTGATTTTGCCCGTTAACATGTGTGGGTAAACTCTTAGTGTTGATGCAAATTTAAGTACTGTCTCGATCATGGCCATCTCCTTGGATAAATTTTCTTATGTTGCATCCAGGGATAGCGATTAGCGTGCCAATGCTTCGTTTTAGGTCTGTGTTATGTTCAGCTTCTTCATTTTATGATCGAGGGTTTGGTAATTGTTCATACCCAAAAGCTCCGCTGCTTTGGACTTTTTACCTTGGGCAGCGTCCAGGGCCAGGGGTATATAGTGACGCATCACGTCATCACATAATTCATTTATATCAATGCCTTGTGTTACATCCCGATTCAGCAGGCCGGTGTTTTTCTCGGGCATTTGGAACAGGGCTTGGCGGATGTCCTCGGCGGTCAGGGTATCCCCCTGACTCCACAGCGCGGCGCGGAGCAAAGCCGATTGCAGCTCACGCACGTTACCCCGCCACGGGTGCTTGAGTATAACTTTTTTTGCCTCAACAGAAATATTCTTACCTTTGAGGCTGGCATCCTGCTCACCTAATGATCTTAGCAGAGATTCCGCCAAAAGGGACAGATCCCCCTCGCGTTCCCGCAGCGGTGGCAGGTGCAATACACCCACGGCAACACGGTAGAACAGGTCTTCCCGAAAGTCGCCATTGGCCACGGCTTCCATCAGGTTGCGATGGGTGGCGGTGATCAGGCGGATATCCACTTTGATCTCTTTGCTCCCGCCCACCGGGACAAAGGTGCCTTCTTGCAGTACCCGCAGCAGCCGCACCTGCACGGCGGGCTCCAGTTCACCGAATTCATCCAGGAATAAGGTGCCACCATTGGCCTGGGCAAATACCCCCGGCTTATCGGCTACCGCTCCGGTAAAGGCGCCTTTCTTGTGGCCAAACAATACGGAATCCACCAACTCCGGAGGAATGGCACCGCAGTTGAGGGGGATGAACGGTGCATTGGCCCGGTTGCTGGCATTGTGAATGGCGCGGGCAAACAGTTCCTTGCCGGTACCGGTTTCACCATAGATCAGCACCGGCACATTGCGCTGGGCTAGGATCTGGGCCTGGGCCTTGAGGGTTTGCATGCGCGGGTTGCGGGTGATGATGCTGTCAAAGGCGGCATTCACCGGGGCATCCAGCGCTGCCAGCTGGGAGAGTTGGGCACTGTTGAGGCCACCGGCAGCGGGGATGTATTCCGCCGCCACTTCAAAGGGGATATCCACCTGCTGTACCCCCGCTTCGCGGGAGGACTGATAATAGGTGCACGGGAAACGGGTTTTACCCAGCAATATCCAAACGGCTTGCATGGCGGGTGTGCCGGGGCTGAGCAGGATGGCGATGTTGTGGTGATCGCCTTGCAGGCGGCTTAAGTGCTGATTCGCCTGCTGATAGATTTCGCCGAAGTTCACCGGTGAGGTGAGCGGTGCCGGGTGGGCGTGAATGGGGGTATCCACTTGCTGGGTAAGCCAGTCGAGGTAGGGCTTAACCTTCTCTTCCGGGTAGTTGTAGAGCAGTTCCACGGATTGGAACAATTCGGCTTTGAGGGTGGCACAGATGGGGCCTTGTTCTTTGCCGGTGACGGCATCGAGATCGTTGCCGCCGATCCAGCAGATGAGGGCGGCTTGGCTCTTATTGCCCATCAGTCAGCTCCAGCAGGTCGGATACTTCGCATTGGAACAGATTGCATAGGCGCTCCAGGGCATCAATGTCTATTTTCTGGGCGGTCTCTTTGTACATCAGGGTGACGGTATTGCGGCGCAAGCCGGTTTCCCGCATGACGTCAGAGATCTTCATTTTGTGCTCCCCCATCAGGCGAGCGAGGTGGCAGCGGATCATGGCTGGCTTCCTCTTGGGGGTTCTAGGGATTTTCCGTCCAAAAACGACAAAGTGCTCTGGAAGCCCCGCCATCTATGGCCTCCAGAGGGGTATTACTTTTTCCATATCCCTATTTTGGCTCTGATTGGGTAAGATTTGGCCTT
>NZ_RCHM01000017.1:0-2739 GCF_003671475.1 Ketobacter sp. GenoA1 | reverse complement strand
GAGCCTGCTGAAAATCCCCTGAAATCCTGTGCTCCCCCTGTCTATGTAGAAGGCTCTAATTGCATGACAGTCAGGGAGCGCCATGTCTTTCGCCGCCAATCACAGTCGTTTTGCCTTTCAGATTCCAGCGCTGAATGAGACGCTTCGGTTAGTCTCCTTTCGCTATCACGGCGCTCTTTCCAGTGCCTATGAATGTACGGTGGACATAGCCTGTGAGCGCCGTGATCTGCCCCTGCAGGAACTATTGGGTAAAGCGGGGGTGCTCACGCTGTTTGATGAGCAGCATCCCCGTCATATTCACGGTGAAATGGTGAGCCTGGCGCAGGGTGGTGTGGGCCAGCGCTTCACCCGTTATCAGGTCACCCTGCGGCCCAAGCTGTGGCTGCTGGGGCTGCGCAGTGGGTTGCGTATTTTTCAGGGGCAGTCCGCCCGGGAAATCGTCTCCCGGGTATTGCAGGATGCCGGCCTCCAGGGCAACGATGTGCGATGGCAGCTGGGGGCCGCAGCCGCCGTTCGGGAATACTGTGTTCAGTACCGGGAATCGGATCTGGATTTTGTCAATCGCCTGCTGGCGGAAGAAGGCTGGTTCTATTTCTTTGAACAACGGCTGGATGGACACACATTGGTGATTGCCGATGGCAATGATGCCATGGGGCTGATGGCCGGTGTTCCGGGCCTGCGCTACCGTCCCCGCAGTGGCCGGGTCAGCGGGGAAGAGTCGGTCTACGAATTTTATGCCGGCCGGCAGTTACAAAGTGGTGCCGTGGCGCTGCGGGATTACCATTTTGAAAAGCCGGCAATGGAGCTTGCAGTGAATGACAGCGTCGATCAGCATGCCGCACTGCAGCATTATCACTACCCCGGCCATTTTCAGGACAACACCCGTGGGCGTGGCTATGTTCAGGCGCAACTGTTGGGCCAGCAGTCCCGGGTAGCCACGGTGCAGGCGCATTCTGACTGCATGCGCTTGACGGAGGCCTGCCGTTTCAGTTTGCAGGAGCATGGTAACCAGGCTTTTAATCAGGAGTACCTGGTCACCGGCGTGCAGGTGGAGGGCAGGCAGCCCCAGGTTCTGGAAGAGGGCGCTGCTGAAGAAGGCAGCCACTTTGCGGTGCAGTTGCAGGCCATCCCCGCCAACGTGAAATACAAGCCGCCCGCCCAGCTGCCACGGCCACGCATACCCGGAGTGCAGACCGCGTTTGTGACCGGGCCCAAAGGGGAGGAGATCTACACCGATCGCTTTGGTCGAGTGAAGGTTCAGTTTCACTGGGATCGTGAGGGCCGGCGGGATGAAAACAGCAGTTGCTGGTTGCGGGTGAGTCAGGCCTGGGCTGGTAATCAATGGGGTGCCATGGCGTTGCCCCGCATTGGTCAGGAGGTCATTGTCAGTTTTCTGAATGGTGATCCCGACCGGCCGCTGGTAACGGGTGCTCTGTATAACGGTGCCCATCCATCACCCTATGCCTTACCTGCCAACAAAACCCGCACCACATTCAAATCCCAAAGCACGTCCGGCGCGGGGGGGTACAACGAACTGCGCATGGAAGACAAAAAAGGCAATGAGCAGCTGTTTATTCACGGCCAGAAAGACGTTGATCTCTATATCAAAAACGATCGCCTGGAAAGCATCGATCATGATCGTCACCGCATGGTGGCGGCGGCTGCGCTGGAGCGCATCGGTCAGGATTACAACACCGACGTTGGTGCGAACCTTAACCTGAAAGTGGGGGCAACACTGTCGCAAACCGTGGCGGGCAATATCAACCAGAAAGCCGCTCAGAACTGGTTGCAGAAGACAGGCGTGGACCACAGCGTGAAAGCCGGTCGCAGCGTGATTCTGGATGCCGGAATGTCGATTACCTTGAAAGCCGGTGGAGGCACCATCGCGCTTGACCCCGGTGGCGTTTCCATTACCGGATCGCAGGTGCGCATCAACAGCGGCGGTGGCGCGGGTGCTGCCAAAGGGGCATCGCCGATGGGCCCACAGTCACCTAAATCGGTGGACCCGGGAGCGCCGGGGTCGGCTGTTAATCCACTGGGGGCGGATGCCCGCTTCAAACAACAACCCGTTGCCTTTGATCAGAACAAGGCAAAAGAAATTGACGAGTCAGCACTGAAAGCGCTGGAAAAAACCTACAAGCATGGTGGCACAGCAGAAAACAGCAACAGCGCAAAGGCTTCCGCTGCTTTAGCCAGTACCGGCGCAGCGGTACTGGCCGCCAGCCTGGCCCGCGTACACAGTGGTGGTGGCGCAACGGCGACGAAAGTCTATAACCCTGAACGGATAGAGGCGTTGCTCTCCGGACGTGGCCTGGGCGGCCAGATGAGCCGTCACACTGGTGCGCGTATCGAAGCAGCTGCCTTGAAAGAGAAGGGCGTAACGGTGCGGGATACCGTTGTGGACCTAAGTGGATTGGATCGTGAGCAAAAGCTGGATGCGGTATTGAATGAAACCGGGTATTACCTGTCGGATGACACAGCCGATGCCGTGGTCGCGGCCGTTGATAGCGGAGAGGATATACTGGTGATCACCGATGCGGTGAACGAAGGCACCGCAAATGCCAATGTATTTATCGCCTCGCAACCGGAAGTCAAAGCCTATCGTAATAACCTGGAAGCCGCGATCCAGGATCCGGAAGGCAGCGCCTACGGTGGCGGCCCGGGCTATATAGGCGGGTTGGCAGAAGGTGAGCGCCTGGTCAGTAATATTCTGACCGTGAACAGTGATAAAATGCCGGC
>NZ_RCHM01000016.1:0-517 GCF_003671475.1 Ketobacter sp. GenoA1 | reverse complement strand
CAGCTGCTTCCTCATATTCAACGGGGCTTACCCCATCGTTTGCTGAGTGCCTTCTCTTACGGTTATAAAATATCTCGATATAGGCAAATATACCCGATCTAGCCTCATCAATCGTCCGGTAATTCTTTGGGTAGATCAATTCCACCTTAAGCCGACTAAAGAACGACTCCATTGGTGCATTGTCCCAGCAGTTTCCCTTTCGACTCATGCTGATGCTAATTTCGTTAGCGCGCAGATAATCAATGTACACCTGCGAGCGGTATTGGGTGCCTCGATCGGAATGCACTATCAGACCTGGTGCAGTCTCCCTTTGCCGCAGAGCCATATCCATGGCTTTGGATATCAGTGCCTCTGTCATTGAGGTATCCAGGCTCCAGCCCACAATTCGGCGCGAGAACAGATCCATCACCACCGCCAAATACAACCAACGATCCTTGACCCAGATATAGGTGATATCGGTCGTCCATTTCTCGTTTGGCTGGCAGGCAGAGAAGTCGCGCCACAGCAGGTTGTCCGA
>NZ_RCHM01000015.1:0-37005 GCF_003671475.1 Ketobacter sp. GenoA1 | reverse complement strand
CATATCATCGAAACCGGTAACGACAGTTATCGATTCAAACATTCAACCACACAACAGAGGGAAAGGAAGTCTAGCAATAACAGGAATATTTAGGCCATAATCGGCCCACTAGGCGGGTCAATATTCGGTGCAAAACCCGGGTCAATTTTTAATGCAAAACAACAACCTCCGGAACAGCACCCCGAACACACCATTTTCTATTTGGTCATAAAATTTTTGATAGAGCTCGGCCTGTCGCGTTTCTTCTGCCCTCAGTGAATCCAGTTGGCGGTAGAGGCGTTCCAGTTCGAACGGAATGGATGGATCCTTCACTCCATAGCACGGGCAAACATCAGCCTGTTCGGATACCTTCCCATTGCATTCTTTGCATTCAATCAGCGCCATCAAATACCTCTATAATTGCTATTGCTTGCCCATTGGGCTACCCATTTAGCTTGCGCACAAGAAGCTGCTGATAGTTGGCCGAGAAATTCGAACGGATTCGTTGTGGCGATGCCATCAGTTTGATTGAAAAGGGATTTTGCAGCAGTTCCCGAAGCAGAATCCTCAATTCCATTTCTGCCACATGTTGACCCAGGCAGCGGTGGATACCCGACCCATAACCTAAATGTTTGTTTGCGTTGGGCCTCAATATATCAAACAACTCCGGGTTCTCAAATTGAGATTCGTCGCGATTGGCAGAACAGTACCACAGTACAACCCGAGCCCCCGGGGGTAGCTGACAATTGCCGAGCTGTACCGCTTCGGTGGTGGTTCTTCGCATGTGAATGATCGGGGTTTGCCAGCGCACGATTTCCGCCACTGCGCCATCAATCAATTCCGGGTTTTCTTTCAGCATGTGCCATTGATCCGGAAACTGATTGAACGCCACGATTGCCCCGCTCAACGCCGCTCGTGCGGCTTCGTTTGCCCCTGCGATCAACCCCACCGTACCAACCAATCGTAAAGCATCTGTGGCCATTTCTGCTGTGTCAGGGTTTTGGGCCAGGGCACTGATCACATCGGATCGGGAGCTGTCCCTGCGACGCTCGGCCCAAAGGGTTAACAGGCGGTGACGAAATTGTTCAATTACCTGGTCCCGTTGTTGCCAGGTTTCAACCAATGCGCCGGGTTCCGGTGTTGTGACCAGGGCTTCGCACCAGAAAGGCAGCCGCTCCCGGTCTGCAGCGCTAAGATCAAACAACTCCCCCACCATATTGTTGGTGACCACATTGGAAACCCGCTGTACCCAATCAAAGGTGCCGTCATTGGGTAAGCCCTCTAACAACGAACGGATCTTCTCACGAATACTGTCAGCCAGGGTATCTAGGCGCTTGCGAGTGAATGCAGGGAGGACAGCCCGCCGCTCCTGGGTATGAATGGGAGGATCGGCGGTAGCAAAGGCCCGGGTTACATCGAATTCCGCCGGAACGTCACCAATAATCACATTATTTTCAGATGAGTAAACCTGGTGATTGCGCTCCACTTCGACAATATCGTCATAACCACAGACAGACCAGTAAGGGCCGTAAGGGCTTTGTGGGCAATAGTGAACCGGAGATTCGCGACGCAGCCGGGCAAAAAGCCCACTGTGCTCGTTGCGTTCGAAATACTCGGGTTTGCTCACATCCAATGAGGTTAAATCGATACCCTTCCATCGGTTTGCAATTTCGGGAAACAAACTTTTTGAACTCATACTCGCTATCGGCTCTGTGCCCACACCAACACTGATTACCAGCGTAATTTAACTTCCAACATGGCACCGAGAATTCCGCTGCTCATTTTTGGAAACGAATCCGGTTGCAAGCGGAATGCTGGAATTCGGTTAATCCACTCCGACAAAAATATTTCCATTTCCAGTTGCGCCAAATAAGCCCCCGGGCATAAGTGCACGCCGTTGCCAAAGGTTGCATTGACATTCGCCTGACGCCGAAAATCCACTTCCATAGGCGATATAAAAACTTCATCATCCAACCCCTGCAATGGGGGCAATACAATCATATCACCGCGTTTTAACCGGACCCCATCCAGTTCCTGATTCGATTGTATCAGACGCGCTTTGGTCATAATGGGGAAGCGCCGTATAAATTCCTGAATCGCCGGGGCTATCAAGCTCCGGTCATCGACCAGCTGCTGTAAATGAAGCGGGTTTTGCGCCAAAAAGCCCATAATAAAACCCAACTGGGATATCACGGTGTCAATGCCCCCGGTCAACATGGCGGTGGACAACTCCAGGGCCTCATCTTCCATCAGGGGTCGGCCATCCAACGCTCCTGCGACCAGCTGACTCAACAGATCAGCACCCGGTTCAGATTGCCTGGAGCGGACCCAGGGCCGCAGAAAATTGGCGTATCGGTCCATCACCGGAATGTCGGAAGCGTTGGGCGATTCTCCATAACCCGGTAACTGCACTATCTGTTGCTCAGGAATCCCTGCCATTGACAGAAATATGCGGTTGGGAATCCTGGCCGCCACGTCCTGGATAAATTCACACTGCCCCCGATCCTGAATGGCCTCAATGGTTTCAATCACAATGCGCCTGATGCCGGGCTCATACGCCTGCAGTTGTTTGCGGCTGAGCGCCGCGGTCATAATCTTACGGTAAGGTCGATGTTCTGGAGGATCCAAAGTGGTTGGGCGCAAAGGAAACAGTTCACCCCACTTGCGGGGCACGATAGTGATTCTGGATGAATAGTGGGTGTGATCGGCAAATACGGCGGTGATTTCCGCAGCCCGGGTCGCAATCCAGTGACCGCCATTGGCGGTGGACCAGAGTATACGATAGCGATGGCTCTGTTGAATGTGGCGCCAGGACTCGTGTAGATCACGCTCGGCTCCCGGGATATTATAAATATCAACATCGACAACCCGATCCGGGGGCACATGGGACGGAATGGACACCCCAGCAGGCAATTTTATCGAATCCTGGGCAACCTCGCGCTGACTGTTACTCATACACTACAACCTTGTGTACCATGCCCGCATACCATAGGGCTTAATTGAAGTTAAATTGGCGCTTAATGAATCAAAATTACACTATATTACGATTCGGTGGTAGGGTTCCCAGGGCTTTGGTTCGTTGGATTTGGTTCATTGCCCTTGTCCCATTGGTCTTGACCCATAGGCCTCAGCCACACAGTGAATAATAAGGGGATACTATTTGCCAAACCAACCGAAGCAGGACGCCCGTGAGCGCCGTATTCAAGTGGCTAAGTCCATTCGCAAACGCCTGGTGCAGCATATCGCCAATGGACGCACCACCGACATGGCAGAGCGCCCCATGCTCAACAGTCGCCACGTTTACACAGACCCGGCCATTGCGCAAAACGAAAAAGACATTTTGTTTCTGCAATCGCCCATCGTGGCCTGTTTCTCCACAGATATTGCGGCGGCAGGCGACTGCTTTGTGTTGGATGATCTGAACGTTTCCATCCTGATCACTCGGGATTCGGATTTGCGGCTCAGCGCCTTTTTGAACCGCTGCTCTCACCGCGGTACCCGACTGGTGCCACCCCAGCCCGGTGGTCACTCAATCAACCTGAGCCGTATTTTATGCCCATTCCATGCCTGGTGCTACAACCTGCAAGGTAACCTGGTTGCCGTTCCCGGCCACGAAGGATTTCAGGATGAAGACCATCACCCGGGATTGCTGAACCGTAGACATTTAACCCCGGTGTCGGTGGTTGAGCATCTGGGTTTGGTGTGGATTCAGGTAAAAGGCGCCTTGACTTCAGAGTCCATTCAAGGGTACCTCGGTGAATTCGCACCGGAGCTGGAACAGTTGGAATTGCAAAACCTGTCCCGGGTGCACAGCCATGATTTTGTTGCCAACACCAATTGGAAGTACGCGCTGGATACCTATTGCGAGGGCTATCATTTTGGTATGCTCCACAGGGATTCGATTGGCGATGCGTACTATTCAAATGTTTCGGTATATGAAGGGTTTCTTCCCCATTGGCGCATCAGTTTTGCAGCGAAACAATTGGAACAACTGCAACATCAGGCGGAACCTCTGTGGCCACAGCCTGAGCTCAATGCCATTCACTTTGTTTTTCCCAATACCCTTTTGGTGGTCGGCAACCTGGAACAGGGGGAGATGTGCGTACGTGTATTCCGGTTGTTCCCTGGGGACAATCCGGGCACCATGCGCTGTGATATCGCCGTGTTCGCCCCAGGCAACGTGGTTAATGACCCACAGCGTGTAGCGCGGGAATTTGCCTATAACGACGTTGACAGCCCGATTACTCAGGAAGATTATCGCGTCGCGATGGAGGGTTATAAGAATCTACAAAATGCGCCCGACGATTTTGAGTTGGTTTACGGAATGAATGAACCGGCATTACAGGCTTTTCATCAGGCCATTGGGTCGCGACTGGGGCACATCAAAATCCGCTCTACTTGAACACAACTGTCACGGACGACACCCAGCCGCGGAATTCGCGGGTTGGCAACCTCCCGCAAGGGGGCTAGTACGGAAAAATCCCGTCGATCAGGGATCAGTAGTGTAGCTGGCGTTGCAGGGTTCAGCTGAGCGCGAAACCGGTTAAAGGCCGCTTCATTGTAGCTTTGCCTAATATAATCCGTTTGATTACTAAACAGATGATAGGCTGCCGCCAGGTGTACGGTATGCCTTGGTTTAGCATAAAACGTGGAACCAGTGGTTATGGTCTCTGCAAT
Source organism: Ketobacter sp. GenoA1 (assembly GCF_003671475.1). Classification (NCBI taxonomy): domain Bacteria; kingdom Pseudomonadati; phylum Pseudomonadota; class Gammaproteobacteria; order Pseudomonadales; family Ketobacteraceae; genus Ketobacter; species Ketobacter sp. GenoA1. The sequence continues at coordinate 32,349 of NZ_RCHM01000015.1, read as the reverse complement.
TGCCGTACTGCCTACGGTGACAACGCCGCTGTCCCCGTGTACCACTGCATCTTCCAGGATAAAGCCATCCATCGTTGGTGTTACCCGTTCAGGGAGATCATTGAGTGATTTCAGCCTGTACTCCGTAGGGATTACTTCTCTTTTGGCCCTGCACCCTGACTCCGGATTTTTTCCCATCCAGGTGTTCAAGGCCGAACGGCAAAGCTCGAACCAACAAAAGGAAAACCCACGGGCGTCTTCATAATTGGAAAAGCGATCCATGTACCCCATAAGCACGCCTTTGCTTGACCGCTCCACATGGCCTGCTCTGTTGGGGTCATCGCTGGTTCTGACCCACAGGCATTGATTATTGGCGTTATAGGCGGTTAAAGCCCTCTGCACTCGGCTCATATCATCAGCTGAAACGGGATCACTGTCTTTGCGGAGAAACAGTTTTTCACCGGATCGCAGATCATCAAGGGATTTTCTTGCAAGAAAGCGCAGTACATTTTGTTGCTGTGCAAGCAACCGGGCTTCATCAACCGTGCCCGCCTGAATAAACGTGTGATAGCGGAAATCGTATTCCGATACATGGACAATCAGTTCGTTATTGCAGGCGACCTCCAGCTCAATGTTTTTGGGTGCCGCAAAATCTTTGAATTCATTTTCCAATACGTTAATCAGGGCTTCGATGCCTGAGTTGTTAAACCGGAAAAAACCCAACTGATCGACCCCTACAGCCACCTGGACCAATCCGAATTCACAATTGTCTCCCAGGCTCTCGAACCGCTTCAATATGTCCGATTCGAATATCACTGTGTCTGTTTCCTTGTTCATGACGCCCTTTCTACTTTTCTGACATTCTACTTTTCTGACATTCTGTTTTTCTGCTATTGTGCTTTTATGCCGCCGGCAGATGCCGTTCGATTACACGGATCAGATCGCCGATATTTTTCATCTCGTCCAGTTCACGGCTGTGAAACTGGATGTTAAAGCGTGTCTCTATTACCAGCATCAGCTCTATATGGCGAAACGAATCCCAGCCTTCAATATCGGCAGCCGTGGTGGCGGGGCTCAATTTAATATCCTCTCGTAGAAACACGTCATTGAACAGTGCGTTTAAGCGGTCATAGATTTCTGTTTGTTTCATGTATCTGCCTTTTCCACCTGCAGCGGGATCTGGTGCTCCTGAAAATCAGTAAGATCCAATTGATAGAGGACGGCGGCATCGTTTTCCGCCGTGACTATTTCAAACCCAAGATCAGGATACAGATTTCTGACGAGTTCATTTTTGCCACTGGCAATAAATTCCCCAGTTAGCTGCGTGGCTCCCAGGGCCTTGGCCGCACCGGCGACAATATTCAGTATGGCGTATTCAACTTTACGACCCAGTACCCGGCAACTCATCAGCAGACTATCGATAGTAATGACAGATTGGTCTGTACGACGCAGTATGGCAACAGCAATGAGCCCGTTGTCTCCAAACCGATCCAGCAATCTGAACTGCAGTGCCTGGCAGTTTGGATCAGCCATCAGTTCCTGAACCGCTTCAGTTTGATAACGACGGGTAGTGAGATTGAACTGATTGGTTTTATTGATTAGCTGAACCAATCGGGTCAGTTCCAGGGGATCAAACCACTTCCAGCTTAATCGCATTTCCAGACCACTCAAGTAAGCCATTAAATCAACGCTGGCGTGCTTCAGCTCCGAGCGTTTTTGATTTGCCTGATAAGCGGCGCTTCGGTTTCGGTCGTCCTGGGTGATGGCTGTTGATTCAAAGTAACCGGCATCCATCAGTAACCTGGCAAACATCGAGGGCTCTTCCGGCATTTCGGGTGTTTTGACCTGGGGTAGACACCGCCTTACCAGGTCGCGCTCGAATGGACTGTCGTCCACAAAAACCATCGAATCCAGGCCTATTCCCAACGCCTGTGCTATCGCTTGAAGGTTATCGGGTTTTGGCTCCCAGTTGGCTTTAAAACTGGCAAACTGTTCCGGCTTTAAAATCATTTCCGGGTGTGACTGAAACGCTGACAGGGCTTTACCGTGATCGTTCTTAGAGCATACCGCAAGGATCACCCCACGCTCATTCAACGCCAACAGATAGTTCTGAAAATGCTGAAAGGATTCTCCAAGCGGGCTGCCTTGCCCCAAGGCAATACCTTCAACCCCCAGCTCGCCCACCTCACCACCCCAAAGGGTATTGTCGAGATCCAGCACCAGACACTTTGCTGACAACCCCATTTTTGCAGTAATCACCCGCAAAACCAACTCGGCAAACAGAGGTGTCGCCTGCGGGGCGATTTCCATTTTAGCGTGATGCCAAAGGCGCGGATCATGCCAATTGGCCAGGCCATCCCAAGACGCCTGACGATCTACGGCCAAAACATCCACACCAGCCTGCGTCGCCGCACTTCTTATGGCTGCTGCGATTCGAACACAAAACTCCAATTTGGAACCCGGTAATTGGTGCTCGTTGTTACCCATGATGCTTTCATGTATAGGCAGTGGAATTTGTTGGATTATTTGACAGCGATACCGGTCCTGCAGTTGTTGCCAACCGCTCGTTAGCTGATTGATCCATTGCTGGATCAGCGCACTGCACTCAGCCTCGGTGCTGGCGGGGGATAAGCCATTTGCCAGGTGATAACCATCCAAAGCAAACAATAGACAGGTGGGTTCAAATGTCTGCAGTGGCGAATCCCCAGCTACTATTTCCTGCCAATATTGGCCAAAGGCCCCGGTGTAAATGTCCAGCCAGAGATTACGGCGTAACGCCGCCACTCTGAGCGCAGGGTTTAAATGAGACGTGGTTGAAGACCCCAATACCGCTAGCCGGACATCTGCCTTGGGCTGGGATCCCTCGCTCTGGTTCAGTTTTGCTGCCAGAACACGATCCAAAATACCGGTCTGGGCAAAATCCAGGTTATAAGCGGCCAGTTTTGAAAACGCAGTCCAATCCGGCGAACGTTCGCTGTTGAGCTGTTTTAATTGCTCTTGCCATTGGTTTGGCGCGGGCAGCCAATACAAGGGCGCATGGGGTGAAGCCAAATTTTCTACCTCATTTAACGTTCGCGATCACCAACTGGATTATTGACAGGTTCTATTTCCGCCACAGTATAACAAGAGTGGATTGAATCGGTGCATTGAATTGGCTATGGTCTTATCTCCACAGCAGCATTGCTTATCTCTGGAGCGGCTTAGAGTCCGTTGCCTTATGAACTTACCCGCGAATATTCAGTTTATCGGTCAGTTAACTGAGCCACCCAAACTTCACGGTATTACCCGGGAGAAGGATCACTGCCCTTTGATTGAACGGCAGTTGCAGATCAGCGACCTTCGCGATTGCGCTTCGCCGCCCACACTCGATGAAGCTGGGTTCACATTGGCACAGGGAGACCCCTTGGCTTTCGGCACACCACTTGAGACTGTCGCCCACAAAAATCTTGATCAGGCCGCCGCGCTGGTGACCCAGATCAGTAGCGCAACGCAGCTTATTCATATGAATTCGGTGATTCGGCGCAGCGAGCGCTCCCCCCTGTATATGCAGGGGGGCACCACCTTGCCAGCCCGCTTTGCCCACAGTGACTACGGTGCCGGTGATACGGAAATACTTCGCTGGCTGAATCACATAATGAAAACCGATTCCCGCTCACTTGATCCGTATCAACGGGTGGCTATGTACAACACCTGGCGCACACTCACCCCACCGCCGGCTGACGTCCCTCTGGCCCTTTGCGATGTGCGCTCCCTTGGCTCCGACGACCGGGTTGCAGTGGATTTCTTTGAACAGATGCCCGAGGATCCCGACTGGCTTTTTAAAATGTCCATTTACCGATTCAATGAATGTCAGCGTTGGGGGTATTTCTCCGGCATGCAGGACGATGAATTCATTCTGTTTAAAGGCTTTGACTCCGACCCCAATCGAGCTGCTTTAACACCCCATGCGGCATTCACCGCATCGAATTGCCCCGCCAGTGCCGAACCGAGAACGAGTATCGAAAGCCGGTTTCTTGCACTTTTTTATTAGTGTAAACCGATTCTGTCTTAACGACAGTTTATTGATCCGACTGCTTAGGCGCCATTTGTGCTCGAAGTGAGGCAGGGCGCATATCCGTCCAGGTTTCGTCCACCCAGGCCATACAGGTTTGTTTGTCGCCATGGGGGCCGGTTTTGTTCCAGCCATCGGGTATGGCGAGATGATCGGGCCACAGGGAGTATTGCTGCTCTTCGTTAACCAGTACAAAAAATTTCGTTTCTTCTTTATCGAATGGATTCATTCTGTTTTGCTCCGCTTTCTCTACTGCTCAACAAGTTTTTTGTGATCGAATCACTAGCCTTTCCGTGAAGTAATAGGGTTAATGATCTTCTTCATTTGAAATAGGAGTTTGATCCGAAGGTGGCCGGTACTTTACCAAGTGGATGCCCAAGTCCTTAAGTAGGCTTTTAAACTTTAAAATTTCCAGTTTTTGAATTGCCATTATATTTTCTTTTTCGACCGCTTTACCTGGCGTTTCTTCTTCAAACCCTTTCCAGTTTCGACTGCGGTAATCAATGTAAACCTTAATATCATCGGATAAACAACTGGATAGTTCGAATATTTCGAACAAGGAAAGTACAAGAAACTTCTGCTCGGTCGGTAATTCTTCTTTTTTTAAATGCATTCGATTTAATTTCTCTTCGAAACACTCAGGTCTAATCCAATACTGAGTTTCATCTTCGTTGGGAATGCGGTTATCCATATCACTATCATCTATACTTTTTTCGATATTATAAAAGTGATATTTCAACGCAGCCACGGCTTCTTCAAGCTTAGAGACTTTACGAGTTATTTTGGAAAGGTTGACAGAGATCGGAGGCAATAATGCAGGCAAATGCACTATCACCTGTTCGTTGAAGTTCTCCAATGCTTTTTCCATTTTTAGTAAATGGAGTTCAAACTGATAATTTAGCACAATCACTTTATCTGCTTCCACATGCAGTGCTCTTAGCGCATGTGTAAAAACACGAGTCATACTCCCCAATAGCACATAGGCCAAGGCCTGCCGTGTTCTGTTCCAACTGCGACGTTGGAAATAGTCAACCAGTCCCCCCAACAGCCCCACAACCAAGATGATTTCAACAATCATAATAACAAGGCCAGCGGTGAGGTTCTCGGCAAAACTCTCCGCTGTATAACTGGTGAAATTGAACATTTGCTGCCATATTTCGCTTAATGAGGCAGCCAAAGTAGATTGACTCTCCAGAATAGTCTGGCCCATATCACATCCCCTTATTGCGATATCTCAACATTTAGGAAACCCAGTTAAAATGCGCAACGCATCTTATACAAATTGACTTGCGCAATTGTTGAAATCGCCATCCCAATTATTCATTCGATTAACGATAATACTCCGGTGCCAAGCGAAACTTCGGCGCTTCTACAATATCATGGGGTATCCACAATTCGGCGCCGACCTCTTTGGAAAAAGCTTCAATTTTTTGACGGCTTAGGGTCGTTAGCGGATTGCTGACATGGTTAACAAAGTCGGCCGGTCGATTCACTTCATTGTAATAGTGGTACATATCCCCGGTGATCAGCACCGGCCCGGTTTCATCCAGGTCCAAAAACAAGGATTGGTGGCCGGCAGTATGACCCGGCGTGAATTTAATAATGACGCGACCGTCCCCAAATACATCGTGGTCGCAGTTTTCTATCAGTATTGTTTCGCTGTTTTTGAGTTCGCAAAAAAATTTCTGATCGGGTGTCACCGGGCCAAACCGTTCAAAATCGGGGCTGGGGTCGAACATGGCTTCATGCTCCGCCCGTTGCACCAACCAGGTGGAGCCACTGAACAGATTGGCGTTGGCGACATGATCATTGTGATAGTGGGAGAAGGCCAGGAAATCGATGTTGTCTGGCGAATAGCCCACTTCCTGGAGTTGGTCTGTCAGCTTCCGCGAGCTGGTAAAGGTACGCTTGCGGGTGGGTGCTCCGTCCACAGCGATTTCAGAATCCGGGATTTCTCCCGTGTCCCAGAGCAAGGCCCCACGGGGATGCACCACCAGATAGCAGGGAGTGGTCATTTCAGTGGCAATTTCGCCGGCCTTAAAGCCAAATTCTTCGGCGGTTACACTGTCGATTTTGCCGCAATCGAATATATAGAGCTTAAGCAGGGTATCGGTATCCGCCTGTCTGCCGGGCCCGGACTGATCGAGCTCAGGTGCCTCAGGTTGTGTGGTCGTGATAACTGTCAAAATTACGTGCTCCCATAACTATAATTTCGAGAACGTTCAGTTTGTATTAGAACGCCTGCAACCGCAACCTTCTATCACGCTCGTAATGGCTTTTTGGGAATGGTTTTTTGGGGTTGGTTTCACCGGGTTGGCAACCCTATACTAGAGGCGATGAAGTTAATTTGAGTTGAATTGATTTGAGGTAATTTGTTTTGGGTAAGAATATTCCGGGCCCCGATGCAGCCTTGGACAATAACGCTGTTGCCCCCGATTACGCGCGGCGTTTGGCGGGCCCCATGGGGGTCGACGCCTTCAATCGCCAAATCCGGGAGCAAAGGTATACCCAGCTTGCCAATCAGTTCTCGGACACAGAAAGAACCTGGCTGTGCTCCACCCACGCGCTTGCCAAACTGCTTATGCCCCAGTGTTCTGCCCTGGACAGCATCGATATTTATAGCCAAGCCTATCTGGTCCGTTTGACGGATATGTTGCATAAATCTGACCGTTTGGCGGTGGATTTGGTGCAGGAGCAACTTATAAGGGGCGCAACCATTCGGTTCCGGAATCTGGAGAAGCAGATACCCTCGTCACAGATCTTCGCTGCAGCTGTGGGCTCGGTTTTTCACGGCCAAACCACAATAAACGCATATCTTACCCCTGGAGGGCAGAACGGATTTCCACCTCACTTTGATAATACCGATGTGTTTGTCATACAGATTATTGGCAGCAAACACTGGACCCTGTTTGAACACTACAGCCATCGAATGGCACTTCCCCTTGGCGACGTTGCCTGGGACCCGGAGAAGTATCAACCCGATGACAGCGGTACATCACTGGTGATGACTCCCGGCGACGTGCTTTATATTCCCAGGGGTGGTATGCACACGGCAGGCTGTACTGAGGACTTTTCTTTGCATTTAACCGTGAGTTTGGAATCTGAACCCATGCTGGACAGACTCCAGTTGCTGATGCGGGAGTGGGCCAATCACAACCTCACCGCCAGACAGCGTGTACCGGAAGACCGCCAGCAAACAAAGGATCAGCTGGTGCATTTGGCTGCGGATTTTTTTAATTGGCTACAACTGCAGGGAAACCATGACAATTCGGTTCAGCCCGAGCCCATAAGCCAGCAGCAGATGGTCGACAAATTTAACGGTATATTAACCTCCCTCGCCCAGACGGTGCCCAAACCAAAGGGCTAGCCAGCCCATTAACCCTAAAAGCAGAAACGTCCTCTGTCATAAATCAGACTGCGTTTCCCATCTCGATAGCCTCCGTAAATTCTGGTATCTGAGTCTCCCACGGGTAGATCAATACTCAGGTCGCTCTGATTCGCTCCGGGTACTAATCTGTTTTTGTCTGCACTACCCAATGTGAGACCCGATCGTAAAACGTTATCGAGTATAGGCGCAAAGTAGTTCATTGATGGCTCTATGCTACCCTGTGACGCTTCGGTTAATCGAACCTGACCCAAACGCTCGGCCCCGGAATCAGTCTGAACAAGCTGTTCCATGAAACTGCGGCCTTGGGTGGCGGTAATTGCGGATAACCTGCCTTTTTGAAACTTAAGAGCCAGACCTTCTACGCTGTGACCGGCAATCTTTAATGATTGTGGCACTGACAGCGTTCCTTCTACCTGCAATGGGTCCAGCAGACAATGAACCGGCTCCAAGGGTATAGCTGACAAAAAGGGCACGACGGATTGCGCCCTGATTCGAGCGCCCTGCCAGGCCGTATTTTTTAATAAGCCTACTGTCAGTTCACTGCCGTTATTTTGGAATTGAATCCAGTCAAATTGCTGGGTGTTCAGCCATTGGGTGATCTGTTCATTGCGCTCCAAGCGAGCCTGCAGCGCCCGGCTATCCGCTTCTGCACCGACCACAGCGCACAGCTCAAATACATCATTCCACAACGCGTCCATTGCGGCAGCCGTATCGAGCCCGGGTCGGACAAACCGGGCCCAGTCTTCTGTGACAAAGGGTACACTGCAGCAACGCACTGTGTGGAATGTGGATGTGTTTCCTGCCTTCAACAGCCCATGAAAATCCACAAGACGTTGTGCAGAAATCCCTTCCAGTAACGTCGGTCTCGGGCCCAGGATCCGCAGATGGGCTGCGTCCGGTGAGCGCGACAATAGCGCATGCTCCGGGCTTGGCAGGGCCGATTGTGGGACCGAATCCATTGTCATCAAGGCCACCCGCAACAACTCCGGATCCTCATACACCGTTTGCACCCATCCGCTACCTGCCTGGTAGGCCGCACGGCAGGCTTCCTGCACCCACTGCCGGGCTTCCCAGGGTGCGCTGATGATCAGCGGTTGCTGTGGTTGAATATTCACACCGACGGTAACCGCCAGGTGGGCGAGCGCCTGCAATCTTGGGTCAGCGTCGGAACCACTTAATGCCATAGGGATCTCATCTGCGCCACGGCATTGGGGTTAAGCATGGATTGGTGCTCAGCATCAATGTCAAAAATCATCAGTGTGCCGGAAATATACGGGCTCCAGACATCCGCCGATACAGCGGAGCGATCCATTCCCTGAGTCTCCCGGGCAGCGCGGAAAAATACCATATCGCCGCTAAACTTTTGCAGCTCCGCATCGGGTAGAACATAGCTGTGATGGGCCAGATTAAGCCCGAGCTTTTCCAATACTTCCAACGGCAGACGTGCCAGGAAATTGTGTTCTTCAGTGGCAATCCTGTGGAGCGCCTGGGCGTTCAGTGTTGCGGGGTGTGTGGACACGTCAAGCCCCGCACCCAGGGCAACATCCCGCCATAAACTCTGCTCATCGGCATAGTCCGGTCGGGCACTGACGGGCATGGGGTAGCTGTCAATCAAAATCAATCTATCGATGCGCTGACCCAGACGTTGCAAACGACCGGCCAGGCAGTGCGCCAGCATACCACCGAACGACCACCCCACCAGGGAATAGGGTCCACTGGGACGGCAATGAATAACAGCCGCCATGGCCCGCTCCAGTATTGCCTCGAATCCGGGTTGCTCCGACCAGCCTGCCGATTTCAGATTGGGTGCCTGGATCAGATACACCGGCTGATCCTGACCGAACAAAGGCAACAGATGGGTGTATGCCCAGCTTAAGCCCATTCCCGGATAGAGGCAAAATACCGGAACGCCATCCCCCTTATCCCGCAGTGGAATGATCTCAGCGTAGGGATCCGTTGCGCCACTGCCCTGTGCAATATTGGCAACGACTTCGGCGACGGTCTCCGCAGCCAGGATATCGATTATTTCAATGTCCCGTCCCAGGGCGACATTGAGATTCGCCGCCAGTCGCGCTGCGCTCAGTGAATCCAGACCCAGATCAATCAGACTTTCCCCAAGACTCAGGTTGTCCCGATTGAATAGCGATTGCAGTTGCTGACAGACAGCGATCTCAATCGGGGATTCCGGCGCTAGAGTGCCTGCTGTCGTTAAAATTGGGCCGATAGCCGGTAGCGCGGATTTATCCAGTTTGCCATTCGAATTAATAGGCAGCTGTTGCAGCCATACAAATTGAGCCGGAATCATGTAAGCAGGCAGCCGCTTACGAAGATGGTGCTGCAGTTGTTGTGCGAGATCCGCTTCAGCATCAATGTCATTCGCAGGTGCTACATTCGCAGGTACTAAATAGGCCACAATCTGGCGGGTGTTCAGCGCGGTGGTACAAACCTGAACCGTGACCTGAAGCACCTGCTCCAATGTCAGTAGTGACTTTTCTATTTCACTCAGTTCTATTCTAAAGCCCCGGATTTTGCACTGGTTGTCGTCCCGGCCTTTAAAATACAACTGGCCGTCATAACGCCAGACGACACGGTCGCCGGTACGGTACATGCGCTGACCTGCGTTTCCGAACGGATTCGCGATAAACAGGCTGGAAGTCAGTCCAGGCTGATTGAGGTAACCCGTTGTCAAGCCGTCGCCTGTTAAATACAACTCCCCTTCCACCCCAACAGGGCAGGGCCTAAGGGCGTCATCCAGAACAAAGCCTTGCACGTTGGGTAAAAATTTTCCCAGAGGGGGTTCATTTTCTGACAACGTCAACGGGTCGCTCAAGGTGCTGAAAATCGCGCATTCTGTCGGTCCATAGACGTTATACACATGGGCGGCCGGCGGGTGTGCAGCCATAGCGGTTGGGGACCAGGCTTCACCGCCCACCAGCGCATGGCGAATTGACAGTCGATTCAGGTTTGCGGAATCCTGCGCTGCCTGCATTAGATTGGCATAGGAACCGGGCGTGATATTCAATACCGAAACCTGATGGGTTATCACCAGATCGAGCAGGCGAGCTGGGGAACGGGTGTCCTCTTCCGATACAATCACCAGACTGCTGCCGGTTGCCAAAGCGCCCCAGATTTCAAATACAGAAAAATCAAAGGCGAACGAATGGAGCATCGTCCATATGCCGGGCGAACTCAAATCCCGATGCCCCAACTCTGTGGTGACCAACCTGACCACATTGCGGTGGGTAGCCATTACGCCTTTGGGTTTGCCAGTGCTGCCGGAGGTATAAATAATATGAGCGATGCAATCGGAACTGTATGCAGGCGGGTTTAAGTCGTACCCGGGCTGCATCGAGGACAACTCAGTGTCCAGGGTCATCAGATCAAGGGTCAGCAGGTCTAGCGTCACAAGGTCTAGCGTCATAAGGTCACGGCCAAACCGTGGCTGAAGGTCCGCTACGGTCACCACCAGTCGGGGTCTGGCATCCCGTATGATCAGCTCCGATCGGTATTCCGGCAATCGGGGATCGATCGGCAGATAACTGGCGCCCCGCTTCAAGATACCAATAATCGCAGCGATCATCAGCGGTGAGCGAGGCAGGGAGAGCGCCACCACATCATTAGGCCCTACCTTTTTGCATTGCAGCAGGTAGGCCACGCGATCACTCAGTTCCCGCAGTTCTGCGTAGCTCAAGCGGGTATCCTGATAAATCACCGCCGTTGCATCGGGGAATTGGAGTGCTTGCCTATCAAACAAAGCGGAAAGCGTGAGGTCTGGATAACTGGCTGCCGTTTCATTCATTTGATAGAGCAGTTGTTGACGCTCACTGGGTTTGGCAAATTCCACATCGCTTAATGGCAACGCCGGTTTGTCCACCAGTTGCGTCAGCATCCGTATCAAGCGGTCAACCAAATCGGCGATTTCCTGTTGGAGGAAACTGTTGGCCTTGTATTGCACTCTGAGTTCAAGGGTTTCATGGGGTACAACGATCAGGGATAGCGGATAATGCGTATCACTGTAGCCATCCACAACACGAAGGGTTTCCTGTACATCCGCTCTGGAAGGAAAATTTTCATAGGTAAACAAAGTATCAAACAGTTGACCCCGGCCATGGGCACGCTGAATCTCCGACAGGGGGGTATATAAATGGGGCTGCATTTGGGCAAAAAACTGCTGCAGTTTCTGAATTTGATCCAGCACGCTTGCAGGCGCCAGGTCAACACATACAGGTACTGTCTGCACCAGCATGCCCACCATTTTTTCGATTCCCTCCAAAGGAGCCTGACGGCCGGAGCTGACGTACCCAATACACATTCGATCCAGTCCGCGATGATGACCGAGCACCATAGACCAGGCACCGGCAAACAGAGTTGCCAGGGTAAACGAATGGGCCCGTGAAAGAGCGGACAATCTCTGCAAAACCCCTGCATCCAGTTGGCATCGGTAAAGCTTCGACTCTCCACTGGATTGCACCGGGTTCGGGGGCTCGTATTGCGCCAAATGCTGTTGCCAAAACCCTATGCCTGCGGCCACCGGTTGTGCGTTTATCCAGTCAAAATAGGCTTGCAGGGGGATACTTGGGGGCCTGTGTTTGAAAGGCGCATCCCGCAACCCTGCAGCCAGGTCCTGTAGAATCACTTCGCCAGACCAGCCATCCGCGATTAGATGATGAAAGCTGATGATCAAAACAGTCTGGCGGGCAGTCTTAACGTAGGTCGCGCGAATTAACGATGAACCTTCCACGGCGATGGGATGCAAGCGGTCTTCGCTAATAGTACGTTGCAGCTCGCTTGGTTGAAAATGGTCTGGATGGGAAGTTAAATCCCGTGCTTGCCAGGCATCGGCATTGTTTCGCCTGACTAATTGGAAGGGGTAACCTTCAGCGTTTCGGGCAATACTGACGCGCAATCCAGGGTGCCGCTTGAGAACCCAATCGAAAGCCTGCCTGACCCGTTCCGCTGTAGCCGTTTGCGCCAGTTCCACCACCAGTTGAATTCGGTAATGATCATGACGTCCGCAATGGGCGAGAATACCCTGTTGCAAGGCGGTCAACGGCCAGATGGCTTCAAACGTTTCGCCTACGGCTTCAAACCGTGCCAATTCATCTGCGGTGATATTATGCTGCGTTTTACATTCGGGCAGGGTTATCGCGGATGTGCTTGAATAACCCAAGTCCACTAACCGGGTTATGGCCTGGTGGAAATCATCCGCAATGCTGGCGATCTGGCTGGCAGAGACAACACCGGGTGCGAACCGCCAGTTAATATCCAAACGCGCGTTTTCCTGACTGCCTTGGGATATTGCGTTGACTGACAGCGTATGGGGTAATTGCAATGATGGGTCAGCCACCCCGGATAGGGCTTGTTTCATTTCCGCCGTGTTTTGCCAACGGCCAAGATAATTAAATCCAACCTCAACCTTTGGGTGTTGGCCAAATTCCTGGTTCAAGGTGCTATCCAGGTAGCGCAACACCCCGTACCCAATACCGCCATCCGGAATACGTCGCCACTCCCACGCCACCCGACGCACGTATTGATACAACAAATCGGGTTGCTTCAATATCAAAAGGGGATCGACACCGGCGGTGTCCAACCGCAGCGGGTGTATGGCGGTGAACCAGCCCACTGTACGGGTTAAATCCACATCGGTTAATTCCATCGGCCTGCCGTGCCGTTCGACAGCCATTCGTATTGCGTGCTGTCTTCGACTGCGCTGGGACCGGCTTTGCATCAGCAACGCAAGCGAGAGTGCAGTTAACAACAATTCGTCAATTTGCAGACCCAGTGCCTTTAGAGTTTCCGTATGCAGTGATTCCACCACCTTTCCCTGAATACTGGATGGGTGGTCCTGGGCCGTTGCCTGCAACCAGGGTTCATGGGTGGCAGGCTCACCGAAATAATGGGGTACCGCCTCTGCAGCGTGCCAGCGCCAGAGCGATTGTTGTGATTGAAACCGCTCAGACAGGGAATGTAAATGTTGTGACCAGGAACGAAAGCTTGTGGTTTGTTTTACGGGCAATGGGGGATTACCATTGCAAATATCCTGAAGCAGGGTCATGAAATCACTGATCAGTATCTGCCAGGAAACAGCGTCCACAGCAATATGATGGGCCACCAGCAATAAGCTGCCCGGGTGGCTGTCTCCTTCTGGCAAGTGTTCTTCTTGCAAGTGCTCTTCTGGCAAGTGTTCCGGCAGCCAACAGGCTCTCAACAGTTGGCCCTGACCCGGATTCAACTCTGTCGTTAATGCCCGTTCCAGTTCGGCAATATCAATTTCGTTTTTATTCTGTTTACTAAACAACTGTTTACTAAACAATTGCCTTGCCTCGATCGACCCGGCGGATAAAGTTTCGATCACATCAGGCTGCGTCCATACTGCCCTTAGCATGGCATGCTGATCAATCAAAAGCTGCACTGCCGAGATAAGGCTGGATTCGGTACAACCTGCCGGCAAGCTGAGCATAACGGACTGGCTGAATTGCCTGTCCAGCCCCCCAATATCAGACAACCAACGCATTATGGGTGTACTGGGAAATTCCCCCACCGGGTTGTCTGAGGCCATTGAATGGCTGTTGCGAGCCGCTGACAATCTTGCAAGATCCTTTATAACCGGCGCCAGGAACACATCCTTCGCACTCAGTTCAATCCCTTCTGACCGTGCCAGACTGATCAACCGGATCGAACTGATACTGTCTCCACCCAGGTGGAAAAAATTGTCTTCACCACCGACAGCGGTGACCCCCAGCACCTGTTCAACCACCCGACACAGACGCGATTCGGTTTCACTGCCAGCGGGCACGGGATGACTGCCGGATTTGGTCAACACCGGGCCGGGCAGCCTTTGATAGTCTATTTTTCCATGCCGGGTCATGGGGATTCGATCAATCACCATAAACACCGAGGGCACCATGTAGCCTGGCAGTTTTTGTTCACAGGCCAGCCGGGCTTGTGCGCTCAGTTGCGCCTGCAATCGGGTGCTCAGAGGGCTGTTGGCATCGGAATCGTCTCTCAGCAGACTGAACCGTTCCAGGCTGACCCAACGAATGGGCGCCAGCTGAGCCCGCTGTCGACGTAGAATGACATCGAACTCGCCCTGGGCGGAAAAGGGCCGAAACGCGATATCGGCCTGAAATCCCATTTGCTCAGCCGTTTCCCAGATATCATTGGGATCAATGCCCTGGTTAAGGATGCGTTTATTGGTTACCCGCCTCCAGACAACTGTGTCGCATTTCGGGTGCAGCAATTGTTTTAATTGGTGCAGATCCTGCGGGTGGCCTTGATTTGCGAAATGCTGGTTTGCGAAATGCTGATTTTCGAAGTGCTGGTTTTCGAAGTGCTCATCACTCACTGTGTGACCGGCGCCAACCTGCAGTATCACATCGTAGCGATAACGCGCCATTTCATTGCCGCTGCGAGCCCGTTTGGGAATCACCTCCACCCGACTGAACACGTTGTGGGTGGCAACCAGCCTGTAGAAATAGGCTGGATCCAGCGCCAGTTCATTTTCTCTGGCATAGGCCACCGAGGTGGCACGATCAAACCCAACAAACTCAGCCAAAGAGGTTTCAAACGCTTCGAGCAGTGGCAGGCTTTTCACATCGCCAATAAACAGGTAACCGCCGGTTTCCAGTTGGGTGTCCGCCAGTTGACACAACACCCGAGTCAAATAATGTACGCTGGGAAAATATTGCACTACCGAGGTCAGGACGATGGTATCGAAGCGTTGATCGAGCCCCTCAGCAATCTGATCCGCCGCCAAGTGGATAAAGTCCGCGTCGGCCAAACCGGGAAAACGTTGCTGCATATCCGGATCAAGCTGCAGATTCTGCAATCGCTGCACATTTTCCAGCGCCAAATCAGTGCCGGTATACTGTGCCAGGAAACCCAGCAACCGGAAACCGATGAGACCGGTTCCGCAACCGATATCCAATAACCTGCCCGGTGAAAGTTGTTGAATCCTGGCAACGGTTTCATCCACGTATTCGGTAATTTCAGATACCGACAGCGGCTCTCCGGTGTAGCTGCTGTTCCAGCCCCGGGTTTCAAATGCAGGATCTTCACTCAATGGATTGCGGTTACCGAATCCCGCTTCAATTTGACTCCAAAGACGAACCTGTTCGTTTTCCAATGCCACAATTTCAGCCTGGTTGGAATCAACCATCAAATAGGCCACCAGCATGGGATCCCGCTTCGGCGTTTTGCCAAGACTCACCACCGCTTCCCGGATCGGGTCCAAACCCGTCAGCACTGCGCACACCTCGGAAGGCTCCACCCGGTGTCCACGAATTTTCAGCTGCTGGTCGTTGCGGCCCAGGTATTGAACCGTTCCGTCGCGCTGCCAGGCGCCGAGATCACCGGTTCGGTACATGCGCTCTCCGGCGCCGGCAAAGGGATTGGCCAGGAACCGGGACGCCGTTAACCCCGGCTGGTTGATATAGTTTCGAGCCAGACCCGGCCCGGTTAGATAGATCTCGCCCATCACTCCCACAGGACACTGGCGCAGATGGCTGTCGAGGATCAGCACGTCGGTCACGCCAATGCTTTCCCCTATCGACGGCAGACAATCAGCGCTGCTCCAGGGCACACTCATGGTGGCGCAGACACTGGCTTCAGTTGGACCATAGGCGTTTATGATTTCACATTTTTCGCCCCATGGAGCCAGCGCCGCCTGGGTAACGGCTTCCCCCGCGGAAATGATCCGCCGCAAAGCGGAGCCAGCGGGCGGACGGGTTGCCAACAACACCGTGGGTGTCAATGTCGCGTGGGTGATCTGGCGCAGCATCAATAAATCCGTGAGCGCCGGCCCAACCCGCTGCTGATCTTCTGCAATAACCAGGTGGGCACCCGCAATCAATGCCATGGCAATTTCTGAAATCGCTGCATCAAACGAAAAACTCGCAAGCTGTAACACCCGCGAACCGGGTTCAATGGCCATCCTTTCGGCCTGCGCCCGTGCCAATTGGGGCAGGCCCTGATGGGTCACCGCCACGCCTTTGGGCTGGCCTGTGCTGCCGGAGGTGTAAATAATATAGGCCAACTGTTTCGATTGAATTGTCGAATGAAGTGCCGGCTGATTATGAAGCAGCGCGGAAGGTTCCAGGTCCCCTGTTTTCAGGGCTCCGGTTTTCAGGGCTCCGGTTTTCAGGGCTCCGGTTTTTTGCCACACTATTTGATCAACACAGACCATTGAAATGCCCAGATCGGGTAGTTGTGTCCGGGTTTCAGTACAGGTCAGAATGAGCCTGACACCACTTTCCTGCAATAAGCTGCGTAACCTTTCCGCTTGGGTAGCTGGATCAATGGGTACGAAGGCGGCATTTGACTGCCAAACCCCCAGCATCGCTGCAATCGCATTGACAGTGCGAGGCATGATCAGCGCCACCCGGTCTTCGATTCCAACACCGGCGAGTTGAATCAGGTCTGCAATCCTGCAACTTCTGTTATACAGTTCGGCATAAGTTAAAGTGACACTGACGCAGCTCACTGCGGGGTGCTGGAGCTGGCCCTGCGCAACCTTTCGAATCTGTTCCGGCAACGAAACAAATTGAGCTGTCGATGATTGCGCTGCAATCGATGAATTCGGCGCACCCGATGGTTTCGAATAGCTTCTGCTGCCAATGTCGGTTGGCAGCAACAGGTCCAGATCACGAACCTGAACGTTAACGTTGTTAATAACCTGGGAAAGCAGCCCAACCAATCTTAACAGCCAGTCCCGGGCCTCATTGTGCTCAAAACAGGCGGCACTGTAATGCAGCCGCAACAACATTTTCTCGCCCGGTATCACTGCCAGGCTGGCAGGGTAATGATTGCCGTTGCTGCCACGAATGGCGGACACCGGTAAGGAAGCGGTATCCGTTGTGTCCGGAGCGTCCTGCAAAGGATAATTTTCAAAAGTGAACAATGAATCGAAGAGCACGTTCGTGCCCGTCGCTTTCTGTATTTCAGATAATGACAGATATTGATGTGCTAACCGTTTACCCCGGTCCTGATGCAGCTCCTGAACAATAGCGGCCATGGTTCGATTGGCGGAAACGTTTACTCTGACGGGAATCGTGGTAATCAACAGACCGATGATGTTTTCGATGCCGGCGACAGGCGCTTCCCGTCCGGAGCCCACGCTGCCAAAACAGACATCCTCTGCGCCCGAAACAATGGCAACGAACAAAGCCCAAAGTGCTTCCATGATGCTGGCTTCGGTCACACTCTGTGCTCGCGCCAGCTGTGTCACCTGCAGGCTTTGCTGCGGGCTGAGCAACAGCTCGCAATGGGCAACTTCGGGAATGCTGTCACGGGGCACATTGGGGGCTATCAGGCTTTGGTTGTGAAAATTTACGAATTTATCGCGCCAATATTCCTCACTGGCTTCCGTGTTGTGTGTTGAACGCCAGGCCAGAAAATCTGCCAGGCTGGTGGCCTTGCCCAAAGACGAAGCGGATCCGTCGCAGCGATAGAGTTCATACAATTCGCGGAAAAAAATGGCACTGGACCAGCCGTCACCGAGCAAGTGATGCTGACTTAAAATCAACCGGTGTTCAGTGACTGAAAAGCGCAGACATTTCACCCGCATCAGCGGTGCCTGCTGCAATTGAAAACGGCAGGCGCGGTCCTCTGCCTCTATTTGCGCCGCGAACAACCCTTGCTGACCGGGCTCCCGGGTGCTGAGATCAATGGTTTCAAACGGCAATCGGATGTGCTCCGCCACCACTTGAATACCATGCCCCAGGTCATCACTGGCAAACGCAACCCGCAGGCTGGGATGCCGATCCACAACCCCTTGCAATGCTCTGTGCAGTCGGTCTTGATCCAGCTCGCCTTCCAATTCCACCACAATCTGTACGTTGTAGGGATCATCACCCTGCGGTTCACAATGAGCCAGAAACCAAAGCCCCTGCTGTAACGGCGTCAGTGGCCAGTGGCTTCCCAGATCCACTTGGTCTGGTGTTGGAATGGCCGTCGCCAGTGCGTCCTCAGCAAGCCTGTTTTCCGCGCGGGTCGCCTGCGCTTTTGCCAGACCCACCAACACCGGTGTTGCAAACACATCAGCCGGTGTCAGCGACCAACCGACAGCATTCAAATTGTTAACCAGGCGCACCACGGCGATGCTGTCGCCGCCCAAATGAAAAAAGTTGCTTTCCGGTAACACCTTCTCCACTTTCAACTCATGAGCCACCAGGGCACAGAGCACCACCTCATGAGGTGTGGAGGCTGGCCTGCTATTGATCTCCATGCTGGCCGCTTCGGATTCAAACAAGCGGGATAACGCCTTCCGATCCAGTTTGCCATTAACGGTCAACGGCATGCGCTGCAGCTGAATATAGCCTGCAGGCTCCATATAACTGGGTAAGCGCTGTTGGCACCACTGTCGTAACGATTCGGTGTTGAATTCTGATGGGTTCTGCAACACCAAAGCGGCGACGATTTTATGCTGGGCGTGGGATTGCAGCACCAGGCTGGTGGCGGTGTTTACCGCCGGATGGGCTTCCAGTACCTTGTCGATCTCCCCCAGTTCGATGCGGAAGCCACGGATCTTGACCTGGGTGTCCTCCCGCCCCAGGAAGTGGATAATACCCTCGCCATCCCGATACCCCAGGTCGCCGGTGTCGTACAACCGTTGCCCGGTCTGCGGGTGCACGATAAACCGGGCTGCGGTCTGTTCCGGATTGCGCCAATAGCCCAGGGCCAGACCGCTGCCCGCGATATGCAGCCGGCCCGGCACGTACAGCGGGCACTGCGCGCCGTCGTCCTTCAACACATGCCAGGCCTGGTTGCGCAGCGGCAAACCGTAGGGGATGGCGGTCCACGCCGGGTGGATGTCGGTAATCGGGTAATAGATCGACCAGATCGCCGCTTCCGTGGCCCCGCCCAAACTGATCAGCCGTGCCTGGGGGGCCGCCCGCTGCAGAGCCGGCGGCAGGCTTAACGGAATCCAGTCGCCGCTCAGCAGGATCAGCCGCAACGAGGCCAGGGGCGACTGCGCCAACGGCGCCGCCGCCAGCATTAACTCGGCGATCGCCGGTACGGAATTCCACAACGTGATCCGGTGATGCTGCACCGCGGCACTCAACACCGCCGGCGTCGCCCGGGCATCCGCGGGGGGAATGACCACTGTGCCGCCGACCCCCAACACCGCAAACAGATCGAAGATGGACAGGTCAAACTCGAACGACGACACCCACAACAGCCGATCCCCGGCCTGGATGGCAAAGCGCTCCACCAGATCCGCCAGGGTATTGCGGGCCGCCCCATGGGACATGGCCACGCCCTTCGGCACCCCGGTTGAGCCCGAGGTGTAAATCACATACGCCAGATCGTCCGCCGCCACCGGGACGCCGGCGCACCAGGATCCGTCCGCTGCCGGCGCCGCCTCATGATCACTGGCCACCTCCAGCAGGATCACCTCCGATTGCCAGGGCCGGCCCCGGGTCAGATGGCGCTGGGTCAGCACAATGCCCACCCCGGCCTGCTCCAGGATGGTGGCGATACGGGCATCCGGTTGCCCGGCGCTGATCGGTAAAAACGCCCGCCCCAGTCTTAAAATCCCCAACGCGGCGATGACCTGCTCCAGGCCTTTTTCCATCACGATGGCGATCAGGGTGTCTGACGCCCGCAGCACCGGGTGCAGCCGCTGCACCAGATGTTGCACCTGGATCTGCAGTTGGCCGTAGCTGAGCACGCGCGCTTGCTGGATCAGGGCCGGGGCCTGGGGTTGAGCCGCCATCGCCGCAAACACCGGATCCGCCAGCCGATCCCGGGGCTCGGGGCCGCCACTGGCGTTGATCGACGCCATCAGCGCCTGCTGTTGTGGCGGCACCTGGCAACGGGCCGGCCCGGTCCAGGCCTCGGGCTGGTCGGCCAGTCGAATCAGCAACTGATAATAGGCCTCCATCATGTCTTCCATCAGGCCGTCCGGGAACAGCCCGGCCGGGGTGTCCCAATCGATGAACAGGCCCCCCGCTTCGTCTTCATACACTTTATTGTCCAGCCAGGTCTGCGGGGTTTGGGTGATCCCATCCACCCAGCGCAGACCATACTGACCGGCGCCAAAGCCCGCTTCTCCCAGCAAGCTGGTGAACACCACCGGCAACAGGCCGGCTTCGGGGTTGCCGGCCCGCCGGGCCAACGCCCGCTGCACGTCCACACCACTGAACGCCCGCTGATCCAGGTTGCTCGCCAGCTCGTCCTGTTGCGCCCGCGCCCGCGCCACGAACGCACCGCCCCGCGCACTCGATACCGCCAACGGGATCAGGCTGGTGAACACACCCAGCATACCCACCACCTCGGGATGCAGGATCTGACGATCCCCCACGGTCAGGTTGAGGGTGAACCCGTCCTGCCGGGTCCAGTTGCCCAGGGTTTCGCTGTACGCGCTCAGCAACACCGTTGACGGGGTCAGACCTTCGTCACCGGCCCGCGTCTTCAATGCCGTCCACTGGGCGGGCGTCAACTGTCGCTGCCAGCGGATAAAGCGCGGCGCCGTCAGCCTTGACGGGTCCGTGGCCAGAGGCAGGGCCGGTGCCGGCGGCAGGCTGTCCAGGCGCGCGAGCCACCAGGCTTGCGCTGCTTCCCGTGCCGGCTGATCCGCTTCCCGGTGCAGCACATAATCGCGGAAACTGAGCTGGGCGGGGACCGCCTTCGGACCACGCCCCTGATAACGTTCGAACACTTCCTGCAACAGCAGCGCGGTACTCTCACCGTCCAGTATCAGGGCATCCAGGCTCAGATGAAGACGCCACTCTTGTCGGTTAAGCCGGGTCAGACGAATATCAAACAGGGGCCAGGTGGTGGTGTCCAGCACCTGGTGGGACAGTTCCTCGGCGGTGGCTTGCGCCCGCGCGCGGGCCTCGTCTGCGGACAACCCCCGACAGTCCTGCACCGGGATATCCCAATCCGGCACCTGGGCCAGGACCTGTTGCAGGCCCTGCGCGGTGATCACCGTGCGCAAGGCCGGATGGCGGGCGATGACGGTGCGCCAGGCGGCCACAAACCGCGCGGCATCCAGATCCTCGAGGGCGTATTCGCTGTAGGCGTGACAGGCCAGCTCGCCCAACGCCACCAGGCGCTGTCGGCCCAGCCAATAGGCTTGTTGAACCGGGGTCAGGGGGAATGGCCGGTGGGCCTGTGCCGGATCCGGGGTCAGCGGGCTTGGCTCCGGGCCCGGCTCTGCCGCCCCGGGTGCGGCCGCCAGTGCCCGGGCGATCTGCTGCAGGCCCGGTGCCGCAAACAGCGTCTTCATCGACAGGCTTTTACCACTGGCCTGGCGCAAGGCGGCCAGCAGTCGGGCGGCGGCCAGGGAGTGGCCGCCCAGGCGGAAGAAGTCGTCCGCCAAGGACACCCGTTCCAGCCCCAATAACTGCGCGGTCAGGCGACAGACCTGCTGCTCTTCAACGGTCTTCGGCTGGGCGCCGCCCGGCTCCGTCGACGCCGGCTGCGCAGCCGGTAACCGCGCTCTGTCCAGCTTGCCGTTCGCGGTCAAAGGCAGCTGCGCCAGCCAGCTAAAATCCGCCGGGATCATCGCCGGGATCAGCTGGCGGGCGAGGTAGTCCCGCAAGGCCTCCGTGTCCGGCGGGGCCTGGTCTGCCCGCGCAACCAGCCAGGCCTGCAACCGCGATTCGCCATCCGCGCCCGTCTGCCCCAGCACCACCGCCTGGGCGATCGCCGGGTGCGTGGTTAAGGCCGCCACCACTTCACCGGGCTCGATTCGATGGCCGCGGATCTTCACCTGCTCATCGCCACGACCGGCGTACACCAACTGGCCATCACCCCGCCAATACCCCAGATCCCCGGTGCGATAGAGACGGGCTCCCGGCGCTCCGTAAGGATGCGCTATAAAGCGCTCGGCGCTCAGGCCCGGCCGGCCGTAATAACCCCGCGCCAAGCCCGCGCCCGACAGATAAATCTCTCCCAGAACCCCGCTCGCACAGGCTTGCAGGTGGTCATCCAGCACCCAGGCGCCGACGCCCCCATAGGGCAACCCGATCCCCTGATCGGTGACACTGGCCCAGGCGGCCACGGCGCCGATGGTGGTCTCCGTGGGGCCGTATTCGTTGAGTAGCCGGGCCTGCGGTGCCCGCGCCTGGAGTGCCCGAACATGGGCGGCCTGTAACGCTTCCCCGCCCACGATCACCAGCTCCAGCTGCGGATTCACCGCCTGCGGCAGGGTATCCAGCAACGCCAGATGGGTCGGCGTCAGCTTCACGCTGCGGACCCGGCTTTGGCCGCTGAATATCTGACTTAACGCCCCTTCCGCGGCCGTGTCCGGATACAGTTCCAGGCCGCTGCCGGCCACCAGGGGCAGCAACAGGCTGGTCAGCGACAGGTCAAACACCAGCGGTGTAAACAACGCCATCCGCTCCACTTCGCTGGGTTTGAGCCAGGCCTCACCCAGCACCCTCAGGTAGTGCGCAATACTGGCTTGACTGATCAACACCCCTTTGGGCCGGCCGGTGGATCCGGAGGTATACAGCAGGTACGCCGGGTGCGCCGGCTGCAGTGGACTCTTGCGATCGCCATCGCCGGGGGCCTCCGCCTCCGCCGCCGGCACCCACTCCGGCTCCAGCAGCCACAGCGGGGTCTGGGTCAACGCCGCAAACCGGCTTTGTAAGCGGGCTTCGGTGATCAGCAATAGCGGTTGGACTTCGGCCAGGATCGTCTGTAACCGCGCCGGCGGGTGGTCGGCCTCCAGCGGCAGGAAGGCGGCGCCCGCCTTCAACACGGCCAGCACGCTGATCACCAGCGCCGGCGACCGGGGCAGGGCGATCGACACCACATCCTCCGGGCCGATGCCCCGCTCAATTAACTGCCAGGCCAGGGCGTTGGCGGCCCGGTGCAGTTGGGCATGACTCAGCACCTGGCCTGCGCAATACAGCGCCGGGGCCGTTGATCCGGCGTGTCGTTGTATCAGGTCCGTCAGCCGGTCGGGGCCTGACCCCTCCGCCACCGGCTGCCACCGGGATGCTTCTGCGGCCAGTAACACCGGCAGCGCCGACAGTCGGGTATCCGCTGCCGCGCTGGCCGCCGCCAGCACATTCACGTAGCGTTGACACAGGGCGTGGGCCGTGTCCGCGTTAAAACGATCCGCGTTATACTCCAGCACACCCTGTAACGGGCCGGCTCCGGCCCTGCCGGCGGCTCCGGTCAGGGCAAAGCCAAGGTCAAACCGGGCCGGTAACACCGGCGGCTCCAGCAGCGACACCTGCAAGCCGTCCAACTCCGCTTGCACCGGGTCTTCGTTGTGCAGCACCAGCATGGTCTGAAACAACGGCTGGCGACCGGTTACCCGCGGCGGGGCCAACGCCTCCACCAGGCGCTCAAACGGCAGGTCCTGATGACCGTACGCATCCAGCGCCACTTGCCGGGTCCGGCTCAGCAGGGTGGTGAAATCCGGATCCCCGGCGGTGGATATCCGCAACACCAGCGTGTTCACAAAAAAGCCCACCAGTTCATCCAGCGCCGGCGCCGTGCGTCCGGCCACCGGGACACCGATGGGAATATCATCCCCCGCCCCCAGCCGATGCAACAGCGCCACCAAACCCGCCTGCAACACCATAAACAGGCTCGCCCGTTGCTGTTGCGCCAACCGCAATAACCCCTCATGCAGGTCCGGCGGCAGCTCAAACTGCACCCGCCCGCCTGCGGGCAGGGTGCGCTCCGTGTCCGGCCGTGCCTCACGGTCCACCGGCAGGCGAATCGCTTCCGGCAGCCCCGCCAGCTGTTCCCGCCACCACGCCAACTGCCGGCCCAGCAGGCTGTGTTCACCCTGCTCGCTCAGCAGGCGGGCTTGCCACAACCCGTAATCCGCGTACTGTACCGGCAACGGTTCAAACGCCGGTGAGCCGCCGCGACGCCGGGCTGCATAGGCCCGGCCCAGATCCCGCAGCAGCGGCGCCAGCGACCAGCCATCCCCGGCACTGTGGTGCAACAGCAGCAGTAACACATGATCCCGTGACACAGGATCCTGTGAAACCGGGTTCAGTGAAACCGGGTCGGACACCGCCACCGGCCACAGCACGGCCCGCAACGGGATCGTCTGCGCCAACCGGAACGGCTGCCCGGCATGGGCCGCCAACGCCCGCTCCAGTTCCGCCTCGGCCACCGGCTCCGCCACCCACTCCAGCACGCCTTCCCCGCAGGCCGCCTGCGCCGACAGGATACACTGCTCCGGCGTGCCTTCTGCGCCGGTCTTCAACAAGGTCCGCAGCGCTTCATGCCGGGCCACCACATCCGACAGCGCCGCATTCAGGGCCGTCCGCTCCAGCTCCCCCCTCAGCCGCAGGGCCAGCGCCATCGTATACCGCGACGACACCCCGTCTATCTGCTCCAGCAACCACAGCCGCGACTGGGCAAACGAGGCCGGCAACGGCGTCGGGCGCTCACAGCCGGTCAGGGGCGGCAGATCACTCTGTGGCGCCTGACGCAACCGCTGCGCCAGATCCCCCAATCGCGGAGACTCAAACACATCCCGGATCGATAACCCCCGGCCCAACTCCGACTGCAATTGCGCGATCAACCGCGTCGCCGTCAGCGAGTGCCCGCCCAACTGGAAAAAGTGGTCCCCCAGGCCGACCCGCTCAACCCCCAACAGCTCCGACACCCGCTGACACAGCACCACCGCTTCCCGGCTCTCCGGCGCC
Organism: Ketobacter sp. GenoA1; assembly: GCF_003671475.1. Taxonomy (NCBI): domain Bacteria; kingdom Pseudomonadati; phylum Pseudomonadota; class Gammaproteobacteria; order Pseudomonadales; family Ketobacteraceae; genus Ketobacter; species Ketobacter sp. GenoA1. Next base: position 7,304 of record NZ_RCHM01000015.1, on the reverse strand, counting down.
ACATAGCCCGATTCCAGTAGCCCCGCTTCCGATTCCAGCCGGCTGTGCAAGGCCCGACGATCCACTTTGCCGTTCTCCGTTAACGGCAAACCCTCCAGCAACACAAACGCCGACGGCACCATGTAATCCGGTAACCGTGCCTCGCACCAGGTTCGGTAGTTCTGTGGGGCTTCGGGCAGTTGTCGCAACGGGCTCTGCCAGTGTTGAATTTGCTCGGGTAAAACCGGACCCGCCAGCAACCCCAGCAGCAGTTCATTGTCTTCTTTGTCAGTCAACCCCAACCCATCGAAAACCCCATTGTCATCGGCTCCACCCACCAGGCAACTGCCCAGTTCCAACTGCGGACCCCGTTCTGCCAGCAACTGTGACATGGCACCGGCTTCTATCAGACAAGCCTGTTTGCTCCAGGCGCCATACATAGGTTCTATCGCAGGGAGATAGCCGACAAAAAATAACGCCAGGGAGGCTTCGCTGGCCGCCATTTGGTTGCTTTCACCAAACAGCTGTTGTTGAAAACCCGCGTCGTTCAGTTTTGCCAGACTGTGGCGCACCGGGTCATAAAGGTAGGCTCCGCCACTCATCTGTTCTACCGCACCGTCCTTCAGCATCAGATAACTACGTACCGGATAAAGTCCTCCCGCTGAAGGGTATCGCCGCTTGGGTAGTGGCGAATCCGCCAGGGGGACCGCCTGCAGAACCGCCAACCAGTGGGACAACGCCTGCTGGGTTATCGGCTGCGGCAGAAAACGGCGATAGCTTTGTCGCGCGATGCTGGTCTGAAGTGCAGCCACGGTATCCGTTTGCCGGGACAGCGCCACCGTCTCCCATTGCGGCAACGGGCTAGGCAGCCCATGTTGCTCCAATGCGAAAACCGCTTTTTCATTTTGATGGGGCGCTGGTTCTCCCTTGCTGCCCTGACCGTCCAACACCAAAGCGGCGACGATTTTATGCTGGGCGTGGGATTGCAGCACCAGGCTGGTGGCGGTGTTTACCGCCGGATGGGCTTCCAGTACCTTGTCGATCTCCCCCAGTTCGATGCGGAAGCCACGGATCTTGACCTGGGTGTCCTCCCGCCCCAGGAAGTGGATAATACCCTCGCCATCCCGATACCCCAGGTCGCCGGTGTCGTACAACCGTTGCCCGGTCTGCGGGTGCACGATAAACCGGGCTGCGGTCTGTTCCGGATTGCGCCAATAGCCCAGGGCCAGACCGCTGCCCGCGATATGCAGCCGGCCCGGCACGTACAGCGGGCACTGCGCGCCGTCGTCCTTCAACACATGCCAGGCCTGGTTGCGCAGCGGCAAACCGTAGGGGATGGCGGTCCACGCCGGGTGGATGTCGGTAATCGGGTAATAGATCGACCAGATCGCCGCTTCCGTGGCCCCGCCCAAACTGATCAGCCGTGCCTGGGGGGCCGCCCGCTGCAGAGCCGGCGGCAGGCTTAACGGAATCCAGTCGCCGCTCAGCAGGATCAGCCGCAACGAGGCCAGGGGCGACTGCGCCAACGGCGCCGCCGCCAGCATTAACTCGGCGATCGCCGGTACGGAATTCCACAACGTGATCCGGTGATGCTGCACCGCGGCACTCAACACCGCCGGCGTCGCCCGGGCATCCGCGGGGGGAATGACCACTGTGCCGCCGACCCCCAACACCGCAAACAGATCGAAGATGGACAGGTCAAACTCGAACGACGACACCCACAACAGCCGATCCCCGGCCTGGATGGCAAAGCGCTCCACCAGATCCGCCAGGGTATTGCGGGCCGCCCCATGGGACATGGCCACGCCCTTCGGCACCCCGGTTGAGCCCGAGGTGTAAATCACATACGCCAGATCGTCCGCCGCCACCGGGACGCCGGCGCACCAGGATCCGTCCGCTGCCGGCGCCGCCTCATGATCACTGGCCACCTCCAGCAGGATCACCTCCGATTGCCAGGGCCGGCCCCGGGTCAGATGGCGCTGGGTCAGCACAATGCCCACCCCGGCCTGCTCCAGGATGGTGGCGATACGGGCATCCGGTTGCCCGGCGCTGATCGGTAAAAACGCCCGCCCCAGTCTTAAAATCCCCAACGCGGCGATGACCTGCTCCAGGCCTTTTTCCATCACGATGGCGATCAGGGTGTCTGACGCCCGCAGCACCGGGTGCAGCCGCTGCACCAGATGTTGCACCTGGATCTGCAGTTGGCCGTAGCTGAGCACGCGCGCTTGCTGGATCAGGGCCGGGGCCTGGGGTTGAGCCGCCATCGCCGCAAACACCGGATCCGCCAGCCGATCCCGGGGCTCGGGGCCGCCACTGGCGTTGATCGACGCCATCAGCGCCTGCTGTTGTGGCGGCACCTGGCAACGGGCCGGCCCGGTCCAGGCCTCGGGCTGGTCGGCCAGTCGAATCAGCAACTGATAATAGGCCTCCATCATGTCTTCCATCAGGCCGTCCGGGAACAGCCCGGCCGGGGTGTCCCAATCGATGAACAGGCCCCCCGCTTCGTCTTCATACACTTTATTGTCCAGCCAGGTCTGCGGGGTTTGGGTGATCCCATCCACCCAGCGCAGACCATACTGACCGGCGCCAAAGCCCGCTTCTCCCAGCAAGCTGGTGAACACCACCGGCAACAGGCCGGCTTCGGGGTTGCCGGCCCGCCGGGCCAACGCCCGCTGCACGTCCACACCACTGAACGCCCGCTGATCCAGGTTGCTCGCCAGCTCGTCCTGTTGCGCCCGCGCCCGCGCCACGAACGCACCGCCCCGCGCACTCGATACCGCCAACGGGATCAGGCTGGTGAACACACCCAGCATACCCACCACCTCGGGATGCAGGATCTGACGATCCCCCACGGTCAGGTTGAGGGTGAACCCGTCCTGCCGGGTCCAGTTGCCCAGGGTTTCGCTGTACGCGCTCAGCAACACCGTTGACGGGGTCAGACCTTCGTCACCGGCCCGCGTCTTCAATGCCGTCCACTGGGCGGGCGTCAACTGTCGCTGCCAGCGGATAAAGCGCGGCGCCGTCAGCCTTGACGGGTCCGTGGCCAGAGGCAGGGCCGGTGCCGGCGGCAGGCTGTCCAGGCGCGCGAGCCACCAGGCTTGCGCTGCTTCCCGTGCCGGCTGATCCGCTTCCCGGTGCAGCACATAATCGCGGAAACTGAGCTGGGCGGGGACCGCCTTCGGACCACGCCCCTGATAACGTTCGAACACTTCCTGCAACAGCAGCGCGGTACTCTCACCGTCCAGTATCAGGGCATCCAGGCTCAGATGAAGACGCCACTCTTGTCGGTTAAGCCGGGTCAGACGAATATCAAACAGGGGCCAGGTGGTGGTGTCCAGCACCTGGTGGGACAGTTCCTCGGCGGTGGCTTGCGCCCGCGCGCGGGCCTCGTCTGCGGACAACCCCCGACAGTCCTGCACCGGGATATCCCAATCCGGCACCTGGGCCAGGACCTGTTGCAGGCCCTGCGCGGTGATCACCGTGCGCAAGGCCGGATGGCGGGCGATGACGGTGCGCCAGGCGGCCACAAACCGCGCGGCATCCAGATCCTCGAGGGCGTATTCGCTGTAGGCGTGACAGGCCAGCTCGCCCAACGCCACCAGGCGCTGTCGGCCCAGCCAATAGGCTTGTTGAACCGGGGTCAGGGGGAATGGCCGGTGGGCCTGTGCCGGATCCGGGGTCAGCGGGCTTGGCTCCGGGCCCGGCTCTGCCGCCCCGGGTGCGGCCGCCAGTGCCCGGGCGATCTGCTGCAGGCCCGGTGCCGCAAACAGCGTCTTCATCGACAGGCTTTTACCACTGGCCTGGCGCAAGGCGGCCAGCAGTCGGGCGGCGGCCAGGGAGTGGCCGCCCAGGCGGAAGAAGTCGTCCGCCAAGGACACCCGTTCCAGCCCCAATAACTGCGCGGTCAGGCGACAGACCTGCTGCTCTTCAACGGTCTTCGGCTGGGCGCCGCCCGGCTCCGTCGACGCCGGCTGCGCAGCCGGTAACCGCGCTCTGTCCAGCTTGCCGTTCGCGGTCAAAGGCAGCTGCGCCAGCCAGCTAAAATCCGCCGGGATCATCGCCGGGATCAGCTGGCGGGCGAGGTAGTCCCGCAAGGCCTCCGTGTCCGGCGGGGCCTGGTCTGCCCGCGCAACCAGCCAGGCCTGCAACCGCGATTCGCCATCCGCGCCCGTCTGCCCCAGCACCACCGCCTGGGCGATCGCCGGGTGCGTGGTTAAGGCCGCCACCACTTCACCGGGCTCGATTCGATGGCCGCGGATCTTCACCTGCTCATCGCCACGACCGGCGTACACCAACTGGCCATCACCCCGCCAATACCCCAGATCCCCGGTGCGATAGAGACGGGCTCCCGGCGCTCCGTAAGGATGCGCTATAAAGCGCTCGGCGCTCAGGCCCGGCCGGCCGTAATAACCCCGCGCCAAGCCCGCGCCCGACAGATAAATCTCTCCCAGAACCCCGCTCGCACAGGCTTGCAGGTGGTCATCCAGCACCCAGGCGCCGACGCCCCCATAGGGCAACCCGATCCCCTGATCGGTGACACTGGCCCAGGCGGCCACGGCGCCGATGGTGGTCTCCGTGGGGCCGTATTCGTTGAGTAGCCGGGCCTGCGGTGCCCGCGCCTGGAGTGCCCGAACATGGGCGGCCTGTAACGCTTCCCCGCCCACGATCACCAGCTCCAGCTGCGGATTCACCGCCTGCGGCAGGGTATCCAGCAACGCCAGATGGGTCGGCGTCAGCTTCACGCTGCGGACCCGGCTTTGGCCGCTGAATATCTGACTTAACGCCCCTTCCGCGGCCGTGTCCGGATACAGTTCCAGGCCGCTGCCGGCCACCAGGGGCAGCAACAGGCTGGTCAGCGACAGGTCAAACACCAGCGGTGTAAACAACGCCATCCGCTCCACTTCGCTGGGTTTGAGCCAGGCCTCACCCAGCACCCTCAGGTAGTGCGCAATACTGGCTTGACTGATCAACACCCCTTTGGGCCGGCCGGTGGATCCGGAGGTATACAGCAGGTACGCCGGGTGCGCCGGCTGCAGTGGACTCTTGCGATCGCCATCGCCGGGGGCCTCCGCCTCCGCCGCCGGCACCCACTCCGGCTCCAGCAGCCACAGCGGGGTCTGGGTCAACGCCGCAAACCGGCTTTGTAAGCGGGCTTCGGTGATCAGCAATAGCGGTTGGACTTCGGCCAGGATCGTCTGTAACCGCGCCGGCGGGTGGTCGGCCTCCAGCGGCAGGAAGGCGGCGCCCGCCTTCAACACGGCCAGCACGCTGATCACCAGCGCCGGCGACCGGGGCAGGGCGATCGACACCACATCCTCCGGGCCGATGCCCCGCTCAATTAACTGCCAGGCCAGGGCGTTGGCGGCCCGGTGCAGTTGGGCATGACTCAGCACCTGGCCTGCGCAATACAGCGCCGGGGCCGTTGATCCGGCGTGTCGTTGTATCAGGTCCGTCAGCCGGTCGGGGCCTGACCCCTCCGCCACCGGCTGCCACCGGGATGCTTCTGCGGCCAGTAACACCGGCAGCGCCGACAGTCGGGTATCCGCTGCCGCGCTGGCCGCCGCCAGCACATTCACGTAGCGTTGACACAGGGCGTGGGCCGTGTCCGCGTTAAAACGATCCGCGTTATACTCCAGCACACCCTGTAACGGGCCGGCTCCGGCCCTGCCGGCGGCTCCGGTCAGGGCAAAGCCAAGGTCAAACCGGGCCGGTAACACCGGCGGCTCCAGCAGCGACACCTGCAAGCCGTCCAACTCCGCTTGCACCGGGTCTTCGTTGTGCAGCACCAGCATGGTCTGAAACAACGGCTGGCGACCGGTTACCCGCGGCGGGGCCAACGCCTCCACCAGGCGCTCAAACGGCAGGTCCTGATGACCGTACGCATCCAGCGCCACTTGCCGGGTCCGGCTCAGCAGGGTGGTGAAATCCGGATCCCCGGCGGTGGATATCCGCAACACCAGCGTGTTCACAAAAAAGCCCACCAGTTCATCCAGCGCCGGCGCCGTGCGTCCGGCCACCGGGACACCGATGGGAATATCATCCCCCGCCCCCAGCCGATGCAACAGCGCCACCAAACCCGCCTGCAACACCATAAACAGGCTCGCCCGTTGCTGTTGCGCCAACCGCAATAACCCCTCATGCAGGTCCGGCGGCAGCTCAAACTGCACCCGCCCGCCTGCGGGCAGGGTGCGCTCCGTGTCCGGCCGTGCCTCACGGTCCACCGGCAGGCGAATCGCTTCCGGCAGCCCCGCCAGCTGTTCCCGCCACCACGCCAACTGCCGGCCCAGCAGGCTGTGTTCACCCTGCTCGCTCAGCAGGCGGGCTTGCCACAACCCGTAATCCGCGTACTGTACCGGCAACGGTTCAAACGCCGGTGAGCCGCCGCGACGCCGGGCTGCATAGGCCCGGCCCAGATCCCGCAGCAGCGGCGCCAGCGACCAGCCATCCCCGGCACTGTGGTGCAACAGCAGCAGTAACACATGATCCCGTGACACAGGATCCTGTGAAACCGGGTTCAGTGAAACCGGGTCGGACACCGCCACCGGCCACAGCACGGCCCGCAACGGGATCGTCTGCGCCAACCGGAACGGCTGCCCGGCATGGGCCGCCAACGCCCGCTCCAGTTCCGCCTCGGCCACCGGCTCCGCCACCCACTCCAGCACGCCTTCCCCGCAGGCCGCCTGCGCCGACAGGATACACTGCTCCGGCGTGCCTTCTGCGCCGGTCTTCAACAAGGTCCGCAGCGCTTCATGCCGGGCCACCACATCCGACAGCGCCGCATTCAGGGCCGTCCGCTCCAGCTCCCCCCTCAGCCGCAGGGCCAGCGCCATCGTATACCGCGACGACACCCCGTCTATCTGCTCCAGCAACCACAGCCGCGACTGGGCAAACGAGGCCGGCAACGGCGTCGGGCGCTCACAGCCGGTCAGGGGCGGCAGATCACTCTGTGGCGCCTGACGCAACCGCTGCGCCAGATCCCCCAATCGCGGAGACTCAAACACATCCCGGATCGATAACCCCCGGCCCAACTCCGACTGCAATTGCGCGATCAACCGCGTCGCCGTCAGCGAGTGCCCGCCCAACGGGAAAAAGTGGTCCCCCAGGTCGACCCGCTCAACCCCCAACAGCTCCGACACCCGCTGACACAGCACCACCGCTTCCCGGCTCTCCGGCGCCACATAGCCCGATTCCAGTAGCCCCGCTTCCGATTCCAGCCGGCTGTGCAAGGCCCGACGATCCACTTTGCCGTTCTCCGTTAACGGCAAACCCTCCAGCAACACAAACGCCGACGGCACCATGTAATCCGGTAACCGTGCCTCGCACCA
>NZ_RCHM01000014.1:0-181114 GCF_003671475.1 Ketobacter sp. GenoA1 | reverse complement strand
TTGTTGGTCTTGTCCGCGCCCTGCAGGTCGGCCACGATTTTGGAGTAGCTGAGGCTCATGCTTTCGCCGGGGGCGCTGCCGCCGCTGGCGCTGACGCTGTAAGAGCTGATCAGTACGTCGGTCAGTTCGTAGGCGGCGAATTTTTCAACTTGTTTGGCGCCAGTTTGTACGATGTGGATTTGTACCACAACACCTTCCACGCCGGTGAGGGATTCCTTGAACAGGCCGCCGGAGGCGTTGTCCATCATTTTGGTGACGGACACTTCGCTGATGGAAGGGCGGCTGGCTTCACGGTTGGCCATGTTGCCCACTTCCATGGTGATGCCGCGGCCGGTGCCCAGGCTGAAAGAGTCCAGTTCGATCCAGTCTTCGTAACCGGCTGCGGTGACGTTGCCTTTGATCTTTTTGTTGTTGAAGTTCATGTAAATAGCCATGGTGTATCTCCTGAGAATGATGAGTCGTTACGTTAATTGGGTTACTGCGTTTCGCTGGCGCTTAATCGCTCTTGCTTGAGTATTACATATCAACTTGCGTGCCAACTTTTTAAGTTGTTGATATGGTTGAATATTTAAGATTTTTGATGGCGTTGCGATGAAGATCGGGCGGTTGCCTGGGGAAGTGGCAGAGTGGTGCTGAAAAAGTGACAAGTCACGGGCTGATTTTCATGTCACCGCCGATGACGGCCAGGCACAGCGGGGGGCAGTTGTTCGGAAGAATTAAAACAGCACGAACGGATAAAGGGGCCCTGGTGCGGAACCCACCACGACCAGACCCCGGCTTGTGAGCCAGGGTCCGGTTGCGAGGTGGGGGGGTGGCCGCTGGGGGCCAGCCCGGGTTTTCTGTTCGAGCTTTACTGAGGCTTGCCGGTGGTGAGGTCATAACCCACTTTCATGTTCTGACCGTTTTTGTTGGTCTTGTCCGCGCCCTGCAGGTCGGCCACGATTTTGGAGTAGCTGAGGCTCATGCTTTCGCCGGGGGCGCTGCCGCCGCTGGCGCTGACGCTGTAAGAGCTGATCAGTACGTCGGTCAGTTCGTAGGCGGCGAATTTTTCAACTTGTTTGGCGCCAGTTTGTACGATGTGGATTTGTACCACAACACCTTCCACGCCGGTGAGGGATTCCTTGAACAGGCCGCCGGAGGCGTTGTCCATCATTTTGGTGACGGACACTTCGCTGATGGAAGGGCGGCTGGCTTCACGGTTGGCCATGTTGCCCACTTCCATGGTGATGCCGCGGCCGGTGCCCAGGCTGAAAGAGTCCAGTTCGATCCAGTCTTCGTAACCGGCTGCGGTGACGTTGCCTTTGATCTTTTTGTTGTTGAAGTTCATGTAAATAGCCATGGTGTATCTCCTGAGAATGATGAGTCGTTACGTTAATTGGGTTACTGCGTTTCGCTGGCGCTTAATCGCTCTTGCTTGAGTATTACATATCAACTTGCGTGCCAACTTTTTAAGTTATTGATATAGTTGGGTTTTATTGTGTTGGTGGGGTTTTGGAGCACAGCCGGGGCAATTGTGGGCAGGTGGGAACGGTAAAACCGGGGAAGTGACATGTCATCTGTCACGGGGGTGACAGTTTAGAGCAGAGTGACAGGGTGGTGACGGCGGGCCTCGCTCAGGCCACGTCGCCCCGGCCACCGGCGGCCAGATCCAGGCCCTGGCGGATGAACAGCTTGAATTGCTCGGCGGCATTATCCGGGTCCGGACTGAAGGCGGCCATGGAAATGGCCCCGGATACGGCGTGGGCATAGAGATAAGGGGGCGCCACCATCTCCGGCTCGCCCGGCTTGGCCATACTGCCACCACTCCAGAAGGCGGCGGTGGCGGCCCAACTGGCGGCGGATTTGTTCTGGGTTTTTTCGCTCCAGGCTTTGGCCAGTTGACGCTTTTCCTCGCTGGGCTGGATGGCCCACTGTTCGGCCGCGTTGAGGGCCGCTTGCTGGGGCGCCGGCGCATCTTCTGCCAGGGTCTTTTTCACCGCCAGACAGGCCCACCAGATGGACTCCCGTTTTGGCAGGGCGTGGGCCAGGAACTTCACCGCGTCATAGTACAGGTTGGCCTGCAGCAACTGGCGGACAAAGTCGGCGGGTGTCAGATTGCCCTGGTCGGCAAACTCCGCTGCCTCTTCACTGAGTTCAAAATGGGTAAGAATCTCGCTGGCTTTCTGCGCCTGAATTTTTACCAGTTCTGCCATGTTGTGGGTTCCAGCTGCCGATGATTGGGAAAGCAGGACTATAGCACAGAGTTAGGCCCGACCGGAGGCCGGGCGCGATCCGGTTATGCGGCGACGCTGCGTGGCAGCGGGCTGGAGAGGGGCATGGTGACGTGGGTGGAGCGGCTGCGTTTGCGGTGTTCCTGTGGTGTCATGTCGGTCCAGCGCTTGAAGGCTTCGCGAAAGCTGGCGGCATCCTTGAAGCCACATTTGTGGGCCACTGCGCTGGATTTCAGCTTCGGATCAGCCAGGTAATGCAGTGCCAGCTGCAACTGGTGCTCATGACAGATACGGCGATAGCTGGTGCCGGCTTCCTGCAGCTTGCGGCGCAGGGTACGCGGCGTGACGTGCAGCCGGTCGGCGATGGCATCCAGGCTTGGCAACGGGCCTTCCTGCTTGCTGATTTCAGAACGCAGCATCCAGGTCAGGTCGCCTTTTTTCACCTGCGCCACCCGTTCGGCTTCCAGTTTACAGACGGCAATGGCCTGCTGCTCGGTGATGGGGTTGCCCGACGGCAGGGGCCGGTGCATTAAATCGTTGGGAATCACCAGCATGCTTTTTTCCCGGTTAAAGGAATAGGGGCAATCGAAATAGCGGGCATACTGTTCATAGTGTGCCGGTGGTGCATAGTTTAGGTGAATCTCGCTGAACACGTTGCGCTCTTTGACCAGGGAGCGGATCATGCTCTGCATGGAGCCGATCAGCAGTTCGTGGGAAAAGCTGGCGGAGAGCGGAAAGCTCATGCCTTCCTGTCGCTCGATGACGATTTCGGTGACATCTTTGCGGAAATGGGGTGTCAGCTTGAAGCGGCTGCGCACTATACTGCGGAAACGATTACCGGTTTCCAGTGCCGAACCCAGGGTCTGGGAGCAGATCATCGCCACCGAGAGCACGCCCCAGCGGGACAGGTTGAGATTGGAACCCAGGGCCAGGGCCACATCGGGGCGGTTGGTGATGCGGAAAATATTGTGGTAGATGATGTCGAATTGCCGCAGGGACACCAGGGTCTCCGGGTTCATGATATGTTCTTCTTTAAGGCCGGTACCCAGTAACCATTGCCGGGGGTGAAACCCTTCCCGTTTCATAAACTGTTTGATGAGAAACAGTTCAGCACTGGGATAAATCGCCTGATCTTCGAATGCAGTCATGATGCACTTCCCCTTCATTGTTGTTTTGGGTAATCAAGGAGTACTGCTGAGTCACTTTCCTTGTGAGTGGATAGGGGCCACTCTTGAGTATGGAATGGCCTATGATAGTGACATTGGCCGACAATTACGAGTCGTTTTTTGTAAATGACTCATTATTTGGCAGAAAAATAAAATAACTCAATTTCATCAGGAGGTTAGATTGCCCATGAGCGCTATGAAATCCATCAGAAATCAGGTGAGTGAGGAAGAATGGAAGCAACGGGTGGACTTGGCGGCCTGTTACCGGCTGGTGGCGGACTATGGCTGGGACGATCTGATTTTCACCCATATCTCGGCCCGGGTGCCGGGCCCGGAGCACCACTTTTTGATTAACCCCTATGGCATGTTGTTCGAGGAAATCACCGCTTCCAGCCTGGTGAAAGTGGATCTGCACGGCAACAAGGTGATGGACAGCGAATACGATATCAACCCGGCGGGCTTTACCATTCACAGCGCCATTCATGCCGCTCGTGAGGACGCCAAATGCGTGTTGCACATCCACAGTATCAATGGTGTGGCGGTATCGGCCCAGAAAAACGGTGTCTTGCCGTTGTCGCAGCAATCCATTCTGGTGCTGTCGTCGCTGGCCTATCACGATTACGAAGGCATTGCGCTGCGGGAGGACGAAAAGCCGCGCCTGGTGGCGGATCTGGGCGACAAGAATTTCTTCATGCTGCGCAATCACGGCCTGCTGACGGCTGCCGACAATATTCCGGATGCGTTCCTGTTCATGTATCTGTTTGAGGCGGCCTGCATGATACAGGTCCGGGCTCAGGCCGGGGGTGGTGAATTGATTCCCATCGACCAGAAGATCATTGATACCGCCCAGGCCCAGGCCCAGGCGGTAACCCGGCAGGCCGGTGGTGCCCTGGCCTGGCCCGCCCTGCTGCGGCGCCTGGATCGTCGCAATCCGGGATATGACGGTTGAAGCACCGCACTCGGAGGCAGAAGCCGGCTTGTGTATAATGCTGGCTGATGCGAACAGGAGGGCCAGGTATGAGTTGGACAGTCTATCTTTCAGGGGAAATTCACACGGATTGGCGGGAGCAGATCATCACCGGCGCTCAGGCACTGAACCTGCCGGTGACCTTTACCTCGGCGGTTACCGATCATGATGCCAGTGATGCGGCGGGGGATGTGTTGGGGGCCGAGGACACCCCGTTCTGGCGCGATCACAAGTCGTCCAGGGTCAACGGCATTCGCACCAAAACCCTGATTGAGCAGGCTGATCTGGTGGTGGTGCGCTTCGGTGAGCAATACAAACAGTGGAACGCGGCATTTGATGCCGGTTACTGCGCGGCGTTGGGCAAACCCTATATCACCCTGCATGATGACAGTATCATTCACCCGTTGAAGGAAGTGGATGCTGCCGCCATGGCCTGGGCCCAGACCCCGCAACAGGTGGTGGCTGTGTTGCGTTACGTGGTCAGCTAACCCTCACACCAGCCAACACACCAGCCCTCACACCAGCCCTCACACCAGCCCTCACACCAGCCCTCACACCAGGCTGCGCTGAAACAATCCGCCTCCTGTTGCGTCCAATCAGGTAAGACAAGGAGGCGATGCTATGAATCGATTAAAATCCATTTTTATTTCTCTTTACTTCACGTTGCTGTTTCTGGGTGTTGTGCGGGCATTCTGGCTGCTGCCGGAGTCCGGCTACGGGGTGTGGATGTTGGTTGCGCTGGTCCCTGGCCTGGCGTTTTTTATCTGGGTGTTTGCGTTCAGCATTGCCCGCACCGGTTACATGTCGGTGGTGATGTGGGTGGGGCCGTTGCTGGCCTGCGCCGGTATGCTGATGAACGATGTGGTGGCCATTGAGGCCTGGTTGTGGGTGCTGGGGGTGGGCCTGGGTTTTGCCAGTCTTTATATTCGCTGGTATTCCCGCTATGGCAAACGTTTCAATATGCTGTTGCAGAACGGCAACCGGTTACCGGAACTCAGCTTTGAAAACCCGCAGGGGGAAACGGTTCGGCTCAGTGATTTCGATGGTCCCTTGCTGCTGTTGTTTTATCGGGGTAACTGGTGCCCCTTGTGTATGGCTCAAATCAAGGAAGTGGCGGAGCAGTACAATGCGTTGGCCGCCAAAGGGCTGAAGCTGCTGATGATCAGCCCCCAATCCCATGCCAATACGGCAGATCTCGCGCGGCGTTTTGAAGTGCCCATGGAATTTCTGGTGGATAAGGAGCTGAAGGCTGCCAAAACCCTGGGGATTGAAGCGTTGGTGGGGTTGCCCGCCGGGTTGGAGGTGCTGGGGTATGACAGCGACACGGTGATGCCCACGGTGATCATCACCGATGCCGAGCGACGTATAATCTTTACCCACCAGACCGACAACTATCGGGTGCGCCCAGAGCCGGCCACGTTTCTGCGGGCTTTGGCGGACGCAGATATCTGATCAATAAAACTTGGAAATAAATTCCAGTCGCCACAGGTTGTGTTGCGGATTATCACCCGCCACGTCGATATCCACTTCCGTCCAGCGGTAACTGCCGCTCAGTGCATAATTCCGATTGATGTCCCAGCGCAGGCCAAGGCCCACCCCATAGCTGAGGCCGCTTTCGGATTTGGTGGGGCGGTAGCTGGTGCAGTAATAGCCGCCCCAGTAATCCCACCAGCAGTAGTTGTAGCCGGGGCCGTTACTGATGTTGGTGTCGATGGTGGTCCACCCCAGTTTGGCGGCCACGAAAGGTGTGAACGGTTGATCCAGCAAGTAATAAACCGCATCAGCATTCAGGCTGTAGTTATACATGCGGTTGCGGTATTTGAAATCCTCATTGGCGGGATCGTCAGCCCTGGCAAAGGCTTCGTAGTCCAGGCCGATCCAGTCAAAGCTGCCGCCGAAGGCCCAATGGGGGCTTTGGTTGTAGAGGTAGGAAAAACCAAAGCCTAGATCATCCTGCACATCCAGGTAGGATCCGTTGGGGCCGTTAAACGTTTCTGCTTCGGAATAATTGAGCCGGAATGAAAATTCGGAAGTGTAGGGGCGTCTGCCTTCAGCATGCACTGGCAGAGCAGTAAAAAACAGCGTACTGAACAGTAGTCCACAAAGCGAGAGGCACGGTACACGTGATGCGTTCATGGTGATCCCTGTCTGGTTGGCGAAATGGCTGACGGCGTGGTAACAGGGATGTTAACAGAAATGGGCGCGGGAGCGTTACGCTCCCGCGCAGAGGTGCTTTATTGATTCAGGGCGCGCAGCATCCATGCGGTTTTTTCGTGGATGCGCATGCGGTCGGAAACCAGCGCGGCGGTGGATTCGTCCTCTGCTGCCTGGGCCAGCTTCAATGCCTCACGACAGGTTCGCACCACCTGCTCATGGCCCTGATTTAGAATGTCCACCATGTCGGGCCCGCTGGGGATGTCGTCCACTTCTTTGATGGAGGATAATCGGGCCAGCTCTTTGTAAGTGCCCGGCGCAATGACACCCAGGGTGCGGATGCGTTCTGCGATGTCGTCCACCGCAACAGCCAACTCTGTGTAATGCTCTTCAAACATCAGGTGCAGTTCGCGGAACTGCGGTCCGGTGACGTTCCAGTGAAAATTGTGAGTTTGCAGATAGAGCGTGTAGCTGTCGGCCAGCAGCCGTTTCAGGCCGTCGGCGATGTTGATGCGGTCGCTTTCTTTGATTCCTATATTGATTGTACTCATAGCGGGTTCCTCCTAAGGGCAACTCGTTTGATTAGTGTAACCAATCGAAAATTTAATTCTAATTGGTTATAGCAATTGTCGACATTGACTATATTAATGAGGTGTTGACTAGTAGGTCATGATCGAAGTCATATTTGGTCACTGTGCAGGGGAAGGCAGGCTGTTAAGATACCGCCAGTCACTTATGTCGGATGTAGGCCCGGTTGTATTCCGGGAATGGGAAGAAATATGAATTGTGCGGCTAAATTTGACGAATTGCTGGCAACGGGGCCCATCAGCACCGAGCAGGCGCTGGCGTTTTTTGATGAGCTGGAACCGGTCAACATTGCTTTTATGCTCGGGAGCTGGCGCGGAAAGGGGTTTCCCACACACCATCGAATGGATGGCCTGATGGAGAACTTCAACTGGTACGGCAAGCTCTTTGAAAGTTCAGAAGAGGTTCATCCCCTGGTGTTTAAACGCCGTAACGGGGAGCTGGTGCGGTTGAACCCGATCTGGTTTCCCATGCAATACGCCGGCCGCAGCCGCCTGTCCATGAGCGCTTTGGGGCGGCTGATGTTTGATCTGGGGACCCGTTTCTTCAAGACCGGTAAATCCCGCGCGCGGTTGCGGATGACGGAGTACCGGGGCAAGGTCAGCGCCACCATGGTGTACGATCAGAAAGCCATTAATGATGTGTTTCGCAAGGTGGATGAGAATCGCGTGCTGGGGGTCATGGATTTGAAAGCGGAAGGGTATCGGCCCTTCTTTTTTGTGCTGGAGCGGGCCACCACCTGATCGCAGGCGCTGGCCGATTCCGGGTCAGGCCGCGGCGGTTTGTGCATCGGCCATGGCCTGGTCCAGAGACGCACGCCATTGCTCGATCAGGTGGCTGTCATCGTCATCCCAAGGGTGAAAGCCGGGCTTGAAGTAACGGAACCAGGCTGGTATGACACTGGCAAACAGGCCACCGGGTTTGGCCAGCTGCCAGATACCGTTGGCCAGGGTCAGGGGTTTGTTGTGCAGGCCGTCCTTACGCAGAAAGGCGGCGGTGTAGGCGAAGGTGTACACCAGCAGGAACCAGGTGGCCGGTGCCATGACTTTCACCCGCATCAAATAGTCACCATCGGTCACCTGTTGCAGCAGATCAAAGGCTACCGCTTTGTGTTCGGTTTCCTCGATGGCATGCCATAGCCACAATTGGCGCACGGAAGGGTCGATTTTGTCGATTACATTGTGCTTGGAAAGCAGCCATTGGGCCATGATGGCGGTGATGTGCTCCAGGGCGGCGGTGGTGGCCAGTTGTTCCACATCACTTAAATGCTTGTGGCCACCGGCAATGAATCGTTGTGCCAGTGCCTGACCCCCTTCCGCTTCTTGCTGATAGCCCATGGCCGCCAGCATCTTGTTGAAAGTGTCGTGTTCCAGTGAGTGCATGGCCTCCTGTCCGATGAAGCCGGAAATTTCTTTTTGCTGGGCTTTGCTTTGGGCCAGGTGGCGAAAGGTGCGCACGGAATCCACAAAAAAACGTTCTCCGTCGGGGAATGTCAGCGACAGGGCGTTCAGCAGGTGGGTCTGCACCGGTTCGTTATCAAACCAGTGTTTGCTGAGCCCCTTGAAATCGAAGTTCATGCGTTGGGGAATGATCGAAACATTCCCGGGGGTGGGTTTGATGGAGGATTTCAGGGATCGGATGCGCTTCCACATGGTACTGCCTCTGATGGATGTTGGCCCAAATTCAAAAATGGGTGACACAAGCAAATAAAATTACTATGGTCTAATACTCGTACAGAAATTCAATTCTGTCTTTTGTGGGAGGGCCAAATAACTTTGACTTTAGGCCACGATAAAACCGGGGGCCTGTTTCAGGGTATTCCGGGAATCTATTTGCTGCTGCTGTGCGATGTGATCAAGCAATTCGGGTTGAACGAGCAAGACATCCTGTTTGATATGGGGGTGTCGCGCAGCGACCTGCTCCAGCCCGACAGCCGCATCACCATGAAAATGGGCCATCTGGCCTCCCAGCGTGCCACCGCGCTGGCGGGGGATCTGGGCTTGGGCATGGCTTACGCGCAGGCACTCAAGGTAACCCTGCATGGCTCCGTGGGCCTGGTGGCCATGACCAGCCCCACCATCGGTGCCGCCCTGGAGGCCATGTCGCGCTTTATCGCCTTGCGGGCACCCTTCTTCAAAGCGGCGTTTGAAACCGATGCTCAGGAGATGATGGTGTCGTTGAATCCCACCCTGGAGATGGAGGCCCCCATCCGCACGTTTATGACCGAAGCCATTCTGATCGGGGTTACCATCATGTCGGAGCAGTTGCTGGGGCGCTCGCTGCAACAGACCCGGGTCGAAATGACCGGGTCGGAACCACCCTACTATTCCCGTTTCCGGGATCGCCTGCCGGTGCCCGTGCTGTATGAGTGTGCCCGCTGCTGTGTACGGGCACCCATTGCATTGTTTCATGCGGTGCCGCAACTGGCGGACCCCGCCGCCGCAGAGTTGGCCCGCCAACAGTGCGAGCTGGAATACCAGCAGTTGTTCCCGCAACAGGAATCCTTTGCCGATAAAATCAGGCGCCACCTGCAGAACTCACCCAAGGGCAAAGCGCTGCCCACCCAGGAAGAGGTCGCACGACGGTTTCATCTGTCCTCCCGCACCCTGAAGCGGCGTTTGCAGGAGGATGCAACCAGCTTTCGCGAACTGCTGGAGCAGGAGCAGACCCTGAGGGCCAAGCAACTACTGCAGGACACAGATCTGGATGTTTCCGGGATTGCCTATCAACTGGGCTACCGCGACGTAGGAACATTTTCCACGGCGTTCAAACGCTGGACCGGGATCACCCCGCGAGCGTTTCGGCAGTCTTGCCAAGGCTGATGAACCACATGAACATGAATAACGACAGAGGGTAAATTATGGGACCACTGCAGGGATTTAAAATCATCGAACTGGCCGGCATCGGACCGGGTCCGTTCTGCGGCATGATGTTGGCGGATATGGGGGCGGAAGTGATTCGGGTGGATCGCCCCGGCGGTAATCCATCGGCGGCCGGGGGGCATGACATTTTGTTTCGCAGCCGCAAAAGCATTGCCGTGAATTTGAAAAGCCCCGCCGGAGTGGAAACCATCCTTAAGTTATGTGAGCAGGCCGATGCCGTGTTTGAGGGATATCGCCCCGGTGTGGCGGAACGTTTGGGCGTGGGGCCGGAATCCTGTATGGCCCGCAACGAAAAACTGGTGTACGGCCGTATGACCGGTTGGGGTCAGGATGGGCCGTTGGCCACAAGTGCCGGCCATGACATTAATTACATTTCGATTTCCGGAGCCCTGCATGCGGTGGGGCGCGCCGGCGAAAAACCAGTACCGCCGCTGAACCTGTTCGGTGATTTTGGTGGCGGCGGCATGATGCTGGCCTTTGGTCTGGTTTGTGCGCTGTTGGAAACACAAAAATCCGGTAAAGGCCAGGTGATTGATTGTTCCATGCACGAAGGTTCTGCGGCACTGATGGCCATGTTTTATGGCTTGCAAGCCAACGGCCTGTTCAGTGATAACCGTGGCACACATATGCTGGATAGCGGCGCGCATTTTTATGATGTGTACGAAACCAAAGATGGCAAGTTCATCTCCATCGGCTCCATTGAGCCCCAGTTTTATGACCTGCTGAAACAGAAAGCCCAATTACCGGCGGATGATTTCGATGTGCAGATGAACCCCGCCCTTTGGCCGCAGCAGAAACAGAAACTGGAAGCGGTGTTCAAAGCCAAAACCCGGGATGAATGGTGTGAGATCATGGAAGGCAGTGATGTGTGCTTTGCCCCGGTGCTGGGGTTGGGGGAGGCACCGGATCACCCGCACAATGTGGCCCGTGGCAGTTTTGTTGAGGTTGGCGGTGTGAAACAGCATGCCCCCACACCACGGTTTTCCCGTACGCCCAGTGCCACACCGCAAGCCATGCAAACACCCGGTACCCACACACGGGAGACCCTGTTGAGATTTGGGTTTAATGATGCGGAAGTGGACGCGCTCATTGAGCAGGGAGCGGTGGCCCAGCTTTAGCATTGATCCCGTTAGCGTTGACCCCGCTTGAACAGGGAATAAAAATCGTAAGAGGGATCGTCTGCACCGGCAGCCCCCAGCCGTGATCCCTCTATTATCGGGTTCTGCAAGTCAACGATGGAGGGGTTATGTACATTAACCCAGTCCGCCACCACCGCGCGGTGGGAAAACTTCCACACCCCATCACGCTTTTCATACTTGTCGAAGTAGCGCCCGCCAATCAGCAGATCAAAGGGTTCAGCCTCGGTTTTCACCTTATGAAAGGCCAGCACATACACCTCACCTTCTGCGTAATTCCCCTCCACCTTGATGTTCACGGTGGTGATGTTGTGATGCAGAATCTCCATCGGGGCCTGAATTTCCGGCAGCTTGTCGATGAAATCCATGGCCGGCCCCTGGAAAAAGCCACCGTGATCGTCAATGGCATCCGCGTGGTACAGGCTGCGCATTTTTTCCTGGTCACGGCGATCGGCGGCATTGCAATAGGCGTGTATCAGTTCTTCTATCGCCCGTTTGTCCAGTAACCCATTCAGTTGTAGTTCCAGTTCCGGTGACATGGCCCGTATCGCCCTGCTGTAGTGGTTTCACCACTATAGTGACCGATCCCGGATCGTGCGTAGTCGATCTGTGTGTTGCAATCCGGCAATGAGTGTGTTCGTGCCGAGGGCAGCAGAACAGGTGGGTTAAAGAGGCCAAATTGGCGAGCTTTGCTTGCCACTGTAAGAATTGGGCCAGCGGTTTATCGGGTTGGCCGTTTTCAGCAAGATTTTACCGCGACCCACCGCTTCAATGAGGTATACAACAACAATAAAAAGGGCGATAGCATGAAAAAGGCGTGTCTGACGTTGCTGCTGGGGATAGGCATGGTCAGTGGTGCTCATGGGGCCAATGCCAATGGGCCGGGTGCATTGGGGGGTGATCTGTGGCAGGGCTTTCTGCAGATACTGCTCAATATCCCGCCGGTATCAGAGCGCATTAACGTGGTTGCCAATGAAGCACCATTTTACATTCCGCAGGCCAAATCCCATGGCCTCACCACCTTTCGTAATCGCAGTATCAGCCTGACGTTGCAGGCCAAGCACCGGCTTGAACCCGATGAAGTGGAGCTGCCGTTGCAGTTCGAGATCGTCAGCCCTCCGTTGCATGGCACGTTGGAAGGGGCGCCGCCCAATCTGGTGTATACCCCGGCGCCAGACTACACCGGATTCGACGAGCTGGTGTTTGCAGTCTC
Organism: Ketobacter sp. GenoA1; assembly: GCF_003671475.1. Lineage (NCBI taxonomy): Bacteria > Pseudomonadati > Pseudomonadota > Gammaproteobacteria > Pseudomonadales > Ketobacteraceae > Ketobacter > Ketobacter sp. GenoA1. The sequence continues at coordinate 168,801 of NZ_RCHM01000014.1, read as the reverse complement.
CGACGGGGTGCACGGCAGCAGTGAAGGCACCATTCAGATCAAAGTGCAGGGTTCATACACGTTATTTGAAAGTGGGCAAGTGCGTCCGTTGGCGTTGAATGCGGACAGCAGCCGGCTGTACGCGCTCAATACACCGGATGCACGGTTGGAAATTTTTGATATCAACGGCCACCAGCCGGTTCACCTGCACAGTGTGCCGGTGGGGCTGGAGCCGGTGGCCCTGGCCCTGCGCAATGACCAGGAAGCCTGGGTGGTGAATACCTTGTCCGACAGCATCAGCATTGTGGATCTGGCGGCCCCGGTGCCTCACGTTAAGCGCACCCTGCAGGTGGGGGATGAGCCGCAGGATATTGTCTTTGCGGGGCCGGCCCGTTCACGGGCGTTTGTGGCCACGGCCCATCGTGGACAGAATTCACCGTCTGAACTGGAACCCCTGACACCCGGTTTGGAGCGCGCGGATGTGTGGGTGTTTGACGGGGCCAATCCCACACAGCCACTCAATATCGTGACGCTGTTTGGTATGCCGCCCCGTGGCCTGGCGGTGAGCCCCGATGGCGCAACGGTATACGCTGGAATCTACAAATCCGGTAACCAGTCCACCATCGCTGTGCATAATTACCGCTTGTTCGGCAAACTCAGTACGGCCTACGGTAAACCCGGGCCCAAGGATGATGCCAGCGGTGTGAGGGCACCCAACACCGGAGTGATTGTGCGCTACGATGGTAATCGCTGGCGTGATTATTACGGCACCAACTGGAGCCGCTTTATTCATTTTGATCTGCCCGATTACGACGTCTTTGAAATTGATGCCATGGCCGACACTCCGGCGGTTGCCGCACAACATGCCCACGTGGGTAATGCGCTGTTTAATCTGGCCGTGAACCCCCAAACCGGTGCCCTGTATGTCAGTAATCTGGAAGCCCGTAATGAATTGAAATTTGAAGGCCAGGGAGAGCGCAGCGATGTGCAGACTTTGCGTGGCCGCTTTATTCAGAACCGCATTACCGTCATCAAGAACGGCGAGGTGCTGCCCCGGGATCTGAATCCCCATTTGACGGACGCCGATCCGGACGGTAGCCCGGACCAGAATGCACGCAGCCTGGCCCTGCCGTTGCAGATGCAGGTCAACCAATCCGGAGAAAGACTGTATGTGGCGGCCTTTGGTTCCGCCAAGGTGGGCGTGTTTGACATTACAGAGCTGGAGGAAAATACCTTCACCCCAAATCCGCGCAGCCACATTGAGCTCAGTGGTGGTGGCCCCAGTGGCCTGGTGCTGGATGAAGCCAATCAACGCCTGTTTGTATTGACCCGTTTTGACAACGGCATTTCAGTCATTGATACCCGCAGTCAAACCGAGAAAGCGCATGTCACCATGTACAACCCGGAACCGGATTTTATCGTTGAAGGCCGCCCCTTTCTGTACGACGCCCGTTACAGCTCCGGCCGTGGTGACAGTGCCTGTGGCAGTTGCCATTTGTTTGGCGATATGGACGGCATTGCCTGGAACCTGGGTAACCCGGATGCCAGTTGGACCTACAATACCCGGGATTACGTGAACTTTTTTTCGCGCATGAATGCGTTACGTATTCATCATCCTATGAAAGGCCCTATGTTGACGCAATCCCTGCGCGGCATGGAATTTCAGGGGCCGCAACATTGGCGCGGTGATCGCACCGGTGCCTATCGGGTAAATGGCGAGTCGTTGGAGCGGGCGGCGTTCAAGGAATTCAGAGGCGCATTCCCGGACCTGCTGGGGCGGCCGGAGATTCCCCCGGAGGAAGACATGAATGCGTTTGCTGATTTTGTATTGCAGTTGCGTTATCCGCCCAGCCCCATTCGCAATCTGGATGACACCCTGACGCCAGAGCAGAGTGTGGGCAGAGATACCTTCTTCAATGTTAAAACCACCGGCTTCCCTGCACCCAAGGGAGGTGATGTGGCAATGATACCTTGTAACGATTGCCATGAAGTGGATGCCGATATCGAGCGTTTTGGTACCAGTACATTGATGAGCTTTGAAGGAACGGAAACCTCACAGGATATGAAAGTAGCGCACCTGCGCAACGTCTATACCCGCGTGGGAATGTTTGGCCAGCGTTTTCGCTATGACACACCCACCAATCGATTTATGGGGGATCAGGTCACTGGGTACGGTTTTTCCCACGATGGGGCCGCGGATACGTTAAAGACTTTCCTGTCGTTGAATGTGTTTCATGTGCCCGATGAGCGCCTGGATCAGACCATCGATTTTGTGATGGCCATGCCCACCGGGCTGGCACCCATGGTAGGCCAGCAGTTAACACTGGACAGCGCCGCCACGGTGCTGGATCAGCAACGGCTGGATCTGATGCGGGATCAGGCTCTGCAGCATCTGCAGCGGGATGGTTTCTATAAACCGCAGTGCGAACTGATCGCCCAGGGTGTGATAGCCGGTGAGCAATCAGGATGGTGGTTGCAGGAAGATGGTTTGTTCTATCCCGACCGGGTGGGTGCTGCGCTGTCGGATACCGCGTTGCGGGCATTGGCGGGGGCGCCGGGCAATCGCCTGACCTTTAGCTGCGTTCCACCCGGGAGCGGCAATCGTATGGCGCTGGACCGTGATGAGGATGCCGTACTGGATCGGCATGACGGGCTGTTATTGGGCCGTGCACCTACCGCTGTTCAAGCGGCGAATCCTGCCGCAGAACCGGAGCAGGATGTGGTGGTGGAGCCGGAAGAGGGTGGTTACAGCCGGGAAGAATCCCAAAAACGCCGTGGTGTGTTTCCCAGCTTCAAGGATTTCTGGGCCTTCTAACACAGGCTGTGTGCAAGGGATGCGGTGCTACTGCATTCGCTGATGGCCGCGCGAAAAGCGCGGGGAGATTGTCCGGTCCAGCGTTTGAAGGCTTTGCTGAAAGATGAAGTATCGTAAAAATCCAGACTGATGGCGATGTCGGTGATGGATTGGTTGCTGTTCAATAATTTGGATATGGCGGTTTCCCGACGCAGGTCCTCCACAATTTCCACATAGGAGGTGCCCTGCTTCTTCAGGTTGCGACGCAAGGTGCGGCTGCTCACCTGTAAAAGTTCGGCCACGTCTTCCAGGCTCGGCACGGCATCCAGATGCCGTGCCAGCAATGCCCGCACTTCACGGGTGATATCAAGTTCTTTATCCGCGATGCTGGTGAGAAACTTACTTTCGGCCTGAGCAGAAATACTGGTGTTGGCCAGCGGCATTTCCTGTTCGGCCAGCTTTCTGTCCACAACAAACTCCGCATGTTCCACATCAAATTTCAGTGTGCAGGCCAGCATCTCTTCATAGTACTGGCTGTAATCCGGCCTGCTGTAAGGAAAGGCAATGTAGGCGGGCTGTTTATCCGGCCCCAAGAGGAACTGAAAAATATTACGGAAGTGGATCATGATCCATTCCATAAAATAACGGGTGTAGGGGGCCAGGGAAACGCACTCGTACAATCGCATGCCCACGTGATCGGGTGTTTCAAAGTATTCCAGTTCCAATGGCGGAAACAGAAGGTTGCCAAGTCGACTTCCCGCCTGCAGGCATTCCGCATAAGTAGATTGATACAAGATGGAGATGCCCGCTATTCCATGACAGCCGAATTGAATGTGGTTGCCGTTCTTCAGTCCATAATGAGGGATGTTGGAAGTGGCTTTAATGACTTTGATCAGGCGCATGACTTCATCCAGGGTGAAGTACTCTGTGCGGCTGTACAGGTTATCCAGATTGATGGCGGCGGCTTTACCGATATCGTGCTATTTAATGCCGTTATCCAAAGGATACTGCAGTGATGCAATGACGTACTGCGGGTGTATGTAAGGCTTGAAACGATCCATGAGATTGACTGCGCCTGATGATGACCGGAAAGATGCCTTATTTGTATAACTCGCATTACTTTACTACTTGTAAATATTGGCCAAGGGTCCAAGTAATTTGTTATCGAATTGTAGGTTTGGTGTTCCCTAAAAACTGAATCAGTTGCTTTAATTTCTATCGGTTAGTCAATGGCAGCCCAGGTGCCGGTTGCACAGTGACAACAGCAAGCCATGTTCAGGATCATCAGTTGGTTTGCCTGTTTTATTGGAGTAACAATGCAATGCCCAATCCGGCGAACAGCCAGGCGCCATATACCCGGGTATGGGCGAAAGCAAAGGCGGAAAACCATAAAGGCCAAATGCGCTGGGGAAAGCGTTCAGGCTTGTGGTCGGGCAAGGGGTAGGAGCAGGCGCGCCACAGGGCATAGGCGGATCTGAAGGCAAGGGCGATCAGCAGTATCGGCCAGGGCAGCTGTCCGCTGAAAACCAAAACCGACGGAATACAATATTGCGCCAGTGTCATGGCTTTCACCCAGCTACGGGCGCGGGCTTCCCCCAGTATCACCGGCAAAGTACGTACCCCTTTGGCGGCATCTGCTGCGCGTTTGTCCAGGTGTTTGCCGAACAGAACAGAGGTGGGTCCCAGGGCATAGGCAATGGAGACAACCGCCACCAGCCAACTCCACTGGCCGCTCACCACGTAAAAACCACCACCCACCATTAGCGGGCCCCATACCAGCAGCACCGCGGGCTCACCCAGCCCCCATTTTTTCAATGGCCAGGTGTAAAACAAAACAAAAAAGCAGCCCGCTGCCAGTAACGGCAGAACCAGCTCCCCGCGCAGCCACAGCAGTAGCAGGCCAATGCCCAATGCGGCCATTCCGGTAAGGCCGATTTGCAACAGCATATCAACACCGGACATCAGGCCCCGGGTCAGCGGCTGCACGCCATATTGATTGCGCATGTAACGGTCGTCGTCCACTCCGCGCCAATAATCCGTGGCATCGTTAATGAGATTGTTGGTGGCATGGGCCAGACACAATCCCAGTGTGACCAGGCACCATAAGCCCCAGTCCAGGGTGCTGAAATACCAAGCCAGCAAGCCGGCCAGAATTGATGAGCTGAATGTCATGATCAGCACCGAGGCGCGAACACTGATGAGCCAGCGCCCAAACCAATCCAACTGGTGCCATTGTTCGTCACTGAGCCGGGGCATACCGGTGAGCGCTTTGCCCCAGATTGACAGATGAATCATTCAGTGAGGGTCGTTTGCAGATAACGCAGGAATCTGGCCCAGGATTGCGCATCAGCAGATTGGCGATAGCGGTCAGAGTCGAACACAGTGAAGGCGTGGGGCGCGCCGCCGAAACTGATCAGCTCATGGGGAATCTGATGAGCTTCCAGCTCGGTGCCCAGTTGTGCCAGATCCTGCAGGGTAATCATGTTGTCGGCACTGCCGTGGAATACCAGAATGCTGCCGCGGGTGTTGGCGTAACTCTGCCCCGGCGGCGTGCTCAGGCCACCGTGAAAGGTGACAAAGCCTTTCATGTTGGCACCGGAGCGTGCGTGCTCCAGTACAGCGGCGCCGCCAAAACAGTAGCCCGTCATCACAGCATTATCGAGGTTGCCGCCCTGGGCTTTGGCTGCGTTCACGGCGCCGCTGATCAGGCGCCGGAATTTCTCCCGATCCTGATACAGTTCACCGGTATGCTGGCGTTTGTCTTCCACTTTGGTGGGGCGCACGCCCCGGCCGAACAAATCCGCCGCAAACACCGCGTAACCGGCTTGCTGCAGCATTTGTGCACGTTTGATTTCATAATCGGTGAGCCCATCCCAGTCGTGCAGCAAAATCACCAGCGGTGCCTTGGGCGCCGGGCTGATAAAGTAGCCCTCGTAGGGTTTGCCGTCCACTTCATACAGTACCGGTTGGGCGAGCGCCGACCCGGCAACCGTGAGCAAAAACACAGAGCGCAGTACGGCGCTGAAGAACGGCAAAGAAAAACGTGAAACGCGGGCCATGGTCATCGTCCTGAAGTCACAATGGAAGTCCCATGATACTGAATTCAGATGACGCTACCAGTGGGCAACGTCATCTGTTTGCACTTTGTCTAGTCAGCGGCCGATGCCGGTGCCAGTTGATTGCGCGACAGGCGCCGCCGTATCACCTGATAGAATACGGGCACAAAGATTATCGCCAGCACCGTCGCGGCAATCATGCCACCGATAACACCGGTGCCGATGGCCTGACGACTGGCAGCGCCGGCACCGCTGCTGATGGCCAGTGGCAAGACACCAAAGGTGAAGGCCAGTGAGGTCATCAGAATCGGGCGCAAACGCATGCGGCAGGCATTGATGGTGGCGGTCATCAGGTTGACGCCTTTGCCTTCTTCATCCTTGGCAAATTCCACAATCAGGATTGCGTTTTTGGCGGCCAGCCCGATGATGGTGATCAAGCCCACTTTGAAGAACACATCGTTGGGCATGCCACGCAAATAGACAGCAGCCAGTGAACCCAATACACCCAGGGGCACCGCCAGTACCACGGCAACCGGAATGCTCCAGCTTTCGTACAGTGCCGCCAGTGACAGATACACCACCAACAACGACAGCAGGAACAGGGCCGGCGCCTGGGCTTCGGAGAGAATTTCCTCATAGGACACCCCCGACCATTCGTAGCTGAAGCCGGTGGGCAGCTCGGCCGCCAGCTGCTCCATCTCCAGCATGGCTTCCCCGGAGCTGACGCCGGCGGCAGCCTGGCCGCCGATCTTCATGGAGGGCACGCCGTTAAAGCGGGTGAGGCGCGGTGAACCCATGGTCCATTGCAGATCCGCGAAGGCGGAAAACGGCACCATCTCCCCGGCCTGATTGCGTACCCGCAATTGCTTGATGTCTTGCGGCAGCATGCGCGCGGCAATATCCGCCTGCAGGATGACCTTTTGTACCTGTCCCTGATTCACAAAGTCGTTGATGTAGGCCGAGCCCAGGGCAATGCTCAACGTGTTGTTGATCTCGCTGATATCAATGCCCAGGGCGCGGGCCTTCTCCCGGTCCACGTCCACCCGTAGCTGCGGGGTGTCTTCCATGCCTTCCGGGCGTACTCCCTGCAGTTTGTTGTTCTGCATGGCCATACCCAGCAGCAGGTCCCGCGCCTCGGTGAGTTTGGCGTGTCCCTGTCCGCCAATGTCCTTGAGCTGAAACTCAAAGCCGGTGGCGGTTCCCAGTTCCGGGATGGACGGTGGGTTCAAGGGGAAGATGACCGCATCCCGTACCCCGGCCAGGGCAGCCCAGGCACGGCCGATGACGGCGTCCACGTGTTGATCCGGCTGCCGCCGTTGATCCCAGTCCTTCAGGCGCACAAAAGCGATACCGGCGTTCTGACCGCTGCCGAAGAAACTGAAGCCGGCAATGGCGACGATTTTTTCCACGTTGGGTTCGTTTTGCAGAAAATAGTTTTCCATGGTGCGCAATACGCGGGTGGTGCGTTCCTGGGTGGCACCGGCGGGCAGTTGCACAATGGTAATGAAGTAACCCTGATCTTCCTGGGGCAGAAACGAGGTCGGAAGGCGAAACGCGAAGAAGGTGACACCACCCACCAGGATCAAGTAAACCAGCATAACCCGGCCGGCGCGACGCAGCAGATAACCCACGCCTTTTTCATAGCCGTTGGTGCTGCGGTCGAACAGCCGATTAAACCAGGCGAAAAAGCCACGACTGTGCTGTTCGTGATCGTGCTTGAGCAGGGTGGCGCACAGTGCCGGTGTCAGGCTCAGCGCCAGGAAGGCAGAAAACAGGATGGAGGTGATCAGAGCCAGGGAGAACTGGCGATAGATGGCCCCCACCGAGCCGCTGAAAAAGGCCATGGGAATGAACACCGCCACCAGCACCACGGTGATACCCACAATGGCCCCGGTGATCTGCCCCATGGCTTTGCGGGTGGCTTGCCGCGGTGGCAGGCCTTCCTCGCGCATGATGCGCTCCACGTTTTCCACCACCACGATGGCATCGTCAACCAGAATGCCGATGGCCAGCACCAGGCCAAACAGGGTCAGGACGTTGATGGAAAAGCCAAACAGGCCCATGCCGATAAAGGCTCCCATCACCGCCACCGGCACCACCAGTGTGGGGATCAGGGTTGCGCGCCAGTTCTGCAGAAACAGAAACATCACCAGAAACACCAACAGTACCGCTTCCAGCAGTGTTTGCACCACTTCCTGTATGGAGATGCGAACGAAATCCGTGGTGTCATAGGGGTTGTCCCATTCCATGCCGCCGGGGAAAAACGCCGACATTTGTGCCATGCGTTCTTTCACCAGGGCGGAGGTTTCCACGGCGTTGCCGGTGGGGGACAGTTTGATGGCAATGGCGGCGGCCGGCTGGCCATTCACATAGGCGGTGGAGGCATAGTTTTCCCCACCCAACTCCACCCGTGCCACGTCTTTCAGCAACACACTGGAGCCGTTGGGGTTTACTTTCAGCAGGATCTGTTCGAACTGCTCCGGGGTGTTGAGCCGGCTGTCGGTCACCACAGTGGCATTCAGCATCTGGCCAACCTGGGCGGGCAGCCCCCCCAGTTCGCCGGCAGCCACCTGTACGTTCTGGGTCTGGATCGCCGTGGCCACGTCCGATGGGGTGAGGGAAAACGCCGTCAGTTTAATGGGGTCCAGCCAGATGCGCATGGCGTATTCGGTACCGAACACCTGTGCTTCGCCCACGCCTTTGATGCGCCGCAGTTCATCCAGCAGATAACTGTTGGCGTAGTTGCCCAGGGCGATGGAATCCATGCTGCCGTTGCTGGAACTGATGGTCAGGATCATCAGGAAGTTGCGGGTGGCTTTCTCCACCCGCAGCCCCTGGCGCCGCACCGGCTCCGGCAAGCGCGCCTCCACCCGTTTCACCCGGTTGTTCACTTCCACCTGGGCGATGTCGAAATTAGTACCCGGTTTAAAGGTGATGGTAATGTTGGCGGTGCCGCTGGAGCTGCTGTCGGAATTGATGGATTGCAGCCCTTCGATGCCATTCATTTCCTGTTCCACCACGGCGGTAACGGTTTCCTCCACAATGTTGGCGGAGGCACCGGGGTAAGTGGCGGTAACCCGCACCGAAGGTGGCGCGATATTGGGGTACTGCGCCACGGGCATATCCAGCACGGTGAGGGTACCGCCCAGGATGATCAGCAGGGCGATCACGCAGGCAAAAATGGGCCTGTTGATGAAGAAGCGGGCCATGATTACGGTGCCTCGACAGTGGGTTCTGCCACGAGCGCCTTGACGGTGGCGCCGGGCCGGGCTTTTTGCAGCCCCTCGATGATGATCTGCTCACCGCCCTGTAAGCCACTTTTGATAATCCAGCGGTCGCCCTGGGCGCGATCGGTCTTCACCGGCAGTGGAACCACTTTGCCGTCGGGCAACACGGACATCACCATGTCCCCCTGAGCGGAGCGTATCAGCGCCTGTTGCGAGACAGTAAGTGCTTGCTTATATTCTGCCTGATCCAGGCTGACGCGGACAAACATACCCGGCAGCAGCATGCGGTCCGGGTTGGGCAGTTCGGCCCGCAACAGGATTTCGCCGGTGCCCGGGTCCACCGCCATTTCCGAGAACAACAGTTTGCCCGGATGCTTGTACTCACTGCCGTCTTCCAGCAGCAGGGTCACTTTGGGATCGGCCACCGCCAGATCCTCACCATCGCCACCGCGACGTAAACGCAGCAATTCATTGCTGGACTGGGTAAAATTCACGTAAATTGGATCCAGTTGCTCTACCGTGGCCAGATGGGTGGCTTCGCTTTTGCCCACCAGGGCTCCTTCGGTCACCAGGGCGCGGCCGATGCGGCCGGTGATGGGCGCGCGGACGCTGGCGTACTCCAGATCGATGCGGGCCCGGGCCAGATCGGCTTTGGCAGCAGCCACGTCTGCTTCCGCCTGCTTGGCAATGGCAAAGGCTTCGTCGTAGTCCTGTTGGCTCACCGCCTTGCGTTTCAGCAGATTGGCAAAGCGTTTTTGCTTCAGGGTGGCCTGGGTCAGATCGGCCTCGGCGCGGGCCAGGTGTGCTTTGGCAGCATCATAATCGGCTTGTAGGGTGCTGGGGTCGATCTGGAACAGCAACTGGCCGGCCTCCACTTCGGTGCCTTCGGTAAAGCGGCGTTCCTGGATAATGCCCTCCACCCGGGCACGGACTTCGGCCGTGCGCAGCGCCTGCACCCGGCCGGGCAGCGTGGTTTTGAGCACCAGGTGACGGGGTGTAACCACTTCCACCAGCACTTCCTGGGGTGGCACTTGCAGGCCGTTGGCTCCACCCGGGGTGCCGGAACCGGAGTCATTGCAGCCCCACAGAGTCAGTGTGGCGGCCAGCAGCAGGCCCGTGCGACGGGTAAACATAGAGGATAACATCTTGATAAACCTCAATTATTGGGAATTCAGGTTGAAAATGGGTTGGCGTATTGGAACGAAGTACGCTTTAATCATACATTCATGTATGTATAATTAAAATACAGTATAGACAAAAGTAAACACATCATGGTGAAAAAAACCAAAGAAGAGGCGTTGGAAACCCGCAATATGCTGTTGGACACGGCGGAGCGGGTGTTCAACGAAAAGGGCGTGTCTGCCACCACCCTGGCCGATATTGCAACGGCCGCAGGGGTGACGCGGGGTGCCATTTACTGGCATTTCAAAAACAAGGCGGATCTGTTTGATGCCATGTGTGAGCGGGTGCGGCTGCCGATGGAAGCGTTGATTGCGGCCGGTGCCGGGGACGACGTGACCGATCCTCTGGGTGAACTGCGCAAGACGGTGGATTATCTGTTCCACAAGGTGACCACCGATGAACATCACCACCGGGTGTTCGATATTCTGTTCAACAAATGCGAATTCGTCGAACAGCTGGGGCCGATCATTGATCGCGATGCCCGGGTACGCAGGTTGTTCCGCCAGCGTTTCGAAGCGATCTTCAATAATGCCGTGCGCCTGGGGCAGGTGCCCGCCAACACCAATGTGCCATTGGCAGTGAACGCCTATGTTTCCTATACCAAGGGCATTCTGCGCAGTTGGTTACTGGAGCCGGACTCGTTTGATCTGTACCGGGATGGTCTGCGCATGGTGGAAGCGTACTTTGATATGTTGGCCGTCAGCCCGGCCCTGCGCGATTAGACCGCAACCATTTTTCCAATTCCACAATCACCAGCACCAATGCACTGCCGCCCAGCACCCAGCTCCATTCCCGGGTATCCAGCCCCTGGGACTGAAACACATCCTTCAGGCCCGGCAGGTAGTTGAACATCAACTGCAGGCACACCACCGCGACCACGGCAATCCACACCGGTGGCCCGCCCACCGGCTGTCGGTGTTGCCATAGGGGCTGCTGGCTGCGGCAATTGAACAGATAAAAAATCTCATAGAACACCAACGCGTTCACCGCCAGGGTTCGGGCCTGTTCAACGCTGTCACCGCGCTGCAGGGCGAGGTAGAACAATCCAAACACCAGTACGCTGCCCAAGGCGCCCACAAACAGCAGCCGTTGCAGTACATGTGCGGTGATCAGCCCCTGCTGCCGGGGCCGCGGTGCGCGTTGCATGGTGCCGGGCTCGGTGGTTTCAAAACTCAGCGCCAGTGCCAGGGTGATGGCGGTGATCATATTGACCCAGAGGATTTGGGCCGGGGTAATCGGCAACACCAGGCCCAGCAGTATGGCAATACTGATGACACTGGCTTCAGCCAGGCTGGTGGGCAGAATGAACAGAATGGCTTTAACGATGTTGTCGTACACCGTGCGCCCCTGCTGTACTGCGGTCACGATGGTGGCAAAGTTGTCGTCCGTGAGCACCAGATCGCTGGCATCCTTGGCGGCATCAGTGCCTTTGCAGCCCATGGCAATACCGATGTCCGCCTTCTGCAACGCCGGTGCGTCATTGACGCCGTCGCCGGTCATGGCAACCACTTCCCCGTTGTGCTGCAGCGCTTCCACAATACGCAGTTTGTGTGCCGGGCTGGTGCGGGCATAGACGTCGCATTGTTGCACCTCGGTTTGCAGCCTTTTCTGATCAAAGCCGTCCAGTTCGGCGCCGGTGTATACGCGGGTGGTGCGCAGCCCCAGCTGGCGGGCAATGGCGGTTGCCGTGTGGGGGTTGTCGCCGGTGATCATTTTGACTTGAATGCCGGCACCCTGGCACTGGGTGATGGACGCAATGGCCTCCGCTCTGGGAGGATCGGTGATGCCCACCAAGGCCAGTAATATCAGGTTCTGCTCCGCATCGGTGTAACCCAGCTCACTTTGTTGCGGCACCGCTTTGTAAGCCAGGGCCATCACCCGCAAGCCGTCTTTGGCGAGGGATTCAATGGCTTGATTCCAGAATGGGGTATTCAGCGGTTGCAGGCCATCAGCCGTGTGTTGTTGATGGCAAAACGGCAGCAGGCGATCCGGGCCGCCTTTCACCAGAATCTCGTGATTGCCCTGGTGGTCATGGTGCAGGGTCGCCATGTAGCGGCGTTCGGATTCAAACGGCAGCATGTCGCTGCGTGGCCATTGCTGCTGCACCTGTTGTGGGCTGAGCCCGGCTTTCAGGGCCAGGCTGACCAGTGCGCCTTCCGTCGGGTCGCCGCTCAGGCGCCACTGCCCCTGATCCTTGATCACGGAGGCGGTATTGCAAAGCAGGGCGATGCGCCCCAACCGCCCCAGCAGGGGGTGATCAGCGGCGCGTAGGGGGCCACCGCCGCCGTCGATGGTGCCCTCATCACCATACCCCTGGCCGCTGACCTGCAAGGTCCCATCGGCACTGACGATGCGGGTGGCGGTCATCTCATTACGGGTGAGGGTGCCGGTTTTGTCCGAACAGATGACGGAAACCGAACCCAATACCTCCACCGAGGGCAGTTTGCGTACCAGGGCGCGATGCTGGGCCATCTTTTGTACCCCCACCGCCAGGGTGATGGTCACCACGGCGGGCAAGCCTTCCGGTATGGCTGCCACCGCGATGCCCACCGCCGCCTGGAACATGGTCATCGCATCGTATTGATAAGCAAAGATACCGAATGCGATGACGGCCACTGCCAGTGCCAGAATCAGATAAGTGAGCTGGCGTGCAAACTGCTCCATGCGTCTGGCCAGGGGGGTTTTGGGGACCTCGGCCTGCTTCACCAGTTCGCCGATGGTGCCCATTTCAGTGTGCACTCCGGTCTGCACCACCAGGCCCTGAGCACTGCCATAGGTGACCAGGGTCCCCATAAAGGCCATGTTGTTGCGCTCGGCCAGCGGGGTGTCGGGCGCCAGTACGCCGGCCTGCTTGGAGACGGGCTGGGATTCTCCGGTCAGAGCAGCTTCATCGCAGCGCAGATCCCGGATCTGGAACAGGCGCACATCCGCCGGCACCCGGTCGCCGGATTGCAGCAGGATAATGTCCCCGGGGACCAGTTGTTCGCTGTCCACGCTGATCACATTTTGATCGCGCCACACTTTGCAATCGGTTCTCACCAGATTGCGAATGGCGCGCAGCGCCGCTTCGGCTTTCCCCTCCTGAATAAAGCCCACCACCGCGTTGATGATCACCACTCCAAAAATTACCGCGGCGTCCACCCAATGCTGCAGCAGCAGTGTGATGCTGCCGCTAATCAGGAGTACAAAAATCAGTACGTTATTGAGCTGCGCCAACAGACGCAACCAGGGGGAGCGGGGTTTGGCCTCCGGCAGGCGGTTGGGCCCGTGGCGGCCCATCCGGTGCTGGGCTTCCGCGCTGGAGAGTCCGGTGGTGGTACTGGCAAGGTGGGTTAGACTTTCATCCAATGTGTGCGAATGGAAATTCAGCATGTACAATCCAATCTGAGACTAAGCTTAGGGTATGGCTGTTGAGCGCGTAGTAATCATGTCAATTCAGGATGCAACACGCAATGGAATGGTTGGACCGAATTAAAAACTCGGCAATGTTTGGCATGGGGCGGGATACCCTGGCCGCTAATTTCAATGATGAACTGCATTATCATGCCGGTTGGGTATTGCTGTTCAGTTGTACCATGTCGCTCACCTGGCTGACCTATATTCCCTTCGACACTGAACTGCATCCGGAGCAACCCCTGATTGTTGCGTTGCGTTGGTCGCTGGTGGTGTTCAGTGTGGTGGTGTTATTGTTGCGACGCATTCCGTTTCTGCGCCAGCGCAATCAGTACCTGTTGCTGCTATGGGGCGGTTGGGTGTTGGGGTCCTCCGGTGTGATCACCGGCTTAACCCTTGTGGATCCAACCTATGTTGCCGGTTTTGTCCTGGTCATCTGTTTACTGCCCATGGCGCCCTTGCGCGTGCCGTACTCTGTGGGCCTGCTGGCCTTCGGTCTGCTCAGCTTTTTGGCTACCGTGTATGTGATGCAGGTGGATCTGAGGCAGTCGCGCATTCGTTATACCCTGAACGATTTGGTGGTGGCTTCCATGATTGTGGCCTTCTTTATTTTTCTGGTGAACACCTATCGTTACCGAACCTGGAGAAGCGCCAAAATCATCGAGCGCGAATCCCGCCTGCGTGTACAACAGGCGGACCTGGAAAGTCAGGCCAAAAGCCGCTTTATCGCCACCATGAGCCATGAGATTCGCACACCGATGAATGGCATTATCGGTATGGCGGAAATGCTGCAAACCTCCCGCCTGGACAAGGAACAGAAAAATTTCGTGGAAGTGATCAGCTATTCAAGCCGGTCGTTGCTGAATGTGATCAACGATATTCTGGATTACTCAAAGATCGAGGCGGGCCGGGTGACCTTGGAAAAAGTCGATTTCGATGTGTTTGCCCTGTGTGCTGAAATCGCGACGATTTTCAAATCCACCGCGGATAAAAACAGTATCGAATTTGTGGTGTGTGTGGACCCTGCCATACCACCGCAGATCAAAGGCGATCCGTCGCGTATTCGTCAGGTGTTGTTGAACCTGATCGGCAATGCGTTCAAATTTACCCGGGTGGGAAGAGTCGAACTCAGGCTGGAGCGTGGTGAGGATACGCTGGATGGTGGCAAGCTCGAATTTACCATACTGGATACCGGCATCGGTATCTCACAGGCGCAACAGGCGACGTTGTTCAAACCCTTTCAGCAGGCAGACAGTTCCATTACCCGTGAATACGGTGGTTCCGGCCTGGGTTTGAGTATTTCCAAATCCCTTATTGAATTGATGGGGGGGGAAATTTCCGTGGACAGTGCTCCCCGTCAGGGCTCCACATTTACTTATTCAATTTGCTATGAGTTTGCTGACCGTGTTGAGCGGCCACCTGCCCTGAATGTTTCCGGGATGCGATTATTGTTGGTGGGCAGACCCAGTCACTATGGCATTGAGTTGAGCCGCCATTTGCGTTTTTGGGGCATAGTGGTGGACAGTGAAAGAAACATAGCAGAGGCCACGCGCCGTATTGAGCAGCACCAAACAGGTTATGTCTGTGCGTTACTGGACCTGGACAGCAACAGCGATCTGGATCCATTGCTGATCGAGCAATTCGAGGCGGGCTGCAAGGCATGGCATGTGCAGTGTATGGTGCTGTCTTCAGAAGAGTATCCCCGCTATCGCTTCCGGGTGACCACCAAACCGGCCTGTGCATTTCAGTTTAAGCACACCCTGGCCCAGGCGTTGGGTTTACAGGATGAAGCGGAACAAAATGCCCGTCTGGCGGTGCTGGATCGGGAGTTGAAAGGGTGCTCTGTGTTGGTGGTGGAAGACAACGACATCAACCAGAAAGTGATTACCAGCATGCTGGAGAAAATGGGGGCAACCTTCAAGGTTGCCCATAATGGCCGTCAGGCCTGTTCCGACTATGCCCAGTCACGCACTGACTACGATGTTATTCTGATGGATTGTGAAATGCCGGTGCTGGATGGTGAGGAAGCCACCCGCCGCATTCGCCAGCAGGAACGGGAAAACAGCTGGCCCCGAAAACCCATCATCGCCCTGACCGCCCATGCCATGAAAGAGCACATCGACAGTTGTGTTGCCGCGGGCATGGATGATCATATTTCCAAGCCGGTGGAAATGAGTGTGTTGCGGGATAAAATATTGCGGGTAGTGAACACAGTGCAGCCGGATTCACCCTGACTGCACTGGGCTTTCATCATCAGAATGGGTTGCGGATTACCATCAGGCGCAGCTCGGTCATGTCCTCCATGGCCCAACGTATGCCTTCGCGGCCGAGCCCACTGTCTTTCACGCCGCCGTAGGGCATGTGATCCACCCGCCAGGAGGGAATGTCACCAATAACCACCCCACCCACTTCCAATTCATCCCAGGCTTTTTGTGCCTGATACAGATCGCGGGTGAAGATGCCGGCCTGCAAGCCGAAGCGACTGCTGTTGATGTCTTTCAACACGGCATCAAAGTCGTCGAAGGGTGCCAGCACGGCCACCGGGCCGAAGGCTTCTTCGGCACACACCGCTTGCGCAGGGTCAACGTTCTCCAGCAGGGTAGCCTGCAGCATGGTGCCATCGCGATCACCACCGCACAGCAAAGTGGCCCCGGCTGCCACCGCATCATTGATCCAGCCGTGCAGACGGGATGCCTCGCCTTCGCTGATCATAGGGCCGATAAAGGTATCCGGATCTTTGGGATCACCACTTTTCAGGGCTTTGGTTTTTGCCACCAGCTTCTCTTTGAATGGTGCGTACACCGAGCGGTGAATATAGATACGCTGCACGCCGATGCAGCTTTGGCCGGATTGGTAGAAAGCACCGAAAATAATGCGGGCGACGGCATCGTCCAAATCCCAATCCTTGTCCACCACACAGGCAGCGTTGCCACCCAGCTCCAGCACCACCGGTTTTTTGCCGGCCCGGGCTTTCAATTGCCAACCCACATCCGGTGAGCCGGTAAAGCTCAGCAGCTTCAGGCGATCGTCTTCGGTGAGCAAATCCGCACTGTCACGACGGCAGGGCAGAATGGAGAAGGCGCCTTTGGGCAGATCGGTTTCTGCCAGAATCTCGCCTATCAGCAAGGCACCAATAGGCGTGAGGCTGGCGGGCTTCAAAACAAATGGGCAACCGGCGGCAATGGCAGGCGCTACTTTGTGCGCCGCCAGGTTCAGGGGAAAGTTAAACGGGCTGATGAAAGCGCAGGGTCCAATGGGCACGCGTTTGGTCATGCCGCTGTAACCTTTGGCGCGGGCACTGATGTCCAACGGAATGGTTTCACCGTACTGGCGGGCGGTTTCCTCAGCGGCGATTTTGAAGGTGTCGATCAGCCGGGTCACTTCACCTTTGGCATCATTGATGGGTTTGCCCGCTTCCACACACAGGGCGTAAGCCAACTCATCAAAGCGTTCGCGAAACCGGTTTACGCAATGTTCCAATATGGCCTGACGTTGATACATGGGCATTTTGGCCATGGCATCGGCCGCATCACAGGCGGCGGCAATGGCCTGGTCCAGTACCTCGGGTGTGGCCAGGGGGACGGCGGTGGCCAACTCGCCGTTGTACTTGTCGTAAACTTTCAGGTCTGTGTTGGCGTAGACGGCTTCGTTGGCCAGATAGTAGGGGTATTCTTGTTTCAGCATGGGGTTACCTGTCGATGATCAGTTAGTCGATCTGCAATTTTTCCAATGCGCTGCGAATCCCGGCCGGAATAGGAACGGATTTGTTTTCGGCGCGATTCACAAACACGTGAATAAAATCGCCGAATGCACAGGCTGTTGGTTCGCCTTTTCTGAAAATGCCAACACCGTAGGTGACGGAACTGTTGCCCAGTTTGTTCACGCGCAAACCGGCTTCGATCCGGTCAGGGTAGGCGATGGCAGATAAGTAATTACAACTGGAATTCACGACATACCCTACCACTGGAGCGTCATGGATATCCAGCCCGCCTTCCTCAATCAGATAGCGATTTACGGCAGAATCAAAATAGGAGTAATAGGTTACGTTATTGACATGACCGTAGATATCATTATCCATCCAACGGGTGGTAATGGGATAAAATAATCGGTAGTCACTGCGTGCAATGGGTTTGCTGTCGCTCATGCTGTGTACTTCTTTCACTATGTTGAATGGTTTACCAGGCTGCCTGATAAATGGCGAGTGCGTCCGGCTCGGTTACTTCCCGCGGATTGTTCACCAGCAACCTTTGTTGTTGCATGGCATCGCTGGCCAGCGTGCCGATGAAATCTTCCGGCACCTTGCAGTCCCGCAGCCGATTGGGCAGCGACACTTTTTGAATCAGTGTTTCAATCCAGGTGATCAGGCGATCGGTAACGTCTTCATCACTGCCAGCCACAAACTGTTCAGCCATGATGATGGGTGCCAACTCCGCATAGAGTGATTTGGCGCTGGGTGCGTTAAAGCGCATCACGTGGGGCAGCACCAGTGAGTTGCTTAAACCATGGGGAATATGGAAATGGCCGCCCAACGGATAGGCCAGCGCATGGACCGCGGCCACCGGAGCGTTGGCAAAGGCCTGCCCGGCCAACAGGGCTCCCAACAGCATATTGCTGCGGGCTTCCACATCGCTGCCGATGCGTACGGCGGTGAGTATGTTGCGCGCCAGCAGCCGCAACGCTTCCCGCGCCAGCATGTCAGACAGCGGGTTTTTCCTGTGGACAGAGGTGTAGGCTTCAATGGCGTGCACCATGGCATCGATGCCGGTGGCGGCGGTGACATGGGGTGGCAACCCGATTGTCAGCTCGGCATCCAGCAGTGCAATGTCCGGTTGCAACACCGGTGACACCACACCGGCTTTGGTGGTTTCGCCGGTGGTGACGATGGCAATGGGGGTGACTTCGGAGCCGGTACCGGCAGTGGTGGGAACCTGGAGCAATGGCAGGCGGGGTTCTTTTGTGTTGCCCACGCCATACATATCCGCCAGTGACTGTGTGCATTGCGGGTGACTCAGGATGGCCACCAGTTTTGCCACATCCATGGAACTGCCGCCGCCAAAGCCCACCACCAGCTCAGCCTGCAGCGCCTGAGCGGCTGCCACAGCCTGCATAACCGTGCTGTCAGAGGGGTCCGGTTCAACCGCATCGAATACCTCAACCTTAACGCCCACGGCGTCGAAGCTGGGCAGCACCTGTTCAAGCAAGCCTGCCTGGACAATGCCGGCATCGGTTACCAACAAGACGGCACTGGCCCCTTGTTGCTGGCAAAGCGCGCCCAGTTGGCGGGCGCTGCCGGGTTCGTTGATGATGGTACGTGTGGTGGAAAATGTGAATGCCTGCATGGGGCTTGGCACCTCGAATGGTTGTGACACGGATTTCCGTATTCTACCACGTTCATTTAGGGTGGATGGGCCATAAAAACCGTTGCGCAGGCCGACAATTGGTCAACGTTTGGCCTCTAAACCGTTGTCATCGCTGCGCTGCCAGCGCTTGATGCTGTTTACCAATACTCGATGCATTAACAATACACCCACCAATGCAGCGTAGACCGGCGCCTCCCGCTCACCCAGCTTGGCCTCGAGCAGCACATGGATCACGGCCAGAATACTCAGAGCGTACATGGCACGGTGCAGTTGCCGCCAGCGTTTACCCAGCTTGCGCCGCAGCACCATGGGGGAGGTCACGCCCAGCAGTAACGACAGGCACCAGCCCGCGAGGCCTGCCACCAGGAAGGGCCGCTCCTGTAGATCCTGCCACAACCATTGCCCTTGCCAGTTCAGCTCCAGGTGCAGGTAGATGGCGGCATGCCAGCTCAAGTAGAACAAGCTGTACAAACCCAGCATACGCCGGGAGCGAATCAGAAAATTCCAGTCAGCCAGGCGTTTGCCGTAGCGCCGGTGCAGTATTTTACAGAGAAAACTCAGCCAGCGCCGTAGTGGGGTGATGGCCAGGGTGATGATCAGAAAAACCATGGACCAGAAGCCGGTACGGGCCATCAATGTTTCAAAGGGGTTGTATCCCAGCTGGTGTCGCAGAATGTTCCACAGCAGCACCAGTGCCGGTAACCCGCTGGTGATGAACACCAGCAACCGAAACCAGTGGCCATGGCTATTAAACCAGCGGAACAGTTGCATCAGAAGTGCTGATTGAGATCCAGGTGAGTGTAAAGCCCGGCGACCTGCTCGGCGTAGCCATTGAACATCAGTGTGGGCTTTTTGTGGGTCTCACCCAGGGGCACTTCCCGGCGCTGACTCCAGCGCGGGTGTGCCACATCGGGATTGACGTTGCCGTAGAATCCGTACTCGGCGGGCGCCGCCTGCTGCCAGGTGGTGGTGGGCTTTTCGGCTACCAGTTCTATGTGCTGCAGGGCCTTAATGCTTTTAAAACCGTATTTCCAGGGCACTACCAAACGCAGCGGAGCGCCATTCTGCGGTGGCAGCGCCTGGCCGTACATGCCCGTGGCAAGCAATGTCAGGGGGTGCATGGCCTCATCCAGGCGCAACGCTTCGCGATAGGGCCAGTCCAACACCGGGCGTCGTTGCCCGATCATCTCCCGGGGGTTTACGATGGAGCTGAAGCGCACAAAGCGCGCACTGGAAAGGGGCTTCGCCAGTTTGATGATGCGCGACAGCATAACGCCGCTCCAGGGCACCACCATGGACCAACCCTCCACGCAGCGGAAACGATAAATGCGTTCCTCCACACAGAGTTTGTTGATGGCATCGATATCCAGCGTGACAGGGGTCTCCACCGCCCCTGATATGGTCAGGGTCCAAGGAGATAAGGTGAGGGCCTGTGCCAGAATACGAACAGCTTCTTTGTCGGTTGAGAACTCGTAATAGTTGTTGTAGCTGGTGGCGTGCCTCTTAGGAGTGATCTGGTCACCTGGGTCCGGGAGTTTGAGGGCACGGCACGAATCATCGGGCTGGCTGCCGGGCCCGGCCCATGCGCCTGGATTCAACGTCAGGCCCAACGCCGCCACGGGTAACCCGCGCAGCCAGCGGCGCCGCTGCTGAAACAGCGAGTAGGGTGTGATCTCGGAGGGGCGAGGCGGCCTGTACTGCGTGTCCATGATCAATCCCGAATGAATTTCAGGTACAGCATCAGTGAATTCAATTCGGCCACCGTCAATTGGTCACCCCAGGGCGGCATGTGCTTGGAGCGTCCCATCGCCTCGCCGCCTTTTTCAATGATTTGTCGCAGATAGTCATCCGGTAGACGGGAGGCGGTGAGATCGGCCGGCGGCGGTGTTTTCAATAGGCGCGACATGCGGCCATCACCTTCGCCAAATGGTCCGTGGCAGAGGACACATCGAGTGGCAAATACCTGTTGCCCCAGTTTGCGGTCCGCCTGTGCGGAATTGCCCAGGGAATCCAGCAGGGCGTACGCTCTGACCTGATCTTCGCGCAGCAGCATAATGAAATCGGAAACGGATTCCAGTTCACTCCAGCTCAGTTCTTTGCCAAACGGCGGCATGTACTCTGACGTGTCTTTGTAAAGCGCCCCCAGTACGGTGGTATCCAGCACTTCCTTCCGCTTGTGCGCAACGCGGGGCTTCAGCAGCGAGGTATCAGGGTATTCTTTCAGGCGCATGGGCATAATGCCTTCACCCATACCTTTGTTGCCATGACAGAGCACACAGCGTGTGGCATACACCGCGGCCCCCAATTCCAGACTGGGGCTCGGGTCTTCATAGTCTTCAGCGGCATATGACGGCAGCCCGATGGCAATGAACACCAGTCCCACGATTACAACAATCCCTTGCCTGCCCATGCTCTTATTCCTGGACCTTGATGGTCATTCTCATTTCCGGATGAATGGCACATTCCACTTCCACTTCACCCGGTGTAGTGAAGGTGACGTCGCGGGATTCACCTTGCGGATAGGAACCCAGATCAAACATCTCCGCGTCACTGAGGCTGAATACGTTGTGAAAAAACGGATCGTTATTAATGAACTGAACGGTATCACCTACTTTGATCTCCAGGCTGTCCTTGGTGAACTTTTTGTCTTTCTGGCCCACTTCATAACTGTCGGCCTGGGCGATACCGACCAGTAACAGGCTTGATATCAGGATCAGTACTCTCATTGTCATAATAGTGCTCCGATAAAGTATTCCCATGAGTCTGGATCAGAAATTATTCGGCGGGATGACCGGTAACGTGAAGGCCTGTGGTGGCGTTGTCAGGGCTTTCATAAACGCCACCAGGTCATTTTTTTCTGCCGGGGTCAGCTGCAACGCCTTCATGTTGGGAGACAGATTGGTTTTGACGCTGCCACCGGTTTCATAGTGGTTCACAACGTCCATCAATGTTGCGGCGGAACCATCGTGGAAGTACGGTGCCGTCAGGGTGATGTCACGCAAAGTGGGTGTTTTAAAGGCGCCCTTCATCAAACCAATGGGCTTGATGGCATAGCGGCCCATGTCCGGGTTTTCCTGCCCCCAGGATTCCAGGCCGATATTGTGAAAGCCGTTATCGGTAAAATTCGGAGCTGAATGACAAACGGCACAGTTACCCTTGTCGGGATCGACGAACAGCTTAAAGCCATTTACCTGCTGTTTGGTCATGGCTTTTTTGTCACCCTTTATCCAGCGGTCAAATGGGGAGTTATTGCTGATCACAGTCCGTTCGAAGCTGGCAATGGCCTTGGCCAGTGATTCATCCGTGATACCCTGCTTCGGATAGGCTTTGGCAAATGCGCCCACGTAGGTGGCGTTGGCCTGCAAAAACTTGATGGCTTTGTTCAAATCGACGTTCATCTCGGCACTGGACAGCATCGGGCCCAAGGCCTGGTCTTCCAGGGAGCTTTTGCGGCCATCCCACATTTGCAGATGGTTGTAGGCGGAATTGGTTACCGTAGGCGATGCCCGCCCCAACACTTTACTTTGAAACCCTTTCGCAGTGGGCAGGCCGTCTGACCAGCCAAATAATGGGCTGTGGCAGGTGGCACAGGACATGTTGCCGTCACCACTCAAGCGGGGATCAAAGAACAACATTTTACCCAGTGCAATACGTTCAGCGTTGGGCTTGTTGTCAGCCGGATAGGGCACTGCCGGCAACAACCATTCCTGCAGGCTGGCGTGGCCCGGTTTGAACGTGTATTCCTGCTCGCCGATTGCTGTTGTGGCCAGCAGCGAACAAAGGACTAAAATTACCGGGGTAATCCAGGATTCTGTCTTCATATAGCCTCCTTACTATTTCATTGTGTGAAATGCGATACCATGTTGTTCAGCGTAGTGGAAGACGCCGATAGATCGTTGGAAAGATCATCCATGGTGGATGCACTCTCCTGTGCGGAATGACAAATACGTTGCAGCTGTTCGATAAAATGCCGAATATCTTCAATAGCCTGCATCTGCGACTGGTTGATCGACAAAGCGGATTCAATGCGACTGCGGGATTGATCGGAATGCTCGTTGGCGTTCTTCACTTCGCTGGCGCTTTTATCAAACAGTTCGGCGTTGCTTTTCAATTCGTTGTTCACCAATGACAACAAATCCGTCACCTGGCTGAAGTGAGTACTCATGGTGGTGGCTAAATCAGAAATCTCTTTTACGGCATCGCTGCTGCGGTTGGCCAGCGAGCGCACTTCGTCGGCAACCACGGCAAATCCACGGCCCTGCTCGCCGGCACGAGCTGCCTCGATGGCGGCATTCAACGCCAACAGATTGGTTTGTTCGGATACGCCTTGAATGGTTTCTGCAATACTGGTGATGGAATTCGCAGATTGGGCCAGCGTATTGATCTGGTCTGACAGGGTGTGCACCTGTCGTTCAAATTCCTGTTGCAGCTTGATTGATTGGGTAATCTGCTGGTTGGCGGCGGAGCAACTGTTGGCCGTGCTTTCTGCATCATCATTACTGCTCTGCAGTAAATCGCTCACTTCGTTGGCTACATTCACCAGTTCAGCAATTTTGGCATTGATGGAATGGACGTAGTCGTTGACGTGGCGGGCATTTTCTGCGGACTGATGCGCACTGCCGTTTACCTGGTTGGCGCTGTTGTCCAGCTGGCCCGCCTGAACC
This sequence comes from Ketobacter sp. GenoA1, assembly GCF_003671475.1. NCBI lineage: Bacteria > Pseudomonadati > Pseudomonadota > Gammaproteobacteria > Pseudomonadales > Ketobacteraceae > Ketobacter > Ketobacter sp. GenoA1. The sequence goes on along the minus strand of NZ_RCHM01000014.1, from coordinate 145,146 downwards.
TGCATCTTGTTGACGATGTCCCGGGTGGATTGCACGGCGTGACTGATGGCTTGAAACGTTAATGATAACTCGTCGCTACCGCTCTCCTGGAGTTTGATATTCAGGTCACCTTCGGCAAACCGACCCATGGAGCGTTGAATGCGGTGCATTGAAGACAGCAGGCGTGCTATCAGCAAAAAGGCGATCACGCCCGTCAGCAGGAGCCCGGCCAGGGTCCATAACGCCAGTGTCATGATAACCTGACGGCTTTGCTGTTGAGTGGTTTCCGTCAGTGAGCTTAGTTCAGCGAACTCGTTACTCAGGATATTCTGGGCAATGTCGATGATGCGTTTGGTTTGGGGAGCAATGGTTTTAAAAGCTTCATTGGCTTCATCATCGTGATTTTTTTTGCCAAATCCGATTACTTTCATCTGCAACGGGCGCAAGGCTTCAAGGTCCTGTTTCAGAGTGGCGACCGCAGTGTTGCCCGGAATGGCTTCTTCCAGTAGTTGTATTTGCTCGTCCAGACTGGAGGAGGCCTTAATCGTGGCGATGGCGTTCTGGCGAATGTCTGCCGGGGCGCTGGAGGCAATCAATGCTTGTAGATCCCGCTGCAGGCGCATGATGGCCATTAGAGTATTGTTGGCCTGGTGTTGTCGGCTTTGGGAACGTTCAATGGCGCTGGCCAGTTCCTGATTCTGCTGGGTCAGGGTGGTGCCCGCCAACAGTACGCAACCCACCGCCACCAAAGCCGGTAGCAGGCACATTGCAATCAGTTTATAACGCCAGGAAACTCGATTAAGCCAGGACATGAGAGCCATACAAAAACATTCAGACTACTCTTCAGAATAGACAATGGGGTCTGGCTATCAAGGATATTGGCAAAAACTATCAAGATAGATAGCAGCCTGGTGTCAGGCAGGATCGGTTCAGGCCGCCTGTTGCCGGCAAACCCGGTTACGGCCCTCTTTTTTGGCGGCATACAATGCATTATCCGCACGTTCTAAAAGGTTTTCCAAGCTGCTCTTTTCATTTGGAATAACCGAATGAACCCCGGCACTGATGGTGATTGCCAGTGGGCCGTTACGGGTTTCCACCGGGCTTTCTTCGATGAGCAGTCGAATTCGTTCTGCCACCGTAATGGCACCTTCGGTTTCAGTTTCCGGCAGAATGATGCAAAACTCTTCTCCGCCGTATCGGGCCGCAAAATCAGTGGGCCAGCGCACACCGTGTTTTACCCGGTTGGCCACTTCCTGCAGGCAATCATCACCCACCGGGTGGCCGTGGGTATCGTTGACCGATTTAAAATGATCAATGTCCATTAAGATGATGGCCAGTGGGCGCTGGTAGCGTTTACCCCGTTCCCACTCTTCGGTCATCACGGTATCCAGATGACGTCGATTGTGTAGCCCTGTCAACTGATCGGTATTACTCAGGTCGCGTAATTGTTGAGTCAGGCTTTCCAGTTCCTGGGTGCGCTCCTGCACGCGGCCTTCAAGTTCCTCGTTGGCCCGCTGGGTGGCAATCAGTGCCTGTTCCTGTGCTTCGTAGCGCAACCGGCGCTCGGCATTGATGCGCTCAGCCAGGGCAAACGACAGCAGCACCACTTCCAGGGATGAGCCGATGTGGGTGCCGTATTCGGTGAACAGGTTGGTCGGCAGGATGCCCGCTTTGTTCAATGCCAGAATAATGCCCCCGGACAGCATGGCGGTCCAGGCGATGGTGTAGTATTTGGCGGTCACCTGGCCCCGATACCAGCATACACAGCCAGAGGCCAAAGCCATTACGCAGGCGCCTGCGGCCCACAGGATCAATACAGTAATGTTGTAGTGATAGGGAACGAAGAAGGCGCTGATGGCCAGGGCGATGCCGCCGTACCAGAACACCACCAGGGTTTTATCAATCCACCTGGAGTAATCCCGTACATTGAGAAAGCTGCGGGTGAACGAAGCCCCGAACACCACGACGCCGGATAGAAACACGATAATGGATTGATCATTCCACTGGGTAAAGGTCGGCCACAGATAACGGAACGAGTAGCCCCCCAGGCTGGCAAGAAACAGGGGCATGCAGAGCACATAGCCCACATACAGCAGATAGGTGCGTTCGCCCAGCACAAAAAAGATCAGCAGATTGTACGCGGCTATGACGATCATGGTGCCGAAGAATATGCCCTGCAGAATGGTGCGGGTGGTATCAAAGCCAAAAAAGGCTTCCTGATCCCATAAAGTTACCGGAACCTGAACCGCACTGCTGGATTCCACCCGCAGGTAGACCGTTATGTGCTGTTGGGCTTCCCACTGCATGGGGATGATAAAGTTACGGTGATCAAAGGGGCGCTTGTGGTAGGGGTATTTGTCACCCAGTTCATACTGTTGGAATACACTGCCGTCTGAAACCAGATAGACGTCCACATAGTCCAGTACCGCGTAACTTATTTCCAGCAGGCGGGACTGCTTCTTCTCCGTGGGATTATCGATTTCAATTCTCAGCCACCAGCTGGATTCGTTGTAACTTTTGTTGAAGGTTTTACTGCCGTTTTCGATCCACTGTGGATTGCCTTCCATGATATCCGCAATACTGACCTGGTGCTGGGCGTCTTCAATGTATTGCACTGAATTATTGAGATTGATGCCGTTGCCGTCATCACTCAGCAGCAGCGGTGAAGCGCTTACCTGCAGAGTTGTCATGAGGATGAGCAAAAATGCGATCAGGTGTCTGTGCATATCCGGGGGTTGCCAGTAATGTCAGGAGTCTCTTAAAGCGTAGCACTCTCTGAACAAAGTGAATGATTTGTATACTTGGTGGGGGTTAAATTTGCCGGATACGGGTGTACAATAGGGTGCGTTATAAGAATAACAACTAAACAGGCCTTTCGTATGAATCTAGCGAAATATACCCTTCTGCTGCTTACCCTGGTGTTTTCAGCCCAAAGTTACGCCATCCTACCCCCTCTGCAACAGATCGATGCCTTTAAGGTTATTTCCCTGGAAGGCGAGGACATACCCTGGGTGCTGGGTTGGAAGCTGGATGAATTGTCACTGGCAGCCATGGTTGATGGCGTGATGGAGCCCATTCCCTTCCAGATCGATCAGTACAATACCGGTGGCGCGATCTATTTTGAAGGCTGGCATGTGCCCATGGCCGGCGCCCCTGATCTGATGGATACCACTGATAAGCTGTTGTTTCTGTTCAAGGATGCCGGTGCCAGGCGGGATCCGCGGGCGCCATATGATGGGGAAATGGTGGCCGAAATCGTCACCCGCGATAGCAACGGAGTAGAACGTTTCGTCTATCTGGTGCGACATTCCCGGTTACGCTCAGAAGAGCAGTATGTGCGCTACAGTGCCGAGCTTGGCTTGGTAGAAACGGATTTTTACAGTTTGCGTTACAACAAGAAGAACCACCTGAAATGGGATGATTTCAGTTATATCAATTACGTGGGTGAGCGGCCGCTGGATTCCATGAAGCTGCGCCTGAATACCGGGATTCTGACCTCGGTAACCGACACCGAATTGAACAACGACCAGATGATCGCCCTGCCCACCGGTGAGATAATCGGGCCGATTCGTACCACCACCCAGTTGGATTTCAATTTGTACCTGTTCGGGGTTTCCATTTTGCAGCTCAGTATGCAGATTCATCATTATCCCAAGTCCATCATGTATGACGTACGCGGGATTATTCCCGAGTTGCGGCGCAAGCTGCTGGTGGATCCGTCACTGACCATGTCCCTGGATGCCAACCGCCTGTTGGGGGCCAACACCTACACCTCCGCCTGGGATGGTGAGCCGGGCCTGGTGGACGGTGTGGTGGACGACAATGAAAAGGCCTTGATTGAGGCCGGCCTGGACCCGGCGGATAACTGGATCTGGGTGACCTCCAAGCGGAATCTGGATATCCTGGCGTTTGTGGATTACCTGGGGGATTTCAATGAACCCATGTCCCTTTTGTATAAGGACAGCCTGGATTTTGATGATCCGCCGGAAGTGTTTCCAGGGCAGATGCCCAATGTTGGGTATGGTATTAACGAATTCCCGATGTCGGGATTCATCGGGTTTGTGGTGAGCCTGTTTGTCAGTGATGGCTATGAAGGTGATCCCAAGGTGTTTGCACCCTATGCCCGCACCTTGCCCGAGTTGGAAGTTCGGGCGCTCTGATTGGCCGTGATCGTCGGATGTGTCGGATGTATAGGAACGTAAGAATGAAGAAAACATGGGTTGGTTCAATGTTGCTGGTTTCCCTGTGGGGCTGTACCACCACCGGGGAAACGGAGCTGGACACAAAAGTTGCCGCCTTGACCACCTGCGAAAAGATCGATGCGCTGATCAAGGGTCACAAGCACGGGTTTCCCAACCTGCGTACCACTCAAAGCAGTGCCAAGATCATGGATGTGTGGAAAGCCCGCTATCACCTGGTGGGGGATTCCTGTCAGGTCTGGGGTTGGGGGGCTGCCCGGTTCAGCTATGTATGCACACTGACCGAGCCCGGGCAGGACCTTGCCATGGAGCACTTCAATCAAGCCAAGGCCAAGACCCGAGAATGTTTGAGCCCGCAATGGGCCCTGCAGGAAGGCCCCCGGGATAATGGGGAAGGCGTGAAAGCCGAATTCAGCAAGCCCGGTGAGAAAACCGTGGTGACGCTGGTGGCGGCATCCTCGCCCACGGTGTTCAAGACAGAGTGGAAAACTTACTATTTTGTCGGTGATCCCAACGACATCCGCTAAGCCGATGGGTTATTCAAAGCTGATCGTTACTCGGTTTCACCTTCATGGAGCGTGGCCTTTGCCAGGGCAAACTGGCAGGTAGGGCTCTCCACTCCGCGGGATTTGCTGGACAGTTTCAGGCTTTCGCCATCGGTGACGATGGAATAGCCGCCGTCGCGCTGTACCACCTTCAACTCCACGTTTTCGTCATTCATGATCAGGTTCTGGAACAGAACCTTTTTGAACGATTGATGGGGGTGATCAATGTAGAACTCATTGTAAAAGTCTCCATCCTCCACCGCCATAGTGACGAACGTGGTTTCGCCCGTGGTGTAAAAGTTGGCATTGCAGGTCTGATCGCCGCCGGCTTTGCCCACCAGTTCCACCCGGCCGACGCCGGAGCGGAACTTGCTCAGGGTCTCATTGAGCAGGTTCTTGAATTCCTGATGCACAGCGCCGTTTTCTCTGGGTACTTTGACGATGGTGCTGTCAGCCAGGGCAGTGGCAGAACCCAGCATTGCGGCCACACACAGTCCAGTTGTTATTGTTTTCATAGCATCGTCTCCGGTGGTTAACGCAGGTGCTGAACCAGAAGTTTGGGAAGCACCTTGGCCTCTTCGGCCAACAGTAATCGGTGAGCATCCTCATCACCGGCAAAATACACTCGCCGCTGATCCGCTTCGGTTCCGTTCTCAATATTAAACCGGCCAGACGCGGTGGGTACCCGTACTACATTGCCTCTGGCATCAATGCTGGGGATCTGGCGTTGGTAATCCAGGGGGCCTTTCGCATCTTTCTGCCAGCGGTTATAGAAGAATTTGATGTTCGACGTAATCAAGCGCTTTTTCGCCGATTTGATACAGGCAATGTATTCGGCATTGGTCATGGTATTGTCCGGATCCGGTTTGACGCAGGCACCCTTGGTGTCATAAACAATGTTGGCCCGCAAACCTTCCAGGCCAATGGGATCCAGCACCGCCAGAAAATCAATGGTACGTTTTTCCGAGTAGGCAATGCGGGTGGCGGCATCAATGGCGGCGCCGCCGCCCAAGCCGTGGCCGATCAGAATCAGTTTGGCTTCTTTGGGAATCTGGCGAATGTAATCGCGAAAGGCCTCTTGAAATCCCAGGCTGTTGGCCGGGCCCGCTCCTGTGTCAAAGCCGTTCCAGTTGGCTTGGATGTATTTGGCGCCGTAGGATTCCACCCAGCTCTTCAGGTGCAGGGTATCTTCGATGTTGGGTTCCAGCTCGCCGGAAATCGCAAATACATAGGCATCGTGATCCCCATCCAGTTTCAGTTCAGCGGCCGCTGGCGATTTGCCGGCCGGCTTTGGTACCGCCGTTTCCGCCTGAATGGATTGCTGTTTGCTGCTCTGCTCGCGCTTGAATTGGGTGACCAGGCTGTTGAATTCCTGGTTTTCCTTATTCAGTTTTGCTTGCTGGTTTTTCAGCTCGGCCCTTAGATTATTCACTTTGCGCGCGGTGTTGTCCCGTTGACTGATCAACGAGGCAATGCGGGGATCCTTGTCCAGTGAATTGTCATCCACGTCTTCTTTTTGCGCATCAAGCTGGCTTTGCAATTCGGTCAGTTTGCCCTTGGCTGTTGCCAGTTCGGACAGCAGTGGCTGCTTTTTCTTCTCCAGGGCAACGATCTGAGCCTGATACTCTTGCTGGCGCGCTTCGTAATCACCCTGGGCCAGGCGCTGTTTCAGTACATTCAGCGCCCCATGGCGTTGCTGGTCGCGCTCCATATCCCGGCGTACGATGTCGATATCGAAATCCACCAGCGAGATGTCTTTTTCGATGCGCTCGATCTCGAATGTCTGACGTTTCAGTTCCCGTTTGGCTTCATGGACCAGTTTGCGTTCTTCCGTACGTTCTTCGCGGATCAGCTTGCGCTGATCCAGAATCTGCTTGTCCAGGCTCCACAGGCTCTTTTCCAGGTTGCTGATGGCGGATTCGGTGTTGCTGATGTCCTGTTTCAGCTGCTTGACCTTGGAGGCACTGGTATTGATCTGGGCCTGGGTGACTGCCTGGGCGGTGCCCCATAGCATGCAGCTCAGTATCACGCAGACACGAATGAATAGCCTCATGCAGTCGATTGATAGAATTTGAAAATGTAAGCTCGCCATGGTGTTTCGATACTTCTTATAGTTATGTCCCTGAATGACCGACCGTTCTTATTGTTATTCCAGCTTGAGCCTGACGTGTGTATATGGCTGGTCTGAATATGTGTCATCAAACTGTGATCAGGTTCTCAATGCAGAATAAGACGGTTCCTGTTCCTGTGCAAGTCCGGCACCGGGGCCGGAGACGCTCTTTCCACTCTTTAATAGTGCCATATCAGCCTGTTACAGACTGTGGATTCCCTGTAAAATGTTTGTACAAAAAACAATCAGGCATAAAAAAAGGGGTGCTTAGAGCACCCCTTCATTATACCCAATCCGCGTGGTTAACGAACACCGCTACGGCGCAATGCCGCAGGCTGGAACTCCCGCTTGGAGAATTTCACCTCAAAGTTGGTGCCCTGGGGTTCGTTGTTCTCAAAACCCAGTGCCAGGTAGCGGCCCGCATTCAAGTCATACAGGGTTTCGATGGCATAGCCCTGTACGTCCACGTTGTAGTAGAACATCTGATGTGCTTCCGCCACACGCCACAGATTACCGCGGCCATCGTAGTGATCGATAACGCTGGCCAGCCAGGTGTCTTCGTCCAGGAAGAAAACACGCTTGGCATAGATGTGGCGGGTACCTGCACGCAGGTTGCCTTCCACTTCCCACACCCGGTGCAGCTCATAGCGGGCCATGTCCTGATTAATGTGGCCGGCCATGATCATGTCGTCATAGGGCACGCCTTTCTTGTCCAGTTCGTAGGAGTTGTAAGCAACGTACATCTCCTTCTTGCCTTTCAGGGTCCACTCATAACGGTCGGGAGAGCCATTGTACAGGTCGAAGTTGTCCGCGGTCCGCATGCCGTCGGATGCTGTACCCGGGCCATCATAGGCTACCTGGGGGGCACGCCGCACACGGCGCTGACCGGCGTTGTAGATCCACGCGCGGCGGGGCTCCTTCACCTGGTCGATGGTTTCGTGCACCAGCAGTACGTTACCGGCCAGGCGGGCAGGTGCTGTGACCTGTTGCTTGAAGTAGAACATCACGTTGTCATCTTCACCGGGCACGTAGTCGGTGAGCTGATTGGTTACGGCCAGCTGGTCATTGAACATAACCATACTGTAATTACCGTTGGCCTGTGGTGTGACCTGGCCGATGGTGCGCTCCAGGGAATCACCGCGCCAGCGGCCGATGTGGTTCCAGATCGCCTCCAGGCCATTCTGGGGAATGGGGAAGGGGTAACCCTGCAGGTTCAGGCCCTTGAGGCCGGTGGCCCCCACGGTCTCTGCTTCCAGGGCGTTCTTTTTGGTCAGCTCCACAATACGATCGGGCATGGCGTAGGGGCGACGGGTTTCGTACACCGGCATGCGATAGGTATCGGGATACTTCTCAAACATGGCAATCTGACCGGGGCTCAGTTTGTCTTTGTACTGATCCAGGTTCTGAGCGGTAATGGTGAACTTGGGCTTGTCATTGGGGAACGGGTTGCACAGGAACTCCCCCCCCTTGTAACAATCCGGGTTGCCTTTCATGCCCCCATCCCACTTGGGAATGGTGCCGTCGGCGTTTCCGGCCACTTCTGCCCCGCTGGGGGTCAGTTCGTTACCGAGCTTTGCCGCTTCTGCCGGCGGTACCTTGGCGAAGGCCGGTGCGGCCGCCAGCGTGGAAGCCAGCACTGCGCCGGCCAGGAGTTTCAATTTGTGCGTTGATTTCATGTTCATATCCTTGTTTCCCCCCACAACTTAGAACGAGGCTTGGGCGCTGATGGAATAGTAATCGCGGTCAGCGAGCTGGTTATATGGTTCGGCACCGTAGAAATCGGTGTAGGACACCTGCACCGAATAGGTGTTCTGGTAAACACCCTCCAGCGACATGCCCAGAGCTTTACGATCTTCCAGGAAGGTGGTGATGGGCGATGGTGTGGTGCCGTACACGTCATGACTGAAGCTGATGGTAGGCTTCAGGTTGATGCCGGCAAACACGTTGTTGTATTCACCAGTGAAGCGAAGTTTATAGCCCCAAGCACCTTTGGTCGGGAAGTAGTCGTCTTCAGCAGTGGCTGATTCGGTGACATCAAACGCGTCAAGTTGATTGAGCAACAAATCGTATGGAGCCTGGGGAGCGCCGCCAACCACCGCTGAGAAACCACCAGTAATAACCAAATTGTCCGGTACCCGACCAGTCATATTAAGGGTAGCGTTGTAACCGCTGTTGAGCGTGTATTCATCGCGGCCAGCTATGTCGGTGTATGAGCCTGCAATGTCCAGAATGGCAGTCCAGCGTGATGCGCCCAAAATGCGGTCAAAGAAGTGAATAAACGCCAACTCTGCCTGGTAGTAATCTTCTTGGACATAACCCTGGCTGTACTCCCCTATTTCCAGTGACGTGTAGCAATCGTAGTCATTCTCCTTGCCGCAGGAGGTGCTGGGTAACCCTGCCAGGCCTGCCAGAGTGCTGCCGTCCTCTTGTGCAAATGGCTGATCTTTCCGCATGCTGATTTCACCGGAAATGGAGGTGGCTCCCCCGGGCAGCCCAATATCCAGCGCGGTATTGAAACTAACCCCCAGCAGCTGAATGTCTTCCGGGTACTCTACAAAATACTCAGTGGTGGGGAACAGTGCAAAGGTAGATAAAGTCCCGAGGCTTCCCACGGTCTGAAGTGTTGCTCTTGCTTGTGCCAGTGTTGTGTTCTCATCCCAGCCAAATGTTGAGGCCAAAGCCGATGCTGCCGGATCAGGCATATAGCCACTGGTGACAGGCAGTCGTGAATGATAATTCATGTAGTACACGGCAAATTCTGTTTCGATGGATTCCACGAAGTAACGGGCCGCCAAACCGTATTGACCGCTGTCATCCGGTTCCACGTTATCGCCTCGCGCCAGTACGGTGTTCTCAGCACCTGCTACGCCTGGCTCATTACCGCCGGGGTAGAAGCCACCGTAACAGTTATCGCCGACAATGTCGGTGGTGGAAAAGAAGGTTCCACACGGGGGAAGCTTGGTTTCTTCCCAGTCGAACAGTACAAAGGCTTCCAGGGTCAGGTTTTGGGTCAGGCCCAACGAGCCGTACAGGGAGTTCAGGGGAATCAGGGCGTCTTTTACTTCCGAGCCGGGAGCGAGAAGCGCCTGGACGTCAACCGGGTTCACGGTGTTGATGCCGTTGGGGAAGAAAATGCCTTCACCCCAGCTGATTACCTGTTGCCCTAAACGAACGTTAAGTGGCTTGTCTCCAAGCCACCAGTCGCCCCACACAAAGGCATCCAGGATATCGGCACTGCGGCCATCGCTTTGGTATGGGTCCAGGGGATTGCCATTGGCATCCTGGCGATAAAAGGCGGGCCGGTCGGTAGCCCCGTCGCCGTTGACGATACGGTGGTCGTAGAACGCCTTGCCCCGTATAAAGGCGCCATAGTTTTTATAGTTCAACTCAACATCAACGGTGGCTTTGATGACTTCTGAGAAGGTAGAGCCTTTTTTCCACATGAGGTTGCCGCCATCCTGGGAGCTGGTGCCGGCGAAATGACCGGATTCACCAGCTGCGTTGGCATTCTCGGTACCAACCCCCCGATAATCCCGGTCCTCGGCCCGCCAGGAGGCACCTACGGACACCGTGGTATCAACCTGCATTCGAAAATCATCTTTAACGTACTCGAAGCCATACGCCGGTACCACTGACCCGGCTGCAGCGACCGCCGCGGCCAGAGCAGATACCTTAAATCGCTTGTTCATTGCCATTAGAGTCGAACTCCATTTAAGTATGTATTTTTATATGGAAGACCAAACCGTGCAGGAATCGAATAAGGAGGGATAACAATAAGGAATCTGGGCAGCAAATTTGGGTTTTCTTATTGTTATCGTTGAACCAATTCGATAGACGCACCTTCGCACTTTGGTTAGCAAAAAATATATACGTAAAAACACAATACGTGAAATTTTATAGCGACATTTTTAACAAAATGGCCGTTATTTGATGGATTTTTGTCAATGACGGGCCCCTTTATGGATAAAAAGCGTAGCGGTGACGGGTTTTTATTATGTTTGGCACTTGTTGGGACAAATGCAGTAAAATGCCGCGATGCAACATTCCTCGCTAGTACAGTCTCTTAACAGTGCCCAGGCACAGGCAGTTACCTCCCAAGCGGATCGTCTTTTGGTGCTGGCCGGTGCCGGTAGCGGCAAAACTCGGGTGCTGGTGCATCGCATTGCCTGGTTGATCCAGGAGCAGCACCTTTCCCCCCATGCCATTCTGGCGGTCACCTTCACCAACAAGGCCGCCGCCGAGATGCGTCACCGCATCGAATCCCTGTTGCATGCCCCCAGCGGTTCCATGTGGGTGGGCACGTTTCATGGTATTGCCCATCGTCTGCTGCGGATGCATTGGCAGGATGCCGGTTTACCGCAGAATTTTCAGATTCTGGACTCCGAAGATCAGTTGCGGCTGGTGAAGCGGGTCATGCGCCAGCTGGAGCTGGACGATGCCCGTTGGCCTCCCAGGCAGGCACAGGCCTTTATCAACAGCCATAAAGATGAAGGCCTGCGCCCCGAGCACATTGATGATCACGGTGATGTCTACCAGAAAACCCTGATTGCGGTGTATGGCCAGTACCAGGAGGCCTGCGAGCGGGGCGGCATGCTGGATTTTGCCGAACTGCTGCTGCGCAGTCATGAGTTGTGGCTCAAGCAGCCGCAGTTGCTGGCTCACTACCGGCAACGCTTCCGCCATATTCTGGTGGACGAGTTCCAGGATACCAATCGCATTCAGTACGCCTGGCTGCAGATGCTGTCCGGTAACGAAGTGCCTATTACCATCGTGGGTGATGATGATCAGTCCATCTATGGCTGGCGAGGTGCCCGCATTGAGAACATCCGCTCCTTCGGCGATGACTTCGGTCGAACCGAGGTGGTGCGCCTGGAGCAGAATTATCGGTCCACGGCGACGATTCTCAATGCCGCCAATGGGGTCATTGCCCATAACCGGGATCGGCTGGGCAAAGAGTTGTGGACGTCGGGCGAGGAAGGCGAGCCGATTTCGGTGTACGCCGGCTTTAATGAGGTGGATGAGGCGCGCTTTATTGCCGAGCGTATTCAGCAAGGGTTGCAGCAGGGGTTGCGGCGCAGTGAAATGGCCATTCTGTATCGCTCCAACGCCCAGTCCCGGGTACTGGAAGAGGCCATGCTGCGGGCCGGCATCCCTTATCGGATTTACGGTGGCCACCGCTTCTTTGAACGCCTTGAGATCAAGAACGCCCTGGCCTACCTGCGCCTGATCTGCCACCGTGATGATGATGCCGCATTCGAGCGGGTGGTGAATACCCCACCCCGTGGGCTGGGGGATAAATCCCTGGAGCGCATCCGCAGTACGGCCCGCGAGCTCAAGCAACCCCTCTGGCAGGCCAGCCTGACCGTGCTGCAGCACAAAGAGCTGGCCACCAAGGCCGGTAAATCCCTGCATGAGTTTCTGGGGTTGATCGAGTTGCTGGATCAGGAAGTGCGCGGGCTGGGTTTGTCGGAACAGGCAGAACGGGTGATCGAAGCCAGCGGGCTGATTCCCTATCATCAGAATGAGAAGGGCGATCGTGGTGAGGCGCGGGTGGAGAACATCAAGGAGCTGATCAGCGCGGCGCGGGAGTTTGAGCTCAATGGCGAAGGCGACAGCGCCTCACTGGCGGCGTTTCTGGATCATGCGGCGCTGGAGGCAGGTGATAATCAGGCGCAGGCGGATGAAGACTGTGTCCAGATGATGACATTGCACTCCGCCAAAGGGCTGGAGTTTCCGGTGGTGTTCATGAGTGGTGTGGAGGAAGGGCTGTTTCCTTCCATGAAATCCACAGAAGACCTGAGCCGTATGGAAGAGGAGCGGCGCCTGGCTTATGTGGGTATTACCCGCGCCATGAAGAAGCTGTTTATCACCCACGCCGAGAGCCGGCGTATATACGGTTCGGAAGCCCTCCATGCACCGTCGCGTTTTATTCGGGAGATTCCCCAGCATTGCCTGCAGGAAGTGCGCGCGGCGGCCAAGATTACCCGCCCCATCGCTGCGCCGCGGGGCCGTGCCATTCAGGACGCGGACACGCCGTACCGCTTGGGCCGGTCCGTGCGCCATCCCAAATTCGGTGACGGAGTGATCATGGGGTGCGAAGGGCAGGGGCCCAACGCCCGGGTACGGGTGAATTTTTCCGGGGTCGGTGAAAAGTGGCTGGTGGCCCAGTATGCGCGCCTGGAATTGTTGTAGATAGGAACCACTGCAATAAACGCGGATTCGCTTGACTCCCCGACGGGAAATGGCGAGCCTTGCAGGCAAAATAAAAAAACCTTCAGGAGCCTACAGATGAAGCGGATGCTCGCAAGCCTGGCCGGTCTGGCTATGGTTGTACTCACGTTAAACGGGTGTGGCAAAGAAGAACCCACGGCGGCCACGGCGCAGGCCGCACCTCAGGACGTATTCGAATGGAAAATGGTGACCACCTGGCCGCGCAATTATCCGGGCCTGGGCATGGCGCCGGAAAACTTTGCCAAGGCGGTGAACGCCATGAGTGGCGGGCGCCTGAAAGTCAAGGTGCACGGCGCCGGAGAACTGGTGCCAGCCATGGGTGTGTTTGACGCAGTGGCCCGCGGTGCGGTTCAGATGGGCCACGGTGCCGCCTATTACTGGAAAGGTAAGAGCCCGGCGGCACAGTTCTTTACCGCGGTGCCGTTTGGTATGAATGTGCAGGAAATGAACGGTTGGTTGCACTACGGTGGCGGCATGGAACTGTGGCGCGAGGTGTATGCCCCCTTCAACCTGGTGCCCTTTGCCGGCGGCAGTACCGGTGTGCAAATGGCGGGTTGGTTTAAAAAAGAAATCAACAGCGTGGATGATTTGAAAGGGCTGAAAATGCGTATCCCCGGTTTGGCGGGAGAGGTGTTCCAGCGTTTGGGCGGGGTGCCGGTAACCTTGCCCGGTGGTGAATTGTTCACGGCTCTGCAGACCGGTTCCATCGATGCCACGGAATGGGTGGGCCCCTACAATGATCTGACCTTTGGCCTCTACAAGGCGGCCGACTACTACTATTACCCCGGCTGGCATGAGCCCGGCGCCATGCTGGAGTTTATTGTCAACAAGGATACCTGGGAATCACTGCCGCCGGATTTGCAGGCCATCGTAACCTACGCCACCCGCGCCATCAATCAGGACATGCTGGATGAGTACACCGCACGTAACAACTCTGCGTTGAAAGAGCTGGTGGATAAGCATGGCGTGCAGTTGCGCAAATTACCCGATGATGTGGTGGACGCATTGCGCATCGCCTCAAAGCAGGTGATCCAGGAAACCATTGCCGAGGATGAAACGGCGAAGAAGGTGTACGAATCGTTCCAGTCCTTCCGGGCGGATGTGATGCCCTATACTGCCATTTCGGAAGCGGCCTTTCTGGAGATTCGGGGCGACGACTAGGCGGCGCGAATGCTTCGCTGCCCGATGTTATACAGATGTTATACAAAGGCCGCAGTCAGATGAGTGCGGCCTTTTTTGGTGTTTGGCAGGTGTATGATCAGGCGCTGCGGGGCACCGGCCGGGTGCGGCGGTTTTCGTCTATGGCCACAAAGGTAAACTGGCCTTCGGTCACCTTGCGGCACTCAGCGTCATTGTGATGCTGGGCCCACACTTCCATGATGATGGTCATGGAGCTGCGGCCGATGTCTTTCACCGTGGCATAGCAACTCACCACTGAGCCTACCGCCACCGGGCGCAGGAACACCATGGAGTCGATGGCGACGGTGGCGACCCGGCCACGGGCCAGGCGATTGGCGCAAACCGCACCGGCCAGGTCCATCTGGGACACCAGCCAGCCACCAAAAATGTCACCGTCGGCGTTGGAATCGGCGGGCATGGCAATGGTTTGCAGCGCCAGTTCCCCCTGGGGTGTGGGAATATCGTCGTTTTCGTCTTCTTCTATTTCCACGATGTCGTTCATGAGCTTCCTGTCTGGAAAAAATGGGTCGGTCTTTAAGAGTTATAGACTATATCCGGCAACCATGTTGCAAGTGAAGGCCAAATTGCAATTAGTGACAAAGTGACAATCTGAATCAGAATAAACGGCGCCACACCGCGGTAAATGGTGGGTGTGGGGATGCTGTCCGGGGTGACGCCGCGCAGATAAAACAGCGCAAAACCAAAGGGGGGTGTCAGAAATGAGGTCTGCAGATTGACGGCTATCATCACCCCGAACCACACCGGATCGATGCCCATGGCCAGCAACACCGGGCCTACAATGGGCACCACCACAAAGGTGATCTCGATAAAATCCAGAATAAAGCCCAGCAGAAAGATAACCACCATCACCAGCAGCATGGCGCTGAACACGCCACCGGGCATGTTGTGGAAGAATTCATGAATCATTTCTTCGCCGTTGAAGCCGCGGAACACCAGGGAGAACAGGGTAGCGCCGATGAGGATGGCGAACACCATGCAGGTGACCTTGGTGGTGGAGAGGGCGATTTCCTGCAGGTTCTTCCAGGTTAATTGCCGTTGTACCAGGGCCAGCAGGGTGGCGCCCACGGCACCCACCGCCGCCGCCTCAGTGGGGGTGGCAAGGCCTGCCAGAATGGAGCCCAGCACTGCGGTAATCAGCAGCAACGGGGGCAACAGACCTTGCAGGCATTGGGTCAGTAACGGGCGCTGCTCAAACTCATCCGTCTCGATGGCGGGGGCCACGGCGGGATTGAGCAGTGCGCGCGCCATAATGTAGACCATGTACAGCACCACCATGATGAGGCCCGGTACCAATGCGCCCACAAACAGGTCGCCCACCGACACCGTGTCGGCGTTGAACACACCCATATTCAGCTGCGCCTGTTGATAGGCGTTGGACAATACATCCCCCAGCAGGACCAGGGCAATGGAGGGGGGAATGATCTGCCCCAGGGTACCGGTGGCGGCGATGGCGCCTGTGGCCAGCGCCGGGTCATAGCCCCGTTTGATCATCGTTGGTAATGCCAGCAGACCCATGGTCACCACCGTGGCGCCGACGATTCCGGTACTGGCGGCCAGCAGCATGCCCACCAGGGTAACCGACAGGCCCAGGCCGCCGGGAAAGCGCCCGAACAGGCGGCCCATGGTGTTGAGCAGGTTTTCCGCTACTTTTGATTTTTCCAGGGTGACGCCCATCAGCACAAACAGGGGCACCGCCAGCAGGGTCTGGTTCTCCATAATGCCGTAAAGCCGGTTGGGCAGGGCATTGAGCAGGGTGGGATCGAATCCGTTCATCAACACACCGGCCCCGGCGAACGCCAGCGCAACACCGCCCAGGGTGAACGCCACCGGGTAACCCAGCATCAGCGCCAGGCACACCACCAGAAACATCAGTAAAGGAATCATAGGGGTTCAGACTCCTCAGATTGAGGCGCCAGATGACCGCTGATGATGGCCCCGTTGCGCACTATCTCGATCAGGCCCTGTATCAGCAGCAGTGCGCACATGGCGGGAATCAGAGATTTCAGTATATAGATGTAGGGCAGACCTTCGGCCTCCCCCGAGCGCTCCTGTATCTGCCAGGAGAAGGCCACATAATCCAGGCTGGTGTAGAGGATAAATCCGCACATGGGAAACAGCAGCAGTAAGGTGCCCAGCAGATCCACCCAGGCTTTGGTGCGGGGGCTGAAAGTGCGATAAAACACGTCCACCCGCACATGGCCGTTGTGCTTCAGAGTATAGGCGCTGGCCAGCATGAACAGAATGGCGTGCAGGTAAAGCACGCTTTCCTGCAGGGCGATGGAGCTGATGCCGTACTCCCCCAGGCGCAGTGCGCTGGCGTTGAAGCCATAACGCATCACCACCACCAGAAAAGTGATGGCCATGATGGCGATGGAGGCCAGGGCCAGTAGCCGGCCCAGGGCGTCGCTGGCTTTATCCAGAGCGGAAAGTATAGATGTCATGTTGGTGTGATAGGGTTCCCCGGACTTCAAGCGGCGCATTATAGCGGGTGCGGCGGGGCTGCGGCAAAGCCTCTGCGCCGGGAAAAATCCGACCGGCGGATTTAATCGCAATCAATCTGTAATATAATTGTCACACGCTGCCCCTATAGTTCCGAGGTCATGGGGGGCACACGCAGCAGAGTTACCCCGAAATAAGCCCATAATCTCGGAGAAAATCCATGAATTTCAAGAAATTAGTTGCTTCTGTCGCAATGACCGCCAGTGCGGCTCTGATCGCGACAGGCGTTCAGGCCGAAACCAAAGTTGATCCAAAACTGCCTGCCTACAATAAAGTCGGTGGTGTATCCGGTAACATCTCCAGTGTTGGCTCTGATACTCTGGCGAACCTGATGACGTTTTGGGCAGAAGAATTCAAGAAGCAATACCCCAATGTTGCGGTACAGATTCAGGCCGCCGGTTCCTCCACTGCGCCGCCGGCCCTCACAGAAGGCACCTCCAATCTGGGCCCCATGAGCCGCAAGATGAAGGATAAGGAAATTGAAGCCTTCGAAAAGAAATTCGGCTACAAGCCCACCGCCATTCCCGTGGCGATCGACGCCCTGGCGGTATTTGTCAACAAAGACAACCCCATCAAAGGCATGAGCATTGAGCAGGTTGACGCCGTGTTCTCCTCCACCCGCACCTGTGGTTCCGCCAAGGACATCACCAAATGGGGTGATCTGGGCCTGAGCGGTGACTGGGGCAGTCGTGACATTCAGCTGTATGGCCGTAACTCAGTATCCGGCACCTACGGGTACTTCAAGAAAGTGGCGTTGTGCAAAGGTGACTTCAAGAGCAACGTAAACGAGCAGCCCGGTTCTGCCTCCGTGGTTCAGTCAGTGGCCACCTCTCTGAACGGGATCGGTTATTCCGGTATCGGTTATAAGACTTCCAGCGTGCGTGCCCTGCCTTTGTCCAAGAAGGGTGACAAGTACGTCGAGGCGTCACCTGAAGCGGCTTTGAATGGTTCATACCCTCTGTCACGTGCTCTGTATGTTTATGTGAACAAGGCGCCGGGCAAGGATCTGTCACCGCTGGAGCGTGAGTTCATCAAGCTGGTGCTGTCCAAGCAGGGTCAGGAAATCGTGGTAAAAGATGGCTACATTCCCATGCCGGCAAGCATGGTTGCCAAGACACTGGGCAAACTGGGTATCAAGTCAGAAGTTGCCGCGAAATAAACTTCCCTTTGGGAAAACAAAACGAACGGGGCTGCAGCGATTGTGGCCCCGTTTTGTCATAACTGAGAAGTGAGTTGTGTTTCCATGGAATCAACAAGCGAAGCATTATTTGGGGTGTCCGAACAGCGTCTGACCAAGATGCGGCGGTATCGCAAGTTGAAAGACCAGGTGGCAGCAGTGGGCATCAGCGCCGGTGGGGTGAGCGTTATTTTCGCCATTTGCCTGATTTTTTTCTATCTGTTGTACGAAGTATTACCGCTGTTTATGCCCGCCTCCATGGAAGAACGTTCCACGTTAGTGAATTATGAATTATCGGAACCGTATTTCACGGTGCTGGAAGAGCAGGGCCAGGTGGCACTGACCATAGACCGCCAGCGGGGGCCGGTTTTTTTTGATGCCCGCAGCGGCGCGGTGATCAGCACCCCCGGTGTGGCCAGTGACAGCGCCATCACGGCGTTTGCCAAGGACGCGCCGGGCACCAAAGCCTATGCCCTGGGCTTTGCGGATGGTTCCGTGCTGATACAAAAGCCCGCGTACACCATCGAATACGGTGCCACCACTCAGGATAAAACCGTAATCCCCGCCATTGAATATCCCCTGGGGCAAGAACCGATTCAGGTGCTTCAGGGTGAAGCCATCAGCAAACTGGCCTATCGCGAATCCGATGACCAGGTACGCATCATTGCGGCCAATGCAGCCGGGCAGCTGTTTATGAAGGATTTCGCCAAAACCGAAAGTTTTCTGTCCGACGAGGTGGAGCTGGAAGAAATCGATACGGTGCAGCTGCCGTCACCCTCCGGCGAGTTGTCCAACGTATTGTTGAGCCTGGACCAGCGCTGGTTGTTCCTGGTGGAGAACAAAGGCAAGGTCGAGGTGCTGGATTTACGCAATCCCGCATCCGAGATGCGGGTGCACATTGCGGATGTGGCCGACGCGGAAACCCACATAACCGTGAGCGATTTCCTGTTAGGTGGCTTCTCTCTGCTGATCGCGGATGACTCCGGTCGCATCAACCAATGGTTTATTGCCTATAACGACAACAACAAACCCTATCTGGCCAACGTGCGCACATTGACCCTGGTCGAGGGCGTGGCCATCACCAGTCTGCAAACGGAACACCGCCGCAAGGGGTTCATTGCCGGTGATGCTGAGGGCAATATCGGCTTGTTCAACACCACCGCGGATCGTGAAGTGGCGGATGAGCAAGTGGCGCAGACGGCCATTGACTGGATCGCCATGTCCCCCCGGGGCAATACCATGGTGTTTAAGGCGGAAGGGGATGCGCCGCGCAATTATCATGTGGATAACGAGCACCCAGAAGTGTCCTGGTCTTCCATGTGGCATCAGGTCTGGTATGAACGTTATGACGAGCCCAGTTTTACCTGGCAAAGCTCATCGGCCAGCAATGATTTCGAGCCCAAGTTCAGTTTGATGCCGCTGACTTTCGGCACCATGAAAGCAGCCTTCTATGCCATGTTGGTGGCAGTGCCCCTGGCCATCTGCGGTGCCGTCTATACCGCGTATTTTATGGCGCCGGCATTGCGCACCAAGGTCAAACCCACCATCGAACTGATGGAAGCCATGCCCACCGTCATTCTCGGTTTTCTGGCCGGCTTGTGGCTGGCTCCCCTGGTGGAGGCCAATCTTGCCGGTATTACCTCCATCCTGGTGCTGACACCGTTGTTTTGTATTCTGGCGGCGTTGTTGTGGTCACGTTTGCCGCGTGATATCAGCACCCGTGTGCCGGATGGCTATGTGCCGGTGATTCTGATTCCGGTGGTGGTCTTCGCGGGAGCTCTCTCCATGTGGCTCAGTGATCCCATCGAGGCCACTTTCTTTGGTGGCAGCATGCGCGAATGGCTGACCAACAGTCTGGGCATCGACTTCGACCAGCGCAATTCCCTGGTGGTGGGATTGGCCATGGGGTTTGCGGTGATCCCAACCATTTTCTCCATCACCGAAGATGCCATCTTTGCCGTTCCCAAGGGCTTGACTCAGGGTTCGCTGGCCCTGGGAGCCACCCCCTGGCAGACCATGGTGAGAGTGGTACTGCCCACCGCCAGCCCGGGTATATTTTCCGCCTTGATGATCGGCCTGGGGCGGGCCGTGGGTGAAACCATGATTGTACTGATGGCCACCGGCAATACGCCGATCATGGATATGAATATCTTTGAGGGTTTGCGTACGCTGTCTGCCAATATTGCCGTGGAAATGCCGGAGGCGGAAGTGGACAGTTCTCACTTCCGCATACTGTTCTTATCCGGCCTTGTGTTGTTTATTTTCACGTTCCTGGTGAACACCACCGCGGAAGTGGTGCGCCAGCGACTGCGTGAAAAATACGGCTCGCTTTAATTGGGGGAATAGAAGATGGATTCATTGAAGCTTTGGTTTCGTAAGGGTGAGCCCTGGGTCTGGTTGAATGCCGGCGCGGTGGCCATCAGCGTGGTGATGGTGGTGGGTTTGCTGGGGCTGGTGGCCGTGCGCGGGCTGTCCCATTTCTGGCCCCACACCATCATTGAAGGTGTCTACACCGAACCCGATGGTTCATCTTATACCATCATTGGTGAAGTGGCCGATGAAGAATGGGTGGCTGCCAGTCGTGTGCGCGGCACCGGGGTTGCGATTCCGGAAGAGGTGAAGGTGGTTAAGCGCATGCTGATCAAAACCGGCAACCGGGATATTACCGGCCTGGATTTCCGCTGGTTGATCGCAGAAAACCTGCAGAACGTGACCACACCGGAACAGCTGATGGTGGTGGAGCGCCGGGAGTGGGGTAATTTTTACGGCTATCTGGTTGCGGTAAAAGAAAACGGCCGCGTGGTGGCCAGTGGGGAGTCGGCATTAGCCGAACTGGAAGCTCGCCTGGAGCGGGCTCTGGACCTGACCGAAGAGATTCATGAAATTGAAAACGCCGAGATCGGGGCGATTAACTATCAACTTGAACGCCTGCGACTGAAACAGCGCCGGCTGGAGCTGGATGACGCCTTGACCGACGCAGCCCGGCTGGAGCTACAGGAGGAGCGGGCGGCACTGGATGCGCAATACCAGGGGTTAAAATCCCATCTGGATGAACTGAATGTGCAGATTGGCCGCGACAGCATGGTTGCCCGCAGCATGAATGGAGCGGAAAAAGAAATTCCGTTGAAACTGGTGGTGCAATTCAAGCAGCCCAATGCCATGTCGTTCTTTGGCAAGGTAGCGGATTACTTTCATCAGTTGTGGTTGTTCCTGTCCGATGACCCCCGGGAAGCCAATACCGAGGGTGGCGTGTTCCCGGCGATATTCGGCACCGTTTTGATGGTGATTCTGATGTCGGTGATCGTGACGCCATTTGGTGTGGTGGCGGCCGTGTATTTACGGGAGTATGCCAAGCAGGGCCCGCTGACCCGTACCATACGTGTTGCGGTGAACAATCTGGCGGGTGTGCCGTCGATCGTTTACGGTGTGTTTGGTCTGGGCTTTTTCGTCTATTTTCTGGGTGGTAACCTGGATGCCCTGTTCTATCCGGAAGCAGCACCGGCGCCGGTGTTCGGTACGCCGGGTTTGATGTGGGCGTCGATCACCCTGGCGTTGCTGACGCTGCCGGTGGTGATCGTGGCCACGGAGGAAGGCCTGACACGTATTCCAAAATCCCTGCGCGAAGGCTCCCTGGCATTGGGAGCAACCAAATTTGAAACCATTACCAAGGTCATTCTGCCCATGTCCAGTCCGGCCATGATGACCGGTTTGATTCTGGCCATCGCCCGCGCCGCCGGTGAAGTGGCACCGCTGATGTTGGTCGGGGTGGTAAAACTGGCACCCACGTTGCCGTTGGATGGTAATTTTCCCTATCTGCATCTGGAACGAAAATTCATGCACTTAGGGTTTCATATCTATGATGTGGGCTTCCAGAGCCCCAATGTGGAAGCGGCGCGGCCGCTGGTGTATGCCACAGCGGCATTATTGGTGGTGGTGATTGTGGCGTTGAATTTAACCGCCATCATGATCCGTAATCGCCTGCGTGAAAAATATCGAGCTCTGGAGAATTAAGATGACTGAACTGAATTCAGATGTAATGGAAGGTGGCAGCACCATGACAGCAGCGGAAACTCCCCGATCCAAAATGGGTAAAAAAGTGGTGGACATGGATCATGTTCCCAAAAGTCTGAGCGACGAGGAGATCTGCCTCGAAGTGAAGGATTTTCGTTTGTACTATGGTGAAAAGCGCGCCTTGCACGGCATTAATATGTCGATCCCGAAAAAGCGGGTAACGGCCTTCATCGGGCCCAGTGGTTGCGGTAAATCCACCCTGCTGCGTAGCTTTAACCGCATGAATGATCTGGTGGATATCTGCCGTACCGAAGGTGAAATACTCTTTGATGAGAAGAATATATTTAACCGTACGGTGGATGTGACTGACTTGCGGCGGCGGGTGGGCATGGTATTTCAGAAGCCAAACCCGTTCCCCAAAACCATTTACGAAAACGTCGCTTATGGTTTGCGCATTCAGGGTATTAATAAAAAACGTGTCATCGATGAGCGGGTTGAATGGTCACTGAAAGGGGCCGCACTGTGGGATGAAGTGAAAGACCGGTTGCATGATAATGCATTGGGTTTGTCCGGTGGTCAGCAGCAGCGACTGGTGATTGCCCGAACCATTGCGGTGGAACCGGAAGTCTTGTTGTTGGATGAACCCTGCTCTGCCCTGGATCCGATTTCCACATTGAAAGTGGAAGAGTTGATCAGTGAACTGAAAAACCGCTACACCATCGTCATCGTAACCCATAACATGCAGCAGGCAGCGCGGGTTTCCGACTATACTGCGTTTATGTACCTGGGTGATCTGATCGAATACAAGGACACCGATACACTGTTTACCAATCCGGAACAGAAGCAAACCGAAGACTATATAACCGGCCGTTACGGCTGATGCACGCAGAGGAAGAAGGTGGATGAGTAGCGAAGAATTTACCCAACATATTTCCAAACAGTTTAATGCTGACCTGGAAGAGGTAAGAAGCCACATTCTTGCGATGGGCGGCATGGTTGAAAAGCAGGTCGTGGACGCCGTTCAGGCATTGGTGGAAGGTGACAGCGGCCTGGCCACGGAAGTGATCAGCAATGAAAAACAGGTCAATGGTATGGAGCGGCGCATTGATGAAGAATGCACGCGCATCATTGCGCTGCGGCAGCCCGCTGCCAGTGACCTGCGCCTGTTGGTGGCGGCCACCAAAGCGAATACCGACCTGGAACGCATCGGTGATGAAGCCAACAAAATTGCCAAGATGGCCATCAGGCTGTCAGAGGATGGCGCCATACCCCGGGGCTATATCGAAATCCGCCACATAGGAAATCATGTGAATGCCATGCTCAGGCAGTCCCTGGATGCCTTTGCCCGCTTTGATGTGGAGCAGGCCATTGATGTGGTGCGTGAAGATAAATCCGTCGATGTGGAATACGAGTCCGCCATGCGCTTGCTGGTGACCTTTATGATGGAAGATCCCCGCTATATCAAACGGGCCCTGAACGTGATGTGGAGCCTGCGTGCATTGGAGCGGATCGGTGATCACGCCCGCAATATTGCCGAGCAGGTTATTTTCCTGGTGAAAGGAAAAGATATCCGCCATCTGCCGTTGTCGTCACTGGAAGACTCGGATTTCGTTAACGATGGTGAAGGTGTGTAACGCCTTGCGTTAAGCCAATGAAGTGCAGGCCGCACCTTGATGGGTGCGGCCTGCAGCAGCGGTTTCTCAGAAATCCACTTCTCAGAAATCCACGCCCAGTTGAAACGCCCCGCCCACATTGTTGTCGCTGAATTGGGCCGCCAGATCAAAATGCACTGCAATGATGTTGAAACCCACTCCGGCCGTCAGCATCTGATCGTCACTGTCGGCCAGGTTGGAACGCACACCGCCCCGCAGCCGTACCAGATTGGCAACGTCCCATTCCACACCGGCACCCAGGAACTGTGTGTCCTCCCCCAGGAAAAAGGGCTGGTTCTTGGTCAGATCCAGGTCTGCCGCCACCGTTAAACCCAACGGTGCATCCCAGGCAACACCGAGGCGGGCCTGAGTGTCCACATCATAGCTGAGTGATTCTCCGGCGGCGGATTCGCTGGTGTCATATTGGTTGGAGATGAGGTTTTTCACTACCAGACCCACGGTAATGCGGTCGTCCAGAAAGGTGGTGGCGATACCCAGATCCAGATTGACATCGTTGTCATCCTTTTCACTGTCTTCCAGTTCGTCTGCCAGATCGTAATCTTCGTTGTCCAGATCCTGCACGCTGGGCACAGCGTAGTAGCTGGTGACGGTCTGCAGTTTTGGCGTAACGCCCATCGCCACGGTACGGCCGAACAGTTTTATCTCCTTGGACAGGGCAACACCCACTTCGGTGATGGTGACACCGGCCACCAACACGTCCGAGGTCAGATCGTCAGTGGGATCGTTGATGTCACCCAGGGTGATGATGGGATTATTATCGCAGCCGGCCTGATTATTGGGTGATGCTTCCGCCGCGATCAAATCCGCCTGACTGTTGATGCCTTCGAAAAACCGTATGTAGTCCTCCAGCAGTTCATCATCACACCGGGAAACCCTGGGGGAGGTTTCAAGGGTGGCATTGGCGCTGGCAAAGGCGGATAAGCCCAGATTTTTGCGCGGTGCACTAATCGCTGCAAAGGCGGCGGCATTGATGCGAAAGGGTTGCTCGCTGAGATCCCCCAAACTGTTGTTCAGACCCCGGGCATTGTTGGTGAAATCATTTTTGGCGCTGACTAACTGCGCATCAGTGAGGGCGTTTTCCATGGCCACAATGGCATCGTCAATTTCATCCAGATATTCTTCATCCTCGATATCATTGTAGGCGTCCAGGGCATCGGGATCGGCAAACACACCAATGCCCAGGTTGGGCACAATAATATGTACGTGATCGGTTTCGTCACCAATGCTGAGCAGGGCCGGGTTGAACAAACCGGCCGCACCGGGCCTGGCGGAGCCCACACCGGTATCACCCATGGCCATGGAGCGGGTATCCATTGGCGCAAAGGGTTGTGCCCACAGGGATGCGGATATAAACAGAGAAGGAAGCAGAAGCGTTTTGTGTTTGATCATCGCAATATACGTCCGTAGGTGATGGTTGACCCTGACCTCACTCACCTGTCCGCCGGCAAAGCGGTGCAGGCAGGCGTATCAGGTACGGCATTATTCAGCTGGCATGCCCAACGTCATATCAATGCGCTGCATGCGTTCATCCATGATGCGTTGCACATCCTTGGCCTGTTCGATCAGTTCGGGAATTTCAGTAATCGGAATGGTGGTGGGGACGGGCAGGCTGTCCTCCAGACCTTCACCATTGGCCAACGGATTGTTTTCGACGATGGAATTGGTGTTTTTCGGTGTACGGCCAAAAGCCGCATCAATCTGTTCTTCACTCATGCCCAGCAGCACGTTGGCGTCCGGGTTGGTCCGCACCACCAGATTCAGGGTGTTGCGATTGGGCAGCTCGCTGAACTGCCAGACACCGTCCTCATCCTGCCAGCGATAATAAATGTTTGGTTGGGGTTGAATGTCCAACACCGCCAACTGTTCCCGGGTGAGCTGATCCGGTTGAAACGCGTTATTGTCATCGGACCATTGGATCCATTGCTGACCATCGTCAGCGCTGACCAGATTCACCGCATCATCCAGATCGGGTGGTGAAAAATCCATGCCGGGCAACATGTCCTTTATTTGCAGCAGTTTCTGCATGCCGTCCGGGCCCATTAACAGGTAGGGGCCTGCCAGGGCGAATACGATTAAAAAAAAGATGAGTTTAACGACGAATTTCATGCCTCCGGCACGCTCCTGCGGTTGAGCCTGTCTTATCCAGTATAGCCACTTTGGTGGCCTACACAGTGGCTTCACGATAGATTACTATGTGCCAAATTGCACGTTTTGAGGAAAATCATGCCAACGTTCGATATTGTTTCTGAATTGAATATGCACGAAGTGGATAACGCCGTGGATCAGGCCAAACGGGAAGTAACCAATCGTTTTGATTTCAAAGGCACCAAGTGCGCGTTTGAGCAGGATAAGGATGTCATTACCCTGGTGGGGGATGCGGATTTTCACCTGCGCCAGCTGCTGGATATTCTGGAAAACAAGCTGATCAAGCGCGGCATTGACATTGGTTGTGTGGATGCGGCGGAGCCGGAGGTGAATCTGGCGGAGGCCCGGCAAAAAATCACCCTGCGCCAGGGGTTGAATTCTGAGCAGGCGAAAAAGCTGGTGAAGCTGATCAAGGACAGCAAGATGAAAGTGCAGGCTTCCATTCAGGGGGATAAGGTGCGGGTCAGTGGCAAGAAACGGGATGATCTGCAGCAGGTGATTGCCCTGCTGCGGGAGACCAAATTCGAAATGCCCCTGCAATACGACAATTTTCGCGATTGAAACTGTTGTTCAGGCGACGGATTTCTGCGAGTCTTTTACCACGCATTTGCGGGGAAAGCGGCAGGTGAAGATGCTGCCTTCCCCCAGTTCGCTGTAAACATCCAGTTTGGCGTTGTGATGTATCAGCACATGCTTGACGATGGCCAGGCCCAGCCCGGTGCCTCCGGTTTTGCTGTGGCGGCTTTGATCGGCGCGGTAAAAGCGTTCAGTGAGCCGGGGCAGGTGCTGGGGATCGATACCCTGGCCGTCATCCTCCACTTCCATGCATAACCCGTTATCGTCATCGTACCAGCGTAACGTGATATTGCTGTGTTGCGGGGTGTATTTGATGGCGTTGATCACCAGGTTGGAAAACGCGCTGCGCAACTCTTCCTCATCACCATTGATGTCCAGGTCACTGCTGATTTCCAGTTGGATATTGTGTTGTTTGCTGTCGTTCATGGCCAGGGCGTCAGTGTGGATCTGGCGCAATAACCGCGCCATGCCCACCGGCTTCAGCACCCGTTCGTTTTGTTCGGTTTCCAGACGGGACAACAACAGCAGATCATTCACCAGTGCTTCCATACGCAAGGCCTGTTCATTCATTCGGCTAAGGCCACGGCTGAGCTGGGGGTGATCCTGTTGCAGGTTGTCCATAAAGGTTTCCAGATAGCCTTTGATCACCGTCAGCGGGGTGCGCAGTTCGTGGGATACATTGGCCACAAAATCCTGCCGCATTTGTTCCAGGTTGTGTACCCGGGTCACATCGCGGGCCACGATCAGGCGCTCCCCTTCACCGAATACAGTAACCTGAAACTGCAGCACCACCCCAGGTTGATGGGAAGAGGGAATTTCCAGGGGACGCTGGTAGTTGCCAGTGTCGAAATAGCGGATAAAGCGCGGATCGCGCAGCAGATTGGTGAGGTTTTGTCCGCGATCGGTTTTCAACTGAAAACCCAGCAGACGGGTGCCGGCGTCGTTCCACCATTCCAGGTTGCCGTGCACGTCCACCACAATGACCGCATCGCGGATGGCATTGGTGGATTGCTGGGCGCGGATGATGATGTTCTGCAGGTTGCTGATCTGCCCTTTGTAGCTTTTGTTCTGCTGGTACAGGTTATCGAAGATCTGCCCCCACAGGCCGGTGCTTTCCGGCGGGTCGGACTTGTCGCCCCCCGCCAGCCAGCGGGCCAGATCCCGGGTGCGAAACAGCATCCACAGGCAGTAGGGCACACTGACCAGGGCCACACCGATGCCGGGGTAGCCCAGGCTCCAGCCGCCCACGGCGCCAATGATGATCAGAATGATGAACTGGTTCAGTTCGATGTTCCATTCTTTAAACACGCGCTGCACCCTGATTTAACGATTTCGGGGGAATACTAGCGTACTGTAGTAGCAAATCTGTTGCGCTGTGACAATAACTCTATTTGAAACAGGGCAACTTATTGATTTTAATTAGAATTTCGTCGAGAAGCGATAGCCGGTTCCGCGCACTGTCTGGACCAGATGATCGTATTTGTGGGGGGCCAGTGCCTTGCGCAGGCGGCGGATATGAACATCCACGGTACGGTCTTCCACATACACATTGCCGCCCCACACCTGATCCAGCAATTGGGCCCGGGAATAGGCCCGATCCTGATGGGTCATGAAAAACTCCAGCAGGCGGTATTCCGTGGGGCCCATCTCCACCGGGCGTTCGTCCGCGGTGATGCGATGGCTGACCGGGTCCAGCGCCAGGCCTTCCACCAGGATGGCTTTGTTCTGGTCGCCTTTTACGCGGCGTAGTACGGCGTTGATACGGGAGATCAACTCCCGGGTGGAGAACGGCTTGGTTATGTAGTCGTCGGCGCCGGCATCCAGCCCCTGGATCTTGTTGTCCTCTTCGCTTTTTGCGGTGAGCATGATAACCGGAATCTCGCTGGTGGCTTCATCCCGTTTCAGGCGCCGAGCCAGTTCGATACCGCTGACACCGGGCAGCATCCAGTCCAGCAGAATCAGGTCCGGGCGTTCATCCACAATCATGCTGTGGGCCAGCTGCCCGTTTTCCGCTTCCATCCATTGGAAACCGGCCAGCTCCAGAGAGACAGAGATCATCTCACGAATGGCTTCTTCGTCATCAACGATCAGTATGTTTGCGTCGGCCATGGTCAACCTTGTTCACTACGAGTTCAGTGCCACCCATTAAAGAGCCTTAATGTTACAGAAAAATGACGCTTTTGGGTCAGCTCAGACTGTAGTGCAGAAAGATCCCGGCGAAGATCACGGCTCCCACCCAATGGTTATGTAGAAACGCCTTGAAGCAGGCATCCCGCTCCCGCTGCCGGCTTTGCCACAATTGCCAGGCCCACAGCAACAGGGCGGCACCCAGGCCGGCGTAGTACCAGCCGCTGAATTCCAGGCGGCTGCCCAGCAGGGCCAGGGCCAGCAGAGCGGTGGCGTCCAGTACCCCCACCATCACCAGATCCATATCACCGAACAGGATGGCGGTGGATTTGATGCCGACTTTAAGGTCGTCTTCCCGGTCTACCATGGCATAGAGGGTGTCGTAGGCCATGGTCCAGGAGAGGGTGGCCAGGTAGATCAGCCAGGCGTGTTCCGGCACGGTCTCCCCAACGGCCCCGAAGGCCATGGGCACTGCCCAGGCGAACGCTGCGCCCAACACCAGTTGCGGCAGATAGGTGTGACGCTTCATATAAGGGTAGGCGCAGGCCAGCAGCAGGCCCCCTACCGACAATAAAATGGTGAAGGTATTGGTGAACAGGACCAGCACGAATGCCAGGATCCCGATCAGCGCCGCAAGAGTGAGTGCTTCCTTACCGCTTACTCTTCCTGTGGCAAGGGGGCGGTTTGCGGTACGGCTTACATGGCCGTCAAAATCGCGGTCGGCGAAGTCGTTGATGATGCAGCCGCCGGTGCGGGTCAGGAACACGCCGGCGATGAAGATAAAGATCAGTTTGAAACTGGGGTCGCCCTCGGCGGCGATCCACAGGGCCCAAAGGGTGGGCCACATCAATAGGTAGATGCCAATGGGGCGGTCCAGGCGCCCCAGGGCAATAAAATCGGGCAGGCGTCGCAGCGGCGAGTTGGAGAGCTGGAGTTCTTTCAGTGTGGCCACAGTGATTCCTTATTCTGATCCGGATACAGGGTGCGAATACATCGGGCAGGCGTGCAGGAAGTACTCGCTCACCAGCAATGGTTTGTCATACAGATAGAAGACCGATTGCCGTCCCCAGATAATACCCTGGCCGGCAAACTCCCGGCTGACACGGGCCGCATTCAGACGATACACCGCGATGGGGCCGCGCCGCACGTGGGGGTGGTTGAACAGTACCGCACCCAGGGGCTTGCTGCCAAGCCGGGTCAGGGCGCGGGCCGGCCCCTGCAGGGTTTCCGTTGGAATCACGGTACGGGCAAACACCCAGGGTTGCCGCTGGCACAGCAGGGCCACTTCCCGCAGGAACGGCCAGCTGCGTTGTTCCAGCTGCAGGGCCTCCCGTTCATGATCCGTGGCCCGTTGGTGGCCCTGTCGCAGCAGCTTCACGGCAAAATCCCCGGCGCTGGCCTGAATCAGGCGCCGGGTGAGGGAGCCGCGGTCCAGCAACCAGGGCTGATAGGGGCGCGGCACCCGGTAGGGTGGAATGCGGCCGCCGCCCCCCAGGTACAGCGCCTGATCCTGCAGAATGGAAGGGAGAAAATGCTGGTTTGCCATAAGGTATTGAAACTATTAGTAGAGTTGCCGGACATTGTAGCGAAAACCAGATTACTTTGCTGTGCCTGCTGGCGGACAATTGATTCAGTTGACTTGCTTTTTTGGGGTTTCGCACGTAATTTCCCCCTTCCTTACAGAGGTTGAGACAGTAGAAAGGTGTAAAAATGAAAAAATACGAATGCATCGTATGCGGCTATATCTATGATGAGGCAGAAGGATGGCCGGAAGACGGCATTGCCGCGGGTACCAAATGGGAAGATGTGCCCGACGACTGGGTGTGCCCGGATTGCGGTGTCACCAAAGAAGATTTCGAGTTAATGGAAGATTAACCACACCTAACACAGCAGGGGGGCTGTTATGGATCCTGTTATCATCGTCGGTACCGGTCTGGCCGGTTACAACCTGGCGAAAGAATTCCGCAAAGCAGATAAAGAGCAGCCCTTGCTGCTGCTCACCTTTGACGATGGGCGCAATTATTCCAAGCCCATGCTGTCCACCGGATTCACCAAAGACAAAACCGCCGATCAGTTGGCCATGGCCGATGCCGAGACCATGGCCGCGCAATTGAACGCGGAAGTGCGCACCGGTGTCCATGTCAGTGGCATTGATACGGCGGCACAGACGCTGCAGCTGGACTGCGGTGACAGCCTTTCCTACAGCCAGTTGGTGCTGGCCTGGGGGGCCGAGGTGTTTCGTCCGCCCCTGGAAGGCGATGGAGTTGATCTGGTGTATTCCGTCAACGACCTGATGGATTATGGGCGGTTTCGCCAGGCTCTGTCCGGCAAGAGAAAAGTCGCCATTGTCGGTGGCGGTTTGATTGGGTGTGAGTTCGCCAATGATCTCACCAATGGTGGCTTTGAGGTGGAAGTGATTGAGCCCCTGGGCCGGCCGTTGCCGACGCTGTTGCCGGAGCGGGCCTCGGCGGCGGTGCAGCAGGGCCTGGAAGCCATCGGTGTACGTTTTCGTTTCGGGCCATATGTCACGGCGGTGAATAAAGCCGGTGAAAAACTGGCGCTGACCCTGTCTGACGGGGCCACCACCGAGGCCGATATCGTGGTGTCGGCCATTGGATTGCGGCCCCGGATCAAGGTGGCGGAGGCCGCCGGCATCGAGGTGAATCGCGGTATCAAGGTGGATCGGTTCCTGCGTACCAATGTGAAAAACGTCTATGCCCTGGGGGATTGTTCCGAGGTGGAAGGCAACGTCATGTTGTATGTGCTGCCTTTGATGGCGGGCGCCCGCGCCCTGGCCAAAACCCTGGCCGGCACGGAAACCGCAGTGGCCTATGGCCCCATGCCGGTGGCCATCAAGACGCCGGCTTGCCCGGTGGTGGTGGCGCCGACCCCCAATGGCACCGAAGGTGAGTGGGAGATCGAAGCGGATGGCCTGAACGTGAAAGCCCTGTTCAAGGATACGGCGGGGACATTGCGTGGCTTTGCACTGACCGGTGAGGCGACCAGTGAGAAAAATGCCCTGGCCAAACAGCTGCCGCCCTTGCTGGATTAACCAGACCGGGCGTGAATGCCCGGTTTTTGTTTTTGTAGCCGGCGCGCAGTGTCATTATGTGGACACCTCGGCCATGCCCTGGCCGATTTGACTGCAACCGGGTCGCCTCGCTTTCCCTGGCCCGGCATCCATATTACAATCGCCGCTTTTGAGGGGACCTCACAGATGCAGAAATCAGAAGTGGAAGCGGCACTCGCAGAGAAGCTCAACATAACAAAAACCGCCGCGCGAGATCTGTTGAATGTGATTCTGGACCAGATCACCCTGGAAATGAGCCGCGGCCAGCGCGTGAGTCTGCCGGGGTTCGGTGTATT
Organism: Ketobacter sp. GenoA1; assembly: GCF_003671475.1. Taxonomy (NCBI): domain Bacteria; kingdom Pseudomonadati; phylum Pseudomonadota; class Gammaproteobacteria; order Pseudomonadales; family Ketobacteraceae; genus Ketobacter; species Ketobacter sp. GenoA1. The sequence goes on along the minus strand of NZ_RCHM01000014.1, from coordinate 113,308 downwards.
TGAGGTGCGTGCCCACGGCCCCCGCACCGGTCGCCATCCTCAGACCGGTGAGCCCATCGAGATACCGGCCGGGCACAATGCGCACTTCAAACCGGGGAAAGGTCTGAAAGACGCCGTATCCGGCTAATGTATTCAATCTTTTGGGAATGCCATTATGAAGTTTTGGTTTTTACTGCTCGTACTGGGCTGGCGCATGCGTTGGCTGGCCAACAACAACGATGCTTTTAAAGAAAAGCTGGAAGAGAAGGACATCATCCTGCAATTCCGCACGGAAAGCGGCAAGGTCGCCCGCTATTTCATCATCAAGAACCAGACCGTGAAACCCTTTGCTGGAATTCACCCCCAACCCAACATGTGCATGTCCTTCAAGAATGCCCAGTATGCGTACGCCACCATCATGAATGCCAGCAAGGACAAGATGGCTTTTATGAAAGGCATGGGGACCAAAGAAATTGTGGTCACCGGTGAAGCCCAGGAAATGATGTGGTTCATGAGTCTGATCAAGTTTTTCCCCCCGAAAAAGAAGAAAAAGTAACCTGTTTTCAGGTCATACGGTAAAACTTCACTTGTTTCGTTGCGGGTTTGTGACGAAACTTGTCGTGAGCTGGCGTTTCTCCGGGCCCGTTGATACAGTGTGCCTGCATAAAAATCATTCAATATCAATGTCAGCAACACCAGTCAGAGGATAAAAAGAGGAATCGGGGTGACAGATTCGCCGCAGTCGGGGGCCAACCAACCCAGCCATCCTAAAGATACACTGACCATGCGCATATTTGCGGGTCTGGTGTTGGGCTTTGGGGCAGGATTGGTGATGTATTACAGCCGTGTTGCCTTTCCCGATGCGATGTTCGCCGCCTGGGTGCAGGAATATCTGATCGATGGCGTGTTTCTGGTGTTTGGCAAAATCTTTGTCAACCTGCTCAAATTGATGATTGTACCCTTGGTGCTGGTCTCCCTGATCTGTGGTGTGATTGCGTCCGAAGAAAGCAAAAGCCTGGGGCGGCTGGGCAGCAAAACCTTCGTTCTGTATCTGCTGACCACCGGGGTGGCCATCACCCTGGCCTTGGTGGTGGCCCAGATCTTCGATCCCGGCGCAGGGGCCGACCTCAGTGCGGATTTCGAACCCTATGCAGTGAAAGAGCGGCCGCCGTTCGTGCAGGTGCTGATCAATATCTTCCCCGACAACCCGATGCAGGCCATGGCCGAAGGCAACATGCTGCAGGTGATCGTGTTCGCCATTCTGGTGGGGATTGCGCTGAATCACACCGGGCAACACGGGCGGCGCATCGGTGCCATTTTTGAAGATCTGAATGTGGTGGTGATGAAGCTGGTACAACTCATTATGCAACTGGCACCCTATGGCGTGTTCTTCCTGGTGGGCAAGGTGTTTGCCGAGCAGGGCATCGATCTGCTCAAAGGCCTGGGTGCCTATATGGGCTGTGTGTTGCTGGCGCTGGCGCTGCATTTTACTTTAACCTATCTGGGCATATTGACCCTGGTGGCCCGCTTGAATCCCCTGATCTTCATGCGCAAAATGCGCGCCGCCCAGATGTTTGCGTTCAGTACCGCCAGCAGCGCCGCCACCATGCCGGTGACCATGGGTATTGTGGAGAAAAAACTGGGGGTCAGGAACTCCGTGGCCTCGTTCACCATTCCCCTGGGCACCACCATTAATATGGATGGCACCGCCATTATGCAGGGGGTGGCAACCGTGTTCATCGCCAGTGCTTATGGTATTGAATTGGGTATGGCAGAGTTTGTCACGGTGATCGCCACCGCCACACTGGCTTCCATTGGTACCGCGGCGGTACCCAGTGCGGGCATGATTACGTTGGCCATGGTGCTGGGGCAGGTGGGGCTGCCGGCGGAAGCCATCGGCCTGATACTTGGGGTGGACCGGATTCTGGACATGGTGCGCACCGCCGTCAACATTACCGGCGACGCCGTGGTGACCTGTACCGTGGCGCGCTCTGAAGGGGCATTGGATCAGGCTATTTTTGATGATCCTGACGTGGTAGAGGTACAACCGGGATGAGCTGGAATTGGGCATGGCTTCTGTGCTTGGGGTGGCTGCTGAGCGGATCGCTGTCGGCACAAACGGAATCCCATGCTGCCGGAGCCCAGCAAACGGCACCTGCAGAGTGGGAACACTTCATCGAGTCCGCCGGTGTGGCGCTGGTGCTGGATCAGGCCAATGATCTGATTGAGCAGGAAATCCGTAACCTGGAAAAGGCGCCCTTGGGATTCACCCCGCAACAACTGGTGACCCTGCGTAACCAGTTTCGGCAACAGCTGGGGCCGGAGCAACTGAAGCAGGACATTGTTCGCCGCCTGCAGCGGGATTTTTCGCCACAACAGAGAGCCGAACTGCAGGCTGTGCTGGCGTCCAGCAAACTGCAGCAACTGCAAACCCTGCAGCAACAGTTGGACGATGCCAGTGTGCGCCGCGCGGTGCGTGCCTATCGCCTGAAAGTGATGGAGAACTCGCCGAACCAGCAACGCCTGGAGCTGTTGGCCGCGCTGGATCAGCAACTGCAGCAGTCAGCGCTGGAAACAGAGCTGAAAGTTGAACTGCGCAAGCAACTTCTGGCTACCGTATCCCACCTGAAAGCCAGCGAGAGTTTTTCTGAGGCCATGCTGGAGGATCAACTGCAGGAATACCGCGCCACGGTGGAGGGTGAAATCAGCGAGAACGCACTGTTCGCCTATCTGTATCTGCTCAAGCGTACTCCCAGCACTACGGTGCGTGATCTGGTGGTGTCCCTGGATCAGCCGGCCTTCGATGCGTTTATGGCATTGTGCGTGGCGGCGGTTCAGGCGTCTTTCCGTGATGCCCGCGAACAGATGCTGGAGGATGTGCAACTGGCAGGCAATTAGGGTTAGCCTCCCAGGTTCCCCGCCATCTGATTCAATTCATCTTTTCGGGTCACCACATGATTGATCACCGCCAGCGCGTCTTCCCGTTCCAGGCCCAGTTCGGAAAAAACCCGATCGCTCAGGGTGTGCACCGGCCCCTGCACCAGATCCACACTGCGCAGCAGCTGGTTGGTCAGATATAACAGGCGCGCATAGACATTGTAATCACCCTGGTACCCCGGATAATTCTGCCAGCGCAAAGCGTGTATTACTTCCTCAGGCATGCTCCAGCATTCCATCAGTTGGCTGGCCAGTGTTTCCCGATCCACTCCCACCACATGCTGCTCAATCAGGTACGGGTCTACATGGCTGTTGGCTTCGATATTGCGGCAGATGACTTTGAAATAAGGGGGGAAAATATGCGCCAACACCAGATAGCCGTAATTGCTCAACAAGCCGCTCAGGTAGGCCAGGCCCAGTGATGGACGGCGTTCCGACGGCATGGCTTTGACCAGCCCTTCCATGGTGACCGCGGAATAGACCGAAGATTGCCAGAACGGGGTGACCCCGTGGGGGCCGTCTTTGGGCAGCTCCAGGGTACGGCCCAGGGCCAGGCCCAAAGCCAGATTGATGACCAGATCAAAACCCAGCACCCGCACCACGGCATCGTGCACGGATTTGATTGCACCGGGGGCGGCGTAGTAGGGGGAGCTGGCCCAGCTGACCACCTGCGCGGCCAGGCTCGGATCCTTCTCCACCAGCTCGGCCAGATCACCCACCCCCGCATCCGGATCGATGCGCAGTTGGATGATGCGCTCGGCGGTTTCCGGCAGGGGCGGCATTTCCAGGGTTTCTTCCAGGCGGCGTTTGATGCGCAATTGGGTAAAGCGTTGGACGGAATGTTCGATGCTGGCGCGGTCGTCGGAGCCGGGGCTGAAGTCTTCCAACGGCACACAGAATTCAGCTTCCTGAGCGTGGGTGAGTAATTTGGCGAACTCACTTTGCGAAAGCTTGAGGAAGTGGCCGCTGTTACCCATTTCAAGGTACAGGTCTGCATTGGCCATCAGACGTTTTTCCACCACCAGCGGTTGACTGTCACTGAGGGGAAAGTCCGGTACGTGATCCAGCCCCTGCGAACGCGCCATCTGTTCATATTCCTGCGGTGTGATGGCTTCCAGTTGCCGGCCTTTCAATTCGTTGAGCCGGGTCAAATCCAGCAGGCTGTCCGCCGGAATCAGCGCCTGCACGTGGCCCATGGAATCCTGCAGAATCACCAGTTTCACCATTTGACTCTGGTTCAGTTGATCCACGCTGCACAGTTGATGCAAGGGGGCAATGTCCACGTCGTCGATGATCTGATAGTTGATTCCCTGGGAGTTCAGCCGCTCGCTGACGGTTGGGGGTATGGGCATGGTACTCACCTCACTATCTGCGCCATGCAGTAAGCATAGTAGCGCCTCAGAATGCTGCCACAGGTTCCTTGGCCCGGGTTTTGTCGAATACCAGGCTATGTGACTGATTTCCCTTGTAGCGTGCGCGGTTGTGGACATTCCAGCAGCAGAAAAATCTTATTCTTGGCGGTTTTCTGCTTGAGGATCCGCCAGTGTTCCGGTAGCTGGGCAGGGGGGAAGTCGCTTTCTGCTTCCAAATAAAGTTTGGTTTTGGGGCCGATAAAGCCCCCGTACTCCAGCAGGTAGAGGCAGGGTTGCAACAGGTCCTGATGGAAAGGCGGGTCCAGAAAGATCAGGTCATAGGGTTCTGCTGCGCACTCAGCCTGCTGTTTCAACCAGGTTTGCGCCGGCAGATGATGCACCCGGGCCCGGGTGCAGGCCAGGGTTTGCAAATGTTGGCGGATGGATTGCGTAACCTGTTTGTTGGCATCCACAAAGTCCACATAGCGGGCGCCGCGGGAAAGGGCCTCCAGGCCCAGGGCACCGCTGCCGGCGAACAGATCCAGGCAGCGGGCGCCTTCCACATCGAACATCAACCAGTTGAACAGGGTTTCCCGGTAGCGGTCCAGGGTGGGGCGCAGGCCCTCAGCGGCGGTAAAGCTCAGGCGGCGGCCACGCCATTGGCCGCCGATGATGCGCAGTTCGCTGCGGGATTTCACGGCACGGTCTCAGCGGCGCCGCTGTCCTGGCCCGCCGTTACGGTGAGCAAAGCGTCTGGCTGAACGATCCGCTGAAATGCCTGCCTTACGTCGTCGACCTCGACTTGTTCCACGTTGCCGATGTAGGTATCCAGATAGTTCAGGGGCAAGTCGTAAAAGCCGATCATCCCCAGGTAGTCCACGATGTTGCTGTTGCTGGCGGTTTGCAGGGGGAAACTACCCAGAATATGGCGTTTGGCCGCGTCCAGCTCCTGGGCGGTTGGCCCGTTGCGGACGAAGTCGGACAGGGTGGTGTTGAGCAGGTCAAGGGCTTGCCGGGTCTGATCGCTGCGGGTTTGCAGATTGATCAGGAAGGGGCCGGCGCCGGCCATGGGGATGAAGTGACTGTAGACGCTGTAGGCCAGTCCGTGGTCCTGCCGGATGATCTGGTTAAGGCGGGAACTGAATCCCCCGGCACCCAGAATTTCGTTACCCACATAGAGCGCAAACCAATCCGGATCGCCGCGTTTTACCCCCAGTCCACCCACCATGATATGGGTCTGACTGGAGGGAAACTCCACATGTTCCTGTATGGCTTGCTGCAGTTTATTGGCGGCGGGTAACGGCGGGGCGGGCTGACCCGCCGGCAATTGCTTGTCCAGTTGCAGGGCGATCAGCTCGGCCTGGGTGCGGTCAATGTCGCCGATCATGGCCACCACCATGTTGGCCGCCACGTAGTACTGCTGGTGAAAACGCCGCAAGTCTTCGGTGCCGATACGATTGAGGCTGTCTTCATTGCCGTTGGGGGGAATGCCGTAGGGCAGCTCGCCGTACAGTTGCTGGAAGAAGGCTTTCTGAGCCAGTGCGCCGGGGCTTTGTTTTTCCTGTTGCAGGCCCAGCAGCATCTGGCCACGCAAGCGTTGCAGGCTGCTCTGTGGGAATGTTGGTTGCGATACCACGTCGTAAAACAGGGTCAAGGCCGGATCGCGGTATTGACTGTCGGACAGGGTGCGCAGGCTGACCACGGCCATGTCCCGGTAGGAGGCGCTGTTGATGCTGGCGCCCAAGCCTTCAAAGTGGCGGGCGATGGCGTCCACATCGGCAATGCCCGCGCCTTCGGTCAGCATGGAGCTGGTGAGCTGGGCCAACCCTGGCAGCGACTGATCGCGGGCCGCACCGGCGTCAAACACCACTTTAACATCCAGCATGGGAATCTCCGGTGCCTGCACAAACAGCACCCGGGCACCGTTGGGTGTGTCCCAGGATTCGATACGAACCTTGTGGGGTTTGGCGTGGGCCTGCTCAATCATTTCCAGGGAGGTCAGCTTCAGGCCATCGGCCCGCTCCTTGAGGGCTGGATTCTGGTTCGGTAAAACCAGTGGGCCCGGTTGCTCCGCCCCGGGTTTGCGGCTGCCCGGCAGGTTGTAGAGCACCACGATAAAGATACACACCACCAGGATCATGATGCTGAGGGTTTTGCGGCTGATGCGGCTTTGTTCAGACATGGGGAAATGAAATCCTTTGCTTCAACGTTACAGTGGCTGCGGCTTGAGGATGGCCACGGTTTTGTTGTCGGGAATAAGATACTTGCGGGCCGCCGCCTGAATCTGTTGCGGGGTGATGGCGGAGAGTTTGTCCACCATGGTGTCTGCTTCCCGCCAGCTGCGGCCGATGGCTTCCATGCGCCCGATCTGGTTGGCCTGGCTGGAAATGGAATCCTGTTGGTAAATGATGCCGGAAATAATCTGGGCCTTCACCCGCTCCAGTTCCGCCGGGTCCGCAAGCTCGGTTTGCAGGCGTTCAATCTGCTGTTCGAAAGCCTCTTCCAGTTGTTCAACCGAGTAGCCCTCACTGGGTACGCCGCTGAAATAGAACAGGGTATCGCCCAGGGCAAAGCCACCGTAACCGGCACCGGCACTGGCGGCAATACCCTGGTTGCGTACCATTTCTGTTTCGATGCGGGCACTGTAACCACCGTCTAGCACACCGGCCAGCATGCGCAGGGCATACACGTCGGTTGCATCGGTTGCGGTGTTGATGCCGGGTACATTGTATCCCACGTACAAGGTGGGAACCTTGGCCGGAATGGCGACTTCAATGCGGCGTTCACCCTTGCCGGCCACTTCCTTGTTGAGGGGGCGCTTGGGCAAATCCCCTGCCGGTATCGGGCCAAAATAGCGGGAGGCCAGGCCGAATACTTCTTTGGCGTTGACATCACCCACCACCACCAGGATGGCATTGTTGGGTACATACCACTGCCGATACCAGTTGCGGGCGTCCTGGCCGGTCATATTATCCAGATCGTGCATCCAGCCAATCACCGGGTTGTGGTAGCCGGACGACAAATAGGCCGCTGCCATGAACCGTTCATAGGCCACCGAGTTGGGTTTGTCGTCAGTGCGCAGGCGGCGTTCTTCCTTTACCACCTCGATTTCTTTGGCGAATTCCTCGTCGGGCATGATGGCGTTCTGCATGCGATCGGCTTCCAGCTCGATGGACAGGGGCAGGTTGGTGGCACTCATGACCTGGTAGTAGCCGGTGTAGTCATAGGAGGTGAAGGCGTTTTCACTGCCGCCGTAGCGGGCGATCAGCTTGGAGAATTCACCGCTGGGCACTTTGTCAGTGCCCTTGAACATCAGATGTTCCAGGACATGGGATACGCCGGTCACACCGGCGTGTTCGTAACTGGAACCCACCCGATACCAGACCTGGGATACCATCACCGGGGCCCGGTGATCCTCCCGCACGATGATCTTCATGCCGTTGTCCAGGGTGTGGGTAAAGGTGCGGTCGGCCACGCTGGTTTCGGCGCTGACCGGTGTGGCCAGGGCCAGGCTGGCGCCGGCCAGAATCAGGGTGCTGCAAATGTGTCGTATCACCATCATGGTTCATCTTGTTGGGGGATGGGTTAATGGAAATGCGTAAGCGTCCTAAGACAACGAATTCAACTGCTAATTCCCCACTCATCACTTTCCTGGCAGGGGCGCTGAGAATTAGCTGCTGAGTCGATTTCCAACAAATGGTAGGATACCGCCCAGAGAACTCTGACTGCAAAATGATTTCGAGGTTGTTCTATGGTTAACCCTGCTCACGAGGCTGCCGTGTTCGAGCGCCTGTTCGGCCCCGGCCCACATCTGTTGCGTGGTGCCGAGGTGCTGACTGAGCAAGCCCTGTTTGCCCGTTTCTTTGATGAAGAGGCGGCCAATCAGGCATTGATGGCACCGCCCCTGGAAGCAGTGGAAGAAACCGTTGTCGAACCGGAGGTTGTGGTGGAGGCGGTTTCATCGCCCGCGCCTGAGCCTGCCCCGGTGGCGGAACCGGTGTCTTTCTTTGCCCGGGTCAAGCAGGGGCTGACCCGTACCCGGGCCGGTCTCAGCGATGGTCTGGCCGGCCTGCTGCTGGGTAAAAAGGCCATTGATGATGAGCTGCTGGAAGACATAGAAACCCAGTTGCTGGTGGCGGACGTGGGCATGGACGCCACCGCAAAAATCATTGCCGCCATCACCGAGCGCATGAATCGCAAGGAACTGAAGGATTCCGATGCCCTGTACGACGCCCTGCAGGAAGAAATGACCTCGGTGCTGCGCCGTTCAGACGCCGGTGGCGGCCTGCAAATTGACTCCGGCAAACAGCCCTATGTGATTCTGATGGTGGGGGTGAACGGGGTGGGTAAAACCACCACCATCGGCAAACTGGCGAAAAAACTGCAGCAGGAAGGTAAGTCTGTAATGCTGGCCGCAGGGGATACATTCCGCGCCGCGGCGGTGGAGCAATTGCAGGTCTGGGGGGAGCGCAACAATATTCCCGTGGTGGCGCAGCATACCGGTGCCGACAGCGCCTCGGTGATTTTCGATGCGGTGCAGTCGGCCCAGTCCCGTGGTGTGGATGTGTTGATCGCCGATACCGCCGGCCGCCTGCACACCAAAAGCAACCTGATGGACGAGTTGTCGAAAGTGAAACGGGTCATGGCCAAGCTGGACACCAGTGCCCCCCATGAGGTGATGCTGGTGCTGGATGCCGGCACCGGGCAGAATGCCCTCAGTCAGGCGGAGCAGTTCCACCAGGCCGTGGGGGTTACGGGTATTACGCTCACCAAACTCGATGGCACCGCCAAGGGTGGTATTGTGTTTGCCATTGCATCCCGCATGGGGCTGCCCATCCGCTTTATCGGGGTGGGGGAGCAAATCGATGATTTGCGGCCGTTTGCAGCGGACGAATTTGTCAGGGCTTTGTTTGATCGGTAGTGCTGCAGGGCGGGTTGTTCACAGCGGCACTGTGCAGGGGGCGGAAGTAAAACACAACACACTCCGGATGCTATGATTCACTTCCATAAGGTCAGTAAACGTTACGATAATGGTAAGGATGCGTTGCTCAATGTCAGCTTCGAGCTGGATCAGGGCGAGCTTACCTTTCTCACCGGGCACTCCGGTGCCGGCAAAAGCACCCTACTGAAATTGATTATGTTGATCGAGCGGCCCAGTGGCGGACGCATGGTGATCTGTGATCAGGATGTGGCAAAAGTGGGGCGTTCCGCTATCCCTTATTTCCGTCGTCAGATCGGCATGGTGTTCCAGAATCATCAGCTGCTGTTCGACCGCACGGTATACGATAATGTGGCCCTGCCGTTGATCATCGCCGGGTATCGCCCCCGGGAAACCGGGCGCCGGGTGCGCGCGGCGCTGGACAAGGTGGGCTTGCTGGACAAGGAAGCCTTAAACCCCATCGCGCTCTCCGGTGGTGAGCAGCAACGGGTGGGAATTGCCCGTGCGGTGGTCAACAAACCCCGTATCCTGATTGCGGACGAGCCCACCGGTAACCTGGACCCTGGACTGTCTGCCGAGATCATGGACCTGTTCGATCAGTTCTCCCAGGTGGGGGTGACCGTATTGATCGCCACCCACGACCTGGGTTTGATCGCCCGTTATGATCATCGCCTGCTGTCGCTGGATTCGGGCCGTTTGATCAGCGATGGTATGGATCAGATTGCGGCGGATCCGCACCACCAGATCTACACCGGGGGTTATTGATGAATCAAAAAGCCACCCCGGTCAAGAACACCGCGCCGAAAGGGGCCACCGCGGCAAGAACCACTTTCAAACAGCGCTTTGAAAGCTGGCGCGAGCATCATAAAGAAGTCGCTCTGGAGAGCCTCAACCGGTTGCTGGCAACGCCCCTGCCAACGGTCATGACGGTGCTGGTGATTGCCATCGCCTTGAGCCTTCCGGCAGGCCTGTATGTGATGCTGAAGAATGCCGAAGCCATCAGTGACGATTGGGATGGCAGCGCCCAGATATCGCTGTTTCTCCATTTCAAAACCAGTGCAGAGCAGGGCCGCAAGCTGGCGGACACTCTGGCGCAACGGGGCGATGTAAAGCGCACCGAGTACATTTCCCGGCAACAGGCGCTGGCTGAGTTCGAAGAGCAAAGTGGATTTGGTGACCTGCTGCAGGAGCTGGGGGAAAACCCGTTGCCGGCGGTGGTGGTGGTGTATCCCTCGGTAACCGATCTGGACGCGGCGGAAGCCCTGCGTCTGGATCTGGCCGCTCAGGGAGAGGTGGACCTGGCCCAGCTGGATGCCCAATGGGTGCAGCGGTTATACGCCATTCTGGATCTGGGGCGACGCCTGGTGGTGGCGCTCAGTATCGGCCTGGCGCTGGCGGTGCTGCTGGTGATCATCAACACCATTCGCCTGGCCATTGAAAGCCGGCGCGATGAGATCATCATCGTCAAACTGGTGGGGGGAACCGATGCCTTTGTGCGGCGGCCGTTTATGTACACCGGATTATGGTATGGACTGGGGGGCTGCCTGATTGCCCTGCTGCTGATTCAGACCCTGTTGTGGTGGCTGGATGGCCCGGTGCAGGCACTGTCGGAGTTGTATCGCAGCCAATTTGAGCTAAGTGGGTTAGGGCTTGAGGTGACGTTCCTGATGTTAACGGGCAGTATTCTCATAGGGTTAGTGGGTGCTCGCTTGGCGGTCAGCCAGCATATTCGCTCAATTGAGCCCGGTTAATGGGGGAATCTCAGGCGCGGGCGGCGGAAATATTCGGGGAAATACCGTGACCCCCCTTGAAAAGCACCGGCAAAACCCCCAACAATAGCAGGCCCGACCCCGACGGATGACCATGGATACGGGGAACTTTTGGCGGAATTAGCACTCCTATACTGAGAGTGCTAAACTCAGTCAGACCCGATGGAGGTTCTACTATATGAATAACGCCCTTCAACCAGCATTTGTCACCGCACCCGGTGTCAATCTCGAAGCATACGTGCAGTCTGTGCAGACTGTACCGGTATTGAGCGCGGAAGAAGAAAAGGCACTGGCTGAAAAACTGTTTTTCGAAGACGATGTGGACGCCGCCCGCCAGCTGGTATTGTCTCATCTGCGCTTTGTGGTGCACATCGCCAAATCCTACAACGGCTACGGTCTGCCCCAGTCCGACCTGATTCAGGAAGGCAATGTGGGCCTGATGAAAGCCGTCAAGCGCTTCGACCCCACGGTTGGGGTACGTCTGGTGTCATTCGCCGTGCACTGGATCAAAGCCGAAATCCATGAGTACGTACTGCGCAACTGGCGCATCGTCAAAATTGCCACCACCAAAGCCCAACGCAAGCTGTTCTTTAATCTGCGCAGCCAGAAAAAACGCCTGGGCTGGATGAACAGCGATGAGATTAATGCCATCGCCAAAGACCTGGGTGTGTCGGCTTCCGATGTGCGTGAGATGGAAGGCCGATTGGGCGCCTACGACGCCTCCTTCGACGCCCCGGTGGACGCAGACGATGACAGTGCCGGTCAGGCTCCGGTGTATTACCTTGAAGACAAGACCATGGACCCGGCAGCGATGCTGGAGAATGACGATTGGGAATCTGCCCACAACGAACGCCTCTATCAGGCGATGGCGACACTGGATGATCGCAGTCGCGATATCCTGCAGAGCCGCTGGTTCGAAGATGACAAAGCCACGTTGCACGAGCTGGCTGCCAGGTATGATGTGTCGGCAGAACGTATTCGCCAGTTGGAAAAAAACGCCATGAAAAAACTCAAAGTGCATATGCTGGAAGCGTAAAGCGGACAGGTTGCTGTATGTAAAGGCCGATCCCGTGATCGGCCTTTATTTTTACGTTGTGTAAAAAACCTTAACTGAAATACTCCTGGTATGCCGTTATACTGGCGGTTGATACAATTCGGCTTTTTTGTTTTTAGGGATCACGAATGAAGTTAGTGCGTAGTGTCGGGGTAGCACTGGCCGCTCTGGTTTGTGTTGTGTTTGCCGACGATGCTGTACAAGCGACAAAGGATGTGTTTGCTACTCAGATCGCAGAAAGTGCTTCCGCATTGGATGGTCTGTGGGTGTCCAATTGCTATAAGTTTGAAGAGGGCCGTTATCAGGTTCGTACTTTTGAGTTTGTACTGGATCACCTTGCCACCATCACCACAATCAGTTATCCCGATACCCACTGTGCCGAATCGCCCCTGGGTTCCGCTGTTATTTCCGCTACCTGGGATATGGGTGAGACGCTGGTTACCGAAGAGGGGCTGTTGGCGTACCGACTGGATGTGCTGTTGAAAGCCGGGCCGCGCCAGGAGCTGACCACGGTGAAGCAGATCGTGCACTTTCAGAGAGACTCTTTTATCCTGGGCATCAATCGCCTGCTCAGTCGTTACCCCGACAGTTTGGACTGGGAGATCATCTACTCACGCATCCCATCCCCACCACCGATTGATTTATAGCCACCCATTGTTTTAATCTTCGCCCCGTTCATAGGCCGGGACCAGGTTCTGCCTGGCTGGAATATTCGTTGGGGGTTAATCTGGGGCACACCGTAAGCTTGGGGCTGTTCTATCAAAATTATTTAACCGGTGATCTGGAAAACGCATTGGGCTTGAAGATTTCAGTGGGCCGGTTTCGCGGTAATTAATCCGTTTATAGTGTACCAAAGGCGGCGTGCTCTCCGGCCGCCTTTGGTTCTGGGGTAATGGGGTTATGAGGTAGTGGGATAAGGGGCTATGCGGCGTTCAGGTCTTTGGCCTCGGGTTCAGGTGCGGCGTCATCGTAGGTCATTGCCTGCAGACGTTTCAGGCCGCTCTTGCGATTCGCTTCGGCCGCCATGCTACGCTCTTCGGCGCTGGCATAGTGGGCATCCCATGCCAGAAGTTTCGGTGTCATCAGTTTGTGCCACAGTGGTGGAATCAGTGCTACCGCAATGGTAGTAAGGTAGCCGTTGATCATCATGGGCGCGTCATGATAGGGCTTCAGCTCATGATAAGGCACTTCACCCTGGGCATGATGATGGGAGTGCCGGGTCAGGTTAAACATGGACCAGGAACTGAAGCGTTTGTTGGTGTTCCAGGAATGGCGTGGTGCCACCGGGGTTTCCGGATTGCGCACCATGCCGTAGTGCTCCATATAATTAACGATCTCCAGCAGGGCTTTGCCCCACAGTCCGGCGGCGGTAAAAAACAGTACGCCACTCCAGCTGGCAATCGCAAAAGCGGCCAGTAGGATAACGCCACTCATCAGGTAACCACGGATGGCAACATTGTGCACGGACAGCAGGGGCTTGCGTTTTTTCTGCAGTCGCTCCCGTTCAATACGCCAGGCGCTGAGGTTGCCGCGCAGGGTGGAAATGATCACATGGGCGTAAACATTTCGCCCACGGGGTGCGGTGGCGGGGTCGGCCGTGGTGCTGACATAGCGGTGGTGGCCGTACACATGCTCAATGGCAAAGTTGCTGTCGAAGCTGAACGCCAGCAGCCAGCGCCCTACCCACATGGAGACAGGGTCCCAGGTGCGATGGGTCAGTTCGTGGCCGGTGATGGTGCCCACCATGCCGATCATCAAACCGGTGAGAATGACACCCCAGAACAGATTCCAGGCGCTGTTGGCGTCCCGGGCCGCCTGCATATCATAGCCGCTGAGTTGTTGTACCAGGGCGCCGTACCCGGCGGGATCACCAGACCCTACCTGCCACAGAAACACAAACAGAATAAAGGTCATCAGCGGCAGTGCCAGCCACAGTTGCCAGGTCAGCAATTGTGGGGCCCGGTAGGTAGGTGTGGTTATATCGTCGCCCAGCACCGCATCCAGTAGAATGTAGCCGATGAAAATCCCCAGAAAGCCGTAGGTCATCCAGTCGCCGCCCAGGGTCAGGAACAGGGCCGACGATAGACCGATGCCGTGAAACAGGAAGAACTTCAGGTAATGCAGCATAAGGTGTCCTCATTAAAAAATAGTGGGTGAAGGATGATGATCAGGCACTGTGAACCAGGCTGGATTTATCCAGGAATTTGTCACTGAAGATCTGCTCTGCCGGCACACCCAGCGCCTGCAGTTGCGCTTCGGCGGCGTCGACCATGGCCGGCGGGCCGCACAGATACGCCTGTGCATTGGGGCGGGTATGCTGCGCCAACACATCGGTCACCAAACCACGCTGGCCTCCCCAGGGCGATGAGCTGGGTTCCTCCGACAGCACCGGCACAAATGTGAAATCCCCGGCCCAGTGTTGTTGCAGATGGGCAAGCTCTTCCAGGCAGTACAGATCCGCTTGGGTACGGGCGCCAAACAGCAACACCACTGGCCGTGAGTTGTGTTGCTGGAGCGCGTCCTCCAACAGGGCTTTCAGGGGAGCCAGTCCGCTGCCGCCGGCAATACACAGAATGGGTTGCTGGCCCTCGCGCAGATAAAAATCGCCAAACGGGCCCTGTAGGCTAATGGGCGTACCAGGCGTGGCGCCCTGGGCCCAGCCGGACATTGCGCCGCCGGGCACCTGGCGAATGAAAAATTCCACGTCGGATCTACCGCTGCGGGTGCTGGGGGTGGCAAAAGAATAGCTGCGGGCCTCATCGACGATGCCGGGTACAGACAACAGCGCGTACTGTCCGGCGGCGTAACGCAGCGGCTGTTCCAGCCGCAACCGCAGGGCGCTGATATCGTGGGTGAGCCGGCGTTGGTCCGTGACACGCCCACACAGGGTCTGCGCCCCGGGGGATGGGCCCGGAACCTGTGCCTGTTCCAGTCTGATGGTCAGGTCGGTGCGGGGAACCGACTGACAGGCCAGAATGTAACCCTGGTCCAGCTCCTGCTCGGACAGCACATAGGCGGATTCGGTCAATTCCTTAACCTTGCCTTCCCTGAGCTGGCATTTGCAGGTGGCGCAACCGCCCACCCGACAACTGTGGGGAAAGGGGATGCCCTGGCGCAGTGCTGCACTGAGAATCGTCTCCTTGTCGCTCACCTCAATGGTCTGGTGAGCCTGGCCGTCGCTTTCGAACTGAATGCGCCTGGGTTTGGCGGTTTTGAAAAAACCAAACATAGTTTCGTTCCCGTTATAAAGTCATTATTGTTAGATTGTCCTACAATCGGGCAAAAGATAACGGATGATTCTGAAAATGGCAAGTTTCTTTGCTGAAAGCCTGTGGATTTTTTGGTTTCCTGCTCCCTACAACGGGTAGAATTGCCCCCTCTGCAAGCGGTTACGGGGAAAAGGTATGAAGAGTTTCATCGTCATAGGGGTGATTGCCATGGCCCTGGGGGTAGTGTTGGGGGCCTTCGGCGCCCATGGCCTGAAGGCGCGTTTGGAGCCGTCACTGCTGGCGGCCTATCAGACCGGAGTGGAATACCACCTGTACCATGGGTTGGGGCTGATTCTGGTAGGGGTATTGGGGTTCCACTTTCCCGGGGCCGCCGGGCTGCAATGGGGCGGCTGGTTGTTGTTGGCGGGTATGCTGCTGTTCTCCGGCAGCCTGTACCTGATGGCCATTTCCGGGGTGCGTTGGTTGGGGGCGATAACCCCTTTTGGTGGCATGGCCTTTATTGTGGGTTGGTGTTGGATCGCGTGGTCTTTGATCAAATCCCCCTGAAAGGCCGCCGGTAAGCGGTAAAAATGTGCGCCAAGTCTTTACGGCGTGTCAGCAAAGCAAGACAATAGTCAGCCAGTAAAAATGAGCATTTAATGAACGAATCAGCCATGCCGGAAGAGATCAGCTCAAAACAGACCATTCAGGTCACCGTGAACGGTGATCCCAGGCACTTTGCCGTCGGCACCACCATTGCGGATCTGATTGCAAGCCTGGATCTGCAAGGCCGCCGTGTGGCGGTGGAATGTAATCAGGAAATTGTGCCCAAATCCGCTCATGGCGGCACCCTGTTGAACAATGGCGACGAGTTGGAAATCGTTCACGCCATTGGCGGCGGTTGAGCGCACCGGTTGAGCACTACAGTTGAGCAGTCAATAACAGGAATCAGGTTACGACCATGTCGGATATTGCATTGAAAGTAGGAGAGCGCGAATTCCAGTCCCGTTTATTGGTGGGAACCGGTAAGTATAAGGATCTGGAAGAAACCCGTCTGGCCATTGAAGCCAGTGGTGCCGAGATCGTGACTGTGGCGGTGCGCCGTACCAATATCGGACAGAATCCCGATGAACCCAACCTGCTGGATGTGATTTCCCCGGATCGCTATACCATTCTGCCCAATACCGCAGGCTGTTATAACGCCAAGGACGCCGTGCGCACCTGCCGTCTGGCCCGTGAGTTGCTGGATGGCCACAACCTGGTGAAGCTGGAGGTGCTGGGGGATGAGAAAACCCTGTTCCCCAATGTAGTGGAAACGCTGTCCGCCTGTGAAACCCTGATTAAGGATGGCTTCGAGGTCATGGTGTACACCTCCGATGACCCCATCATTGCCAAAGAACTGGAGCAGATGGGGTGTGTTTCGGTGATGCCACTGGCAGCACCCATCGGCAGCGGCCTGGGCATCCGCAACCCCTATAATATCCGCATGATCCTGGAAGAGGCCAAGGTGCCGATCATCGTGGATGCCGGCGTGGGTACCGCATCGGATGCCGCCATCGCCATGGAGCTGGGCTGCCACGGGGTGTTGATGAACACCGCCATCGCCGCAGCGCAGCAGCCCGTGCTGATGGCATCCGCCATGCGCAAGGCCATCGAAGCCGGGCGTGAAGCCTATCTGGCCGGCAGAATGCCGAAGAAACTGTATGCCAGTGCCTCTTCACCCATTGAAGGGACGTTTTTCTGAGGCATCCGGCCTAATCGTGGCCGGTTCATAATCGCAGTAACCAGGTTTTGATGATGAATGAAATGGATCAGCCGCAGCGTCGTCTGCGCAGTTTTGTCCGTCGCCAGGGGCGCATGACTGAAGGTCAGAGCCGGGCGATGGAAACCCTGTGGCAGGATTATGGCCTGGATTTGCGGCAGGGGCTGCTGAACAGCACTGAACTGTTCGGCAACGACGGCCCGGTAATACTGGAAATCGGCTTCGGTGATGGGGTGTCGTTGCTGCAAATGGCACAGGCCGCTGCGGACAGCAATTTCATCGGCATCGAAGTGCATCGGCCCGGGGTAGGTAAACTGATCAACGATGCCCACCATGCCGGTGTGACCAATATCAGAGTCTTCTGCGAGGACGCTATCGACGTACTGCAGCAATGCATTGCAGACAACAGTCTGGATGGCGTGCAGCTGTTCTTCCCCGATCCCTGGCATAAGAAACGTCATAACAAACGCCGCATTGTGCAGGCGGAATTCGCGCAGTTGGTACGCACCAAACTCAAAGTGGGAGGCTATTTTCATATGGCCACCGACTGGGAACCCTACGCCGAACATATGCTGGCGGTGATGTCCGCCGCAGACGGCTATGAGAATCAGGCCGGCGCCGGGCAGTATTCTCCCAAACCGGACTATCGACCCGTTACCAAATTCGAACGCCGTGGTGAACGTTTGGGGCACGGTGTCTGGGATCTGGTCTTTATTAAATCGAGCTGACATGACGTTGGGGCTCATAACAACAAGAAAGATATCAATTAAGGAATCATTAATGCACCGCTTTTTGATTGGATTGGTGTTGTGTGCGTGCAGCGTGATGCACACCGCCTGGGCCCATATGCCCGAAGACTCTGCCCTTTTGATGCCGCGACCGTTCCAGAACTGGAAAACCCTGGAAACGGATCACTTTCGCATTAATTATCGTGATCGGCATTTGCCGTTTGCCCAACGTATGGCGGCGGTGGCGGAAAAGGTCTATGCGAAACAAACACCGCGCCTGCAGTGGGAGCCGGAGTCCAAAACCGAAGTGGTGATTATTGATAGCTACGATGGCTCCAACGGTGGTGCCACGGTTTTGCCCTTCAACCGATTTTTCATATTTATGAATGCTCCGGTGGAAGGGGAGTTGCTGGATAACAGCCCCTGGATTGAGCAGGTGTTCACCCATGAATTTGTGCACATTCTGCATTTGGATCAAAGCGCGGGTGGGCAGACCACTTTGCGCAATATTTTCGGACGTTTCTTCTTTGCTTTTCCGCAGATTTTCAGCCCGGCCTGGGTTTCCGAAGGGATTGCAGTGTATGAAGAAACCGACGCCGATAAACAGTTTGGGCGCGGACAAAGCGCATTTTACGATGCCATGATGCGGGCCGAATACCAGAAAGGGTTTCGCAGTTTTTCCCAGCTCAGTTATCAGGGGTATTGGGGAACAGACTGGCCATCCGGTCAGGTGTATCTGTACGGTTATTATTTCTATGAATTCCTGAGCGCTCAGTATGGTGAGGAAAAGGCCTTCGAATACCTGCGTAACTGGAACAGCAATATCATTCCCTGGCGCATGCAGTCGCGGGCTTACCAGGTGTTTGGTTTGAATGCGGAAGCCCTGTGGCAACAGTATCAGGCGTACCTGGAAAACAAGTTTGAACAGCAGATGGCACGGCTGCCGGTGGTGGACTATGAGTCGGTGGTGGAAGGCGGCCGTGTGAACGCCAATCCCGTGTGGATGGCGGATGGGCGTTTTTACTATTACCGTGAAGATGGCCGCCATCATCCTTCATTGCAGGTGATTGACGCAGACGGTAATGACAGCAAAGTGACGGATGTACTGGAATATCAGCACATCGACGTGCATCCCCAGGCCGGTGTCCTGTTGTCCCGCCACACGGTTTGCAACAACGTTGATGTACACGCCGATCTGTATCGGCTGCGGGATGGTGACTGGGAGCGCATCACCGAGTGTGGCCGCTATCCGCGCTTTGCCTGGTCCCACTCCGGTCAGCGCATTGCAGCGGTGCATACCGAGCGCGGTTTGGCGCAGATTGCCATTCTGGATCAGCGCGGTACCTTGCTGCAGTTGTTGCCCCCACTGGCATCCGGGGAAGTCATCGGCCATTTGAGCTGGTCGCCGGACGATAGGCAACTGGTGGCGGCAGTGCGTCGGGAGCAGAGCGGCTGGAATCTGGAGTTGCTGGACATCGAACGCAGCACCTGGTCACCGTTGACGCGCAACGATCACCTTGAGCAACGGCCTCGCTTCTCTGCTGATGGTCGTTGGGTGTATTTTATTTCCGATCATCAGAAGGTGATGAATGTGCGTCGTTTGCGATTGTCGGACGGTCAGGTGGAAACCGTCACCCGTACCCAAACCGCCATTCTGGACTACAGCCTGAACGGGGATCAACGCCAACTGCGCTTGGCTGAGTACACCCCGGACGGTATTGCCATCCGGCAGCAGCCGATCACACCCTGGGGTGAGACCTATGCCGGCCTGTGGCAAGAGCGGCCCCCGATTCAATCCATAGCCAATCAAGCGGATTATTCCACCGAGGCGTTCACCGATATCGCCGACTATTCACCCCTGGACACCATCGCGCCCACATCATGGTTTGCCTATCTCTACGCCGACAGCGATGACAACAACTGGATTCAATTTATTTTGCAGGGTCAGGATGTGCTGGGGTTTCATCAGTGGCAGCTGGCGCCGGCCTATTATTTTGACAAGGAAGAATTTGGCGGCAGCGTGGCGTATATCGCGCACCACCGCCTGGCTTTGCTGGCCGAACGGGAACTGGATACAGTACGTGATGAAGCGCCCGGGGTGCCCGGTGTGTGGCGTGAGGAAACCCGGTATCAGGCGGTCTGGAAGCAGCCGTTCAATCGCTTTGAAGGCACCTTTGAAGTGGATATCGGCGTTGGTAAGGAAGATGTAAAACGGATACTGGATGGCTTTGGCGAATACGATTCCTACCGCGATAATTTTGCCGGAGTGTCACTGAACTGGTCCGATTATGAAAAATATTTACACTCCATCAGTGTGGAGGATGGACGCCGCATCAAGCTGCAGGCGGAACATTACGACGCCTTCGGTGACGGCTTTCACCAGGGTGATGTTTACAGTCTGGATTGGCGCGAATATCTGAGCCTGTTTGACAATCATGTACTGGCATTGCGGGTGGTATTGGGTAAAGCGGACGATACGGCCAAATCCTTCCAGTTGGGTAATGAGCTGGATGAGCTGCAAACTTTGGGTGCGGTGATCGGTTTCGGTCGTACCGGTTATACCCTGCGCGGTTATTCCGACAACCAGAGTCAGCTTGCCGGCACCAATCTGCGCCTGTACTCCGCAGAATACCGTTTACCGGTGGGGGAGTGGTTTGACGGGCTGACCAGTGTACCCATCGGCCTGGGTAAGGCCGGCGTGCATCTGTTTGTGGATCACGGCGCGGCCTGGGATAGCGGCCAGGACAAGAACTTTTATACCGGCGTTGGCTTTGAAGTGCGTCCGGATCTGCTGATCGGATATTCCACCTTCAAGTTGGAAAGCACCCTGGGCTTTGCCAAGGGGCTGGATGATGACATCGGTGAGACCACGGTTTACTTGCGTCTGGGGGCGAATTTCTAAGTAATAAGCGGCAGAATATCGACTATTCTTAGGTGTGCGTTCCCCTGCACACAAGGATTGGCGATGACCCGTTTCCGTATGCCATTGATGTTTGTCGCCACCCTGGCGGGCTACTGGTTGTTGGGAACCGCTTCCGGGTTATTCGCCATTCCGCCGGGCTATGCCAGCCCCATCTGGCCGGCCGCGGGGTTTGCCCTGTTTATGATTGTCACCGTTGGGCGGCGTATTCTGCCGGCGGTGTGGCTGGCCTCCTTTCTGCTCAACCTTGGCTTCGCCGATGCTTCCCTGCTGCAGCCGTCTGTGGACTGGCTTATTGCCGCCGCTATCGGCCTTGGGGCGGCCTTGCAGACCTGGCTCGCTTTCTGGCTGATTCACCGTTTCACGTCGTTTCCCGCCTGGAGCCGTACCGCCGACCCCATTTTGTTTGCCTTGCTGGGTGGGCCGGTTGCCTGCCTGGTGTCCTCTACGGTTGGGGTGGGAACCCTGTTTATATTTAATGTCCTGCCGCTTGAAGTCTTGCCGATTAACTGGATTAACTGGTGGGTGGGGGATGCCATCGGCGTGATGTGTTTGTCGCCATTAATCGTGGCGGTGCAGGGCAGAAACACCTGGTCTTCCAACACCCGTCTCACCAGTTTTGTGTTGGTGTATTTTGCCTTGGTGTTTGTGGCCAGCTCCAGCTTCTTGTACTTTCGGACCCAGCATGAGCGTTGGGTGGAGAACGTGTTCAGCGAACAGGTGGCGGGTATGCACCGGGCGTTGCACAAACAGCTGGATAATATCGCTCATGTTTCCCATACCCTGGCGGGCTTGTTCTCCACCTTCGGTGATGTAAGTTATGCCCAATTCCTGCAGTATGCCAATGGTCTGTACGAACATGTACCGGGTACCCATGCACTATCCTGGATACCCATTGTAAGCCAGGCGGAGCGGGCCCGTTATGAACAGGACATGGCACGTTATCTGGGGCGGGAGTATCGTTTCCAGGAACTGACCACTGACAAGCGTATGCAGGTGGCCGGCCCCCGGGAACGCTATTTCCCGGTGTACTACATTGCGCCCATTGCGGGTAATGAACGGGCAATGGGACTGGATCTTGGCTCCCACCCCGGACGCCTGCAGGCTATCCGGCAGGCCATTGACGACAATGCCATGACGGCAACGCAACCCATTACCCTGGTGCAGGAAAAAGACACGCAACAGGCGTTTCTGCTGCTGACACCGGTGCGCGCGGACGACCGCCTGCTGGGTTTGGTGTCCTGCGTGTATCGGGCGCGGGATTTGCTGGAAGCGGCGTTTGATATTCGTGATCTGGAACGGGTGTTCATCCGCATAGAAGATGTAACGGAAAGCAATCATCCCATCGAATTCTTTACCGCCCGTGTTGAAGCCACGGACAAGCGTATCCTGCATCACATTGAGTTTGCCGGCCGCCGCTGGCAGATTACCTATTCACCGGGTATGCAATATCTGAAGAATACTCAGTCCACATCGGTGTGGGTGGTGCTGATTTCCGGTTTTGTGGCGGTGTCGGTGTTCGGCATGATCATTCTTATGGTGATGACCCAGAAGTCCACCGTGGAGCTTGCCGTGCAAAGGCAAACCGTGGAGCTGCAACGCGCCCTGGAACGGGCGGAAACCGCCAGCAAAATAAAAAGTAACTTTCTTGCCAACATGTCCCATGAGCTGCGCACACCGCTCAACTCCATAATCGGTTTCAGCGTGCGTGCGCAGAAAAAACTTGAAGGCGCCGGTCAGCATCGGGTGCTGGATTCCCTGGGGGTAATCGAGAAAAACGGCCGCCATCTGCTGAATTTGATTAATGACATTCTGGATCTTTCCAAAATTGAAGAAGGCAAGTTACAGATAGCGCGGGCGCCCCTGCCGTTACCGGCGGTGACCCAGGAGGTGGTGTCGGCGCTGCGCCCCATGGCGGAAGAGCGGGGCCTGACCCTGAGCCTGGATTTGGGCGGGGTTGAGACCGTCTATGCGGATCGCAAGCGCTACTCGCAGATACTGTATAACCTGATTTCCAACGCCATCAAGTTCACCGAACAGGGCGGCATCAGTCTGAGTTACCGGCAGCAGCACCGTAAGGGCCGGCCGGGTGTCTGCATGCAGGTGGAAGATTCCGGTCAGGGCATCAATAGCGACGATCTGAAGCGGTTGTTCCGGCGTTTTGAACAACTGGGTGACAGCTTCAGTAATCGGGATCTGGGCAGTGGGCTGGGCCTGTCCCTGGTGCAGGAGCTGGTGGATATGCACGGTGGCAAGGTGGATGTGCACAGTTGGCCCGGCCAGGGCACTGTGTTCGAAGTCTGGTTCCCGGATGATGAAAAATCACCCTGAAGCGTGCTGATAAGGCCAAATTAAGCAGCATTATCGGCCTGAAGGGCGCGTTTTTTTGCTCCAACGGGCCATGCTCTCTATTATCCCTGGGGTAGATCACCCTTACCCATGTTAACCAAGAGGACAAGGCATGCAGAAGTTACCCCGCGACAAGGAAAACGATTACACCAGGGAGATGGCCTCGCAGCGCCGCGACGTGGTGAACGCGGAGACCGGTTCCAACCTGGAGCATGTGGGCTCTTATTCCATTGATCCGGGTGTGTTGCCGGGCAATATTGAGAATTTTGCCGGAGTGGCGCAGGTACCCCTGGGATTCGCCGGCCCCATGTTGGTCAATGGTGAGCACGCCAAGGGGGAGTTTTATGTGCCCATGGCCACCTCGGAAGGCACCCTGGTGGCCAGTTACAGCCGCGGCATGCGTCTGACCCGGGAAGCCGGTGGCATCACCACCACGGTGGTGGACGATGCCATGCAGCGGGCGCCCGTTTTCATCTTTGACAATGCCCGCTCAGCCTTGCGCTTCGGCCGTTGGGTGGAGGAAAACTTTGAGGCCATCAAGGCCAAGGCGGAAGAAACCACCTCATCCGGCAAGCTGCGCAATATTGAACAATACACCGCCGCCAAGATGCGCTGGTTGCGTTTTAATTTCACCTGTGGCGATGCGGCGGGCCAGAACATGGTGAGCAAAGCCACCCGTCACGCCTGCATGTGGATGCTGGATCAGGGCATTCCCGGCCTGGAGAATTTCAGTCTGGCGGCCAATTTCGACACGGATAAAAAGCATTCCTATGTCAACAGCCTGCATACCCGCGGTAAACGGGCGGTGGCTGAGGTGACGTTGCCGGCGCAACTGGTGAAAGACATCATGCATACCACGCCGCAGGATCTGTTCCGTCAGCGTCAGTATTCCAACATGGGGGCGCTGATGGCGGGTTCGGTGTGCAACGGCGCTCACTTTGCCAATGGCATCACCGCCATGTTCATCGCCTGCGGGCAGGATGTGGCCAATGTGGCGGAATCTTCCGCCGGCATTGTCTACAGCGAAGTCACCGAGCAGGGTGATTACTATTTTGCCGCCACCATTCCGTCGCTGGTGGTGGCCACCTATGGCGGTGGTACCGGTTTGCCCACACAGCGGGAGTGCCTGGACGTATTGGGTTGCTACGGCAAAGGCGGCGTGCAGAAGTTCGCTGAAATTGTGGCGGCCACGGTGCTCTGTGGTGAGCTATCCCTGGCGGCGGCCATCGTGGCGGATGAGTGGGTGTCCAGCCACGATGCCTATGGGCGTAATCGCCCCTGACCTGTGCTCAGACCGCGGACTTGCCGCTGAAGTAGCGGATTGCGTTGGTGGCAGCGGCCGGCGGCGCAAACGCACACCATTTAGTGTCTTTCTCAAAACCCGAAACCCG
Source organism: Ketobacter sp. GenoA1 (assembly GCF_003671475.1). Lineage (NCBI taxonomy): Bacteria > Pseudomonadati > Pseudomonadota > Gammaproteobacteria > Pseudomonadales > Ketobacteraceae > Ketobacter > Ketobacter sp. GenoA1. The sequence goes on along the minus strand of NZ_RCHM01000014.1, from coordinate 88,919 downwards.
CTTGTTCAGACCTTTGAACTGAAACTGGGCCCAGCGTAGACTTTGGGAATTCAGGCCCTTGTTCAGGTCCGGGTCCATGGACTGGTAGGGGTCATTGATCCAGTTACAGACCTTGCAGGTGTTCTTGTTGTCTTCCAGCGATTTGTAGCCACAACAGGGGCATGTGAATTTCATGATTGCTCTCGACTGATACTGCATTTGGGTTGTTGCTGTTAGTAATATTAGACGGTTCCGGGGGCCAACAGGTCACGTAAATATTCACAAAAGATGACTGACCGGGATGAATGTTCAAAAGCAATAACCGGTTGGCTTTTGCAGCTGGCCGCGATCACAGGAAATCTGTGACTAAGTACACAATCAGCAGGGCGGCGCTGAGGCGCAAGAATCGGGTGTTCAAGGTAGCCGCCAGAGGGGATACTGGGCACTGTTTTCCAGGCTACCTTACGGGATGCGTATGCAGCACAGTCAGCATTATCAAAGAATCGCCTCCGCTATCCGTTTTTTTACTGAGCGCAAGGCACAACAACCTTCCCTGGCGGAACTGGCGCAACACCTGGAGTTGAGCGAATTTCATGTGCAGCGGCTGTTTTCCGAGTGGGTGGGTGTGTCTCCCAAGCAGTTCTTGAAATTCCTCACCAAGCAGGAAGCCAAACGGCGTCTTCTGCAGACCAACGTGTTGGAGTCGGCGCTGGATGTGGGCCTGAGTGGCAGCAGCCGGTTGCACGATCTGTTGCTGAGCTGCGAGGGGGTGACACCGGGGCAGGTACGGCAGCTGGGTGCGGGCCTGAACATTGTTTACGGGCGCATTGATACACCGTTCGGTGAAGCGTTGTTGGCGCTTACCGGAAAGGGCATCTGTAAACTGGGGTTCTGTGATGATGATGGGGCGTTTGAACAATTGCTGCTGGAATTGCATCAGGAGTGGCCGCGGGCCACCATCAGCCAGGATCAGGATCAGGGCCAGGTGAGCGCCGTGGGGGGAAGGGTGTTCGCTTCCTGCCTGGGTACGCTGCGCGGGCAGTCAGTGAAGTCAGCTGCGCAGTTGCCGCGCCTGGGTCTGCTGATGAAAGGCAGCCCGTTTCAGCTCAAGGTCTGGGAGGCGTTGCTGGCCATCCCGGAGGGGCAGATTCGTACTTACCAGCAGGTGGCAGACGCCATTGAGGAGCCCACTGCGGTGCGGGCGGTGGCCAGTGCCATTGCCCGTAACCCCATTGGCTACCTGATCCCCTGCCACCGGGTGATACGCAGTACCGGGGAATTCAGCCAGTATCGTTGGGGCCCAACACGCAAGCAGGCCATGATCGGCTGGGAGGCCTGCCGTCATTGAAACAGGTTCAGCAGTGAGTTCAGAAAGCGTTGGCCCAGAGCGGTGGTTTGCCAGCTGTGCTGGGTTGCGGTCATCAAGCCCTGATGACAGGCCTTGGCAATGGTCTGGTTAACCATGTCGGGGGTAAGAAAAGTGCGCTCTTCAAATAATGATTTGGGAATGGCTTCCTGCAGGCGCAGGCTATTCATAAAAAATTCGAAGGGCAGATCGGCAGCGGGCACCGACCACTCTTTGGCGCAAAAGGCTTTGTCCGGGTTCAGGTAATCCTGGGGCAGACGGGTTTTCTGGTAACGCAGCACGGTGCCGGTCTCCGGGTCGGTTATTTTGCCGTGGGCGCCGGCGCCGATACCTAGGTAGTCGCCGAAACGCCAGTAATTCAGATTATGCTGACACTGAAAGCCCGGCCTGGCGTAGGCACTGGTTTCATATTGCTGTAGCCCCGCCTCCTGCAACAGGGACTTGCCGGCGTCTTCAATATCCCCCAGATCGTCCTCATCCGGCAGGGTGGGTGGTTTGCTGTAGAACAGGGTGTTGGGTTCGATGGTCAACTGGTACCAGGACAGGTGGCTGGGCTGCAGATCCATGGCCTGTTGCAGATCGGCCAGGGCAGCCTCAACCGTCTGCCCCGGCAAGCCATGCATCAGGTCGATGTTCAAGCGCTCAAAACCCAGCTCGCGGGCGGTGGCGATGGCCTGGATGGCTTCATGGCGGTTATGGATGCGGCCCAGTGCCTGCAACTGGTGTTCACTGAAACTCTGTACGCCAACGGACAGCCGGTTGATGCCGGCGTCTTGAAAGCCTTTGAATTTACGGTATTCGAAGGTACCGGGATTGGCTTCCAGAGTAATTTCCGCCTGGCCGCTGATGGGCACAATACGGTGGATGGCCTGCAGCAGGTGCCGGTAACTGTCGGCACTGAATAAGCTGGGGGTGCCGCCACCGATAAACACTGTCTGGATGGCTCTGCCCTGGGCCAGCGCCTGATCGTGCTTCAGGTCCGCCAGCAACGCCGAGATGTAATCCGTCTCCGGAATATGGCGGCTTTCATGACTGTTGAAGTCACAATAGGGACATTTGCGCACACACCATGGGATATGAATGTAGAGCGCCAGAGGAATGGGATTCACAACGGGATTACGCTGTCTGGCGGGCGGCAAACGCGGCCATCAGCTGCTGCAGGGCCAGACCCCGGTGGCTGAGCTGATTCTTGATCTCCGGGGGCAGTTGGGCGGCGCTGCAGCCTTGGTCCGGTACCATAAACACCGGGTCATAGCCGAAGCCGTTATTGCCGCTGGCTTGATCCGCAATATAGCCTTCCCAGGTGCCCTGGCAGATCAGTGGCACGGGATCCTCGGCATGGCGCAGATACACCATAACGCATTGAAAGCGGGCCCGGCGCTGGTGTGACGGCAGTCCCTCCAGGGCGGCCAGCAGTTTGGCCACGTTGTCGGCGTCCGTTGCTTCCGGCCCGGCGTAGCGTGCGCTGTAAATTCCCGGGGCACCGCGCAAGGCATCCACCTCCAAACCGGAATCATCGGCTAAGGCGGGTTTGCCGGTAATGGCGCTGGCATTGCGGGCCTTGAGAAGGGCGTTTTCCACAAAGGTCAGGCCGGTTTCTTCTATTTCGGGCACCTCAAATTCTGCTTGGCCCCGCGCCTTGAGGCCGAAGGGGTTCAGTACCTGATTGATTTCCTTGAGTTTGCCCTGATTGCCGGTGGCGACGACGATGTCTTGCATTGAATAATCCACTGCTGCCGGAAAATGAGGCGACAGTATACCGCAGTCGGGCAGCAGTGGATCAGGTTTGCTGATCAGGGAACCAGCAGGGTGACGTTGGCGGAGACGCGGCGCCCGGTCACCCGGTGCTCAAATACCGCTTCCACGCTGGTGGTGCTGGTGGGCAGGCTGCCGCCGCCGGGCATGGACACCGTATAGCGGCCACTGCCTTCCTGGACCCTGATCCAGCCCAGAGCATTGATGTTGTCCAGATTGGCCAGACGGTAATCGTTACTGCTGATGGTACCCTGGCCGTTGATCTGAAAGATGCTGCTGGAACCGGAAGCCAGTTGTGGATTGCCGTTGTTGTAGTTGAACCAGACGCTGCGGGGCAGGTTGTTGAGCCCGGTCAGTTCACTGTTATAGGTGTAATCGGTGGACACATAAGTACCACTGTGACGGACAATGCCGATACCTTTGGCGAACAATAAGCTGTTGCTTAGGGTTTCATCGATATTATAGGTGGCGCCCAGGATGCTCACATTGGCAGTGACCGCCGCATTCAACAAGGCAGCCCGTACCGGCAGCGTGCCGTATTGGCCGTTGTAGACACTGTCCACGTTGACCGTTTGATAGGTTACGTTGATGTTGTTGAGGGTGCTGCTGGAACCGCCTGCACTTATTACCGCACTGGCCAGGGTCGTGCCGCCGCTGGCACTGGTACTGGATTGCAGCGTGATCGGATTGTCAAAGCGCAGCTCGTCCAGCTCAAAGGCAATGCCGCCGCTGGTTATGGCGATGGGGCCGTCGATACCATACAGGCGAATGCGGTTGGCATCGCTGGAGAAAAAGAAGCTGAAGGTACGGTCGCCACTGTCCATGGTGACTTCATAAATGTCGTTGCCGGTTTGCTGGCTGAGCTCCTCGTTCAGAATGTGCATGCTGTCGATCGCACCCACATTGGTGTCCTGGTAACTGAGCGACGCGCCTACCGCCAGCGGAAGGTAGGGATTGAATTGTTGTTGATAGGGTGGGTCCGGATCGGGCTGGTTGTCACCGCCGCAGGCGGCCAAGAGAATGCTTGCGCACAACCAGGTCAGGTTGCGCACCAGAAGGCGTAATTTCATCATGTGTATTCCTGTTTTTGTTTTTTTAGCGTGTTCAGGCAATGCTAATCGCCGGGACAGCCTCAGTTCTAACACGGATAACGAATAGTTATTTGGAAAGGCAGGCCAGATTTCGAAGTAAGCGGTCAGATCGGAAAGGTTTGCCGGGGAGAAGGAAAAGAGCCCTACGTTGGTAGGGCTCTTGTAGTGCCAACGGAGATTGCTTGTATATCAGGGTAACAACGTGACATTACCGGACATTCGTGTTTTATCTGAGATACGCTCGAAGACCACTTCGATACTGATTGGCAGCTCACTGGTATCAGGAAGTGCATCGTCGTATTGCATTGTGACATTAAAGGTGTTGCTGGATGTGTCCTCTGCCACCGTGACCCAACCCAGATCATTAATTTCCTCCATATTGGCGACTTGGTAAACCGTGGAGTTAACGGGTGCAGCCTGGCTGTTGATTCTGAATGTGGTGTCTGCCGAGACGGGTATGGGGTCAAGCATGTTATGTTCAAACCAGATGGGTTGGGGCAGTGACGTGAGCGAGCTGATGATCGCATTCAGATTCAGGCCGCCGTATTTACCCACGTGCTGGACAATGCCGATACCTTTTACCAGTCTGAGCGAGGTCGATAGCGTTTGGTCGATGTCAATTACAGCGGTTATCGGAAAAGTGATTTCACGATAATACTGGATTCTGGTTTGCAGGGAGACAAGTTTTACCGGCAGGTCGCCGTCTCCAAAGGTATCGGAGAAAACGTCGTCGAATTCCAGTTTGGCGAAGCTGATGTCAACGGTGGCGGTCAGCGGTATACCATTATAGGTGAGTGAGGCAGTTGCCTGCGTTGCAGGGTAGCTGTTGTTGGTGCCATCGTAAATGATGACCGGATCAAGGAAAACCAGTTTGGAAATTCTTGCCCCGGAGGCCTCAAAATCCCCTGATATGGCGTGAAGTTCAATGTTGACCGGAGTGGATTTGAATGACAGCGTCAGGGCTTCATCCCCTTCACCATAGGTGATGTCATAGATGTCTTCACTGCTGGAAGACAGGTCGGAGTTATATTCAACAACGCCAGATGTTCCGTCCTGGTAATTGATGGACGTATCTTCAGTCAGTGGCATATAAGTATTAAACGATTGGCTGTATCCAACCGTTCCACCGCCACCATCACGATTACCATCATCGGAGCCGCCGCCACCGCCACCGCCACCGCCACCACAGGCGATAAGAAAACAGGTCGGGACGATCAGTAATGCTGTGCGTATGAAAGTGGCTCGGTACATGTGACTTCTCATATTGTTATTGTTTTGATGTCAGGGAAGCAAGGTCAGGTTTGCTGACAGCCGTTCGCCACTGTTGACGCGGTTCTCAAATAAAACCTGCACACTGGTGAGAGTTTCCGGCAGCTCGAGACTACTGGTATTGATTTCCACAGCGTATTCGCCTGAATTGGGTTGAGTTATATTAAGCCAACCTAGATCGTTCAGGGCGGAGCGATTCACGATTTCGTAGTCGCTGCTTTCAATGGTGGCGTTGCCGGAAGCTTCGGCGATGGAAAAATAGGTCAGGCTGCCTTCTACAGTGGCCCCGTCATTAGTGAACGCAACGATATTGGGTAGGTTTTCCAGCCCATAGAACTTGATTTCGTATTCGTTACCGGCGACCTCAGTAACGTCGCCACTGTGTTGTACCAATCCCAACCCTTTTGCAAAGAAGAAATTTAACGTGACGGGAAAAGGGCCCACAGTCAAGCCCGGTGCGCTGACACTGATTTCCGCAGTCAAAGTGGATTGCAGTGTGGGGAGTTTAAGTGTTGTCCAGTCAAAGCTCTGGAATGTAGCGGTGTTGCTGTTGGTAACATCGTACTCGAGAGTGAGAGCAGCGTTACTAAGGCTGCCTTCGTCAGATTCCAGTTTGGCTGAGGCGCCCGTACTTTGATTGCTGCGTTCACCAATCAACTTTATTGGTGTATCAAAACGTAGAAAATCAAAGCTGGCGTCATCGGAAACTGCAACAGGTCCATCCATTCCCAAGAACTCGATTTGACTTGAGGTGGTGCGGAAATAGAGATCCAGATTCAAATCATCACTGTTGATGCCAACTTTATAAACCGGATAGCCCTTACTGTTGGACATGCCCACATCGTAGCTCACAGCGCCTTCAATATCGCCCGGAGAGGCTTCATTAGCGGTGTAAAACAACGTCGTGGCATTGGTCAGCGGCAGGTACGCGTTCTGTTCCACTTCCATCTGTACACTGGTGACGGAGTCGGATTCCTCGTCACTGTCCTCATCGGTTTCCAGGCCGCAGCCGCTTAGCAAGAAGGTGCCAAAGGCAAGATAAAACAAATACTTCGGTAACATTAAAATACTCTTTCGAAACTTATAATACTTATTCCGTAGGATTGTATCCCAGCAGAATGTAATTGAGTGTAGAGAATTGTAGGGTGATCTTTATAGACGGGAAAGCCGCCCGGCAGGGGTGTGCCGGGCGTTAACTGCTTGTTCTGACAGCGGGTTTTCTGCAGCGCGTTTTATTCAGAATAGAAACTCTGAGAAAAACTGACTTTCAGCGGAGCGCTTTCCGGGGTGGGGCTGACGTTGATAGCAAAATCCAGCTTGTCGCCATCCCGGACCCTGAATTCGGCCAGGTAGTAGATGGCATCGCCTTCTTCAACCACCTGGAAATCCAATGGGATCTCGCTGCCGCCCAGTTGGCCGGTGTAACCCTTCAACTGCGCCAATACCGATTTGGTTAAGCCGCCGGGCTGCTTGCGCTGTACCGAAATATTCACAATGCCCCGTTGCCGGCTGCGCATCAGGCCATAGGCGCTGGCCACTTCCGGGGTCAGCAGGGTGGATGTGAAGGCGCTGTAGTGCACCACATAGTCCTTGTCTTCGATAAATTGTTCCGCCGCCGCCAGCTCTGCTGTCAGCAGCAGTGCAAGCGCCAGTAGTGATGCCAGAATAATCCGAATGTGGGTTATTTTTATGGTCATATCCTTAACCTCTCTATTTGGTAACGTGGTATACCGCCACTTCGCCGAACAGGTTGGGGAACAGTCGCATCATAAATCCATCGCGATAATTCATGTCCACCACTGTGCGGTTCAGTATCTTCAGATGCTTACGATAGCACAGAGCCTCAAAATCCTTGAAGGTACACAAGTGGATGTTGGGGGTGTTATACCAAGTATAAGGCAACTGTTTGGAAACCGGCATGCGGCCTTTGGTCATCAGATACAGGCGGCAGCGCCAGTACCCGAAGTTGGGGAACGTGATGATGCATTCCTTGCCCACCCGCAGCATATCGTCGATCACTTTGTCCGGGTAGTGAACCGCCTGCAGGGCCTGGGTCATGATGACCATGTCGAAGCTGTCGTTTTCGAAATTGGCCAGTCCGCAATCCAGATCCTGCTCGATCACATTGACGTTTTTCTTAATGCATTCAAGGATCTTGTCCTGGTCGATTTCCAGGCCGTATCCGAATACATTCTTTTTGTCCCGCAGGTGGGCCAGCAGGGCGCCGTCGCCGCAACCCAGGTCGAGAATGCTGCAATCCGGTTGTACCCACTGTTGAATGGCTGCCAGGTCCTGACGCATGAATCAGTGCTCCCCATCCAGTGCAATGGAATTCATATAAGCTTTGAACAAATTGGTATAACGGGGCACGTTCAGCAAAAACGAATCATGCCCCTGTGGGCATTCGATGTCGGCGTAGGATACGTGCTTGCGTGCCGCCAACAGGGCCTCAACGATTTCCTGCGAGCGTTCCGGTGAAAAGCGCCAGTCGGTGGTGAAGGACATGACCAGAAAACGGGCTTTGGCTCTGGCCAGCGCCTTGCTCAGATCATGGTCGTGTTCCTCGGCCGGATCAAAATAGTCCAGCGCCCGGGTCATCAGCAGGTAGGTGTTGGCGTCGAAATTCTTGGAAAACACTTCTCCCTGATAATTGAGATAGCTTTCCACCTGAAACTCCACCTCAAAGTCGAAACTCTTTGCGCCGTCACGCAGCTCGCGGCCGAATTTTTCCCGCATGGCGGCGTCGGAAAGATAGGTGATGTGCCCCAGCATGCGGGCCAGGCTGAGGCCGATCCTGGGGTATTTGTCGTGTTCGTAATAATGCCCCTCACAAAAATCCGGATCAGACAGAATGGCTTTGCGAGCCACCTCATTGAAGGCAATATTCTGTGCCGACAGTTTGGGGGCCGCGGCGATGATCACGGCATTGCGCACCTGATCGGGGAAGTCGATGGCCCACTGCATGGCCTGCATGCCACCCAGGCTGCCGCCCACCACGGCGGCCCAGTGGGGGATACTTAAATGCTGCATCAGGGCATGCTGGCTGTTGATCCAATCCCGCACGGTAACGATGGGAAAATCCGGCCCATAGGGTTTGCCGGTATCCGGGTTATGGGATTTGGGGCCGGTACTGCCGTGACAGCCCCCCAGATTGTTCAGGCTGACCACAAAAAAACGATTGGTATCGATGGCTTTGCCGGGGCCAATGCAGGCATCCCACCAGCCTGGCTTTTTGTCGTCACTGCCGTGGAAGCCGGCGGCATGGTGGTGGCCGGAAAGGGCGTGGCAGATCAGGACAGCATTACTCTTGGCCGCGTTCAGCTTGCCATAGGTTTCAAACACCAGCTCATAGTGGGGCAGGGTTTTGCCACACTGCAGGGTGATGGGGTGGTCGCAGCGGAAAATCTGGGGCTGGACGATGCCAACGGTGCCTTCTTGCTGGGTGGCATTGTTCGGTAGTGCTGTATTCAATCCCGGTGTTCCTGAACGGCTGTCAATGAAGTGCGCAGTCTATCAGAAATAAGGGAGGGGCAGGAGGGAGGCTTTGCTATTCAGCACGTGATCCGGTGATGACCTGGGCGGGCCGGACCAGTACTGCGCGCTCGGGCCCAAATACATGGGCATTGTGGAAAAAAGTGTCACCGTCGTGTAAACGACGGGTCCGGGAGCTGGCTGGTAATAACGGGAAATACCTTGCGGTTCTGATGAATGGGGGCGGGTTTGCGCAGGCCTTTGATCATGTCCTCCACTTCGACGATCTGTTCGTCCAGATCTTCCAGCATGGATTCCATGTTGCTGATGCGTTGCTCGGCGTTATCATCGGCGTTGCCCAGGGCGCGCAGTTTCTGAATGTGTTCGTCCAGCAGGTGCTTTTGCTCCTGGGCGTTCTGGAACAGGGGCAACAGCACATCGTTGAGCCAGGATTTGGCGGCACGTTCGTACTGACGGTAAATGGTGGAGCCTTCATTGACAATGGTACTCAGGAAACGTTTGGAGGTGGCCTTCTGCTCGGTCAGCAGTTTGCGCAGGTTGCGGCGGAAGCTACCGGATTTGGTGCGCAGGTCGTCCAGGTGGGTGACGTATTCCCGTGGCGAAAAGCGTGGGTAATCCAGGGGCGCCATGCCCAGTTCGGCTTCGTATTTGGCGTAGATGTCCGCCACCAGAGGCTGGATTTTCTCCTGGCGCGCCGCCAGCTCCGACATATCCCGTTTCAGGTTGTCAAAAAAACTGTCGATGGCGTTGTTCATGCCGACGATGGTCCAGCTGCTGGTGAGGGCCTTGCCGGCATCCTTCAGATACTGATTCAGCTTGTCGCTGTGCACGGGTTCCAGCATGGCAGTGCCTTCCCGCAGGATCATCTTGCGGCTGGATTTCAGCAGAATCAGTTTTTTGTGGTAGAACGCCTGCTCGTGGCGGGCCTGGGACAGCATTTTTTCCAGCTGGGATTTGCGATCGGATTCCTCGGCTTTCAGCACCCGCAGTTCCGCCAGCACTGATTCCCGTCGCCGCAGCAAGGTTTTACGGCTGCCATGAAGCATGGAATGAATGTCTTTGATGACGCTTTTTTGGATCAGGTGCTCTTTGCGCCGCATCATGTCGTTGGAGAGCAGTTCTTCCAGCTCGGGCAAAAAGCTCTGATCCAGCCGCGTCATGTTGCCTTCCACCTGGGCCAATAACCCTTCCTTGGCCGATACGCAGAGTATTTCGTCCGGGGCGATGGCCAGCTGGCGGGCGCATTGGGCGCGAATATCCCCCAGCACCCGCTTGTTGAACTGCTCGTCTTCCAGTTCATCCCATACGGAATCCACCTTGTTGAGAATGGCGTAGACGCCGGTGGATTCGCGCAGGGCCAGATCCCGGATATGGCGGTTCCAGATGTCCAGGTCGGTGGCGCTGACACCGGAGGAGGCAGATAGCAGAAACAGGATGGACTGGGCTTCGGGCAGCAGGCTGAAGGTCAGTTCAGGTTCGCAGCCCAGGGCATTGAGGCCCGGGGTGTCAATGATGGTGAGGCCCTGACGCAACAGCGGATGATCGAAGCTGATCATGGCGTGGCGCCAGGCTGGAATCAGCACTTTACTGGCGTTGTTTACATCCTTTTCCAGCAGGTCGATCTGGAAACCCATGGCCGATGCTTCGTTGGGGGAGACCGACTTCAGTTGCGCCACTTCGGAAAAGGCTTTCTTCATCATGCGTGGATCGTCGGCATTGAGCGGGACAAACACCCATTTTTCGGGAATCTTACGAAAACTGGCCAGGCTGGAACCCACCATGCGGGTTTCGATGGGCAACAGGCGAATGTAGCTTTCGCTGGCGCGGTGATCGAACAGCAGTTCGGTGGGGCACATGGTGGTGCGGCCGGCACCGGAAGGCAGAATACGGGTGCCGTAGTGGCTGAAGAACAGGGCGTTGATCAGTTCGGTCTTGCCGCGGGAAAACTCCCCCACAAACGCCAGCGTGATTTTGTCGTCTTTCAGGGTTTGCAGCGCCTGTTCCAGCTTGGCTTCCAGCTCGGCATTCTGCACATTGTGATCGATCAGCCAGCCACGGTAACGCGTCAGCTCGCGGTGGATTTCCTGCCGCCACTGAAGATAGGCATCCATCTGACTGGAAAGACGCGCTGACTCCATCTGGTTAAATGCTCGCTAAAATGCAGTTGGGTTGACGATATACCAAAGCCAAGCCGACGGTAACCCCTTGACCCCTCAGGGCTTGCTAATGTTCAGCTTAGCAGGAATTTTAACCGGTGAATGTATCCGAATGCGCTTGCTGCGGCTCAATTCGCCTTTTTCGATCACCACCTGGCTTTTGCTCACACCAAAGCTTTTGGCCAGAAAGCGGGTCAGGTGGGTGTTGGCCTTGCCGTCCAGCGGCGGTGCGGTGATGCGTATTTTCAGATCGCCGCCGTGATCGCCCACCAACTCATCGGCCGACGCCTTTGGTTGCAGACGGCAGGACAGGATCAGATCCGGGCCCTGCCACTGGTACCAGTCCGCCATCGGCGTCAGGGCATTCCCGTCAGGCCAAACAGCTGTTTGACGAATATCAGCCCGATCATCACCAGCATTGGGGAAATGTCCAAACCACCCATGGGGGGAATGATTTTGCGTGCCGGGCCCAGCACCGGTTCGGCAATCTGGTTAAGAATATCGGCAAAGGGGTTGTAACCGCCACCGGCGGCGGTGACCCAGCTCAGAATGGCGGACACAAAAATCACAAACAGGAAGAAATTGATGATGGTGTTGGCCATGGATTTGATAAAGAAGATCACCAGCGGCAACACCTGGACCGGGCCCGGATCATGGAATACGAACACATACAAGCCCAGTTTGACGGCAATAATCAGCACAAACAGCACCAGAGAGGCAATGTCCAGGCCGCCGAACCCCGGTACGATCTTGCGCAGGGGTATTAATAACGGGTTGGTGGCTTTGACGATAAACTGCGATACGGGGTTGTAAAAATCTGCCCGCACCATCTGCAGGATGAATCGGGCCAGTACGATGGAGATATAGATATCAAAGACGGTGGTGACCAGAAAGAGAAAGGCGCCGCTTACATTCATTATCCAGGTTTCCTAGCGTTAGCTGTTCCAGGTTTCGGGACGGTTTCCTAATCATAACAGGAAGTTCGCACATTGGGGCCCCTTGCCCGGGCCCCGGCTACCAGCCCTCAGTCGGATAGTTCCTTGGAGCGCTGATAGGCACCCTGCATGGCTTGGGCGAAGATCTGCCGTAAATTGTTGTCTTCCATGATGCCGATGGCCCGTTCTGTGGTGCCGCCGGGGGAGGTCACCCGGCGCCGCAGCTCCGCCGCCTCCACATCACTGGTGATGGCCATTTGGGCGGAGCCCAGTGCGGTTTGCAGGGTCAGTTGTTTGGCCACTTGTTCACTCAATCCGAGGTCTTTGCCGGCGGCGATCATGGCTTCCATTACCAGGAAGAAATAAGCCGGCCCGCTGCCGGATACGGCGGTGACCGCGTCGATCTGATCTTCATTATCCACCCACAGGGCCAGTCCGACGGCGGCCATCACCGCGCGGGCCTGCTCCCGTTGCTGCTCGCTGACATGGGCGTTGGCGAACAGCCCGGAAGCGCCGGTTTCCACCAGTGCCGGGGTATTGGGCATGCAGCGCACGATGGGCATATCGGCACCGATCCAACCCTCCAGCTGGCTCAGGGTAATACCGGCGGCGATGCTCATCACCACCGGCTTGCGTTGCTGGAAGGCTTCCTTCAGGGGTTCCAATACCTTTCCCATGACCTGGGGCTTGACCGCCAGCACCACCACGTCTGCCTTGTGGCAGGCGCTGATATTGTCGCGGGTGGTGTTGACCTGGAGCTGTTTTCGCACCTGTTGCAGTTGCTGGTCATTGATGTCGGACAGGGTGATGTTATTGGGGTCCATGCCTTTGGCGATCATGCCTCCGGCCAGGCTGCTGGCCATATTGCCGGCGCCGATAAAGGTAATCTTGATAGTCATCTGGTGATCTCTAGCGTTAAATCTGCAGGGTAGGATAACTATTCTATGACGAATTTGTTACGGTTTTCTGGCTGGCGGTAAAACTGGTGGTGCGGTACGGCAATCAGGTTGCATCGGGTTCAGGCGGCACTTTGCCGGGCCAGTGCCCGCAGTACGATGCGGCACTGGTTCTCGCCGTATTCCCGGATGGCGGCCACGGTGGCGGCGGCATCCCTGGCCAACACGTTACCCACCAGGCGCTGAAAGATGCTCAGGGAAACATCGAATTCCGTGGTTTCCGCCCGCAGGGCAATGTAGGAATAGCGCTGCAGTTGCGGCAGCAGTGCTTCGATGTCCTGCGCCAGGTAGGCGTTGTGGGCAAAGCGCTGATTGGCGGTCTGCAGGAAACGAAACGCCACTTCATGGGCAGCGGGCAGGTCGTTGTTCTGGAATAGTACCCGCAGCTCATCCACCATGGCGATCAGGTCTTCAATCTGGCCATCCTGCCAGCGCTCAGCCGCCTGCGCCGCCAAGCGGCTCAACAGCAGGAACAGGAAATCGTAGAGATCCCGTACTTGCTGGGGGTTTACCTCGCACACCCGCACCCCCTTACGTGGTTGCAGTTCCACCAGGTGCAGGTTCTCCATCAAACGAAAGGCTTCCCGCAGTGAGTTGGTACTTACTTCAAGCTCTTTCGCCAATTCATTCTCAGGCAGGCGCATGCCCGGCGCATATTCACCGGTAACGATTTTCTGGGTCAGGTGCTGGGCAATTTGTTCGCTCAGGCTCTTGGCTTGCAATGGCATGACGGCATGGCTCTCCGGGGTTGGGGAGGATTATCACGAAAACCGAACTTTGAATCAATTCTTGAATTGTTTGACAATTCAAGAATTGATAAATAAATTGGGGCTTCTGAAAAGAACAAGCCGAAACCGAGGTAGTCGATGTTTGAGTCAATGTTGCCGGACCGTATGCTGGCGTTGAAGAAGTGGGGATATTTGCTGTTTTGGGCCACCATGGTGCCGTTAGTGCCCTTTTCCGCCATGATCGGCCAGGATGCCGGTACCCAGAATTACTGGGCGTTTTTTCTTTATGCCGTGGTATTCGGCATTATTCCGGTGCTGGATTTTGTGATCGGCAAAGATCCCAGTAATCCCGATGAGGCGACCCAGGTACCGGCCATGAGTGACGAGCGGATTTACCGTGTCTTTACTCTGATCATGGCCGCGGTGTGGTTGGTTGTGCAGGCTTACGCCGGATACGTGTTTATCCACAATGACTTTTCCTTTTGGGGCAAACTGGGCTGGATGTTGTCGATTGGTACCGTGGGCGGGATCATTGCCATCAATCTCGGGCATGAGCTGATCCATAAGGATCCACGGCTGGAAAACTGGACCGGGGGCCTGATGCTGGCGTCGGTGACCTACGCCGGGTTCAAGGTGGAGCATGTGCGTGGTCATCATGTGCACGTGTCTACCCCGGAAGACGCCTCTTCCAGCCGCTATAACCAGAGTTTGTACCACTTCCTGCCCCGTGCTTTTGTGCGTAACTTTGTCAATGCCTGGAAACTGGAGAAGGAGCACCTGGCGCGGAAAGGCCATGCCAACGTCAGCGTCTACAATGAATTAATCTGGTGGTATGGAATTTCGGCGTTGTTTGCCCTCGGTTACGGCCTGGTCTGGGGCTGGATGGGTGTGGTGTTCTTTATTGGGCAGAGTTTCTTTGCGGCACTGACCCTGGAGGTGGTGAATTACATCGAGCACTACGGTTTGCATCGCCGGGAAAATGCCAATGGACGTTATGAGCGGGTAACCCCGGCCCACAGTTGGAACTCCAATTACCTGCTTACCAATGTGGCCCTGTTCCAGTTGCAGCGTCACAGCGATCACCACGCTTATGCCAAGCGTCGCTATCAGGTGCTGCGCCACTATGACGAAAGCCCGCAGCTGCCGGCAGGTTACGCCACCATGTATGTGCTGGCCTGGTTTCCGCCCCTGTGGAAAAAAATCATGAATCCCCGCGTGGAACAGTATTACGAAGGCGAGATGGATCAACTGTTCCGCAACCAGGCCCGGGTCAACAATATCCAGACGGCGGCATAACGCCGTCTTTATTGAGCCGGTCCGGTGGATGGGTTCAACTGGAAGTACGCCAGACCCCGATCCCTGTGCTTGATGGGTGCTGTCTGAAAAGTGGCATCCAGTGTCTGGCGCAGGGATTGTTGTTTGGACCTGGAGTTGTCGCCCAGTTTTGCGCTACTGACCCAGGTTCCCGTGATGGCCTGCATGGTGCTGAGCCGGGTTTGCCAGCCCTGATGTTGCAACAGGCTGGACTGTGGCGCCACCAAAGTCAGCTGATCTGCCGGTAAGCGGTGGGCGATGGCCGGCCAAATTCCCCGTTCATTGAAGTCGGCAATGATAAAGCGGTGTTCCGCGATGGCCGCAGGCGGGCCGGGGTTTTTCTCAGGTTTGTTGAGCAACAGCACCCCGGGCAGGCAGATCAGAACGATGGCCGCATAACGATAGGCCGGCTGCTGCCAGAGTGGGTGGATCAGTTGCCCCAGCAGCAAGGCCAGCAGTGGCCACAGCGTCGCCAGGTAGCGCCCCCCCATGGCGTGTTTAGGGGCAATAAAGCCCAGATAAGCTGCCGCGATGAAAGCGAAATTCAACCCCACCAGGCAGTACAGCAGGGTAGGCACGCTGCCCAATGCCAGTTTGCCTTGACGGCGGGCGAAGGTCACCAGATACAGTACCGTCAGGGTGGCAAAGAGGCAGAACTTCAGGGGTTCCTCCAGGGTATTGCGCAATCGGAACAGAATATCCGCAGGGTTCAGCTCGGCACTCCAGGCGCGCACCTCCTGTGATTGCAGTAGCAGGGCAGGGTAAAGCCAAAGCCCCAGCAGTACCCCGCCACCGATGGCGATCCCACAAGCGAACACCCGCCCGGGCTGCCGGTAGTGCAGCAGCAGAATAGTGCAGGACAGGGCCGCGCCCAGGTACAGGTATTGGTAGTTGGTGAGAAACCCGATCAGGGTCAAGGCGCCGAACAGCACAATGGACAGGGGGTCGAGATTCTGCCGGCTGCTGGTGCGGGCCAGTACCAGCACCGACAGCAAACCGATACTGGCCATCAGTTCGTAGTGCCGGGCAATGATGCTGGTCTGGATGCTGGGTGTTGCCACCGCCCAGATCAGCAAACCGATACCGGCCGCCTCCTGGCTTGGCAGCAGGCGCCTGCCCAGTTGAAAGAGCAGTATTCCGTTCAGCACATAGAACACCGCATTGGACAGCCAGCCGCTCCAGGGTCCGGTGTCCGGCAGGGCACGCAATACCAGATTGAGCCACAGAAAATAGACCGGCGGATGGATGTCGTTCTGCTGCAGGTTGTGGATGGTTTCAGCTAGGGAGGCGGCCATTGGCTCCGGGCCCGGCCGCAGATAATCCCGCCAGACGCGGTTCTCCAGCCAGCGGGGTTCTGCCTGCAGGTCGCTGATGGTTTGATGGTAGTCATCCAGATGAGCGGTGGCCACCATGTAACTGATGACGTCATCGTGAGGAATCTTTTCAATTTGACCGGCTTTATAGCTTCTGGCCGCCAACCCTGCCAACAGAATCATGGTTAGCAGCAACAGGGTTTTCCCGCTCAGGGCCTGCGGATTGTTCACATGCGTTCTCCAAACAGGGCGGAACCTATCCGCACCATCGTACTGCCTTCTGCAATGGCCGGTTCCAGATCGTCAGACATGCCCATGGAGAGGGTATCGGCGCGCAAGCCGGCCTGTTGCAGCTGCGCCTGCAGGCCGGCCAGGCGCTGAAAGGCCTGCGCCGGATGGGTGGGTGCCGGTATGCACATCAAACCCGCCAGTTGCAGCCGGGGCAGCGCCGCGACACTTTGTGCCAGGGGCAGCACGGCTTCCGGCAACACCCCGGATTTGGTTGTCTCCCGATCAATGTTCACCTGCAGGCACACGTTCAGATCGGGCAGGTGGTTTGGCCGCTGCTCACTCAGACGGCGGGCAATTTTTTCCCGGTCCACGCTGTGCACCCAGGCAAAATGTTGCGCAATGGGGCGGGTTTTGTTGGATTGCAGGGGGCCGATGAAATGCCAGATGATATCCAGGTCTGCCAATTCCGTTAACTTTGCTTCCGCCTCCTGCCAATAGCTCTCGCCGAAATCGCGCTGCCCCAATTGGTACAGTTGGCGAATGGCGGAGCTTGGGTGTTTTTTGCTCACAGCCAGCAGGGTGGGGGCGGGTTTGTGCTGCGCCCGGGCGGCATCGTCGATGCGTTGGCGCACCTGCCGAAATCGTTGTTCCAGATCGTTCATCATGGCTTTGGGGTTGAGTTACGGAAATTTTGGTCAAAGTGTGGTATTTAATCACAAAAATCATTTAGGTGTTTAGATCTGAGAAAGTGGCGGGCTGAATGTCTGCTAATCTTGAAAGAGTTCTATTGTTAGCAAAACAGGATCTTCGATTCAGGTATCACTTCAACCCAGTTCAGAGAAGGTATCCCATGGACATTACCGAATTGCTTGCCTTTGGCGTTAAAAACGGAGCGTCGGACTTGCACCTGTCGGCCGGTCTGCCCCCCATGATCCGGGTGGACGGCGATGTACGTCGAATCAATCTGCCCGCTATGGATCATAAGCAGGTGCACGGCCTGATTTATGACATCATGAACGACAAGCAGCGTAAGGACTTTGAAGAATTTCTGGAAACAGACTTCTCCTTTGAAGTGCCGGGTGTGGCCCGGTTCCGGGTGAACGCGTTCAATCAGAACCGGGGGGCCGGCGCGGTATTCCGAACCATCCCCTCCAAGGTTTTGTCCATGGAGGATCTGGGGCAGGGCCAGGTGTTCAAGGATATCTGCGAATTTCCCCGCGGTATTGTGCTGGTGACCGGCCCCACCGGTTCCGGTAAGTCCACCACCCTGGCGGCCATGCTCGATTACATCAATGAAACCCGTTACGAGCACATCCTCACCATTGAGGATCCCATCGAATTCGTGCACGAATCGAAAAAGTGCCTGCTGAACCAGCGCGAGGTGCACCGAGACACCCTGGGCTTTGCTGAAGCATTGCGTTCCGCGCTGCGGGAAGATCCGGATATCATCCTGGTGGGTGAGATGCGGGATCTGGAAACCATTCGTTTGGCGCTGACGGCGGCGGAAACCGGGCACCTGGTGTTCGGCACCCTGCACACCACCTCCGCCGCCAAAACCATCGACCGGGTGGTGGATGTATTCCCCGCTGCGGAAAAAGCCATGGTGCGATCCATGCTGTCGGAATCCCTGCAGGCGGTTATCTCCCAGACTCTGTTGAAGAAACAAGGCGGTGGCCGGGTGGCAGCCCACGAGATCATGATCGGAACCCCTGCCATCCGTAACCTGATCCGGGAAGACAAGGTGGCACAGATGTACTCCGCGATTCAGACCGGTGCCTCGTTGGGCATGCAGACACTGGATCAATGCCTGGGCGACCTGGTGCGTAAGGGTCATGTCAGCATCGAACTGGCACGGGAGAAAGCAAAGAACCCGGATGCTATCAAGTAATCCCGGCTGTTTTCGACAGCAAATCATGGTGCTTTGCTGTCGGGCGATTTAAGAGGCAACTATGGATTTTGAAGATCTACTCAAACTGATGGTGGAAAAAGGCGGCTCCGATTTGTTCATCACCGCCGGGGTTCCTCCATCCATGAAAGTCAACGGTCGCATTGTTCCGGTGACCAAGACCGCGCTCAGCCCGGAAAAAACCCGGGAAACGGTGTTGGGGGTGATGAACGAAGCGCAACGCAAAGAGTTCATCGAAACCCACGAGTGTAACTTTGCAATATCCGCTCGTGGTATCGGCCGGTTCCGGGTCAGTGCCTTTTACCAGCGCAATCTGGTGGGCATGGTGTTGCGTCGTATCGAAACCCGCATTCCCACCATTGATGAATTGAACCTGCCGTCGGTGGTCAAGGATCTGTCCATGACCAAGCGCGGCATCGTGATTTTCGTGGGGGCAACCGGTACCGGTAAGTCCACCTCGCTGGCCTCCATGATCGGGCATCGGAACAACAACTCCAAGGGCCACATCATCAGCATCGAGGACCCCATCGAATACATTCACCAGCATAAAGGTTGTATTGTTACCCAGCGTGAAGTGGGGCTGGATACGGAAAGTTTCGACATCGCCCTGAAGAACACCTTGCGACAGGCACCGGATGTGATCATGATCGGCGAGATCCGCACCCGGGAAACCATGGAGTATGCGGTGGCATTCTCCGAAACCGGGCACCTGGTGCTGGCCACGTTGCACGCCAACAATGCCAACCAGGCCCTGGATCGCATCATTCACTTTTTCCCGGCGGATCGTCATTCCCAATTGTGGATGGACCTTTCACTGAACCTGCGGGCCATGGTGGCACAGCAGTTGATTCCCACTCCGGATGGCAAGAGCCGTCGCGCGGTAATCGAAGTATTGTTGAACACGCCCTTGATGGCGGATCACATTCGCAAGGGTGAAGTGCATCTGTTGAAACCGCTGATGGCAAAATCCCGCGAGCTGGGTATGCAGACTTTCGACCAGGCGCTGTACGATCTATACAGTGCGGGCGAGATCACCTATGAGGATGCGCTGGCCCACGCGGATTCACCCAACGACTTGCGCTTGATGATCAAGCTCGGTTCGGAAAGCTCGGCGGATGCCCTGGACACCGCCACCAAAGGTCTCACACTGCAGGATGATGACGGCATGAAAGGTGGTTGGTAATGGACAGTTTGGCAGTAGACACCCGTAATGACCGTTTTATATTAATTGTGCTGGGGTTGAGCCTGGTGGTCAGCCTTGGGCTGGCTGGGTGGTACAGCACCTGGGCTGAGGCGCTGGTAATCGGCGGGCTTAGCTTTTTTGGCGCGTTTGCGGTGTACCAAATGATGCCGGGGTCATTGCTGTCCCGCATGACCAATGCGCTGGCCCTGATGATGATGGTGGCGCTGCACATTCACCAGGCCCGCGGCATGATTGAAATGCATTTTGGTGTGTTCGTGGGGCTGGCGTTTTTGTTTGCCTATCGCGACTGGCGCCCTTTGCTGCTGGGTGCGGTGCTGATCGCCCTGCATCACGTGAGCTTCAACCTGTTGCAGGAGCAGGGTGCTCCTGTGTGGGTGTTCGATAATGACCGGCTGGGTTGGAACATCGTGTTCATTCATGCCATTTATGTGGTGGCCGAAACCGCTGCCCTGATCTGGTTGGCGCAAATCACCAGAGAAGAAGCCCGGGTCAGTCAGGAGGTCGTGCGCGTGGCACAACAGGTCCACCTGGATGATCGCACCATGGATTTGAGTGTGCGTTGTGATGCGGCGGGCAGTGGCGTGCTTGAAGGCTTTAACAATATGCTGGCGAAGATCGAACAACTGGTTAAAGACACCAAAGCGGTATTGACTGAATTGGTGCAGGTGGTGCAGCACTCCGCTGAGTCCAACCGCAAACTGGAATCGCTGTCGCGCGATAAGATGGGTTTGTCTGAACAGATTGCGGTGGCCATGGACCAGTTGACCCAGTCGGTGGTGTCCATTTCGGAAAACACCCAGGAAACCTCCCGCAATACGGATCAGGCGGTATCGGATAACCGACTGTGCCTGGAGAATGTGAATCTGACTCAACAATCGATCCGGGGTTTGTCCGGATCGCTGGTGGGCGCAGGCACCAAAATTGAAACCCTGGCGGAAAATTGTCGAGCCATCAGTGCCGTGGTGGATGTGATTCAGAGTATTGCAGAACAGACCAATCTGTTGGCGCTCAATGCGGCCATCGAGGCTGCGCGGGCCGGAGAGCAGGGCCGTGGCTTTGCGGTGGTGGCCGATGAAGTGCGGGCGCTGGCTTCACGCACCTACGATTCCACCAAGGAAATTAATAACCTGATTGTTAACCTGCAGTCCGGCAGCGAGGATGCAGTGGGAGCAATGACCGGTTGTCAGCACAAGGTGAAAGAAACCGAACGTTACAGCACGGAAGTGGTGGAGCGCCTCAGTGAGATCAATACCGGTCTGGAAGGTGTTAACGGTATGATTCAGCAAATTGCCGCTGCCGTAGAGGAACAGTCTGCGGTGAGTCGCGATGTGGCGGAGAATGTCAATCACATCAAGCAGGCATCACAGGATGTGACGTCTCATTCCAGTGACGGGTTGCATGAAGTGCAGCGTGCAGAGCAGTTGGTGTCTGAGCTGAACGGCAAGTTGGCGGGCTTTCGGGTTGGTTAGTGGATAGCAATCAGCGTCGAACCTTGCTCAAGGCCAGCGTGTTTTTCGTGACTTGGGTGCTGCTGCTGGGTGGCGCCTACTGGTATTTTCTGGTCAAGCCGAAACAATGGTTTGATGCCCAGATGCAACAGCCTCCGGTGCTGGCCGATATGGCGCAGCAAACTGCGTTGCGTACCTTGCTGCGTCAACGTTTCCCTGAGTTAGAGGATGGTCGATCCTGGTTTGTTCGTTTTAAGCAGGATGATTGCGGCTGCGAGCGGTTTGTTGAATTGTATCACCAGCGCTTTACGGCCGAGGCGAATCCGGCGCAGATGCAGGTTGTGGCCGTGGACCTGGCCGCGGGTGGGTTTGGGGCCGCAGATCGCAGATTGCTGGCACAATGGATTCCCGCAACCCCTTCTGTCGTTCTGTTCAATCCGCGCGGACAGATTCAGTATTTCGGCCCCTATCACCAGGATGGTATCTGCAATGCAGAGAACAGTTACCTGGAGCCGGTGCTGCAGGCCTTGCGGTCCGGGCAGGAGCTGACGGTATTGAATACGCTGGTATTCGGCTGCTTCTGCAGTACAACCCGATAGGGGCCGTGCTGTTAATCGCGGATTATGCCTGCCGAAAGCTGACGGTGCCGTCCCGCAAGGTCAAGGTTACCCGGCCCTGTAATGTGCGTCCGATAAAGGGCGTATTCTTGCCCGCGGAATAAACGCTATCGGTGGTCAGTGTCCAGCGTTGGTTGGGGTCGAACACGCACAAGTTGGCGTTGCTGCCGATACCCAGGTGGCCGGCATCCAGCCCGATCAGGAGCGCCGGGTTCATGGCAATGCGTTGCACCCATTCGGATTCGGTGAGCACGCCCTGGTGCACCAATTCATAACTCAACGGCAAGTAGTGGGAAAACGCCGAGATGCCCGCTTCGGTATTGGGGAACGGCTCAGCCTTGGCCGCGGCTTCGTGGGGTTGGTGGTCGGAACACAGAATGGATATCACCCCGGACTTCACCCCATCGATCAGCGCCTGTCGGTCGGTACCGGTGCGCGCCGGCGGCTGCACATGGAAGTGGCTGTTGAAGCCATCGATCATGTTGTCTGTGAGATAGAGCTGATGCACGGCCACGTCGGCGGTTACCGGCAGACCCTTGGCCTGGGCGTTGGCAATCAGCTCCACGCTGCGGGCGCAGGAGATCTGGCCAAAGTGGGCCTTAACACCGGTTTGCTCCACCAACAGCAGGTCCCGGCTCAGGGCGATGGTTTCCGCACATTCCGGAATGCCCGGTAAGCCCAGGCGGGTGGCGGTGGGGCCGGCGTGCATTCCTCCGCGGGGGCTGATGGACTGATCCTCACTTTGGAAAAACACGATCAGATCGAAGGTGCTGGCGTATTCCAGGCAACGTAACCACACCTGGCTGTCTTTCACCGGGCGCCGCAGTTGCGAGACACCAATGCAGCCGGCTTCGCGCAGGGCATGCATTTCCGACAGGTGTTGCCCTTCCAGCCCGTGGGTGAGTGCACCGATCGGCATAACGTGGGCGTAACCGGATTGATAGGCCCGCTCCTGAATCAGCGCCGCCACCGCCCGGGTATCAATGATCGGGGTCGTATCCGGCGGGCAGCAGAGGTGGGTGATACCGGCCGCTGCCGCGGCATGGGTTTCCGAATGAATATTGCCTTTCTGCGACTGGCCCGGTTCCCGCATGCGGGCGCAGAGGTCAACCGCACCGGGGATGATCAGCATGCCCTTGGCATCGTATTCCAGATCCGCTTTGAAGCCCACCGGGGATTCACCGATGCTGGCGATCACGCCGTCGGCAATGTAAATGTCCGCCTTTTGGTTCAGTACCTGACTGGGATCAATTACCCGGCCATTGCGAATGACAATGCGCTGATTGAAATGGGGGCGGGAGAAATCAATCACGGGGCGCCCTCCCCATCGGTGAGCGCATTCTGGGACTCGGTCTGCCCGCTCATGGCCATGGACAGCACCGCCATGCGCACGGCGATGCCGTAATTTACCTGCTGCAGAATCACTGAACGATCACAATCGGCCACCGCCGATTCGATTTCCACCCCGCGATTGATGGGGCCGGGATGCATGACGATGGCATCGGGTTTGGCGAACGCCAGCTTTTCCATGGTGAGGCCATACAGGCGATAGAATTCCGCTTCGCTGGGCAGCAGTGCCGACTGCATGCGTTCTTTCTGCAGCCGCAGCATGATCACCACATCCACATCCTGCAGGCCTTTCGCCATGTCGTAGTAGATTCTGGCGCCCAGGCTGTCAAAATCCGAGGGGATCAGGGTTTTGGGTCCAATCACCCGGACTTCGCCCACATTCAGGCCACGCAGGGCATGGACCTGGGAACGGGCCACCCGGGAATGCAGCACGTCGCCCACAATGGCCACGTTGAGATTGGTAAAATCCCCTTTGTGGCGGCGTATGGTGTACATATCCAGCATGGCCTGAGTGGGGTGGGCATGGCGGCCATCGCCGGCATTGATCACCGCCACCGTAGGGGTGACGTGTTCGGCAATAAAATGGGGCGCGCCGCTGGCTTCGTGGCGTACCACAAACATGTCGCTGTCCATGGCCTCCAGATTCCACAGCATGTCCATCAGGGATTCGCCCTTGGAGGTGGCGGAGGTGCTGATGTTGATGTTGAGTACATCGGCGGATAAGCGCTTGGCCGCCAGTTCGAAGGTGGTGCGGGTGCGGGTGCTGGCTTCGAAAAACAGATTGACCACGGTTTTGCCGCGCAGCAAGGGGACTTTTTTCACCGCCTGTTTGCCCACACTGACGAAGGAGTCAGCAGTGTCGAGAATCTCGGTTAACAGGGCGGTGCTCAATCCTTCGGTCGTCAGAAAGTGTCGCAACTGACCGTTCTCGTTCAGCTGCAATTGATGTGGCGGTGTCGTTGGCGTCATGCTTTGGGTTCGATCAGAGTCAGGGTCAGCGGCTCAGGGCCGCTTAATTTTATCCTTTGTTTGGGGTCTAAATCCATTCTTATACCCCAAACATCCGGCTGAATGGGCAATTCCCGTCGCTGCAGGTCCACCAAGGCCACCAACGACACGCAGGCGGGGCGGCCGTAATCAAACAATTCGTTGAGGGCGGCGCGGATGGTGCGGCCGCTCATGATCACATCGTCCACCAGAATGATGTGCTGGCCTTCCACATTGAATGGCAGGTTGGAGGGTTTCACCTGCGGATGCAACCCCTTACCTTGAAAGTCATCCCGGTAAAACGAAATGTCCATCAACCCCAACGCCTGTTTCAGGCCCAGCGTTTTGTGCAGTTCCTTGGCCAGCCAGGCGCCACCGGTGTGGATACCCACCATGGCGGGTTCCTGTTTGCGCTTGCCGAGCAGGGTGCGGGTGATGTCGCTGGCCATGGTGTCCAGCAGAGGTGCCACTTGCGGCATGGTCATGGGGAAACTTCCTTCAATAATTGCGGCCACTGTTCCGTGAACCAGGATTGCAGGATAAGGCTTGCGGCGATACTGTCAACCAGGCTGTCCTTGCGTTTGGCAGAGCCCGGCTCCCTTGATGGCTGCCGTTGGTACTCGCGAGCCTCGAACGACGTCAGGCGCTCATCCATGGAGAACCAGGGCAAACCAAAGCGCCCCTGCAGGCGCTGGCCGAATTTGCGGGCCCGTTGCGTCAGCTCAAATTCTGAGCCATCCATTTGCACCGGCACCCCCACCACGAACGCGTCCGGTTGCCATTCGGTGATCAGTGCCGCTACCTGCTGCCAGTCCGGCTGTCCGTCACGGGCGCGCAGTTCCGGCAGAGCCTGGGCAGAACCGGTGATCGACTGGCCCACAGCCACCCCTATTTTCTGGGTGCCGAAATCAAATGCCATGATGCTGACCTGAGGTGAGCTGGGGAATTTTGCCATCGTATCTGACTGCCGGATCAGGCGTGACCGATTTGGTCGGAAAGCAGGTTGAGATCGATGCCCAGCAGGTTGGCGGCGGCTTGCCAGCGCTGCTCATAGGGGGTGGAGAACATGATGTCGGGGTCGGCTTTTACGCTGAGCCAGGCGTTTTGGGCCATTTCCTCATCCAGTTGGCCGGCACTCCAGCCCGCGTAGCCGAGCGCGATCAAGGTGTCCTTCGGGCCTTCGTTGTGGGCGATGGCCATCAGGATATCGCGGGAGCTGGTCAGGCACAGGTCGCCGTGCACCACCTGGCTGTTTTCCCATTGCTCCGGATCCGAGCGGTGCAGCACAAAGCCACGCTCCATCTGGACCGGGCCGCCACACATCACCGGTATGTCGTTGTAGCCGTCGTCGTAACTGTCGATGTTCAGGTGTGACAGAATGTCGCCCACCATCAGATCCATGGGCCGGTTCACGACAATACCCATGGCCCCTTCCTCATTGTGCTCACAGATGTAAGTGATGGAATGAGCAAAGTTGGGATCGGCCATGGATGGCATGGCGATCAGAAAGTGGTTCTTCAGGTTGGTGGGCTTGGTTTCAGTCATCTATTCAGTATTGGGGGTTCAGCCGAGGGGTTCAAGTGAATTTTTTGGAATGACCAGTCCGGGTTTTAGCAGGTTGACCCGGACCGGAAATCAGAAGGACGATAGAAAATCACCTTTACCGAAGCGCCAGGTGCGGATGATTTCCAAAATATCGGTGTCTTGCTTGATTTCCGGGGGAAACACCGAGAACGGCGCGGCGATTCTGACGATTTCCATGGCGGCCTGATCCAGAATGCGGTGGCCCGAGCTTTTCAGGACCTTCATTTCACGCAGGGTACCGTCAGAGTTGATGGACACCAGCAAGCGCAATTCCCCGTGAATTCGACGTTTTTTGGCCTCGTTGGGGTAGTTCAGGTTGCCCAGGTATTCGATCTTGCGGCGCCAGGACTCCAGGTAGGCCGCATCCGCCGCCCGTTTGGTGCTGGCTGAGGTCAGCACCCGTTTCTTGGGGCGCTTGGCGTAGGCTTGCCGCTTTTCTTCCAGGGCCGCTTCGTAGCTTGCCATTTCAATCTGGCGATTGAGGTTGGCCAGCATCTCCTCCTTGGAGATTTTCACCTGCCGGTCCAGGTCACTGGTGGGGGTTTTGATGGTTTTCTGTTCGGTTTGCCCAGTGCTGCTGAGCTGTGTGGAGGTGGTGGGCTGCACCGGCTTCTGGCTGGCTTCCTGCGGCAGGGGTTTTACATCACGGATCACGGCATCATCAAAACTGGCCACCTGATCGGTGGTGGGTTTCAGCTTTTCCGCTTCCGTACCGCTGCCCACCTGATTGGATTGAGCCAGAAAATCCGCCTCCTCCGGCTCTTCATCCGAGTGGTGTTGGGCCAGAATGACCTCCAGGGAGGTGGCCGCAGGCAGTTGATCAGGCAGCCCGATGTGCACACCAAACAGCAGAATCAGGTGCAGCACCAGCGCCAGAAACAGCGTAAAAGTAAAACGGTCCGTCGCGGAAACGACGGGTTGTTCGGCAACAGCAGCCATCATTATTGTGCGTTACTCAACTTACTTCAGTTTCTTTTCAATTGCGTCCATCAGCAGCCCGGCCACGTTCAAACCGGCACCGGCGTCGATTTCACGAATGCAGGTGGGGCTGGTGACGTTGATTTCGGTGAGGTAATCCCCGATCACATCCAGGCCGACGAAGATTAACCCTTTTTGCAACAATGTGTCGCGTACCTGATCGCAAATCCAGCGATCGCGATCCGAAAGCGGTTGTACCACCCCTGAGCCACCAGCAGCCAGATTGCCGCGCACTTCACCCACCGCAGGTATGCGGGCCAGGCAGTGAGACACCGGCTCACCGTCAATGACCAGAATGCGTTTGTCGCCTTTGCTGATCTCGGGGATGTACTTCTGGGCCATGGCCGGGGTGCGCCCGTGCTGGGTCAGGGTTTCGATAATCACGCTCAGGTTGCCGTCATTGCCACCGGTACGAAAGATGGAGGCCCCGCCCATGCCGTCCAGGGGCTTCAGAATCACATCCTCGTGTTCTTCCGCAAAGGCCCGCAACCGGCGCTTGTCGGCACACACCAGAGTGGGGGCGCAACATTGGGGAAAATGGGTGGCGAACACCTTTTCATTGCAGTCCCGCAGGCTCTGCGGGTGATTCACCACCAGTACGCCGCGGGATTCCGCGCGATCCAGTATGTAGGTGGTGTAGATGAAGTTCATATCGAAGGGTGGATCCTTGCGCATCAGGATCACGTCCAGGTTGGCCAGTGGGGCCTGGGTTTCCTCGCCGAACTCAAACCACTTTTGCGGATCCTGTTTGGGGTGCAGGCGGGTCATGCGGGCGCAGGGTTCACCGCTGTCGATGTACAGATCCGACTGCAGCAGGTAAAAAATCTGCCAATTGCGTGAATCCGCCTCCCACAACATGGCGAGGGTGCTATCCTTTTTATAAGTGACAGATTCGATGGGGTCCATCACCACCCCGATTTTGATTGTCATGGTGTGCTCTACTGACTGGGAAAGGTCCCCATGGGACACAAAAACTCTCTATAGGTTACACTGGATCTGTTGTTCTGGTTATAAATATTGTGCATTTATTGGGGCGAAAAAACGCTTTATCCACAGTGGTTTATAGATTGAATGTAAAAACTGTGATAAATATCATGCTGCGTTGTATATCCGGCAGAATTTCTCGCCTTCTGAGTTTGCGAACTGCCCATAACGATATTATAACTATAATAAGATTGCTGACTTATCGCTGTTAATAACAAAGGCAATGTCGATGGAAGATAATTTTGAGAATCTGAAAGTGATGGTCATTGACGATAGTAAAACCATTCGTCGAACCGCTGAAACACTTCTGAAGAAAGCAGGCTGTACTGTGATCACCGCCACTGACGGGTTCGACGCGCTGTCAAAAATCGCCGATACCCAACCCAATATTATCTTCGTGGACATCATGATGCCCCGCTTGGATGGTTACCAGACGTGCGCTTTGATCAAGAACAACAGCGCGTTCAAGAGTACACCGGTGATTATGCTGTCCAGTAAAGACGGTTTGTTCGACAAGGCCAAAGGCCGTATTGTAGGCTCTGATCAGTATCTGACCAAGCCTTTCAGTAAAGAAGAGTTGCTGGGGGCAATTCGCGAACACGTGGCGGCAGCCTGATTGCCGGTGTTCGATGGCCGTGAATGCAGCGGCCTGAAATGTTCCAACTATATTAAGAAGACTACGGAGGAGCTATGCCTCGCGTTCTAATCGTTGATGATTCACCGACTGAAACATACAAATTCAAGGAAACCCTGGAAAAACACGGGTTTGAAATCATCTCCGCTGATAACGGTGCAGATGGTGTTGCGGTGGCTCGTCAGGAGCAGCCGGATGTGGTGCTGATGGATGTGGTGATGCCCGGCCTCAATGGCTTTCAGGCCACTCGTCAGCTGAGCAAAGGCGAGGACACCAAGCACATTCCCGTGATTATTGTGACCACCAAGGATCAGGAAACCGATAAAGTGTGGGGCCGCCGTCAGGGCGCCACCGATTACCTGACCAAACCGGTGGACGAAGCGGTGCTGATTGATACCATCAACCGAGCCATGAGCGGAAGTTAAACAAGACTATGTCTGAGGTTTCCCAAGCCTATCTCAAACTGATTGAGATATCCGAGCGCAGCCGCCAGCATGCGCACGGTCTGCCGGAACAGGAGCAGGCCAAGTCAATCTGGAGTGGGGTTGGTTTTACTCTGAATGATCGGCGCTATGTGGCACCGATGGATGAAGTATCCGAAATTCTCACGGTCCCCCGTTATACTCAAGTACCTGGTGTACAGAGCTGGGTCAAGGGGATCGCCAATGTGCGCGGTCGCCTGATGCCGGTGATGGATCTGATGGCCTTCCTCAACAATCCCTCCCAATTGCAACTGAAACGGCGGCGTCTGCTGGCGCTGGAGCGCGGTGAGCTGTACAGCGGTCTGGTGGTGGATGAAGTGCTGGGTATGCAGCATATTGCACAGGATCTCTACACCCAGACTGTGCCCGGGGAATACGCCGACACCATGCCCTATCTGAAGGGCGGATTCGAAACCGAAAAAGGCTTTTTTGCCTGGTTTAGTTTATATGAGCTGGCGCGGGACCCGCGCTTCCTCAATGTGGCTTCCTGAACAGGGAAGCATTGTTATTCGTGCGGTTCTCGCAAGAGGCTGCTGAATGGGGGCAGGGATTGCAGATGGTTTCACGCCCCACTTGTGTGAACAGTAATGTTCATAACTTAAACGATAAGGCATCTTTCAGAATTTGTTCTTTAATTAGTTAAGGGACAGGTGTTGAAAGGCGCCTTTCTTGTGTAATCAATAACAAGTGTTCATAAAACATGTGTTGTGCACTAAACGGCCAGGAGTCCGCCTATGTCGTCTAGCACTGGAAAGCTGGAATCCAGCAAGTCCACTAACCTGATACCGGTCTATATTATTGGCCTGGTTATCACCATTGGTCTGATGCTGCTGAACTTTTACTTTGTGGCAAATCACAGTGAGCAGTCAGCGAAGTACGTAACCAAAGCGACAGAATTGAGGGTACTCTCTCAAAGGATCGCGAAAAACGCCCTCGAGGCTGCCGCCGGTAACGGAGACGCGTTCTCCTTCCTGGATCAGGCGCGGGTGGATTTCGGTCTGGAATGGGATGCCATCAAAAACGGCTCTCCCGATGAAGGCATGGCCGCCGATTCAATCTTTATCACCTCCGCCCCCCAGGAAATGGGTGACGTGGAGCGGGTCTGGAAGCAGGTGTCCGACAGCTCCGACGTGATTCTGGAAGGTCGCCAGACGGTGATTAACCTGCACGACGTGGCCCGGGCTCTGAATGAAAACATCCCCGTACTGCAGGAAGAGTACGATCTGGTGGTTCAGACCCTGGTGGACAGCAAGGCACCGGCAGACCAGGTGGCGGTGGCACAGCGACAGTCGCTGCTGGCAGAACGAATTGTGCGTTCGGTTAACAAGGTGCTGGAAGGGGGCGAAGACGCGGTCATGGCCGCCGACAGTTTCGGCCAGGATACCGAGCGATTCGGTCGTGTACTGCAAGGTATGTTGGAAGGGGACAAATCACTGGGTATCACCCGGGTGCGGGATAAAGCCGCGGTGGAATCCCTTAATGAAATTTCTGACCTGTTTGCCGGTGTGGCGGAAAGCGTGGACGAGATCCTGGAGAGTTCGCCGGAACTGTTCCAGGTGCGTGCGGCAGCCAACGGCATCTTCAAGGATTCACAAACCCTGCTGACCGAAACCGGTGCACTGGCCCGCTCCTTCGAGGGCACCCCGGTAGCCGGCTTCTGGTCGACACTCTTCGGTATTATCTTCGCCGCTCTGGCACTGCTCTTCCTGCTGCTGATCTTCTTCTCCTTTATCGCCCAAACCCGCTCTCGTCTGGCGGAAGAGGAACAGCGTCGTGAAGAGAAAGAAATGCAGAACCAGCATAACCAGGAAGCGATCCTGCGACTGCTGGATGAGCTGGGTGACCTGGCGGATGGTGACTTGACCATCCAGACCACGGTAACCGAGGATTTCACCGGTGCCATCGCCGACTCCATCAACTTCACCATCGACCAATTGCGCTCACTGGTATCCACCATCAATGAGACAGCGGTGCAGGTATCGGCTGCGGCCCAGGAAACCCAGGCCACGGCTATGCATCTGGCGGAAGCGTCCGAACATCAGGCCCAGGAAATTGCCGGGGCATCAGCCGCGATCAACGAGATGGCGGTGTCCATCGACCAGGTATCGGCCAACGCGGCTGAATCAGCGGCGGTTGCGGAGCGATCGGTATCCATCGCCAACAAAGGTGCGGAAGTGGTACAGAATACGATTCACGGGATGGACACCATCCGTGAACAGATTCAGGAAACCTCCAAACGGATCAAGCGACTGGGTGAATCCTCCCAGGAAATCGGTGACATCGTATCGCTGATCAACGACATCGCCGACCAAACCAACATTCTCGCATTGAACGCGGCGATCCAGGCCTCTATGGCCGGTGAAGCGGGTCGCGGCTTCGCGGTGGTAGCGGACGAAGTACAGCGCCTTGCGGAACGGGCCTCTGCGGCCACCAAGCAGATCGAGGCACTGGTTAAAACCATCCAGACCGACACCAACGAAGCGGTAATCTCCATGGAGCAAACCACCTCTGAAGTGGTGCGCGGTGCCCGCCTGGCGCAGGACGCGGGTGTGGCCCTGGAAGAGATCGAGAACGTATCCAGTAACCTGGCGGACTTGATCCAGAACATTTCGAACGCAGCGCGTCAGCAGGCAGCGTCGGCAGGTCACATTTCCAATACGATGAACGTTATCCAGGAAATCACCTCGCAAACCTCTGCCGGTACCACCGCGACGGCAACGTCCATCGGTAACCTGGCGGAACTGGCGGTGCAGATGCGTAATTCAGTTGCCGGTTTCAAACTGCCGGAAACGGGAATGTAAAACACCTTGGCCCGGTGGCTGTGGCAACAGACATCGGGCCGGTTACAGGTGTTGTGGCCGGGAGTGATGTCAGTGCCAGCAGAACGATGGAGTCTTCAAAAAGCCGAACTGAACGACGAACAGTTCATGCGCTGGCGCAATCTGCTTGAAGATCGTACCGGTATGCAGTTATCCATCGAGCGTAAATCCTTCCTGGAAACCAGCCTGAATATCCGCATGCGCGAGATTGGCTGTACCAGCTATGACACCTACTATGAAAAGCTGATGTCCGGTTTGGCGGGCGAAGTGGAGTGGGCCACGCTGGTTGACCGTCTCACTGTTCAGGAAACCAGTTTTTTCCGCCATCCCAGCTCCTATGAATTGGTGCGCAACTATTGTCAGAGCCTGTATCGCGAACAGGGCCGCAAGCATATTGAGCTGTGGAGTGTGGGTTGTGCCACCGGCGAGGAAGCCTACTCCCTGGCCATGGTGATGGAAGATCTGGTGAGCCTGCAGGATGAGCGCCGCTATTACGGCATCACCGCCACAGATATCAGTTTACCGGCGTTGTCCAAGGCGCGGGAAGGTGTGTACAACATTCGTAAGCTGGAGCGCGTGGCTCAACGTTACGTCCAGCAGTTTTTTGAAAATTATGAGCGTGGTCGATGTCGTGTGGTGCCGCGCTTGAAAGATCGAGTCTGTTTTGCGCAGGTTAATGTGCTGGACCTGCGGCAGTCGCCGCTTCAGAACGTGGATCTGGTGTTCTGTCAGAATTTGCTGATTTATTTCCAGAGTTGGCGCAAAAAAGACATCGTTACCCATTTGGCTGATCGATTGGCACCAGGCGGCATGATGGTGCTCGGGGTGGGTGAAGTGATTGACTGGCAGCGTCCGGATATGGAACGCATTCAGTACAAGGACACCCTGGCGTTCGTGAAACGCAATCACTCATAGTGCAGTCAAGATAACCAGAGCCAGGAGCAGACATGGCTGATCAACACGATTTTCAAGCGCTGGATTGGGTTAAGGGCGAGATCGAGGAAACCCTGAAACAGGCGCAACAATCGTTGGAAGCGTTCGTGGACAACCCCGAAGATTCCACGCGCATGCGCTTTTGCCTCACCCATTTGCATCAGGTTGCAGGTACCCTGCAAATGGTGGAGTTCTTTGGTGCGGCCCTGCTGGCAGAAGAAATGGAAAACCTGGCTATTGCGCTGATCAATGAAAAAGTGCAGCGGGTGGAAGATGCCCAGGAAGTGCTGATGAAAGCCATCCTGCAATTACCGGTGTATCTGGACCGGGTTAAGGATGGGCAGCGCGATATGCCGGTGGTGGTATTGCCGCTGTTGAATGATCTAAGGGCGGCCCGGGGTGAGCCTCTGCTGTCGGAAACCGCATTGTTCAAACCGGATCTGGAAGCCGGCGGCGAGGCGGCGCCAAAAGACGCCGTATCACAGGAAGCCCTGGCGCAACTGCCGCAATTGCTTAAAAAGATCCGTCAGCTGTACCAATTCGCCCTGGTGGGTTTGATCCGCAATCAGGATATGCCCACCAATCTGGGGTACATGGCCAAATCCCTGGCCAAACTCGAGCAGTTATACAGCAACACCGCCATGGGCCAGTTATGGTGGGTTGCAGCGGCGCTGGTGGAAGGCGTATCCCGTTCCTACATTGAATTGGGTACTTCCGTAAAAATGCTGTTCGGTCAATTGGACCGTCAACTGAAACACAGTATTGATACCGGAGCCAATCGGGATGAGGCCCTGCCCACCGATTTGCTGAAAAACCTGCTGTTCTACGTGGCGCGCGCCGAAGGTGAAACGTCCCGTATTCAGAAAGTAAAAGCCGCCTTTAAGCTGGATCGCGCCTTGCCCTCTGAAGAACGGCTTGATGATGAGCGTCAGCGCCTGACCGGCCCGGATAAGGCCGCCATTGCTTCGGTAGTGTCTGCGTTGCTGGAAGAGCTGGGCGGTGTCAAGGAAACCCTGGATCTGTTCATGCGCGGGCAGGCGGTGGATGGCGCGGAGCTGCGCAGCGTGATTCCGGTGCTGAAACAAATCGCCGATACCCTGGCGGTACTGGGCGTGGGTAATCCACGCCGTGTTATCGTCGAACAGATTGATACCATTGGCCGCATCGTGGATGACAGCAGCGCGCTCGACGACAACATGCTGATGGATGTGGCCGGTGCACTGCTGTATGTGGAAGCCACCTTGCAGGGTATGGCCATGGACCCCAGCGCCGCCGCTGCCGGTGATGATGAGGAGGATGATTCCCAGTTTGTGTCGCCTGAACAGATCAGTAAGGCGCGTTCCGCGGTGATCGAGGAGTCCCGTTCCGGTCTGGAGAACGCCAAGGATGCTATCTCCGATTATATTGGCTCGGATTTTGATCCGGATTCGTTGCAGGCAGTGCCGGATATTCTGCACAGTGTGCGGGGTGGTTTGATGATGGTGCCGCTGGCCCATCCGGCGGCCTTGTTGCAAAGCTGTATCAACTTCATCAGTGAGCAGTTGATCGAAGGCGGCGTGCGCCCGGACTGGAAACAAATGGACACCCTGGCAGATGCCATTACCAGCGTGGAATATTATCTGGAACGACTGGGTGACCGCTTCCCCGGCGACGAGGATATTCTGTCGATTGCCGAAGAGGCGGTGGCGACATTAGGCTATCCCGCCGAGCGGATCGATCCCAATGACATGGCGCCCACGCTGTTGGATACGCAAGATGGCGATGCCTCTGGCAAAGGGGATTCAGCGCTGGAATCCGCTGCCGATGATCTGCAGCCGGAGTCCGATGACGACATCATTCAGATCGAGTTTACCGATGAGGATCTGCTGGCAGCAGGCGAAACCGTTGCTGCCCAACCCGAAGCGGAAGACGATCTCATCGACGAGGAAGTCATTGAGATCTTTATTGAAGAAGCCGGTGAGGTGCTGGAAACCATCCAGGAATACCTACCCCGCTGGACCACCGATCACGATAACGAAGAAGCCCTGAAGGAATTGCGCCGCGCCTATCATACCCTGAAAGGCAGCGGGCGCATGGTGGGGGCCACCGTTGTCGGTGAACTGGCCTGGTCGGTGGAGAACATGCTGAACCGGGTGCTGGACAACAGTGTGCCCACTACAGACGCCGTCACGGACATTGTGGCCCGCGTCACCGGCGTGATTCCGGAACTGGTCAAGGCGTTTGAGGAGCGGGTTAAGCCGGGGATTAATGTGGCGCCGTTGGCTGCGGTGGCCGATGCCCTGTCCAAGGGCGAGACGCCTCCCGCGATACCGGATGATCTCAGCGTCGGCTCGGCTGCGGAGGCAGCACCGGTGATGGAGCAGTTGCCTGAGGCGACGGAAGTCGAAGCGGGGGATTCCGGTTCAGAGATTGATCCGGTGTTGGTGGATATTTTCAGTCAGGAAGCATCCTCCCATCTGGAAACGTTGAAAGGGTATCTGGCGCAGGATGAAAAACAAACCCTCAGTGACGATATGTTGCGGGCGCTGCACACTTTGAAAGGCAGTGCCCATATGGCGGGAATTGGCCCCATAGCAGAGCTGGCCTCACCCACCGAGCGCTTCTTTAAAGAGTGTCATCTGCAGGGGGTAACCGCAACGGATGATATTTTTGAACTGCTGGACGACTTTGTGCAGCTGATCGAACAGGGGCTCGAAGACCTGATGGCGCACCCGGATGCGCCCATTGCCGGTAGCGAGACGTTGCTGCAACGGATCGAGCAGTTGCGCGAAGAGAAACTCAAGCATGTGGAAGAGGAAGAGATCGCTCAGTCCGGGCGCGCCGATCCTCAGTTGCTCAGTATGTTCCTGGCCGAAGGCATGGACCTGATCATGGATGCCGGCGATGTGCTCAGTCACTGGGAGCAGAACCCGGTGCCGGGGGACGACCTGGATAAACTGCGTCAGGAACTGCGTATTCTGGCTCGCAGTGCCAGCGCGGCTCAACTGAATGAGGTAGTCGAGCTGAGCATGACCCTGGAAGAGCTTTATGAGGCGGCTGCCAATGGCATGATCACGCCGGATCCGGTGTTCTTCCGGACTGCCCATAAGGCTCATGAATCCCTGGTCAACATGATGGATTTCGTGGCCGCCGGTCAACCGGTGCTGGCGGATGCCGTGGTCATCAGTGAATTACAGTCACTGATGGATCAGGCACCGGAAGTGACGGAACAGCTGGATGCCGCAAGCCAACATGCAGAAAGCGGGCAAGCGGACGAAGCGGAAGAAGCCATCGACCTGGGTGCATTGGCGGCCCCGGAAGCGGACGCCGATGAGTTTGAGTTTTCCCTGGAAGACGATTCCGCCGAGACAGACAATGAGTTTGTGTTGGAAGATTCTGAGGCCGAGGACAGCGCGGAACCAGAAGTTGAAACAGAACAAGCTGATGATCTGAAGTTTGATTTCACCGCTGATGCTGATGCTGAGCAGATCAGCGCGGACAGTACAGCGGAGTTTGCCTCCGAAGAACTGATTATCGATGATGCGGATGCCGAGGATACAGAATTCAGTATTGAAGAAATTGACGAACTGGATGATGAACCGGAAGCCGAAACACCACAGGAAGACATGGCCAGCGACTACGATCCGGAGCTGGTGGAAATCTTCCTGGAAGAAGCGTCTGAGATTCTTGATACCACGGCCGAACAGTTACAGACCTGGGTGGATGAACCTACCAATCTTGAGGTGGTGGCAGGATTGCAACGCAGCCTGCACACCTTAAAGGGTGGCGCCAGAATGTCGGATATGAAAGAAATGGGGGATCTGGCCCACCATCTGGAAAATCTGTACGAAGGCCTGTGCCTGGGAACCTTCACGGCGACTGCACCGTTGTATAATTTACTGCATCAATGCCACGATCGCCTGGCCGAAATGTTTGAGACCATTCAGAGTGGCCAGCAGGCGAAACCGGCCGATGACCTGATCGGTAAAATCGATGACTTTACCCATGGCCGTCTGACGGAGGAAGCGCCTTCAACCGAGACCGCGGACGAACCGGAAGTACCGGTGCTGACGGTGGCGGATAATGCGTTGGAGCCGCGGGCCGAAGCGGACACCGAAGCCTTATCGGCCCTGGGTGGTGCCGGTGAGGAAGTGGATACCGAAATTCTGGAGATCTTCCTGGAAGAAGCAGAAGAACTCACCGAGGGCATCGACAATACCATTAATGCGTGGCTGTCCGAACGCGACAATCAGGAACACCTGGACGAGATGAAACGCCTGCTGCATACCCTGAAAGGGGGCGCGCGTCTGGCCGGTCTGGTGCACATTGGTAATTTGAGTCACAGTTTTGAAACCTTCCTTATTCAGAGCGAAACCGATCAGGTGGCCATGGACGATGCGTTCTTTGCCCGGGTGCAGTCGGAACACGACAAGCTGTTTGAACAGATGGAACATCTGCGACAGCATGGCGGTGAGCTGATTTCCACTGCAGGCGAGGAGCATGCTGCCGAGTTTGAATTCTCCATGGAAGACGAGGCTCCGTCGCAGGAGGCGGTAGCAGAGTCTGCAGCAGAAGAGCCGGCGGACAACGTAGTGCCCATCACTGCCCAGCCCACGCCCCAGGAAACCTTCGTGGCACCGAAGCCGGATGAAATGCTGCCGGCTTCTGCCTTCCATACAGAAGACAAAAAGCGCTCCAGTGGTGAAAGCGTTAAGGTGTCGTCGGAACTGATGGAGGGATTGGTAAACCTGGCCGGTGAAACCTCCATTATTCGTGGCCGGATTGAGCAGGAGATCACTGACTTCAACGGGGTCATCAGTGAGATCGGCATGACCATAGATCGTGCCCGTGAATTATTGCGCCGACTGGATATCGAAACCGAAGCCCAGATTTCCTACCGTTATCAACAGGCCCAGACCGAGGGTCAGGGCTACGAAGATTTTGACCCGTTGGAGATGGACCGATACTCGACGCTTAACCAGTTGTCGCGGTCATTAGGTGAAACCGTGTCGGATATGATGGACCTGCGGGACTCGCTGACGGATCGGGCCCGCGATGCAGAAACCCTGTTGATCCAGCAGGGCCGTATCAACTCCGAATTGCAGGAGAGCCTGATGCGTACGCGCATGGTACCGTTCTCCCGCATGGTGCCCCGCCTGCGTCGTATCGTGCGGCAGATTGCCGGTGAAGTGGGCAAGAAAGCGGAACTGGAAATCATCGGTGCCGAAGGGGAAATGGATCGGACGGTGCTGGAACGTATGGTGCCGCCCCTGGAACACATGCTGCGTAACGCGGTGGACCATGGTTTGGAAACC
The DNA here is from genome assembly GCF_003671475.1 of Ketobacter sp. GenoA1. NCBI lineage: Bacteria > Pseudomonadati > Pseudomonadota > Gammaproteobacteria > Pseudomonadales > Ketobacteraceae > Ketobacter > Ketobacter sp. GenoA1. The sequence goes on along the minus strand of NZ_RCHM01000014.1, from coordinate 51,114 downwards.
CCGGAACAGCGGGTGGCCGCCGGTAAAAAGGACACCGGCCGCATCACCATTCACCTGGCCCGTGAAGGCGGTGAAGTGGTACTGCGGCTCACCGACGATGGTAAGGGTATCAATCTTGAAGGTGTTAAGAAGCGGGCTATCGAGCGGGGTTTGATGAAAACCGATGCGCCCCTGACCGACAAGGAAGTGATGCAGTTTATTTTCAAACCCGGTTTCAGTACGGCGGAAAAAGTGACCCAAATCTCCGGCCGTGGTGTGGGTATGGATGTGGTGCACAGCGAGATCAAGCAGTTGGGCGGTAACGTGAAGCTGCACTCTGCCCCCGGCGCCGGTTCCCAGTTTACCATTCGCCTGCCGTTTACCGTGTCGGTCAACCGTGCCTTGATGGTGCGGGTGGGTGAAGACCAGTACGCCATTCCCTTGAACAACATCGAAGGGATCGTGCGGGTCAGCCCCTATGAACTGGAAGCGTATTACCAGCCGGATGCACCCAAGTTTGAATACGCGGCGCAGCAATACAGTATGCGTTATCTGGGGCGTTATGTGCATAACAATCCCATTCCCAACCTCACCAGCCATACCAAACCGATACCGGTGCTGCTGGTGCGCGGTGGCGATCATGCGGTGGCCCTGCAGGTGGATGCGCTGCTGGGTTCCCGCGAGGTGGTGGTGAAATCCGTGGGGCCGCAATTAGCGGCGGTGAGCGGTATTTCCGGTGCCACCATTCGCGGTGACGGTAGCGTGGTCATCATTCTTGACTTGAATGCTGTGATCCGTGCCGAGCAGGCACAGCTCAGTCTGGAAGAGAATCTGGAATTGTCCCAGGAAGCGGCCCGTGCGCGGGAAGAAGCCAATGAGACGCCGCTGGTGATGGTGGTGGACGACTCGGTGACGGTACGCAAGGTAACCAGTCGCCTGCTGGAACGTCACGGGTTTGATGTGGTGACGGCCAAAGACGGTGTGGATGCCATCACCCAACTGCAGGACATCAAACCGGATGTAATGTTGCTGGACATTGAAATGCCGCGGATGGACGGTTTTGAAGTGGCCACCCTGGTGCGGCACGATGAGCGACTGCAGGATACACCGATCATCATGATTACCTCGCGCACCGGTGAAAAACACCGTGACCGGGCCATGAGCATCGGCGTTAACCGTTACATGGGTAAACCCTATCAGGAAACCGTTTTACTGCAGACCATAGAAGATCTGATCAAACAGGAAGCCTAGTGTGTCCCACAAGCCCGGCACCCGTAAAGGGAGCCAGAACCCCCGGGTGGGGGTCATTGCAGACTCAACACTGCAACGACACGTGGTCTGCAAGACCATTGAGTCGGTGGGCTACGGTGTGGCAGTTACCTTGTCGCCGGATAAGGTAAGCGACGAGTTGATCATGGGCGACCAGGCGGATGTTTGGTTGGTGGACATCGAAGACGAAGACAAATGGTCGGATTTCATTGTGCACTTGTTTGAGTCTTCCACGGTTCCGATTCTGTTGGGGGAAGGCAACGCTCCCAGTATCAGCAGCCTGCAGTTTCAACGCTGGGAGCGCAAGATTTTCTCAAAGTTGAAAGACATTGTGGGTAAGCCGATGCCCTGCGATACGGAAATGCAGACCCTGGCCCAGGCGGTGACGGAGCCGGTGCAGACGGACAACGCCGACACCGAAGAAGAAGGCGATCCCGCTTCCAACGTTTGGGTGTTGGGGGCCTCGTTGGGCGGTCCGGCGGCGGTGAAGGAGTTCCTTGACGCGTTGCCGGCAGGATTGCCCATTGCCTTTGTGATCGCGCAGCACATTGATCCCGGATTCCAGGAAACCCTGAGTAAGGTGTGGAGCCGCAACTCCCATTTTACCTTCAAGGAACCACGGGCCGGACGCTGCCTGAGCCACGGGGAAATACTGATCGCGCCGGTTGAGCAGGTGATGTCGGTGAATCAGTTTGCCCGGGTGGAGCTGTTTGAGGAACCGTGGGAAGGGCCGTATTCACCGTCCATCGATCAGGTAATGGCGCTGATAGCGGACCATTTTGGGGTGCAAAGCGGCGCTATACTGTTCAGTGGCATGGGCAATGACGGCGCCATCTCCGCCGCCAAGTTGCGACAGATGGGCATCGAAGTCTGGGCGCAAAGTGCCGAGACCTGTGCCAACAGCTCACAGCCGGACTCAGCACGGGCCACCGGTTGTGTTAGCTTCAGTGGCTCTCCCCGGGAGTTGGCCCGTAAACTGGTCGAATACACCTCGGAGCACTACTCCGAATCATTGTTAAATTAGACGGAACATTCTATGGCTGAATTACCCGAACAAATTGCCAGCTTGTTGATCCCCATGATGGGGCGTCCACTTTTGATTCCCAACGTGGCAGTGGCGGAGATCGTCAGCTGGGATCAACCACAGAAGCAGGAAGACACTCCGGACTGGTTGCTGGGTACCGTGGACTGGCGCGGGGTTGAGCTACCGGTGATCTCACTGGAGCGGATGAACAGCTCTGAGATAGAGGATGCGGATGTGGGTCAGCGTCTGGCGGTGATTAATGGTGTCGGTGAGTGCAAGCTGCCGTTCTACGCGATTTCAGTGCAGGGATTACCCCGTTTGGTGCGGGTGTTCCCTGAAGAGTTGAGCAGCGAAGAAGTGTCGGAAGATCCGGCCTACGATACCCTGGTGATGGTCAGCGGTGAGCGTGCGGTGATCCCGGATCTGTCCAGTGTGGAACGGCAACTGAATCAGGTAATTTAACCTTTCTGAGCCACCCGCTTTGCTGCCAAACCACAGGCTGCGATACAGCAGGCTGCACAGCCTGTTGCCGTCCTTCTCGTCTTCCGCCCCATCCACCGGTTGAACTTTGTTATTATTCCCTGCTCTAATGAGCACGGTAAGCATTCCCGTAGTGTTAGTCTGAATAATGTATCGAATTGAGGTTGGTTGGCTTTTGCGCTGAGCAGTGGTCAGTCACGGGCGTTTTGAGGGGAGAATGGAGTCAACCATGACCAACGGCGATCCAGCAGATAACCCGCCAGCTGAGCAGAGTGCGGAAGAAGCCGACCGCTTGGAGCAATTGCTGGCCCGTATTGCATTGCGGGATCAAGCGGCATTGCAGCAGCTCTATGGACTGGTCGCCGCCAAGCTCAACGGCATCGCCATGAAACTGCTGAACGATGCCGACCAAAGCAATGATGTCCTGCAGGAGACGTTTCTACAGATCTGGCACAAGGCCGGTGAATACCGACGCCACCAGGGCGAGCCCATGACCTGGATGACCTCACTGTTGCGTTATCGAGCCCTGGATAAGCTGAGATCGGATAAGCGTGAACAGAAGCGCCGGGACCAATACGGGGAAGTACAGGAACTGTTTGGTGAAACCAGCGCCGAATCGCCCATCGCCGGCATGCTGCAGAAAGACACCGACATCAAACTCAATCAATGTCTGCAAACCCTGGATACGTTGAACCGTAACGCGATTCTGATGGCGTACTACTACGGTTATAGCCGGGAGGACATTGCAATCCATGTGGAGCAACCCATCAACACGGTCAAATCCTGGCTCAAGCGGGGCTTAACGAGGTTGGCACAATGTCTGGGTCACTAAGATATCAAAATCCCGAACTGCAGGATCGGTTGGCATCCAATTACGTTGCCGGTACTCTGCGTGGCCCGGCTCGCAGGCGTATGGAAACCCTGATGCTCGATGACAGCGGTTTGCGAAATCGGGTCAGGCAGTGGGAGCATAAACTGCAGTCGCTGCACCATTACACGCCGGAGCTTAGCCCGAAAAAATCTACCCTGAACAATATCCTCAGTGCCATCAACGGCGCGGCCGATCCCATGTTGGAAAACCTCAAGAAGAAACTCGGCTTTTATCGATGGTTTTCCGGATTGGCATTGACCTGTGCGTTGGTGCTGGCCGTGCTGGTGTGGGCGCCGGTGGGTCAACCGCCGTCAGCCGCCATTAATTATGTGGCGGTCATGAAAGACAGCAATGCCCAGCCCACTATGGTGGTGACCCTTACCCAAACCGGCCGCGTGCTGGCGCTGGATATGCTGGCAAAGCCCAAGTTGCAGAACGATCAGAATCTACAACTTTGGGCAATCTCGAAAGTGGATGGCAGCATTACCAGCCTGGGGGTCATTGATGTGGAGAAACGCATCGAGAAATCCCTTACCAAACCCCAGTGGGGTCTGATAAAGGATGCGGAGTATCTGATGGTGTCAGTGGAAGCGGCAGGCGGTGCCAGCATGCCCAGCAACCGCATCGTCTCCAAGGGATTGTGTGTCAAAGTGGAAGGCTGGAAAACCGAAACCGGCTGATTACCACTTGGAAACGGTTTCCGGCCTCTGCTCCCGATTGTCGATCATGGACTTTAGTTTTCGGTATTCCTCACAACCGAAGAAACAGGCTTTATCCAGTCGGCTGAGCATGGCGTTGGCCTCGTCCAGGCGCTGGGTTTCCACGTAAAGTTCACCCAGATACTCCATTGCACCGCGGTGATCGGGGTCCAACGCCAAGGCACGCTGATAATAGTCTTCAGCCACCTCATAGCGTTTCAGTTTGCGGTGGGTGTAGCCCAGCAGGTTGTAGGCGTCGGCGTTGTCTGTGTCTTTGGCCACAATGCCTTTCAGATCATGGATGGCGGCCTCGTACTGCTGGTTGTTGATGCGTTGCTCCACCTCGGTCATGGCATCGGATTTGCCTTTGTTCCATGAAGATGAGGTGTTTGCGGCCAATGCCGGCACTGACAAGGTGGACACCAGCAGGGTACAGATGACGAGATTGGTCTTTTTCATGATTGAATTCCTTTGGTTGTTTTAGGTGAGTGTTCATAACCCAATACGCGGTGATGAGTCAGAAAGTTGCACCCAGCGTGAAAATTACCAAAGGTGGGAAGGGAAGTGAGGGCCGAGCCGGGATTACAGGAGGAAATCCCCCCACGACAGTTGCACCAGGCTCAGCAGCACTATTGGGGCGGTTTCGGTACGCCATACCCGGGGGCCCAGGGTAATACAATCGAAGCCGTAATCCTTCGCTTGCTCCACCTCTTCCTCACTGAATCCGCCTTCCGGCCCCACCGCAAAGCACAGGCTTTCCGGAGCGTCAGCGCTGAAAGGGTTGCTGGGCAGGTCTTCGGTGTGCAGGATCCATTTCCGCTCGGCTTCCGCGGATTCAGCCCAGCGCAGCAAGGTCATGGGGGGGTGGATGGTGGGTACGATGTTCATGCCGCATTGCTCACAGGCACTGATCAGCAGATTCCGCCATTGTTCCAGTTTCTTGTGCATCCGCTGGGAGGACAGTTTTACCTCACAGCGTTGGCTCAACAGGGGGGTGATCTCGCTGACACCAAGCTCCACCGCTTTCTGTAGGGCGTAATCCATATGGTCGCCTTTGCCCAGTACCTGCCCCAGGTGAATCCTCACCGGTGAGGTGCGATCCACCTCATTGAAGAAATCCAATGATACGGATACCGCTTTTTTATCCACGGCACTGATCTGGCCATGGTATTCGCCGCCGGTACCGTTGAACAGGATGACCGGGTCTCCTTCCCCCAACCGCAGCACTTTGCTAAGGTGGCGGCTACCGTTTTCATCCAGCTGAATGGTGTTTCCTTCCAGCAATGGCTGGTTTTGAAAAATTCGAGGCGTACGCATAAAGGCAGGTTACAACGTTATCTGCAATGGGTGTAACCATCATTTTAGAACAGAATGGCAGCGACTGTCCTGATTGTGTCCCCACGGCGGACAACCAGGCGGTTGCTGAGACAATAAAACCGCCATCACGAGGTAGGTATGAGCAAATTACTGGGCTATGGTTTTCTGATTTTGGGTGTGGGGTTGCTGGTATTGGGCGTTAATCAGCTGGGGATCTACATTAAAAACCCGGATACGTTTCCCATCTATCACATGCTGATCAACCTGCCGGAAGCGGATCGCACCATCAGCCTGCAGCAGGGTAGCATGGTGCTGCCGGTGGGTTTTTTCAAAGTCAGCGGCCTGCTGTCCATTATTCTGGCCGGGTTTCTGTTTGTGTCGGTGGTGAAATTGATGATCAGCACCGGGGTGGGCATGATCAAGCCCAATACCCGGGATCTGGCGCGGGATCTGGTGGCCGAAGTGCGCAGGCTGGAGAACCGGGGTGCTAACGGATGAACAGTTTTCTGATTTGGTCACGTTACAACCAGTCCATGAACGAGCGCTTGTTCTCTGCCTGTGGCCGGTTATCGGCAGAGCAGTTCAGGGAAGATCGCGGTGCTTTTTTCGGGTCGGTGTGCCGCACCCTTAATCATATACTGATCGCGGATCATTACTGGCTGTGCCGTTTTTCACCCCATGATGCGGCACCGGTGCTGCTGGATGAGCAGGGTGAAGCGGTGAAGATCCGGGCTCTGGATCAGCTGATCTATGAGGATCTGCCCACACTGAAGCGGTGGCGGGCAGAGCTGGATGACCGGATTGTGGCGTGTATGGCGCGCCTGCAGCGCGAGCAGGCGGACCTGTCCCAGAGTATGACCCATCGGCTGGCGGATGGCAGCCACACTGAATTTACCCGGCAAAAAGCCTTATGCCACTGGTTTAATCACCAGACCCATCACCGTGGTCAGGTCACCACCCTGCTCACACAAATGGGGGTTGAGGTGGGGACAACGGACCTGTTGTTAATGGATCTGGGCTAGGTGCCTTTAATCTTTGGTGGCGATTTCGATGCCTTCCCATGCGACTTTCGCCAGGTGATCAATCTGTTCCTCCGTAATAATATACGGTGGCATAAAATACACCACGCTGCCCAACGGCCTTAACAAGGCCTGGTTTTTCAGCCCGTGCTCGTAGACTTTCAGGCCGCGCCGTTCCTGCCAGGGATAGGGCGTCTTGTCGGCTTTGTTCTTGACCATTTCGATGGCCAGCACCATGCCGGTCTGGCGCACCTCGGCCACATGGGGGTGATCGGAGAAATGTGCTGTTGCATCGGCCATCTTCTGAATCAATTTCTGATTGTTGGCGATGACATTGTCCTGCTCGAAGATATCCAGTGTTGCCAATGCGGCGGCGCAGGCAAGGGGGTTCCCGGTATAACTGTGGGAATGCAGAAAACCGCGCAGGGTGTCGTAATCGTCGTAGAAGGCGTCGTAGATCCGGTTGTGGGTGAGTACGGCGCACAATGGCAGATAGCCGGCGGTCAATCCTTTGGACAGGCACATGAAATCAGGCACGATATCCGCCTGCTCACAGGCGAACAGAGTGCCGGTGCGGCCAAAACCCACGGCGATTTCATCGGCAATCAGGTGCACATTGTAGCGATCACAGGCTTCCCTTAACTTTTTCAGGTAGATGGGGTGATACATGCGCATGGTGCCGGCACACTGAATCAGTGGCTCAACGATGACCGCGCAGATTTCCTCGTGGTTTTCTGCCAGCAGCGCGTCCATTTCGGCAAATTTACGCAGGCTGTAGTCTTCCCAGCTTTCGCCCGCTTCCCGGTTGTAGCAATCCGGGCTGGGGGCAGTGAACGTGGTCATCAGCAGGGGTTCATAGGTTTTCTTGTACAGCTCAACGCTGCCCACCGCCAGCGCGGCCAGGGTTTCGCCATGATAGGAATTGCTGAGGGTGACGAATTTGGTCTTCCTGGTATTGCCCATGTTAAGCCAGTAGTGGAAGCTCATCTTTAAGGCCACTTCGATGCCGGAGGAACCGTTATCGGCGTAAAAGCAGCGGCTTAATCCCTTGGGGGTGATATTCACCAGGCGTTCTGATAGCTGGATCACCGGTTCATGGCTGAAGCCGGCCAGGATGACATGTTCCAGATTGTCCAGCTGTTCCTTGACGCGGTTGTTGATGCGGGGATTGGCATGGCCAAACAGGTTTACCCACCAGGAACTCACCACGTCCATGTAACGGTTGCCATCGAAATCCTCCAGCCAGATGCCTTTCCCCTTTTTGATGGGAATCAGCGGCAGGGTTTCGTGATCTTTCATCTGGGTGCACGGATGCCACAGTACCTTCAGATCCCGCTGCATCAGTTGCTGGTTTAAAGACATGGTATAACCGTTTTGGGTGATGGATTGGAGCCACTAGGGTAAGCACATGGGGGCGCCGGTTCAACCCTGCACAGACTAAGGGAGTTCGATGTGCAGGCTCAGGTAGGCGCCACGCCCGGCATGATGGGGAATGGAGTTAACCGCAGGGCGGTTCATACTCGGGAAATAAATTTCCTGGTCCAGCAGGTTGTCCAGATACAGGGACAGACTCAGATGCTCCAGCCCGGGTTTAAGCAGCCACCGGCCCACATTGGCGTTGAAATTCAAGGTCAGCAGGTGATAGCCGGAAGGGTTTTCGTTGTAAAACAGCGCCTCTTCATTTTGCAGGGTGGCGGCGGCGAAGTAGTGATAAAACAATCCGGCGCTCGCCCCGGCGGTGAAATCATGGGCGATGCCCGCTTTCAACATCCAGTCCGGGCTGTAGGTAACGTCGTTGTTGTTGTCTGCATCCGCATTGGTTTGATAACTGGTGTTGGCAGTGAACAGCCAATCGGCTGCGGGCGCATAGCGGCCTTCCACTTCAATACCGCGGTAGCGTAGCTCACCGCCATTGATAATCTGAACCGGGGTGCCAGGCTGGCGGGTAATAATGTCTTTCTGTTTGCTGCGAAACACCGTGACGGCGAAGGAGTCGGCTCCGGAGAAATAAAACAGTTGCGCGTCCCAGGTATCAATGGTTTCCGGTTTCAGGTTCTTGTCACCCACGACCACAGGGGATTCAAAGAAACGATCCAACCCGGAAGGTTCACGAAACGCGGAACTGAACAACAGTTTGCTGCCCCAGTTGGCGTTGAACTGATGAATAAAGCCAAGGCGTGGGGAGGTATGGCTGCCGCCGGAATCCGGAGCATTGTATTGCAATCCGGCAATGATCTGGTTGTGCGATGAGAGCTTGAACTGCCACTGGGTATAGAGGCTGCTGTTCTCGGCACTGAACGGCGTGCTGGCATCGGCCTCGGTTTGCTGATGATTACCACCCAACAGAACGTTGATCCAATGGGACAGCGTACCCTGGAGCGTGAATTCCCCTAACCAGTGTTGAGCCCGGTTGAGGGCGCGGGTATTCAAAGGCGGCGGTAAGATGATCAAGTCAGACTTGTAGTCCTGATAGGATAGGTTGAAGTTGGCATACCAGTGGGTGGTGATATCCGTTTGGTAACCCAGATCCAGGTAGCTGCGCCGGTATTGGTGGGTGGTGGAGGGCAAGGCAAACACCGATCGGGCATTGTCGGTTTCGGTATCGGAATACAGTGCGGTCAGTGTCAGGTTGTTATGGCTCATTCGCACCAAGGCCTGCTCACCTTCGTGCCCAGCCTCGAAGCGGCCCTGTGTGCCCAGCTCATCGGTCACCGGGTCGAAATCCCCACCTTTGGTGCGGCTGCTTCTGATGCCGCCATACACATTGAACCCGCCTTGATTGACACCGCCGCTGACATCCAGTTTTTGGGTATCGAAGCTGCCCCCGGTCACTGCCAGCTGTAACTCCGTCTCGGAAATCGCTTCGCGGGTAATGATGTTGATCACACCGCTGAACGCGTTGGTGCCATACAGCACAGAGCCGGGGCCGCGGATGATTTCGATCTTTTTAATCAGCGCCACGGGGAAAAAATCATAGAGATCATGGTTCATACTGGAGACCACCGGCTCGCGGATGGGGCGGCCGTTAAGCTGAATTAATACGTTGTTGTCGACGTGTGATGTGGTGACACCGCGGATGGTGGCTTTATTGTGGGGAAACAGGTTGGAGCCCACGATTTGGAGGCTGGTCTGGCGGTTGAGGATGTCACGCAGGTTGCGGTAGCCAAACCGCTTGATATCGGACTCTGTGATTACCGAGACGATGCCCGGGGCCTGGCTGATGTTCTCATCGCGCTTGGAGACCACCTTAATGGTCAGCAGTTGCTCCAGGTCCAGTTCCAGCAGGCGCCCTAGTTCCGGCGATGCGATTGACGGGGCGGGCAGCCACATGAGCAGCCCGCAAAGCAGATAAACCGTGCTGATAGGGCGGTGCGTCGCCAATACGTCGTCCATAACCGGGGTATCCTTCAGAACCAACCCTAAACATGGCCCACATTGGTGCCTAAATCAAGGTTACCTCGCATTGGTTATGGGCACGGGTCATGGTCATGGGTCATGGGCATTGGTCACGCGGAAAATTGATCCAGTTGGGCCAGTAATTCCCGGGTTTTGGCTTCCATCAGGGGGATGTCGCCCCTGGACTCCACGTTGAGTCGCACCAGTGGTTCGGTGTTGGAGCAGCGCAGGTTGAAGCGCCAATTGCCCATGTCCATACTGAGTCCGTCCACTTTACTGACCGCCTTGGCCTGGCTCTGGTATGCGTTCTCAACGGCCGCGATGGCGGCCGGGGCATCGGCGATGGTGCGATTGATTTCGCCGCTGGCGGGGAAGGCGGCAATGCGTTCGTCCACCAATTGGGACAGGGTTTTTCCGGTCTGCGATAGCAGGGCCGCCACCATCAACCAGGGGATCATGCCGGAATCACAATAGGCGAAATCGCGGAAGTAATGGTGGGCACTCATTTCACCCCCGTAGATGGCGTCTTCTTCACGCATGCGGGCTTTGATAAAGGCGTGACCGGTTTTGCTTTCAATGGCAACGCCGCCGGCTTGCTGCACCAGCTCCATGGTGTTCCAGGTCAAACGGGGATCGTGGATGATGCTGGCGCCGGGTTCTTTTTGCAGAAACAGTTCTGCCAGCATGCCGACGATGTAATAGCCCTCGATGAAGCGGCCTTTTTCATCAAACAGAAAACAGCGATCAAAATCGCCATCCCAGGCGATGCCGAAATCGGCTTTGTTATCCAGCAGAGCCTTGGCGGTCAGTTCCCGGTTTTCTGGCAGCAGTGGATTGGGTACACCGTGGGGAAAATGGCCGTCGGGTTCGTGCAACAGTTTGATGAACTGGAAGGGCAGATGCGGTTGCAATGCATCGATGACGATACCGGCGCCACCGTTGCCGGCGTTGATGGCCACGGTGTAGGGTTTTAACTCGGCCACGTTGATATAGCCCAGCAGATGTTGGATGTAATCGTCCATGATCGCCAGCGGTTGTACGGTACCGGGTTGTTCGGCATCGGTAAAGTCACCGGCTACTTGTGCTTTGATTTCCAACAAACCGTTATCGGAGCTGATGGGGCGGGAACCCTTGCCCACCAGTTTCATGCCGTTGTAATCCTTGGGATTGTGGCTGGCGGTGACCGCAATGCCGCCATCCAGGCTGTAATGAAAGGTGGCGAAGTAGATCTGTTCGGTGCCGCTCAGGCCGATGTCGTACACATCGGCACCGGCGGCGGTGAGCCCTTTGCGCAGGGCCGCGGCCAGAGCCGGGCTGGACAGGCGTATGTCATAACCCACTGCGATTTTTTTGGCGCCGGTGACTGCCACATAGGCGCGGCCGATGCGCTCAATCATATCCTCGTTGAGCTGATCAGGGACCCGCCCCCGAATGTCATAGGCTTTAAAGGCACTAAGATCCATACTGCTACCCCTTCGGTCTGGAAAAGATTCGATGACCGAAGGGTATAACGAGCATTATCAGATCACAAGTTGAGATTATCCCAGATGGCGATGGTGGGCTCCGCCTGGTTCATGGTGTAGAAATGCAAGCCGGGAGCGCCCATGGCCAACAGCTCTTCACACAGGCTGGTGACGATCTCTTCACCCAGTTGTTTGATGGACTGCTCATCACCGCGGAAACACTCCATGCGCATACGGATCCAGCGAGGAATTTCGGCACCGCACATGCTGGAGAAGCGGATCAGATTGTCAAAATTGATGATGGGCATGATGCCGGGGTAGATGGGCAGATCCAGGCCCATTTTTTCGCAGCTGTCCACAAAGAACTTGTAGGCATCCACATTAAAAAAGTACTGGGTGATGGCACTGTTGGCACCGGCCCGCACTTTGGTTTTAAACGCCTGCAGATCGGCGTCCATGGATTTGGCTTGCGGGTGCATTTCCGGATAGGCCGCCACTTCCAAATGAAAGTGATCACCGCTTTGCTCACGGATGAAAGCCACCAGGTCGCTGGCGTACTTGAGTTCCCCCAGAGAGGCACCCATGCCGGAAGGCAGATCGCCGCGCAGGGTGACAATGCGATTGATGCCGGCATCCTGGTATTGATTCAGTAACTGGGCCAGTTGCGCTTTGGTATCACCGACGCAGGACAGATGCGGTGCGGCATCGATACCGGTTCTATTCTTGACGTTGTTCACGGTCTCAAAGGTGCGGTCGCGGGTGGAACCGCCGGCACCGTAGGTCACCGAGAAAAAGCGGGGCTTTTTTTCGGCCAGTGTTTGTTGTACCAGATTGAGTTTTTCTACGCCTACGTCGGTCTTGGGCGGGAAAAACTCAAAGCTGAAACGCTTTTCGTGTTGTTGTTGAGAGTTCATGTTCTGCTCACTTATCCTCGCATTTAAGTGGAGTCATCGCCCGATGCGAGTGCGTTGGTCTGAACAGGTGATTGGGGCATCAGCGGCCATGGATAGGCTGGTAGCGTTCCCAATTCACCTGTTCAGACTGAAGCACGGGAACGCTACGGCTATAAATTAATACTTATAGCTATCCGGCTTGTAAGGCCCATCCACCGGTACATTAATGTACTTGGCCTGGTCGTCGGTCATGCGGGTAATCACGCCGCCAAAACCACGCACCATTTCCGCCGCCACTTCTTCGTCCAGCTTTTTGGGCAGCACTTTTACGTACAGTGCGGCTTGCTTGTCGGCCTCCGGCAGGTCAGCGAATTTGCGTTCCCACAAATACATCTGCGCCAACACCTGGTTGGCGAACGAGCCATCCATGATGCGGGAAGGGTGGCCAGTGGCGTTACCCAGATTCACCAGGCGGCCTTCGGACAACAGAATCAGGTGATCATTGGTGTCCGCGTTGCGCACGATCTTGTGCACCTGGGGTTTTACTTCCTGCCATTCCCAGTTCTTGCGCATGAATGCGGTGTCGATCTCGCTGTCGAAGTGACCGATGTTACACACCACGGCGCCGTTTTTCAGATTCTTCAGCATGTTGGCGTCGCACACGTTAACGTTACCGGTGGTGGTGACCACCAGATCGGTGTTCTGCAACAAGGCTGTGTCGATGCTGGCTTCGGTGCCGTCGTTAATCCCGTTTTTGTAGGGTGACACCACTTCGAAACCATCCATGCAGGCCTGCATGGCACAGATAGGATCGATTTCGGTAATCTTTACGATCATGCCTTCCTGACGCAGGGAGGCGGCAGAGCCCTTGCCCACATCACCGTAACCGATGACCAGGGCTTTTTTGCCGGACAGCAGGTGATCGGTGCCACGCTTGATGGCATCGTTCAGGCTGTGACGACAGCCGTACTTGTTGTCGTTTTTGGATTTGGTCACCGCGTCGTTAACGTTGATGGCGGGAACTTTCAGCGTGCCCGCTTCCAGCATTTCCAGCAGACGGTGCACACCGGTGGTGGTTTCTTCAGAGATACCGTGAATGCTGTCCAGCATGTGCGGGTATTTGTCGTGCAAAACCAGAGTCAGGTCACCGCCGTCGTCCAGAATCATATTGGCATCCCACTCTTTGCCGTCTTTCAGAATGGTTTGCTCGATGCACCACCAGAACTCTTCCTCGGTCTCCCCTTTCCAGGCGAACACAGGAATACCGGCGGCGGCGATGGCAGCGGCGGCGTGATCCTGAGTGGAAAAGATGTTACAGGAAGACCAGCGCACGTCCGCACCCAGCTCGATCAGGGTTTCGATCAGCACCGCGGTTTGAATGGTCATGTGAATGCAGCCCATGATCTTGGCGCCTTTTAAGGGCTGATCCGCTTTGTATTTGCTGCGCAGTGCCATCAGGGCAGGCATCTCACCTTCGGCGATTTCGATTTCACGGCGGCCCCATTCGGCCAGAGAAATGTCAGCAACTTTGTAGTCTGAGAAATTGTTTTCCAATACGGCATTCATAGTATTTGCCTCGTTTCTTCAAGTAAATTACAGGTTGGCAGCAGCGCGCAGGGCGTCGGCTTTGTCGGTGTTTTCCCAGGTGAAGCCCTGATCTTCACGGCCAAAGTGGCCGTAGGCAGCCGTGGGGCGATAGATGGGGCGACGCAGGTCCAGCATCTCGATCACACCGCGGGGGCGCAGATCAAAGTGTTCCCGTACCAGTGCGGCGATCTGTTCTTCGCTCACCTTGTTGGTGCCGAAGGTGTTGATGGAAATGGAAGTGGGTTCGGCTACACCGATGGCGTAGGAAACCTGGATTTCGCACTTGTCGGCCAGGCCGGCGGCAACGATGTTTTTGGCAACATAGCGGCCCGCATAAGCAGCGGAGCGGTCCACTTTGGAAGGATCCTTGCCGGAGAAGGCTCCACCACCGTGACGGGCGGCACCACCGTAAGTGTCAACGATGATTTTACGGCCGGTGAGGCCGCAGTCGCCTACCGGTCCACCAATGATAAACTGGCCGGTGGGGTTGATATGATATTTGGTATCCTTGTGCAGCCACTCAGCAGGCAGAACGTGTTTGACCACCTCTTCCATGATGGCTTCCTGCAGGTCGGCCAGTTTGATGTCTTCATCGTGCTGGGTGGACAGCACGACGGCGTCAACCGCGACCGGTTTACCGTTTTCATAACGCAGGGTCACCTGGCTTTTGGCATCGGGGCGCAACCAGGGCAGGATGCTGTTTTTACGCAGGTAAGCCTGACGTTGTACCAGTCGGTGGGAATAGTGAATGGCGGCGGGCATCAGCACGTCGGTTTCGTTGGTGGCGTAACCGAACATCAGGCCCTGGTCACCGGCGCCCAGATCTTTTTGTTCGCCTTCATCCACACCCATGGCGATGTCGGAGGACTGTTTGCCGATGGCGTTCAGCACCGCACAGGAGGCGCCATCGAAGCCCACGTCAGAACTGTTGTAGCCGATGTCCAGAATCACCTGGCGCACGATGTCTTCCAGATCCACATACGTGTTGGTACGCACTTCGCCGGCAATGATGGCCATACCGGTTTTCACCATGGTTTCCACGGCAACACGGGAATGGGGATCATCTTTGATGATGGCATCCAGAATGGCATCGGAAATCTGGTCGGCCATTTTGTCGGGATGGCCCTCGGAAACAGACTCGGAGGTGAAGATGGAATATTCGCTCATTGCACTCGGTTCCTTTTCAATCGGTCACAATAATCAGGAGTTGGGTTTATCAAAACGTCGTACCTGTATCTGAAAGCCATTACGCAATCCCACATACAGGCTGTCTGTACTCACCAATCCGGCATCGTTCGCCCAATCGGTCAATTCTTCCGGATCAAATCCAAGCCACAGATCACCGCAGCTTTGTTTGGCCCAGTCCTGATCGTGGCGACACAGGTCTGCCACGATCAAGGCGCCGTCTGCATTCAGCAATTGGGCGCAATCTTCAAATACGTCAGCGGGGGAGGGCACGTGATGCAGCACCATATTGCAGACGATGCGATCCACATGAATCCCCTGTTGCACGGCATCTTCCGTATCCGCCTGCAGCAGTTGAACGTTGTCCAGCGCTTGCTGCTGGCGCACGGTTTCTGCTTTGTCGAGCATTTCGCGGGAAATGTCGATGGCGGTGACCTGTTGAAACAGATCCGCCAGGGTGGATAAGAATGCCCCTTCTCCGGGGCCGATTTCCAGCGCCGTGTGGCCCTTATGTGGATTGGTTTGCAGCAGCAGGTCTCTTACGCTTTCTGCGTACTGATCGAACAGGGCAATCAGCTCCTGCTGCTCACGAAACTGCTCCGCGTGACGGTCAAAAAACTCGCGGGCCACCTCTTCCCGTTCCTGTTTGATGGCATCGATACGGGTGGCGGTGCCATCACTCAGCGCCACCTGGTCAATGGCGCTGTAGAGGGCTGCCAGTAATTGCCCCTGAGGGATACTGATATCCGCCAGCATGCGCCGGTAGAAAATGGAGTTGCCCTCGCGCCGGGTGGTAACGGCGCCCGCCTTGGCCAGGACTTTCAGGTGGTGGCTCATGGCGGGTTGTTTGGTATCGAAGATCTCACACAGCTCCATCACCCCGAATGAATCGGTGCGCAGGCTGCGCAGTATTTCCAGGCGCAACGGATCGCCGGTTCCTTTGCACAACTGGGCTAAGGAAGTTAGTTGATCGGCGGTGATGGGGGGGAGGCCAGCGTTCATGGAAAGGAATACTAGCAGCGATCGAAACCTATATCAAAGTTTTTTGATATAGGTTTTTTGCGCGAGATCAGACTGACCAATTACGAATCGGTAATCCTTCCGTTCAATAGTCGTCCTGGGCTCCCCGGCGCCATTTCTTCAACTTGGCACTCAAACCATGAAAAAAGCGGTGCTTGCTGTTGGCGGCTGCGTTGGTGAGGAAGTTGATCTGGATGGATTGGCGCTTGCCCTCGAATGACGGGTAGCCGTGCCAGCCGTGGTCGGTGACCTTGAAGGCCATCAGGGTGCCGGGCCCGGGTATGATCTCGTCGGCGTAGTCTTCCATGTCATCGCCGCTGCGCAACACCCGCAGGCGGCCGGTTTCGGCGGTCCAGTCTTCGTTCAGGTAGATGAGGATGGTCAGTACCTTGGTTTTGGAATCGGTATGGATACGGCCGTCTTTCTTGCGGGAGTAGCCACGCAGGGTGATCATCATGGGCAGGTCCATCACATCCACGTCGAACTTGTCGCACAGGATGCGGCGGAACTCGGGGGTATCCAGGGATTTCAAGAACTTATCGAATTCCGGGCCGACTTTCACGTCTTCCAGGTTGTAGCTGCCGCCATCCTGAATGGAGGGGAAGTCGGCAATGACCGCCTGCACAGCGTCGTCGGCAATGGATTTATCCACTGTGAAGTATGGGTAGGGCTCGGTATTGAGGTTGGCATGCTGCAGGGCGTCAAGATTAAGGATGTTGGTCATATTTTGATCCGAAACTGGGTTCGCGCGTGAAGATGGGTCAGGCCAAAAGTATAGGGAGTTTAGGGCGGGGGAAAAAGCGCTATTGGCCCATTGATTGACACAGGTAAAAGCTTTAGCGTTTCGAACTCTGAGTATTACAGTCTGAGTGTTACAGGTAGTTGTATCCTATGCCGTCATTTTTACTGGCCCTGATCGATGGCCGCATGAATCGAACCCACTATGTTGCGGTGGTGGTGGTGGCGTTGTATCTGCTGCCGTTGCTGTTGAGTGCCCTGTTCCGGGCGCTGGGAATTCCCCTTTTTTCGCTGGCGGCACTCAGCAGTGGGCCGGTGAGCCTGATGGCGTTCTGGTATCTGCAGATACCTTTATTCGCCTGGGCCACCCTCCGGCGGGTACAGGATGTGGGCTGGCCCCGCTGGGCCGCCGCCGTGCTCTGGCTTCCCATCGTGAATTTCGTGCTTTGGTTCTGGCCGGGGCAGGTCACTGCTAACCGCTGGGGTGAGCCGCCCCCGGCATCCGGCCGTTGGGTGAAAGGGTTGGCTTACGGGGCACCGCTGTGGATTATTCTGTCTTATCTGGTGCTGTTGTTGGTGCTGGTGAAAACCGGTCACCTAGGTTGAATGCGGATGCGGACCCGCTCCCGCGCTGAAATGGTTTGATTGCATGGCTATTGCCACGCCACGCCCATCCGTTGCAGTTCCCGTAACAGCTTGCTTTTGCCTTCGTCCTTCACATGGTTGAGAAAGGCCTCGGTAATCAGCGACAGTGGTTTTTCCCGCTGCCAGACAAAATACCAGTGGGTTGCAATGGGCAGGCTCTCAACATTGAGTACCGATAACCCCGCCTTGCCACCGAACACAAGTGTGTGAGCCGAGAGTATGGAGACGCCCAGCCCGGACATGACCGCATGCTTGATGGCTTCGTTGCTTTCAATGGTCATGTTGGAGTGCAACTCGATCTGCTTTTTCCGCAAAAATTCCTCAATGGCATAGCGTGTACCTGAGCCTGCTTCCCGCATCAGAAAACGCTCATTGCAGAGGTCGGTGATGGAGATGTGTTTGCGCTGGCTGAGGTTGTGTTTACTGGCGCTGATGGCCACCAGCGGATTAGGCAACAGCTCAATTTTCTCCAGCTTTGTGTCTTCCGGCGGATGGCTGATGACATAGAAGTCATCGCTGCCTTCCAGGAGCCTTTCCAGGATCTGCCGACGATTGCCGACTTTCAGTTGAATATCGACGTCGGGGTAGCGCTTGCAGAACGGCCCCAGCAGATGGGGTATGAAGTACTTTGAGGTGGTGACCACCGCCAGTTTCAGGGTGCCGGATTTCAGCCCTCTCAGGTCTGCCAGTTGCATGTCCAGTTGGGCGAATTGATCCAGCACCTTGCGGGCGGTAGCCACCGTGGCCAGCCCGGCATCGGTGAAGATCAGTTTTCTGCCGACCTGGTTGTACAGGGGGGTGCCAATGGCATTGGTGAGCTTTTTTACCTGGGCTGAGACCGTGGGTTGGGTCAGGTGCAGGGCTTCTGATGCGGCAGTGATGCCATCGTGTTCGTAAACCGCCAGTAGTATCTCCAACTGGCGTAAAGTACCGATGTGGGCGTGCAGGCGGCTGTGCATGAGGCTGATAATACATAGATGATTGTCTATGTATTTAATACATAATATCTATTTTTGTCTATTTAAATAATTTGGCAAGATAGCCGCCCGCGGCGTTTGGCGTTGCTATAGGCCTGCCCAGATGCTATAGCGTCTAATGTTGTGGTGTGGGTGCCGTTGCTTGCGCGTTCGTCACGTGGTTTATGAATTAACAGGAGTCAGTATGTCATTACCAATCGTCAGTATCATCATGGGGTCCCGTTCGGACTGGCCAACCCTGACGGAAGCCGCTCAGGTGCTGGATCAGTTGGGTGTGCCCTACGAAACCAAAGTGGTTTCTGCGCATCGGACCCCGCAGCGCTTGTATGAGTTTGCCGAACAGGCTGACGGGCGTGGCATTAAGGTGATCATTGCCGGTGCCGGTGGTGCGGCGCACTTACCGGGTATGACGGCGGCCATGACCTGCCTGCCGGTGATTGCCGTGCCGGTTTCCAGCCGCCAACTTAACGGCCTGGACAGTTTGCTGTCGATTGTGCAGATGCCCAGAGGGGTGGCGGTGGCCACGCAGGCCATCGGTGCGGCGGGCGCGTTTAATGCCGGTTTGATGGCAGGCCAGATATTGGCGTTGCAGGATGCCGAGCTGCGCAGCCGGTTGCAGGCGTGGCGTGCTGAGCAGACCCAATCGGTACCGGAGGAGGTGGAGTGATGCAGGTTGCCATTCTGGGCTGTGGCCAGTTGGCGCGGATGATGGCCCTGGCTGGAATCCCATTGGGGTTGCGCTTCAGTTTTCTGGCCCAGGCCGAAGAAGACACAGCGCCTGTGGAAGGCCTGGGTACGGTGTACAGGCTGACGGGTAACGAAAGCTTTGAGCAGATTCATGAGGGCTTGAACCGGCCTCAGGTGGTGACGGTTGAACGAGAACAGTTCCCCATTGCCGTATTGAGGGGGCTTGCGGAATATTGTGCGGTGCACCCCAACCCGGATGCCATCTACCGCTGTCAGCACCGTCTGAGACAGAAACGGTTGCTGCAGGAAGTGAAGGTACCGCATACCCCTTATCGGGTCATTGCATCGCCTGCGGCTTTGACCCAGGCAGCGGAGGATTTTGGATGGCCCCTGGTGATCAAGAACACCGAGGATGGTTACGATGGAAAGGCCCAGTGGCGTTTGCATAATGAAACCGATGGCGAGCGTTGGCAGCAGGATGTGAATCCCTTCGCCGGCGCGGATGATCGCTGGATAGCGGAACCCATGATGGCATTTGATGCCGAGATTTCATTTATCGCCGCCCGCAACCAACAGGGTGACCTGCTGGTGTACCCGGCCACGGAAAACGAGCATACCAATGGTGTGTTGGTGCAATCCCTGGCGCCGGCGTTGGCTGTACAACCGGTTGTGGTTGACGAAGCGGCTGCGGCAATAGAGCGGTTGCTGGGCCATCTGAACTACGTTGGTGTGATGGCAATGGAATGTTTTGTGACGGGTAACCAGTGGTGGGTTAACGAATTGGCGCCAAGAGTGCACAACAGCGGTCACTGGACCACAGAGGGTGTGACCACCTCCCAGTTTGAGAATCACATGCGTGCGGTGGTGGGCTGGCCATTAGGCAAACCCGACATGATGGGGGCGGTGGGAATGCTGAATCTGCTGGGAGTGCCGTTGAATCATGATGTGCTGCTGACGGAAGCGGCGTCTCTCAGCTGGTACAACAAGGCAGTACGGCCGGGACGCAAAGTGGGCCATATGGTATTGCGCGATGCGACGGCGCAAGGCGCACGGGAAAAACTGACGCAACTGCATGCCAGGATATACGGCAACGTCTAGTCGTCATCGTCGTCGTCATCCTCGTCCAGAACCCGTGTAATGGGGCGGTAGATCTCGATGCGGTCACCGTCCTGCAGCGGCTTGTCCAGTTTGGTGAACTTCCCGTAAATACCTACTTTCATGGTGCCCAGATTGATTTCGGGAAACTGCGTCAGCAAGCCGGATTGTTCAATGGCATCGGCTACGGTGCTGCTGTCATCCACCTGCAGTTCCAACCAGGATTGGGCCAGGTCACCCACGTATGCAACACTTACCTGCATGTCAGCGTCCTCCTGCAGACTAAGGCTCAATGGCGATCAGGTCGCGGGCGGCGCTGCGTTCCTGCCGCACTTTGGCCCAGCGATCGATAAGCCGTTTGATGGCGATCAGAAAGCCCAGCGCCATAAAGGCACCCGGCGGCAGAATAGAAAGCAGGATGCCGGAAAAATCGGGAATGATGGTCATCTCCAGCCAGGTAAAGCTCTCCCCCAGCAGCAAGGAAGCATGGGCAAACAGCGTACCGCTGCCAAGAATCTCACGCATACCGCCGATGGCAACCAGTACCCAGGTAAAGCCGATACCCATGGCCAGCGCGTCGGCCATGGCGGGCAGCACTGCGTTTTTGGAGGCAAAGCTTTCCGCGCGGCCGAAGATGGCACAGTTGGTGACGATCAATGCGATGAATAAGCCCAGTACTTTATACAGCTCGTGCAGCCAGGCGTTGATGGCCATGTCCACCAGGGTCACCGCAGAGGCGATCAGTACGATGAAGACCGGGATACGAACCTGTGGGGTAACGATGCCGCGAATCAAAGAGATAAGCGTGTTGGTGAGCAGCAGCACGGCCAGTGACGCGATACCCATGCCCAGTCCGTTGGTGGCGCTGGTGGTAACGGCCAGCAGCGGGCACAGGCCCAGCATCTGTCCCATGGCAACGTTGTTGTCCCATAATCCATCGCGAAAAATCTGTGAGTAGGATGTGGTCATGACGCGGGCTCCTTGTGTTGCTGTTGCCATTGTTCATAGAGCTGCAAACCGGAATAGACTCCCTTCACCATGGCCCGGGGGGTAATGGTGGCGCCGGTAAACTGGTCGAACTTGCCGTTGTCTTTCTTCACCGCCCATTGAATGTGGGAAGTGTTGGCCAGCGAGGCGCCATTGAATCCGCTGATCCAATCGTCTTTTTCCAGTTCGATTTTGTCCGCTAATCCGGGGGTTTCTTTATGATTGATCACACGGACCCCCAGTATTTCACCGTCACGGTCCACGGCCATAATGAAATTGATCGGCCCACCCCAACCCTGAACCTGAATCTGCAGGGCCGCACCGGCAAACTCATTGCCGAGCCGGGCAGGCAGTACTTCCACTGGTGCCGAGAACCATTGTGAATCGGTAATGAGTTCAGCGTCGGTCACCGGATCGTTGTCATAGCGGGATGCGGGCATCACCTGGGCCAGTAAATTGAGCTTGTCCATCAGTTCGTGTTGGGCGATCTGCTCCTGGGTGGCGCTGTTGCCGCCGATCAGCAGCATGCTCATCAGGTAGCACATGCCACCCAGCAATGCCGCCTGGTAACCCAGGCGGGTTCGATAGGTTGGGTTCAGAATCGTGGCCATAATCCCTCCTATTGAACTTTACGGGCGCTGATGTTTTTGATGGCGTTGCCGCGTCTGTCCCGGCCATAGGCGCGGGGTTTGACACTGCGATCTATCAGTGGCGTTAAGGCATTCATGAACAAAACCGCAAAGCCCACTGCTTCGGGGAAGCCGCCCCAGGTGCGAATCAAAAACAGCACCAGGCCACAACCGGCGCCGAAAATCAGCTTGCCGGTGTTGGTGGACGGCGAGGTGACGTAATCGGTGGCAATGAAAAACGCGCCCAACATGATGCCGCCGGAAGTTAGGTGTGACCAGGGATCAAGATAAAGCGAATCATCTATTGAGTGGAAGATTGCGGCCAGCAACAGGGTGCTGAGCAGCATCGAGACCGGTATATGCCAGCTGATGACACGGGCGCGCAGCAACCAGAGTCCACCCAGCAGGATGAGCAGCGCCGAGGTTTCTCCCAGGCTGCCCAGGGTATTGCCCACAAAGGATTGGCCCAGAGAATAATCCCGGGATGCCAGTTCAGCCATGGAGGCACCACCGTTGGCGGCCGCCTTGCTGGCCCCCAACAGTGTGGCGCCGGTGAAGCCATCGGGAATCCCCTGCTCACCGAAAAAAATGGCCAGCGATTGGGACAGCCCGGGTGCAATGTCGCTGCCCAGGGGCATTACCTGAACCCAGGTGGTCATCTGCACCGGAAAGGAGATCAGCAGCGCAACCCGTGCCAGCATGGCCGGGTTGAAAACGTTTTGCCCTATGCCGCCGTAGAGGTGTTTGCCAATGGCGATGGCAAAGAATGCGCCACCTGCGGACAGCCACCAAGGGCACCAGGGCGGCATGCTCATGGCCAACAGCCAGCCGGTGAGCAGGGCGGAGGCATCTTTCAGCCGCCATAGCGATTGACCCTGTAACCACAGGCATAATGCTTCAGTGGCGATGGCGGCCAACACAATACAGAGAAAGGTGAGGATGGCGGGTAGGCCAAACAAATAGAGTCCATATAAGGTGGCCGGTGTCAGCGCCAGGCACACCTGCAGCATGATGCGTTCAACGCTGGAGCGGTCATGGGCATAGGGTGCCGCGCGGTGGCCACCGCCTGCGGGTGCCGGGGAAGGAAGGTCAGCGTTCGCATTCATGATTCAGACTCCGCCGGGGATTTGGTTTTGCGGGAGGCGCGTTTCTTCGCTTTTTTGGCGGCGGCCTTGGCGGCCTTTTCCCGTTCCACGCGCTCGTTGCGCTGATCCATCAGGCGTTTGGTGTATTCCTGTTTGCTCTCGTTGTTGCGGCGTTCCCTCAGCTCGCCCTTGGCGTACTCAAAATATTGCACCAGCGGAATGTGAGAAGGGCACACATAGGCGCAGGAACCGCACAGAATGCAGTCGCGCAGACCGAAATCCTGTGCCTGATCGAAATCATCGGCCCCGGAATGCTTGGCCATTTCCAGCGGTACCAAGCCCATGGGACAGGCATCCACACAACGTCCGCAGCGAATGCAGGGGGCGGGCAGGTGCTCGTTCACTTCACGCTGGTTCAACGCCAGAACACCGGTGGTGCCTTTGATGACCGGGCTGTCGATGGATGGGATAATCTGACCCATCATGGGGCCTCCCATCAGCAGACGTGCCGGATGAGCGGTGAGCCCGCCACAGGCTTGAATCAAATCCCTCACCGGTGTGCCCAACAGTGCTTCCACGTTATGCGGTGTTTTGACGCAGGCGCCGGTGACGGTGACGATGCGCGAAATCAACGGTCGACCCAGACGTAGTGCCTGGTGAATGGCATACACGGTGCCCACGTTATGCACCAATACACCGATGTCGTTACTGCGGCCGCCGGCGGGCACTTCTTTACCGGTAACCGCCTGAATCAATTGCTTGGCGGAACCCATGGGATAGTGGGTAGGAACGTTGATGACGTTGATCATGCCGTAGGGAGCTGCCGCTTGTTTCAGGGCAGCGGTGGCGTCAGGCTTGTTGTCTTCGATGGCGATCACCACTTCATAGGCTTCTATGATGTGTCGAATCATGCGGGCGCCGTCGACGATGGCGGCTGCCTGTTCCTGCATCAAACGATCGTCGCAGGTGAGATAGGGTTCGCACTCGCTGCCGTTGATGATCAGGGTTTTGATCTCAAAGCGGCGCCCCTGGCGCAGCTTGACGGCGGCGGGGAAGATGGCGCCACCCATTCCCACAATACCAGCCTCTTCCACCCGGTCGGCCAGCTCATCCGGGCTTAGGGCCAACGGATCATTCAGGGTGGGCAGGTCCTTCCAGCGGTCTTCCCCATCGCTTTCGATGACCATGGCCACCGCCGGTAAACTCGAAGGATGTGGCGCCACAATGGGCTCAATGGCGGCGATGATCCCGGAGGTGGGTGCGTGCAGATTGGCGGACAGCGAACCACCGGAACGGGCCACCAGTTGTCCTTTCAATACTTTGTCGCCGACCTGCACCTGGGGGCGGGATTCCACCCCGGCATGCTGCGACAGGGGTAAATACAGTTTCTTGGGCAGCGGCAGTGCCGTAAGGATTGACCGTTCTGATGTCAGATCCTTTTTGGTTTCAGGATGAACGCCACCGCGAATGGATTTCAGGCCAAACATGTCAGGCTGCCTCGGGTTTGGTCCAGTGCCAGTTGTTCAACGTAACCGGCTCCGGCGCGAGTGTTATACAGTTTTCCGGACAGACATCCTTGCACTTTGAACAGCCGGTACAAGCTTTGCTGATGACCGCGTGAATTTGTTTGGTGGCACCGACAATGGCATCGGTGGGGCAGGCTTTATAACATTTGGTGCAGCCGGTACAGAGTGAAGCCTCGATGCGGGCCAGTTGCGGAACCGGAGCATCCCCCAGGCTGTTCAGATCCACATTCAACAACTCCGCCAGGGCCTCGGTGAGCGCCCGGCCACCGGGCGGGCAACAGTTAACAGCCGCAGTGCCTTCAACCATGGCTTCGGCCGCCGCGCTGCAACCGGGGAAGCCGCATTGTCCGCACTGACTGCCGGGCAGCAGGGATTCCACTTCGTTGACAATGGGGTTTTCCTCAACGGCAAACACTTTGGCGGCCACTCCCAAGAGCCAGCCCAATAATAATCCCAATGCAGTCAGTACCAGTGTGGCGGTAAACATGGTGGCCTCCTCAAATCATTCCACTGAAACCCATAAACACCAATGACAGCAAGCCGGCCGTAACCAGGCTTACCGGTGTGCCGGCAAACGTAGCGGGTACATTCGCCAGCGCAATGCGTTCTCTTAACCCGGCAAAGATAATCATCACAAGGCAAAAGCCCAAAGCCGATCCCATGCCAAATACCAGGCTTTGAATCAAACTGTATTGTTCGCGTATGTTCAGCAGGGCAACGCCCAGTACGGCGCAGTTAGTGGTGATCAGCGGCAGGAACACACCAAGATTCTTGTGCAGCAGGGGGCTGGTTTTGCGTACCACCGCTTCAGTGAATTGCACCACCGCAGCAATGATGAGAATAAAAGAAAGAATGCGCAGGAATTCGATGTTCAATGGCACCAGCAAAAGGTGTTCGATGATCCAGCTGGCGAGCGCAGACAGGGTTAAAACAAACGTGGTGGCGAGCCCCATACCAAAGGCGGCACTGAGATTATTGGATACACCCATCAACGGACACAGCCCCAGGAACTTAACCAGAACGATGTTGTTGACCAGTACGGTACTGATAAAAAGCAGCAGGTAATCCATAGTCCGTCACCCGTTGATTGGTGCCTAATGCGTTAAAGGTACATCACGAGGTTGGTTCGCCGAATGGCTACGGCATTGTCGCGATTGTCGCGTCTGACCCCTGATTTCGGGTGAAGGTGCATGATGTATGCCATGGAAAAAAGCCGACAAAATCCAGTGCGGTTACCTAATCAATCATGGCTTCCAGGCCCCGCTTTTTGTTGTTTCCTGTGCGCTTGCACAGGGATAGTGCGGTGGCTTGGCGACAGTCTTGTCGGGTTTACGACAAAAGCATTGATCCGGGTCAAAGTAGGATTGTTCGTTATGCTACAAAAACAACAAAATGACACGACAAACCCCAGCAATGACGGCATTTAGCGGGCGGCACGCATTTTGCTGAACCTGCTATACCGAAGTGCTGATACCTGGCATTGATACTGAGTTACGGTGCGCTTGCATCGTTCGGGGTGAAACATGAGCAAAAACCTGTATGCAGAACCGCATGATCACGATGAAGAGGGCAATGTACCCGCCGGCATGACCGTAAATGAAACACTGTTGGCGGATGAGGTGTTCTTTCAGGCAGTAGAGCATTGCCCCGTTGCCATTTCCATAACGGATCTGAAGGCAAATATTGTTTATGCCAACCGAGCGTTTACTCAGGTAACCGGTTACGCCAAAGACGAAGTGATTGGAAAGAACGAATCCATTTTATCCAATCACACCACACCGCGCCTGGTGTATCAGGCCTTGTGGGGGCGCCTGGCTCAGCAGCGCCCCTGGACCGGGATGCTGTTGAATCGTCGTAAGGATCAAAGTTTGTATCTGGCGGAGCTTACGGTTGCTCCGGTTATTGATCAGGAAAATAAAACGGTGCACTACCTGGGTATGCATCGCGACAGCACCGAAGTTCATGAGCTGGAACAGAAAGTACTGAACCAGAAGCTGATGATCGAGGCGGTGGTGAACTCAGTGCCTTCTGCCATGGTGCTGCTGGATGATGCCGGCCGCGTGGTGTTGGCCAATCCCAGTTTCAAACTGTTGGCGCAGGAGCTGGCGCCGGATGAGCCGCTGGAATCGTTTCTGGAGGTGCTGGATCTCAATATGGAGGGGTGCATCTCTGCCTTGAAGCAGCAGCGCAAGTGTTTTGATGGCGCCGAACTCAGCATTGACCTGGGGGGTGGGTCCCCCAAATGGTTCTCTTGTTTTGGTACCAGTATTGAGGTCAAAAATGAAAGTGCCGATGGCTTCTTTGAACAGGTCATCAGTCATTATTCCCTGCTGATGATCAATGATGTCAGCTCATTGCGCCGGCGCCAACAGGAAACCCACCTGAATTCGCTGAAAGCACTGATGACCGAAGAAGACATGGTGCAGGGTATGCGTGAAACGGTGAACGGCGCCATTCATCAATTGCAGGGGCCGGTGAATCTTCTATCCGCGGCGGTGAATATCCTGCAACGTCGGGCCGTTGATGATAAGCAGGACGGCGCGGTTCTGTCGGCCCTGGAAGAGGCTCTGCAGGCGGGGCAGGCGGCGTTGGATAATCTGCAGGAATCCCTGCCCCCACCGCTTCAGGAAACCAAACAACCGGTTAATATCAATCAACTTATCCGGGAAGTTATTTCGATTGATGCAGAAAAACTGCTGGCGCAGGGTATTACCGTTGAGTGGAACCCTTCTTTGCGCCTGCCGGCGCTGATCGGCCGGGAGCGCCGCCTGCGATCCATGTTCAAGCAGCTGTTCGACAACGCCATTGACGCCATGAGTGAACGGGTGGTGAAACACCGTGAGCTGACCATTGTGACCCGGGAAGAAAAAGAGATGGTCATTATTGAGATCAGTGACAGCGGTGAAGGTATTCCGGCGGATCTGCACGTCAAAGTATTTCAGCCTTTCTACAGCACCAAAGCCAGCGGCCAGGGCTGTCGGGGTATGGGTTTACCAATGGTTCAGGAGATCGTGTCTGATCACTCCGGCACGGTCTACATCGACCCCAATTATCGGAATGGTTGCAGAGTCATTGTGCAATTGCCTGTTACATCGGCAGGCTAACGGACAGCGAGCGTAGTAATGAATACTTCGATAGTGACTAAACGTGGGTTAAGTGTGGGCAGCCGTGCGGAACTGATTGAACGTCAGTTCAAAGCGCTGTGCCTGGTATCGCAAACTCTTTGTCGCGCCAAAAATATTGAAGAAACCCTGGATGGTATTCTGGCAGTGTTACACAAGGAGAGTGGGCTGTTGCATGGTGTGATCACGCTCTCGGACCCTGAGCATGCAATGCTGCAGGTGGGCGCGCTGTACAGCGAAAACGAATCCGTCAGCAAGGCCTCATCCGGCGTTCGTTATCAGGCGGGTGAGGGCATTGTGGGCCGAATTCTGCAGCATAATACCTCCATTGTACTGGGGCGCATCTCATCAGAGCCGCGCTTTCTGGATCGGTTGGCTCTCTATGATCTGGAGTTACCGTTTATCGGGGTGCCGATTCGGGGCACGGATGGTTCTGCGATCGGTGTATTGGCGGCCCAGCCGGATGTGCCGGCGGACGACTACCTGCCGGATCGAACCGCCTTTATGGAAGCGGTAGCGGATCTGTTATCACAAACGGTGCGCTTGCTGGTGAATGTGGAGAAGGGCCAATCCATCGCCAGTGAACGGGACGAGCTGCGCCGGGAAGTGCGGGGCAAATACGGTTTTGAAAACATGGTGGTGGGGCATTCGGAAGGCATGCGCCAGGTGTTTGACCAGGTGCGGCGGGTGGCCAAGTGGGACAGCACGGTACTGATATTAGGTGAATCAGGCACCGGAAAGGAGTTGATCTCCAGCGCCATTCACTATAATTCGCCACGGGCCCACAACCGGTTCGTGCGCCTGAATTGCGCCTCCCTGCCGGAAACCCTATTGGAATCGGAATTGTTTGGCCACGAGAAAGGTGCGTTCACCAATGCGGTGAAACAGCGCAAAGGGCGCTTCGAGCAAGCCGACGGCGGCACCCTGTTCCTGGATGAAATCGGAGAGATCTCCCCCATGTTTCAGGCCAAGCTACTGCGTATCCTGCAGGAAGGTGAGCTGGAGCGGGTAGGGGGCGGCCAAACCATCAAAGTGGACGTGCGCATTGTCGCCGCCACCAACCGCAACCTGGAAGCGGAGGTGGAGAAAGGCAAGTTCCGTGAGGATCTGTACTACCGCTTGAACGTAATGGCCATCCGCTTACCGGCGCTGCGGGAACGCATTGTGGATGTGCCGGAGCTGTCGAAGTTTCTACTCAGTAAAATAGCCAAACAGCAGGGACGGGATCTGCGCCTGACGGATAACGCGATCCGTATGTTAATGGGTTACGACTGGCCCGGTAATGTACGTCAGTTGGAAAACTGTCTGGAGCGGGCGTCGGTGATGAGCGAAGAGGGCACCATTGATTGTGACGTCATTGCCTTACCCGATAACTACGGTGGTGGCAGTGCCATTATCCCTTCGGCCCACAATATCGTGCCTGAAGTGGACCTGAACAATCCGGAAATGGATGAACGTGAGCGTTTGATTGCGGCACTGGAGCAGGCCGGCTGGGTGCAGGCCAAGGCGGCACGCCTGCTGGGTATGACCCCACGCCAGATTGCTTATCGCATTCAAACCATGAAGATCAACGTACGCAAAATATAACTCTCTCCAGGCACTGACATTGGTGCCGTTCCCTACATCCTGAATTGTGAAATTGTTGTAACAAAGGCCACAACGAACAAGTTGCAAGAAAATTAAGTACTGCAAAAACAGTGAGTTAAGAATAGGCACAGCCATTGCACTTCTTCTCATACGTTTGGGTGAAACAGCTAGAGGAGTTCTCGTGATGGAACTGACAGTGCTAGATCAAGAAGCGAATAATAGTGAAGCCAGTAGCTGCGTCTCTGGGTCATGTGGCAGCGACAATGATCAGATGAGCCATTTGACGGATGAGATCCGTGAAAAAGTACAGAACCACCCGTGTTACTCCGAGGAGGCGCATCATTACTTCGCACGGATGCATGTGGCGGTCGCACCAGCCTGTAATATTCAATGCCACTACTGCAATCGCAAGTACGATTGTTCAAATGAATCCCGCCCGGGTGTGGTGTCTGAGCTGCTGACGCCGGAAGAGGCTGTCATGAAAACCAAAGCTGTGGCGGCCACCATTCCGCAGATGACCGTGCTGGGCATTGCCGGGCCGGGTGATCCGTTGGCCAATCCGGAGCGAACTTTCGATACCTTCCGTATGTTGTCGGAACAGGCACCGGACATCAAATTGTGTGTGTCCACCAATGGACTGTCATTGCCGGAATCGGTTGACGAGTTGGCGAAGCATAACATCGACCATGTAACCATCACCATCAACTGTGTTGATCCGGCGGTGGGTGAAAAAATCTATCCCTGGATCTATTGGAACAACAAGCGAATCCGCGGCAGGAAAGCAGCCAAAATACTCATCGATCAACAGCAGAAAGGCCTGGAGATGTTGGTGGAACGCGGCATCTTGGTGAAGGTGAACTCGGTGATGATTCCAGGTGTAAACGATGAACACCTGAAAGAGGTAAGCCGTATCGTTAAACAGAAGGGCGCATTCCTGCACAACGTTATGCCGCTTATTGCGGAAGCCGAGCACGGTACGTTCTATGGTGTGATGGGGCAGCGTGGTCCGGAACCGGAGGAACTGCAGGATTTGCAGGATGCCTGTGCCGGTGATATGAACATGATGCGTCATTGCCGCCAATGCCGGGCGGATGCGGTGGGCCTGTTGGGCGAAGATCGGGGTGAGGAGTTCACCCTGGATAAAATCGCCGAAATGAACATCGACTACAACGCTGCCATGAAGACACGAAAGGTGGTGCACGAAGGCATCATCGAAGAGTTGGATGAGAAACGTGCCAAACGTGAACGTCTGGCGGCTGTCAGCATTCCCGAACCCAAAGATCAGATTGCAGCGCACTACCGGCCGGCATTGATGGCGGTTGCCACCAGTGGTGGCGGATTGGTGAACCAGCATTTCGGGCACGCGACTGAGTTTCTGGTGTACGAGGCGTCGCCTACCGGAGTGCGCTTCATCGGCCACCGCAAAGTCGATCAGTACTGTATTGGTGGTGATACCTGCGGCGAAAAGGAATCGGCGTTGAGTGGTAGTATTCGAGCGCTGAAAGGCTGTGAATCGGTGCTGTGTTCAAAGATCGGTTACGAACCCTGGTCGCTACTGGAAGAAGCCGGTATCGAACCCAATGGCGAACATGCCATGGAACCGATCGAGGAAGCCGTATTGGCAGTGTACAAGGAAATGATTGCCGCCGGAAAACTGGACGAAGCAGCACCGGAAGAAGCGGCACAACAGGTAAATGCGGGATAAACCCGGTCAGCTCATACCATGGCAGGTGTTGTGGTGTGAGCGATCACCAAATCAGTAGAGAGGAATTTGGTCATGGCACTGAGTATTGTTGAATCCTGTGTAAACTGCTGGGCCTGCTACGACGTGTGCCCCAGTAATGCAATTTATTCAAGCTCGCCGCACTTCAAAATCAACCCGAAAAAGTGCACAGAGTGCGAAGACGATTACAAGCACCCACAGTGCGCGAGCATCTGCCCCATCGAGGGCGCCATACTGGATGCGGCTGGTGAATCCATGAATCCGGCGGGCTCATTGACGGGCATCCCGCCGGAAAAGCTGGAAGAGGCCATGCGCGAGATACAGGCTCGGTAAGCTGCTATGTCAGTGCCGGTACTGGAATTCTATGAAAAGCCCGGTTGCATCAATAACCGTAAACAAAAGGCGTTATTGACGGCCGCCGGGTTTGAATTGAATGTACATAACCTGTTGACGCAGCCATGGCAGGTAGAAACGCTACGTTGCTATTTCGAGGGTTTGCCATTGCCCCAGTGGTTTAACCCCAGTGCCCCGCGTATCAAGCAGGAGCAGATCAAGCCGTTTCTGCTAACAGAAGAGCAGGCACTGGCGGAAATGGTAAAGGATCCTCTACTGATTCGGCGGCCGTTGATTGGTTGTGGCAGCCTGCGTCGGGCAGGCTTTGATCTGGATACCTGGCTTCCGTTGTTGAATGGACAGGCCGCCGATACGATTTCGGTGCCGGACGATATAGAGACCTGCCCCCGTCAGACGCAGTTGGAACGGGGTAAAGCTGGAGGTTGTGAAGCATGAATGCACGGGCAAAGCTAACCAAGCAGGGTTGGACCCGGATTCGCCTTGGAGCAGAGGCTGACACCAACGGCTCAGAACATCATTCTGTCACCGATAATCCACTGGCAGTCAGAGATCAGATGCAGCATGCCCGATTACTTTCCCGTTTGATCAGCAGCCAGCGCCAGGGGCGGGGATGTTTGCCGTTTTGTCTGGGGCTGATGCCGGTGGAATTTGTCTGGGTAGTGACACAGCATTTTGCTGAATGCCCCACGTTGAATGCGATCCTGGATGTAACACTGCCTGCGAACAGTGTTGCCGTTGACAAGGGGCGACTGCGTCAGGACCTGTTAACCCTGCGTCAGGATGAGTGGGTGGAGATACGGGATCTGTTACTGTCCGCACGGGCCGGCAAAGACAGCTTTGAATTGCATCTGGCCGCTATCGTGGCGGCAGCCTGCCTTGGGGGAGACCACTTATGGCGGGATCTTGGATTAGGCACACGTACTGAACTCAGTGAGTTGATGCAGGTGTATTTTCCGGATCTGGCATGGCGCAATGCCGCCGACATGAAGTGGAAAAAGTTTTTCTACAAACAGTTGTGCGAACAGCAGGGGGGGTATGTGTGCCGTGCGCCCAGTTGCGACCAATGCGCAGCGTATGACGATTGTTTTGGCCCGGAAGACTGAACATAGGAGTAATGAACATGAAAGCCTATCGCTGTATATCGGTTGAAGAAGCGGAAGAGCTGATACTGGGCTCCCACACACTGATCCTCGACATGCGTGACTTCCGCTCCTATATGGCGGGACATCATCCAAAGGCATTGCATTTGAGCGACAGTAATCTTCGCTCATTGCTGAAACACACCGCGAAGCATGTGCCAATTCTTATTTATTGCTACCACGGCAATTCCAGTCAGGATATGGCGCAACTGTTTGGTGATTTCGGATTTGAACAGGTGTACAGCCTTGATGGCGGATGGGAGGCCTGGTTTCAAGTGATCACACCACCCACCAAACCATTGAGCAATATGTTGTGCGGCTGGCTCGAACTCCATAGCTTTGACCCGGACAACCTGGATGCCAAAGGTGAGAACCACCATACTGCATTGATGGTTGCGGCACTCGAATCCAATCTTGAGGTGTGTGAAGAGCTACTGGAAAAAGGGGCCTCGATTCATCCGCTGAATAAAGATGGCAACAATGTGCTGTGGTCGGCCTGTGTGGCAGGCAATATGAATCTGATTCGTTTATTGGCCCGGCATGGTGTCGACATCAATAATCAGAATGATAATGGTGCCACGGCATTGATGTACGCCGCCTCCCACGGGAAAACCGGCATTGTGCAATTGCTGATGGAGTTGGGGGCAAAGAAAGATCTGGTAACGCTTGATGATTTCAGCGCGTTGGATGTGTGTGCCGACCGCGAGACGCTGAAATTGCTGCGCAACTGGGGAGCAGAACCCAGCCTCGGTCAGGTACAGCACTACTAAACACGATACGTAACAGGAGACTCATATGTCCACTGACAACCCATCCAGCACCGAAGCGATCATTCGCGATCAATTGGCGCAGAATCCGGTGATTCTGTACATGAAAGGAACGCCGGACGCGCCGGAGTGTGGCTATTCCGGTGCAGCCGTGGCCGCCCTCAAGCAAACCGGTAAGCCTTTTGCATTTGTGAACGTATTGCAATCCCCCTTTATTCGGGAACGATTGCCACGGGTATCCAACTGGCCCACTTTTCCCCAGCTGTTTGTTAAAGGAGAGCTGA
The DNA here is from genome assembly GCF_003671475.1 of Ketobacter sp. GenoA1. Classification (NCBI taxonomy): domain Bacteria; kingdom Pseudomonadati; phylum Pseudomonadota; class Gammaproteobacteria; order Pseudomonadales; family Ketobacteraceae; genus Ketobacter; species Ketobacter sp. GenoA1. The sequence continues at coordinate 17,568 of NZ_RCHM01000014.1, read as the reverse complement.
TTGGTGGTAGCGATATTATTGTTGCCATGGTGGGTGATGGTTCGTTGATGCCCATGCTGGAAGAAGCCGAGGCGGTGTAGATGCAGACGGAACAGGTAGTCCAACGAATTGAAGGTGCCCTGCCTGGTGCAGAAGTCAGTGTGGAAGGAGAGGATTGCAGCTTTTCAGTTGTGGTGCTGAGCCCGGAATTTGCCGGCCTGCCGGTGGTGAAACGCCAGCAGAAAGTACTTGCAGCGTTTTCCACCGAATTGCAAACGGGCGAACTGCATGCATTGACGGTAAAGGCGCACACTCCTGAGGAATGGAAGTCGTTTCAGCAGGCAGGTCTGACGCAAATTGAAATGTGAGGCTCTGACAGAGAGGGGAGTAGCTCATGAGTGATGTACCGAATCTAAGCCGGGAGGCGGCACTGCGGATTGCTCTGGCATCCAGGGTTTTGCCCGGGATTGATCTGCGGCAGCTGCTGGACGTGTTGCACCGCCGCATACCCGGTGAGCTGAATGAGGAATCCCTGACCACGGTGACCGTAACGGATCTGAAAACCGGATTCGGCAGCGCCGATGGTGAGGAGGACGGAGAAGACATCAGTGTGGGTTTACCTGCGCTGAAGGAAGCCGTGCGTATTCTTTGGGGCGAGCTGAGTGACGATAACCTGCCTGAGGTTGTACCCTGTGAAACGCCCCTTGATAATGCCATTCGGGTGGCGGTGGCTTCTAACAGTGGTGAATCGCTCAACGGTCATTTTGGATCCTGTATCCGTTTTCTGGTGTATGAGATGAATGCAGAGCAGATCCGCCTGATTGGTATTCGCTCCGCCCTGGAAGCCGATTTTTCTGATGATCGCAATGGTTACCGAACGGATCTTATTCGTGATTGCCACGTACTATACGTGGTGTCCGTGGGGGGGCCGGCCGCGGCCAAGGTGGTGCGGGCCGGCATTTATCCCATTAAGCAGATCGATGGGGGAGAAGCCTTGGAAGTGCTGGCCAAATTGCAGACGGTCATGGCCGGTTCTCCACCGCCCTGGCTGGCCAAAATTCTGGGCGCTGATCCTGAAGATCGAATTCGATACCATCGTGATGAAGAACAGATCGCCAGTTAGCAAAAAGGGCATGTGATCATGCCCTTTTTTTTGACTGTGGTTCAGGCTCGTAACAGGGCCTTTGCCAGCCGCTCAGACAGTTGATCCTCGGTAAACTGAGGTTCGTTGGGGGGGTACAGTGAATCTTCATCAAACTCAAAACCATTGTCCCGCGCCAGTGCGAACATTTCTTTCATTTTTACACAGGCTTTCAGCTTCTCAGCCAGCTCGGGTTCGGATTTCGCCTTGGCAGAAAATCCAGCGATTGCTTCAACAGACATAGTGCTTATCTCTCTTACAGGTTGTTATTCAAGGTGCAAGGGAGCAATAGCAGAAAGCGGGCCAACAGCAGGGTTCTGAAACAGGATCTTGAAACGTGCTAAGTGATTGATTATCCGAAAGTGTTGCGCCCACGGGGCTGACTCCTTTGTGTGCTTTACGACAGCCAGTTGCTTCAGGGTGGGTTTACGACATTCCGGCCGTACGGGTGGCGGCCCAATCGGTGATGGCCGGCACAATCTCTTCCCAAGGGTAGTCAGTGACGGGTTCCACGCCCCTGGCCCTTAATTTATCCGCCGGGCCGTCGCCCACTTTCGCCACAAAGACAGCCTCACAGTCGCCTATTGTGTCCAGTATTTTCTGCAGGGCAGATCTGTCGCCATGTCCACCAAGACAATAGTGATCCACATGACGCTGTTCCACCAGCTGTACACCGGTTTCGTGCAGAGCATAAATGAAAAACAGTTTGGCGTGGCCGAAGTGTTCATCCACCGCTACGCCGTGTTTTGATGCCACCGCGATCTGAATGGCCATTGCTGTTTCCTTTCTCAGTAAGACGTAATCAATGACAGTCTTGCTGCAAAATTCACACCGCAGGATCAACAAAAAAATCTGGTTCAGATCTTGCTCTATATCAATGTAATTACAGAAAACGGTGTAGTTTGTTCGAAATCCTGTGGCAGATACCACACAGCCTATGGCTTTCGTCGTGATTGCTTCACGTTTTTTGTAATGGGTCACCACTACGAAAATCCGACGTTACGACTTTGAGATAGAGAGAGGATCACATCATGGCAGAGTTCTACATTGAAAAAAACGAACGAGAAACCGGAGATCACCTGGTGCATTTTTCGAGCTGCAAAGTGCTGCCCCGAGCGGACAGCCTGCGTTATCTGGGGTCCATTGCCAGCTTTGACAGCGCATGGCAGGAAGGTAAAAAAGTGTATCACCAGGTAAGTGCCTGCACGGAGTGCGCGGCCAAGTATGCAATAGCCTGATGTGGAATTAGTGCTGGGTTACTGTGTCGTTAAGATTGGGGGATACCGGCTCAGGTATCCCCCAAACCAGTATCAGGCGACACTGGTGAGGGCCGACTTGTCCAGAGCCAGTAAAGCGGTCCAATCCGCGTCAATGATCTGCAGGTTTTTCTTGGCGCAGAAACGTTTTTCCTTTTCGTTGGCATCGGGCAGCATCACCCAGCCGCTGGGTTCACCCGCTGCATAGATGATATCGCTCAACACCATGCGCTCGGTGTCTCTCTGCATGCGCAAACCCATGAACAGATACTGCTTTTCTTTGCGGTATTCCTTCAGGAACGATGGAATGGCGAAGCCCCCCATCAGTTCAGTAATGTAGTCAACATAATCAGCATCCGATGCCACATAGTTGGCTTCCGGCCAGGGTGTACCCATGGGTTTGAACAGAATCGGCAGTGAGGTGTCCACTTCTTGCTGTTGAACCTCAGAGTATTCAGCACCATTATGCTGGTATATTTTGAAGCGAAAGTCGGTACCGGCCATGCGGGCCAGGCCGACGATCAGAATATGCGGGCGTTGGCTATAACATTGCTGCAGTTGGGTGTCACGGTTGATGTCCACTACATAGTTGGGTTTAAGTTCTGTCAACCAGCGGTGAAAGCCGGATTGCGTCCATTGGGTTTCAGCATAGGTTCTGGTGAGAAATTTCTCGATAAACTTGCGGCCACGCTTTTGTTCCAGGTTCATGGCAGCGCGAGGAAACTCATACATAAGCCTGGGCGCCATGGGTTTGCCATCGTTCATGGCCAAAATCAGGCTGTCGCTGTCTGCGGGAATTGCCTCGCCGTTTTCTGCATTCACCACGCCCTGTAATACGCCTGGGCCAATGTAAGGAACCACGTTACCTGTTTGAATACCGCTGATTAGATCCGCTAGTAGTTGTGTATCTGCCATGATATTGCCTCGCTCGTTATAGGAAACATAGAAGCTGCTTTAGTGGAAACACCTTCTTCTATAGGGAAGAACCAGTGGCAAGAACCACGCCAGCGTTAACTGCATGATTTTATGAAAGAATCGATTGTGCCTGTCGTAACAATGTCAGAGCGGGGGGCTTCCGGCGGATGTCTTTGGCGCATTTGCGACAAAAAAAACCGCTGCGCTGCCCCTGCGATTGACGCACATCAATTTGTTCAAATTGCCGCGCATAATTTGTTGTTATTACGACACCATTCCTGTTTGTGTAGCCTACAAAACGCCGACAGCGCGTTACCTGCTTAATCAATAAAGCAATATAAAACAATAAGTTATCAAGGTGGTGCGCAGCTGGCACAGTGCCTGCACTTGGTTAGGCGTGTGCAGGCATCCACACCTTTCACTCATTGCAACGTTGTCTGCCGCACAAAGTTTCTTAAGGCCACCTAGCGCCTGGAAAAACCTAGAGGAGAACGATTATGGCAATGCGTCAATGTGCAATTTACGGAAAAGGCGGCATCGGTAAGTCAACGACTACTCAGAACCTGGTTGCTGCCCTGGCAGAAGCGGGTAAGAAAGTAATGATCGTGGGCTGTGATCCTAAAGCAGACTCCACTCGTCTGATTCTTCACTCCAAAGCACAGAACACCATCATGGAAATGGCTGCTGAAGCCGGCACCGTGGAAGATCTGGAACTGGAAGATGTATTAAAAGCCGGTTACGGCGACATCCGCTGTGTTGAATCCGGTGGCCCGGAGCCAGGTGTTGGATGTGCCGGTCGCGGTGTAATCACTGCTATCAACTTCCTGGAAGAGGAAGGTGCATATGAAGATGACCTGGACTTCGTATTCTACGATGTACTGGGCGATGTTGTATGCGGTGGCTTTGCTATGCCGATCCGTGAAAACAAAGCGCAGGAAATCTACATTGTGGTATCCGGCGAAATGATGGCGATGTATGCCGCCAATAACATTTCCAAGGGTATCGTGAAATACGCCAATTCCGGCGGTGTTCGTCTGGCTGGCCTGATCTGTAACTCACGTAACACAGATCGTGAAGACGAGCTGATCGAAGCTCTGGCTGCCAAGCTCGGCACTCAGATGATCCACTTCATCCCACGAGACAATGTTGTACAGCGTGCTGAGATTCGCCGTATGACCGTCATCGAGTATGACCCTAACGCCGGTCAGGCCGATGAGTATCGTGCTCTTGCCAACAAAATCATCAACAACGAAAAGCTGGTCATTCCAGAGCCTTGCACCATGGATGAGCTGGAAGAGTTGCTGATGGAATTCGGCATCATGGATGAAGAAGACCTGAGCATCGTAGGTAAAACTGCGGCTGACGAAGCCTAAGCAGTTCCGCCTGGGTGCGCTCAGGGTTTGTTCGGGATAGGGCAGATTAGCCCTATCGAATACGGTGGCGCAGATACAGCAGTCGCGCCACCTGTATTCGCGACCCGTCAACCTAAATAGAGAGGAGACTGACCATGTCTGTCATGTCACGCGATGAAGTTGAATCCTTGATTCAAGAAGTACTGGAAGTTTATCCGGAGAAGGCGAAGAAAGATCGTACCAAGCACCTTACGCCCAATGACCATGAAGTAGAACAGTCCAAAAAGTGCATCACCTCCAACAAGAAATCCTTGCCTGGTGTGATGACCATTCGTGGATGCGCCTACGCTGGTTCTAAAGGTGTGGTGTGGGGCCCCGTTAAAGATATGATTCATATCTCACACGGCCCTGTTGGTTGCGGACAATACAGCCGTGCTGGACGCCGTAACTACTACATCGGTACCACCGGTGTGAATGCCTTCGTTACCATGAACTTTACCTCGGATTTCCAGGAAAAGGACATTGTTTTCGGTGGTGACAAAAAACTGGCCAAATTGATTGATGAAATCGAAACCCTGTTCCCCCTGAACAAGGGTGTGACCATCCAATCAGAATGTCCTATTGGTTTGATCGGTGATGACATTGAAGCGGTTGCCAAGAAGAAAACCGCTGAGCATGGCAAAACCGTTGTCCCGGTTCGTTGTGAAGGCTTTCGTGGCGTTTCCCAGTCTCTGGGTCACCACATTGCCAACGATGCGGTACGTGATTGGGTGCTGAGCGCCCGTGACGAAGACGACAGCTTCGAAACCACTCCTTATGATGTTGCCATCATTGGTGACTACAATATCGGTGGTGATGCCTGGTCCTCTCGTATTTTGCTGGAAGAAATGGGTCTGCGTGTGGTTGCCCAGTGGTCCGGCGACGGCACCATTGCTGAAATGGAATTGACACCCAAAGTGAAGCTGAACCTGGTTCACTGCTATCGTTCCATGAACTACATCTCCCGTCACATGGAAGAGAAGTACAAGATTCCCTGGATCGAGTATAACTTCTTCGGCCCCACCAAGACCGTTGAATCCCTGCGTAAGATCGCCTCGCACTTCGATGAATCCATCCAGCAGAAGTGTGAAGAAGTGATTGAACGCTACCGTCCTGAGTGGGATGCCGTCATTGCGAAATTCCGTCCTCGTCTTGAAGGCAAGCGTGTCATGTTGTACGTCGGTGGTCTGCGCCCACGTCACGTGATCGGAGCCTATGAAGACCTGGGTATGGAAGTGGTTGGTACTGGTTATGAATTCGGTCACAACGATGACTACGATCGTACGATCAAGGAAATGGGTGATGCCACCTTGTTGTATGACGATGTCACCGGTTATGAGTTTGAGGAATTTGTGAAAGCCGTCAAGCCTGACCTGATCGGTTCCGGTATCAAGGAAAAGTATATTTTCCAGAAAATGGGTGTGCCGTTCCGTCAGATGCACTCATGGGATTATTCAGGCCCTTATCATGGCTTTGATGGTTTCGCCATCTTTGCCCGTGACATGGACATGACCCTGAATAACCCTTGCTGGAAAAAACTGCAAGCACCCTGGAAAAAGACAGAAGCTGCTGCTGACGAAGCTGTTGCCGCGTCTGCTTAATTCCATAAACCATACCCAGTTACCCGCCGGACCACAGATTAGTGGCGCGGGAGGAGGCAAAGATCATGAGTCAGGAAGTTGACAACATCAAGCCGAGTTATCCCTTGTTTCGTGACGAGGATTATAAAGAGTCACTGAAGAACAAGCGTGAAAACTTCGAAGAAGTACACTCACAGGAAAAAATCGATGAAACGTTCCTGTGGACCACCACCAAAGAATACCAGGACCTGAACTTTCAGCGCGAAGCGCTGACAGTGAACCCAGCCAAGGCTTGCCAGCCTCTGGGTGCAGTACTCTGTGCCCTGGGTTTTGAGAAGACCATGCCATATGTGCACGGTAGTCAGGGTTGTGTGGCGTACTTCCGAACCTACTTCAACCGTCACTTCAAGGAGCCGATTGCCTGTGTATCCGACTCCATGACAGAAGACGCTGCTGTATTCGGTGGACAGAAAAACATGATGGACGGGCTGGAAAACTGTAAGGCAACTTACAAGCCTGACATGATTGCGGTATCGACCACCTGTATGGCTGAAGTAATCGGCGATGACCTGAACGCTTTCATCAACAACTCCAAGAAGGAAGGTCATGTTCCTGATGAGTACCCAGTACCGTTTGCCCATACCCCCAGCTTTGTGGGTAGTCACGTAACCGGTTGGGATAACATGTTCGAAGGCATGATTCGTTACTTTACTTTGAACTATATGGAAGACAAAGAAGTCGGTAGCAACGGTAAGATCAACATCGTACCCGGCTTCGAAACCTATTTGGGTAACTTCCGTGTTATCAAGCGTATGCTGAAGGATATGGACGTGGATTTCACCATGTTGTCCGATCCCGAAGAAGTGCTTGATACTCCAGCGGATGGTGAGTTCCGCATGTACGCCGGCGGTACCACGCAGGCGGAAATCAAGGATGCACCGAATGCGCACAACACATTCCTGTTGCAACCTTGGCATTTGCAGAAAACCAAAAAGTTTGTCACCAATACCTGGAAGCACGAAGTACCCAAAAACCTTATACCAATGGGCCTGGACTGGACCGATGAGTTCCTGATGAAAGTCAGCGAAATTACCGGCAAGGAAATTCCAGAATCCCTGGCCAAAGAGCGTGGCCGTCTGGTTGATATGATGACCGACTCCCACGCCTGGTTGCACGGTAAGCGTTATGCCCTGTGGGGCGACCCGGACTTTGTTGAAGGCATGGTCAAATTCCTGCTGGAGCTGGGCTGTGAGCCTATTCATATTCTTTGTAACAACGCCAACAAGCGTTGGAAAAAGGAAATGGAGAAAATCCTGTCTGAGTCACCCTATGGTGCCAACAGTGAAGTGCACATTGGTAAAGACTTGTGGCACATGCGTTCGCTGGTGTTTACCGACAAGCCTGATTTCATGATCGGGAATTCCTACGGTAAGTTCATTCAGCGTGACACCTTGTACAAAGGCAAAGAGCATGAAGTGCCGCTGATCCGGATCGGGTTCCCGATCTTCGATCGACATCACCTGCATCGTCAAACCACTATGGGTTATGAGGGAGCCATGCAAATCCTCACCACCCTGGTGAATGCAGAGCTGGAGCGCTTGGACGAAGCCACCCGCGGCATGCAGACAACAGACTACAACTACGACCTGGTTCGTTAAGTAGTAACTTCTCCCAGAGGTTGTTTGTAGATCGTCCTTTATTCCGCAGCGGGAATTCCCGCCCGCTGCGGAACTTTTTAACGCGACTTGTCGCGATTTACCGCAACAGTGAGGTGGTGTTATGCCAAACGTAATGATTCGTAAAGATGAAGCGGGCAAGATGACGCTTTATGTCGCCAAGCGGGACCTGGAAGAGGATATTGTTTCCATAGAGCATGAAGCGGAAGACCGTTGGGGCGGTGAGATTACCCTGGCGGATGGTTCCAGTTACTATGTGGAACCACTGACTGCGGCCCCTTCCTTACCCATCACCGTCCGCGCCAAGCGTGGCGAGGCAGGCTAATATGGTGTCCCAGGCTGTTAATGACGATGTGGCATTGCGCATCGGTCTGGCAGCGCGCGCGTTGCCGGATGTTGACGCAAAATCATTTGTTTCTATAGTGATATCTGCTGTAGGTCAACCTATTACCACCAGCAAACTGTCAAAATTGCGCCTTAACCGGTTGAAGCAGGCCGGCAATGGTGTATTGGATATTGTGGATGAGCACGATTTGAAACGTGCACTTTCTTTTTTAAAAGGCCGTGGCATCAAGCTCGAAGCGGAACCGCTGCCTGAAGTCAGTGCCTACCAGCCGGGAGATATGCCGGGTTCCATTCGGGTGGCCTGTAGCTCAGACAACGGCGATAAGATCGATGGCCACTTCGGCTCCTGTGAGCGATTCCTGATTTATCAGGTGGCCGCCGATGAGATCCGCTTGATAGAAATTCGCACCATACCCGAGATCGACCCGGAAGCGGACAAGAACAAACACCGCGCCGAGTTGATCAACGACTGTCATGTACTGTGTACCACCTCCATTGGGGGCCCGGCGGCGGCGAAAGTGATCCGTGAGGGGTTGCATCCTATCAAATTGAAGGCCGCTGCTCCCGCCGATGAATACATCGCAGAGTTGCAGACAGTGCTAAAAGTGTCCCCACCGCCCTGGTTGGCCAAGGTGATGGGTGAAAAGCCGGAACAGCGGGTTCGATTCAATCAGGAGGCAGCATCATGATTAACCGACATTCATTACAAGCCATTTTGGATTATGTGGATCAAAAGGGATTGAGTGAACAGACCTTAACTGAGTTGCGCGGTCAGTTCCCGGATTGTCATTTCACCTACTGCATGGACGATGACGTTATTTATTCTAAAGCCTATGCCGAGACGGAAGGTTATAACGTTTACCTGGTGGATTCCCGCGCTCACTGTTCCACGCTGACAGCGGATGCCGATGTGGCATCAGGTATTGTCTTTGCTGAAGTGGTGGCGGAAGAAGCCGCCTGAACAGGATGTGGACGTGATAATGGATTCCCGTTGCGATGATGACCTGACCCCCATAGCCGATTGCCGTATGTGTCAGTATCGGCGCACGCTGTTGCTGTCCGGGCGTTGCAGCCCCGGTGACAGCTGTGTCGTGGTGGACAGTGGGCGCCAGATCGATCGTTTCTTTCGCATCAACCCGGAGTTGGCACCTTTATATACCCAGGATAAGTTTTGGGAACGGCGGGCCATTGCCGCACGTTACCTGCCGGTGGAGAAGTTGACCCAACTGATGAACGATCCGGATGAGGCGGTGCGCCGCGCCGTGGCCTATCGTCTACCCCGGGAACAGTTGGTGGCCCTGATCGATGATGAAGACCGCGAAGTGCGAATTACGGTGGCAGACCGTTTACCCATCGAGCAGCTGGAGCGCATGGCGTCCGACGCCGACTACCTGGTGCGGGCCTACGTGGTACAGCGCTTGCCGGTAGGCCGCTTGTTTCGGTTTATGCGTGATGCCGACCGTCAGGTACGCAAGCTGGTGGCCAAGCGGCTGCCGGAAGAAAGCCTGGGGTTGATGGCGATGGATCCGGAGCCCGAGGTGCGCCGGATTGTGGCCTCCCGCATGAGCGGGGAATCGGTGAAAGTCCTGCTGGATGACGAGGATTGGACAGTGCGTCTGGCGGCTGTGCTGAATGCACCGTTATCCTGTCTGGAAGCGATGGCGGAGGATGCTGATCCTGAGGTGAGGGAAGCGGTCCAGGAACGGCTGCTGGAGCAAAGCACCTCACACACTGACTAGGATCAAGACTTCCGGGTCGTGGGCGCTGATTAGAAAAATACCAAGCCCGACAGGCAGATAGGGTAGGCGGCCGGTATCTGCAGTTGCACCCTGTTCGTTTTCTGTACAAAACCTTCCAAAATTTGAGCTGAAACCATAGTGTAATAAGCGCGGTTTGGTGGTAGGTTACACGCATTTTGTGATCCACCACTAAAACGAGCAGCAGAACATGTCTAAGGAAACGGTCTTGACCGCGACACCCACCCATGTTTCAGATAGCCACGCAGCTGAGCTGGCACATGGCCCCAGCTGGTTGAAATGGCTGAAGATCGCCGGCTTGGTATACCTTCTTCTGGTTTCTGTTTCCCTGATTGGTGGTGGTTTCAAGCTGGCCGCCGGTGAGCACGCCAAGGAGCTGTTTGCTTTTGCCAGTAATCCGGTTGCCGGTTTGGTGGTGGGTACGGTTGCCACTGCTCTGATTCAGTCTTCCAGTACGGTTACCTCCATTATCGTGGGCCTGGTGGCAGGCGGGTTGCCGGTGGGGATTGCGATTCCCATGATCATGGGAGCCAACATCGGCACCACCATTACCAACACCATTGTCAGCTTGGGCCATGTGCGCCGGGGCGATGAATTCCGGCGTGCATTTTCGGCGGCCACCATCCACGACTTCTTTAACATCATGTGTGTATTGATTTTTTTACCCCTCGAGATCATGTTCGGCTTTCTGGAGAAGGCGGGTGGCTGGCTCTCGACGCATCTGATTGGGGCGGAATCCATGTCCATGAAGGGGATGAATTTCATTAAGCCCGTGGTAAAACCGCCGGTCAAACTCATCGAGTCGACCATGAGCGGCCTGCCGGACATGCTCACCGGTGGGGTGATGATCCTGTTGGGTGTGTTGACCATTTTTGTGGTGATTACCTTCATTGGGAAGCTGCTGAAGTCCCTGATGGTGGGCAAGGCCAAGGATATTCTCCACTCTGCCGTGGGCCGTGGCCCCATCAGTGGAATTACCTCCGGTACGGTGGTGACTGTATTGGTGCAGTCCAGCTCAACCACCACCAGCCTGGTGGTTCCACTGGCGGGCAGTGGGGTCTTCTCCCTGCGCCAGGTTTACCCCTTCACCCTGGGCGCCAATATCGGTACCTGTATCACCGCATTGTTGGCAGCCACCGCCATTGTGGGCCCCAGCGCGGTTTTTGCGCTTCAAATCGCGTTGGTGCATTTGCTCTATAATGTATTAGGAGTGCTGGTTATTTACAGCATACCGTTCCTGCGTGAGCTGCCCATCAAGGGCGCCGAAAAAATCGCTGATGTTGCCGTGCGCAACAAACTGGTGGCCTTGGGCTACATCGCAGGGATGTTCTTTGTCATTCCTTTTGTGATGATCGGCATCAGCAATCTGATTGCCGCGTGATCCAGTCAGTGGGGAACCAAGCCATGAACGTAAAGCGCCAAGAGCTGGAACGCAAAATTGAAGAGATGGAAGCTGCCCTTGCCAGTATGAAGCAGCAGCTGAACCGGGCGGTGGAAGAAGAGCAGCACGAAAGTATCGAACATCTGGATGAGCACCTGCAGGAGATGGAACACAAGTGGGAAAACATCCGAGAGTTTTGGCCGATTGTGGTTAAGGAATTTCGTGAGCGCTTCGTTGCCAAAAAATAATCCTCTGGCAAACCAATTGCATTGACTCCATAAGGAAAACAGAGACACCGCTGCCCTGTTTTCCTTAACACCCTGACAAACGGGGAATTACAAGGAGCCATAGCATGATTACCCTTTTACTATTGGCCTGGTGCCGTGTCAGTTTTGTTGGCTTTGCGACAACCGTAGAGGAAATCCAACCATGAGCCTGAGACACGTCCACAATGGCGACGCAATCTACGCTGCCGTTCGTATCGTAAACGACGGATCTGTTCCTCATGCCGACGACAACGAGGTGTTTGCCGAAGTTGGCACCATGGGTATGTTGATCAACACCGGCCATCTGGAAGAAAACCCTAACGAAGAGTTGTTCCTGGTGAGCTTTCAGCTACCCAGCGGGGAATTGGGCCCACCTGTAACCTGTCTCGAGCATGAGCTGAGTACCACGCCACCGGTACCCCACGTTAAAGTATGACGGATTCTTCCAACCGGGATCTTGTTGTTCAGTACCATGATCGGACCAAGCATCGATTGGATGGCTATGCCAGGGGCCCTGATACCCTGGATTGGGATGCGCAACCGGACCCATTCCGGCGTTTTGACGGCGCTGAATGCATTGCCCTTCCGTTGGTGGCTGATCAGTTATCGGTGCCGTTTTCGAACCTATCATCAAGTGATCCAATACCCGTTCATTCGTTAGCGCTCACCAGTGTTTCCATCTTGCTGGAAAACGCGTTGGCACTCTCAGCCTGGAAACAATATGGTGCCGCCCGCTGGTCGCTGCGGGTGAATCCCTCCAGCGGTAATCTTCATCCCACTGAAACCTATGTGATCGCGGAGAGCGTAGCAGGGCTGGCTGATGGTGTTTACCATTATCGTGCCGATGAACATGCCCTGGAACTGCGTTGCGCCTTTTTGGAGGAGGGCGGCGACAGTGCTCCACGCGATGCAGCCCTACATGTGGCGTTTAGCTCCGTACATTGGCGTGAGGCCTGGAAGTATGGTGAGCGTGCCTATCGTTACTGCCAGCACGACGTGGGCCATGCGATGGCTGCAGTCAGTTACAGTGCCGCCGCGTTAGGGTGGAGCGCAAAACCTCAATTGCACATGGGCGATTGCAGTCTGGGCCATTTGCTGGGGCTCGAACGGGATGCGGATTATGGTGATGCTGAACATGAGCACCCTGACCTGCTCATGTCGATGGTGACAGACCAGTGCAGCAACCCTTGCCTGGATGTAGAGCGCTTATTGCTACGATCGCAACGAGGCACTTGGTTTGGGCAGGCTAATGTATTGGATCAACGTCACCTATACCAATGGAAACTGATCGACGACGTGAGTTCGGCCTGTGAAAAGCCGGATTCCGAACCTATGGTGATGAACGAGGAAAGCTGCGACCACACCACTCCGGGTGTTGCCGTTCCAACGAATCATCCGGGCTCGGCCGGCAAGCTGTTTCGTCGGCGCCGCTCAGCTCAGGCGTTTGATGGTAAAACTGAAATGCCGCTACCTGCTTTTGTGCGTTGTTTGGATCAATTGCAGGTTCGCGCCTCCATGGCACCCTGGAGCGCTGCACCGTGGTTGCCCCAGTTGCACCTGATCCTGTTTGTTCATCGGGTGGAAGGGCTTGCACCTGGGCTGTATGCAATGCCACGAAGTAAAAAAGGGGAGGGCATGATGCGCCAGTCACTGCGCCGGGAATTTCTGTGGCAACAGGCAGAAGTGGCCCCTCCAAGCCTGCCGCTATACTGTTTGTTTCTGGCCAAAGCAGAACGCACCATCTCGAAATTAAGTTGCCAGCAGTCCATTGCCGGTGACAGTTGTTTTAGTGTGGCGATGTTGGCTGAATTTGATGCCGCGCTGATACAAGGTTCCTGGCATTACCGCAGGTTGTTCTGGGAGGCGGGGGTAATGGGGCAGGTGTTGTACGTGGAGGCGGAGGCCGCCGGCCTGCGTGGCACCGGAATCGGCTGTTACTTTGATGACCCCGTGCATGAATTGCTCGGAGTATCTGATCATACTCTCCAAAGTTTGTACCACTTCACCGTGGGTGGCCCGTTAGTGGACCACCGCATCACGACCTTACCGCCATATCCCCGGAATCGTTAGCCCCTAATTATCGGCCTTGTGTTCATCTGTGGTTGGGACGGTGATCTGGTGAGGCTTGTGTAAAATTACTGATAATTATTTAAAAAACATTACCTTACCGACAGGAATGAGATGAGGGGATATAAGTCGTAGAGACGTATATCTCGGGTGATTAGGTGAATTTAAATAAGTGCTATATCATTGTTTATCAGATAGTTAGGAAGATAAATGTACGGATGTGGATAGGTTGATATCGTACTCAAGACGGTTGATTTGGGGATATACGTTTTTGGTACGTAGATGTAAATGTTAAATGGTGCCCTGTAGTTTGATTCGTTTTAAGAGGTATTCGGCTTCGCCGGAGCGCTATAAGTTTGGGTAGTGGTATCAAATATTTGAGTGGCTGATAGTGGTCACGTTCGTTGAACTCTACCAGCAATGAGTGTTGCAGTCGTATTTTCCAAGTACCGCTGAGACATAAATTGCGTGGTTCTTAATAGGTCTGGCGGGCTGTTGAAGGTCGACCCTCAAACCGTACGTTCTTCGTGGTTGTAGTAGGGTGTATTGGTGGTGGCAATTACGGTATTCTAATTGTCATGTTCGTTGAGCTTAGGGTGGCGCGCTCGCGCCACAACGAGGTTGTTGGTAGGTTGGTACCGGCACCGTTTTAACTATCCGGTCAACGCGGACCCATCTACGCCGCACCAACATGTGGTCGCTACGCTTCTACCACATGTTGGCACAACGCAGCTGGGCCGGTTACCTCAGCGTTAAATGGTGCCATGTAGTTTGATTCTTTTTAAGTGATATTCGGCTTCGCCGGAGCGCTATAAGTTTGGGTAGTGGTATCAAATATTTGAGTGGCTGATAGTGATCACGTTCGTTGAACTCTACCAGCAATGAGTGTTGCAATCGTATTATCCAAGTGGCGCTGAAACATAAATTGCGTGGATTTAAATAGGTTTAGCAGGCTGTTGAAGGTCGACCCTCAAACCGTACGTTCTTCGTGGTTGTAGTAGGGTGTATTGGTGGTGGCAATTACGGTATTCTAATTGTCATGTTCGTTGAGTTTAGGGTGGCGCGCTCGCGCCACAACGTGGTTGTTGGTAGGTTGGTACCGGCACAGTTTTAACTATCCGGTCAACGCGGACCCAGCTACGCCGCACCAACATGTGGTCGCTTCGCTTTTTACCACATGTTGGCACAACGCAGCTGGGCCGGTTACCTCAGCGTTAACTGAAGTCAGCAATATATGCGTATTTTAATATTACCTGCGTTTTGGATTTCTATGATGGCAAGTGCGGAGTGGATACCACCTAAAGGTATAGATCCTGGAGATGTATTGAGGCAAGCTGTTGAAGACCGAAACAATGGGGAATACGGACTAGCTTTAGATAAGCATATTTGGTTTCTTGATCATGCACTAGAAATTGATGAGGCATATTTTGGGGTTCGTCTATCCTACAATTTGGACGAGTGGGCGCTTCTCGGGGACAAGTATCCTCCAGCAAAACTTGCTCTTGTGACCAAAGCTAATCTGGCAAAAACCGAAATTGAGGAAGGCTCCGGAAATGTAAGGGATGCATTTCACGATTTTTCTTCTATTAATGAGTATATAGATTCCACACAAGATACCATTAAGTTATTCGAATGGCTTGATAGGAATGCCCCAGATAAGGCATCAAAAGTTTTTAATCTGGCTTTTCCTGCATTAATTGATGCACATGAATACGTGATTATCGGTAAATATATTGATGTCCAGAAGCGTTTGAAGCAAATTAACAAGCTGTATGATACACATTTGAAATACCTTAACGACCCTGAAATGGGTGCCGGAATGCTTGAATACTCTGAGCAGAGCTATACATATGGTATAGGTTCGTTGGTGGCGGTACTTGTGAATTTGGATAGAAGAGATGAAGCAATTGAAGTAGTAAATGCTTCCTCTGGAAAAGTTCTAAATAAAGAATATGAATCAACAATAAATAGCGCATTGGCGGGGAATCCACCTCCAAAATGGCCATAGCACAGTTAACAAAGGCATGCACAGGAAGCCAACTACGCGCCACCAATTGTGGTGCGCTACGCGCACTTTACCACAATTGGCTCTGCTCCGTTGTCTCCTGTGATGCAGGCGTTAAATGGTGCCCTGTAGTTTGATTCGTTTTAAGTGATATTCGGCTTCGCCGGAGCGCTATAAGTTTGGGTAGTGGTATCAAATATTTGAGTGGCTGATAGTGATCACGTTCGTTGAACTCTACCAGCAACGAGTGTTGCAATCGTATTATCCAAGTGGCGCTGAGACATAAATTGCGTAGTTCTTAATAGGTCTGGCGGGCTGTTGAAGGTCGACCATCAAACTGCTCGTTCTTCGAGGTTGTAGTAGGGTGAATTGGCGGTGGCAATTACGGTATTCTAATCGTCATGTTCGTTGAATTTAGGGTGGCGCGCTCGCGCCACAACGAGGTTGTTGGTAGGTTGGTACCGGCACCGTTTTAACTATCCGGTCAACGCGGACCCAGCTACGCCGCACCAACATGTGGTCGCTTCGCTTTTTACCACATGTTGGCACAACGCAGCTGGGCCGGTTACCTCAGCGTTATGCAATATCGGCCTTATTGCAGTCCGTTTAGATTTGGGGTTTAGACAAAGGAATATTTCGACGTGGATACATCAAATGATATGACTTCTGATGATTTTGATAACATCAGGCTACTATATACTGTGTCAGTGTCTGATATTGCTAACTTTAAGCAGACTCAATGGTATATTTTAAACCAGTCACTAGTATTATTTGGTGCTTTGGCAACTATAGAGCACAGTTTTGAATTTGGGAGCGGTAATAATAACGTTATCTTCGTTATCGCAGGGTTTTTGATTTGGTTAGCTGGTTGTGGGCTGCTACAGAGACTAGATGGTTCGATAGAAGCTAGAAGGGAAAGGTTAAAAAATTGCAGATTGAAGCTGGGTGACAAGTTTATAAAAGCGTGGAAAACCAAACATTCTGGTGATAGCTTGCTTTGGTTTTTTGAATCCATACTGATGTTAGCCTTTATAGCCTATACTTTTTTTATATGTGTCGCATTTGCAAAATCATGCTAAAAAGTACCTATCATCAACTATGATAGTGCCACATATGCATAACAAAAAAATGCACGTGGACACAGTTACGCTCCGCAATTTTTATGGTGTCGCTTCGCTCGTTTACCATAAAAACTGCTCCGCTACACTGCGCCAGTGATTTTGGCGTTAAAATCGCGGTTGGTTTTGATAACTAAATTTAGAAGTTGCTTCGCCTGATCGATCTTTGGTGGTGGCAATATAAAATGAAACGCGGGCTGGTTGGTTCAGTTCGCCCCAGCTCTACCGGTCGGAAAAATCGAGTTAGCGCTTGGGTGGTGGGGTTGCCATGCCAGGTAAAGTCACAGCTTACTGGGTATGGGCTATCTTTAAGGTTGCCACGTTTATACCGTTCGTTCTTCGTGGTATAGCAGGTATTTTGGTTGGGGCAATTGCGGTGTTCTAATTGTCTCAGTTTATAGATCTGGTTCCGCTTGCGCTTCACAAATGGGTTGTCGGGTGCTTTAAGTGGCGCTAGTTTTAACAAATTGCAGCACGCGGACCCAGTTACGCGCCGCCATCATGTGGTTTGCTGCGCAAACTTACCACATGCTGGCTCTGCTCCACTGGGCCGGTGTGCAAGGCGTTATGCAAGGTCATATTTCATACATATAAGGAGACAACGATTATGAATATTCTAAGAAATTGGATGATGATTGGTTTAGTGGTGTTAAGTACAAATATATTCGCGCAGGGAGATAAAAATATTCAA
>NZ_RCHM01000013.1:0-1938 GCF_003671475.1 Ketobacter sp. GenoA1 | reverse complement strand
GGTATTTTGGTGAGGGCAACCGCCGTTGCCTTGAACTCATCGTCGTATCGATTGTATTGCTTTCTTCGTGCCATTTGACACCTCCACTTAGGTAGTTGGAGGTGTGCGCATTATCGGGGGAGGTGTCGGGTCCGAGTACAGCAAATTGTTATAAATTTTTTACGCCAGACCATACTGCTGCTTTGTCTTTGCTACTGCTTGGCGATTGTATTTAACTTTGGCGATCATCTTTATTACCAGATGCGCAGGTAAATATAAGATAGCTGCAACAAACCCTGTACCCATAACCAATGGGATAACATCAGCTATACCCGTAATTGGCTTGTCGTCAACAAAAGACCCAACAGCCATTAATACCGCAACAATAGAAAGAAACACTGAAAACGTGATAATCGATGTTTTTTCTGATTTTTTGGATATTTGTGTTGCCAACTCATTTAAGCCAGGCCCACTCTCGCCAACAATTTCACGCAACTCAAAAACAAGATCAACAAGCCTATCTTTTCTGCTTGCAGTTAAATTTCCACCATAGTTAACTTTACTAATGATCTCATTCACTTCGCTTATGCTAGCTTTGAACTTTTGATATTGTGAAGCGGTATCCCCTTTACCAAGAAGGTCATCTAGATCCAATTTTTTTCGCTCTGCAAAAACGGGGTCAATGTTGTTATTTACCAAGTACTCTTGGAGTGATTGGTTCGACTCTTCAGCGATATTCTTTATGAATTGAGCCTTTTCGAGCTTTGCTATTTGAGCTTGAGTTGGGCCGCTTCTTCGTCTAGAAGATCTACCACCAATTCTAGTTCCAACGCCAACCCTAAAACCGCCCCCCAAACTTTTGCTAAATCCTACCCACATATCTAATCCCCTTGCTCGATCTTGAAAATTTATAACACTGAGGTAACCGGCCCAGCTGCGTTGTGCCAACCTGTGGTATAAGCGCAGCGACCACATGTTGGTGCGGCGTAGCTGGGTCCGCGTTGACCGGATAGTTAAAACGGTGCCGGTACCAACCTACCAACAACCACGTTGTGGCGCGAGCGCGCCACCTAAACCTATAAACCGTGACAGTTAGAATACCTTAATTGCCCCAACCGTCAAAACCGATAGGCTCACGAAGAACGAACGGTTTGTTGGTCGACCTTCAACAGCCTGGCAAACCTATTTAAAACTATCAATTCTACGCTTTAGACCTGCTGGGATAATACGATTGCGATAACCAATGCTGGTATTGTTCGACGAACATAATCACTAGCAGCAACCCAGATCAGCGATACCACCACCCAACCTTATAGCGCTCCGGCGAAGCCGAATATCACTTAAAACAAATCAAACTAAAGGGCACCATTTAACGCTGAGGTAACCGGCCCAGCTGCGTTGTGCCAACATGTGGTAAAAAGCGAAGCGACCACATGTTGGTGCGGCGTAGCTGGGTCCGCGTTGACCGGATAGTTAAAACGGTGCTGGAACTCACTTGCCAACAACCACGTTGTGGCGCGAGCGCGCCACTCTAAGCTCAACGAACATGACAATTAGAATACCGTAATTGCCACCACCAATGCACCCTACTACAACCACGAAGAACGTACGGTTTGTTGGTCGACCTTCAACAGCCTGGCAAACCTATTTAGAACTACGAAACCTACGCTTTAGATCTGCTGGGATTATACGATTGAGATACCCAATGCTGGCAGTGTTCGACGAACATAATCACTAGCAGCAACACAGATCTGAGATACCACCACCCAACCTTATAGCGCTCCGGCGAAGCCGAATATCACTTAAAATGAATCAAACTACATGGCACCATTTAACGCTGAGGTAACCGGCCCAGCTACGTTGTGCCAACATGTGGTAGAAGCGAAGCGACCACATGTTGGTGCGGCGTAGCTGGGTCCGCGTTGACCGGATAGTTAAAACGGTGCCGGTACCAACCTA
>NZ_RCHM01000012.1:0-19045 GCF_003671475.1 Ketobacter sp. GenoA1 | reverse complement strand
TTCAGCTTTACATGAAGTGGTACAACGAAATTCGGTCACATTCGTCCATTGGGTATTTATCACCAGTGGAATATGAGTGTAGTATTTGATTTAACAAAGCGGTGTGCGCAAAAGTGGGTGAGGTTTCACCGACGCGCCACAAGCATGTGGTTCGCTACGCTCGTGTGTCATGACGGAAGATGTGAGTCTTCCTTGCTGTATCTAAGATGAGGGTAGGTCCCTCGAACTCGGTGACCAAACACTGGGATCAAACCACCCCATGCGGCTTCTATTAAGAGTAGAGGTCGTGAGCGATGGGGAAACGGCGAAATCATTCGTCAGGTAGGTTTCATGGAGATGAACGAAAGTGAACCATCCGATGAAGCATCGATATGAAAATACGCTGTCAAAACCAGTGGCTGAGCGTACTGCTGGGATGAGCTTTAACAGTATTTGGGTTTGGATAAAGCGGCAGTCGGTGTTTAGGTGGCATGAACATAAAACAGGCTTTGATACGGAACATGAGAACCTGTCGTTCTGGTGTTAAGGGAGAGACCCAAGTGATTAACACCCATAAGGGTTTGAGTACCAAGACAGAGCACAGGGGCGGATCGCTGAGTAGTAGTGATGAAGCTTCTGTAATGGAAGTGGAGCGAAGGCAGCGACTTGTCCGGTTTCAATCGTTGAGTCAACCGGAAACGGGATGAACTGAATGAACGAAACGAAATCCTTTGAAGTCCCGAAAGCCCTCGTTTACGAAGCTTACAAACGAGTCAAGGCGAGTAGACACGTTATCCGGGCGCCAGGCATAGCCCAAGTTTTTACGTAGTAATTGTCTGTATAGGCATTCAAGGAGGAAGTAAGGCGATGTCGTGTTCGCTAAGGGCATTATTTATTCAAAGAATAAAAGGTCTAAATAGTCTAGCGTAATTTGCCTGACAAGGGGAATTGGACCATACAAGCTGGTGAACGGGAACCACCTATGCGTCACACGCTTGTGGCTCGCTGTGCTCACTTTACCACATGCTGGTTCTGTTTCGGTCCCGTTTACCAAAGCGTTATATGCCCGAAATAATGAAGTCCAACGCTGCGATTATTTCGGAGCGATAAGCTGATAGATCGTAAGTTTCCTTGCCCAGTATAGATCTGTCTACTCCAGCAAGTTGTTGAGTCATAGCAATGTAAGACTTCCCATCAATATCTATTTGTGGGCAAAGCTTGGTAATGGCTGATGCGCCAGAGATTGAAGATGGGCTCAATGGAATCACAATGGTGGTTCTTAGCTCATCGAGAAGGTTCGATTGAATATCAAGTAGTAGTGGGTAAAGCTTTTTTGTTCTGTTGTTTGAGTTTCTGTAGGCGATGAATTGAGCCATTAAAAGGACCTCAGATCATCACTAAAGGTACCATGCTCCTCCACTATCTGGTTGTATGAAGCAATAGTATCTCGATTCTCTTCGCGCCATAGCTCGCGCTGCTTTTCGTTAACTATTTTAATTAGGGCCGATTCAAGAGTAGCGGATAAATTGATCTTCAGTGACTTGGCTTTTGAAAGTAAATCACTGTTTATACTGACATTTGTCGGCTTTTTGGGGGCCTGGGAATTATAAGATTGTTGCATGGTCTTGCCCTTGTCCACATACTTGTAGGTCTGCGATGCGCATATATTATGTGCATTAATCATATAATAATCGCATGCGGTGGGCAACCTACGCTCAACTGATGCGGGCGTTAGCGAACCCGTCATATTTCGGTGCAGTTAGAATCGGAATTTGGGCAAAGGTAAATTGAGGATGAGCTCTATTATCATCATAGGTCACTTAATTGCGTTTCTTGGTCTGTTTTCTCTTTACGCGGGAGCAATGGTTTTTGGAGGTATTATCTTTTTCCTGGGTGGCTTCATTGCAGGAAAGTTATTTATATGTCTGCGCAGTGGTGGCGTTTTGACCATGGTTGTTTCAATTGCATACGGTTACCACAATGAATTTACTCCAACAGTTTTATTTATAATATTTGTTGGTTTTGTTTTCGCGTGTTTCAACACTAAACGACGCTCTGATAACGGTTGGGGTATTGATATGGATTTCTCGTCTTTTGGCTCCAGTTCTGATAGTGGAGGAGACGGCGATGACTAGCAAGGCGTTATGTGCAAGCAGGCTACATGAAAATCAAAGAGAAAATTATGTGAGCGAACATAAGATTACGCGCTTGAATGGATATCTCGAAAGAGCACCAGCGATTAGCTGATTGTAAGGGGGTGAGCGACTTCGGTTGCCGAATACTCAACATGATTAAGATCATTTCATTTTTTGCGGCACTGTTAATCAGCCACAATGTCTTTCCCAATAATGATGTCAGAATATTCAATGATAAAGAGTATGGATATTTAGCCAAATATCCAGCCAATTGGATAGCGAAAATTAATAGGTCGGGTCGGGTAATAGCTGATATTGCGAATAGAAGTAATACTGCCGGTGTCAATATTAGAATCTATCGATTTAAAGGGTTCAGTGAGAGAAGTTATATTGATCGCTATGCAGATAAAGTTCAGAAACAGCTCAATGCGCCAGTGAAAGATGTAGATCGCTCATTCATTGATTCACAAGTAGCCTATGATATTTACTTTGATGCAGATGGTCTAAGAAAAGATTATAAATTACATCACCGATTATACTGTTTTCTGATATGAATATTGCGTTTGTGTTGCAATCTGGCTGTTTGTTGAGAGAGGCTGTAGATGATTGTCAGACTATAGAGTTCGTGATGGACTCTGTTTGGATATATAATCGCTCGAAGCTTAGGGCACCATAGAAACATGCTTGTTATCAATATTGGATTGCAACCTATACCTAAACACCTATCTGACGTCCCTAAGGTGCGCCCGGCCACTTATTAGGATGCAAAAATCCCTGTAGGCTGACTCGCATAGTATAGTAATCGGCTTTTCGGGATCTCAATTAGGTTGGGCATTGGTATCAAATATTCGAGTCGGTGTAGATGATCATGCTTGTCGAATCCAACCTGTAATGAGCACTACAACGTGTTGTCCAAACAGTATAGCAAAGCGAATTATTGGAGTATGGGCACCAGCACTTTATTAACTCTTCTTGCTAGCGTCACTATTCGACCAGTCGGAAACAGATCAATGAATAATGACAATTCAATATTACAGCGTGATCGTTACGCAATGACGCCATTCGTGAGGATTCATCGGAAGACTGTCAGTTCATGCAAGAGTAAATTCAGGATCGTCATTTGAAAGTAAAATTGGATCTTTACCTCTAGTATAGTTTCCTTGGACGGTGAAAGTGAATCTGCATGTAGGCCGATGTCTATGATCACACGACCGCTTGTCTTGAAATTTCAGTTGAGCGTTGGTGAATCGAATCCTATGCATAAAAGAACAATCAAGTTACCCATCTATGCATCACTGGTTTTGTGGTCATGTGACTGCACTCCTTTTACTGCTTAATCGGCTTTATCACGCTTGGCTTCTTATAGTGCCGCTATGCATTGAGGAATTGAGATGTTCGACTTTATTAAAATACTTATTTTTGGTGGCGTAACCGTTGTAAATAGTAGCCCGGTGACATTACATGATGAGCCGACCGTTATAGCACTTGATCAGAGACTCAAGGCTATCAATTGCTCGGCTTCTATTAGTGTTGATGTGACTGAGTACGTAGAAAGCAGAGACTATCGCGACTTTGTACGGCAAATCGAAAGTAAATTTGAGAAGGGCTGTCTGAAGGCTACACTCGGTTCGAAAGATGGTGATGCGGTAATTTTTGATGTGCCATCCGTTGCGTGGGGGTCTCCTGAAGACGTCTCAATTAATCTTAGAGCAGGCAGCGGACTATCTAGTGGCAGCAGCTTTGAGGTGCTGACAATAGAGTCGTGCCTGCCGCTTAGTTCTACTACGATAAAGTGGTATAACTATGGAAAATTCAGCTGTGAACCTTAAGAATACTGAGCAATCTTCCAACTGTACAAGCTGCTTGTATGGGCTGCTGCTGCCCCTGGTATTATGCGAGTGAGGTAACGGCAGAGCCTTTAGATTGCCTGTCAAATCATGATTCGATTATCAGTCTGGATAACGGATTGGAGCGCCTACCCCTAACATACACCAGAACCAGGCGATTATTCTTTAGAGCCTGTTTGGTGTTTCTACATACAAACGGAACTTAAATTCTGTAGTTTGGTCATCTTCTTTAGAGAGGGTGGCCATGAAGAATGCGTTGATTGGAATGGTGTTTATAACAATATTAGCTGGCTGTGAGAAAGCGGGTGAAGAGCACGTCACTGTGGAGGCTGATATCCAGCCCCCTGTAGAGATGGATAGGTGGATTCCACTGTCAAGAACGGCAGGTATTGCGATATTCGAACCTGGTACATATGACAAGTTGGACTTGTCCGAGATGGAAATATTAAGGTTGAACTCTGAAATGCAGGTGATCGCTCAGGGTGGCCCTGTAAATGGTCGTATACTTTATTATAGGAATGGGGCCTGGCACCCGGTTAACGTGATGTATGAATTGAAGCAGAGCTTAAGGTATGTGCACTAGTCAGAATATGATAAACCCGATCAAGTATCTGCCAGCCTTTGGGCTACACTGAATCGTACTGCGAAGAAAACCTGCTGCAATCTCTACCGGTAATTATGCCAGTGTTTCTACTCCGAAGTGCCTCCACTTATGCGCAACTGTGTAAACGCAGTGTGTTTGATGTTTGATGTTGGATGTTTAGAGCGTGCTTTGTATGAAATTCTATAGAGAGAATCAATATCGACCAAGGTGTGAAGGTCTTTTTAGCGATTATAGGGAGAAAATACACCGTCTGATTCCAAGTGCAAGAGTGGAGCACATTGGATCATCCTCAATCCCAGGATTAATTTCCAAAGGTGACTTAGATATCTTTGTGGGAGTGAATCCACAGGTTCATGAAAGATCCGTTACGATGTTGACTTCTCTCGGATTTAAAATAAAAGAAAATACGTTGAAAACACCAGAGTTGTGTATGCTAGGCAGGGAAGATCAAGATGTGGCGTTGCAAGTTGTGGTCAATGGATCTCGATATGAGTTTTTCATTGAATTTAGAGATAAATTAATACAGTCGCCAGAGTTATTGAAAAGGTATAATGATTTAAAAAAATCCTGTGTGTCTTTAGGGGTTGATGAATATCGCGAGAGAAAGTCAAATTTTATCGAGCAGATACTGGGGCTTGATCGGATTCGATGTTGAAGCTCCGTATACACACGATGATGTATTAATAGTCGCTAGGGCCTATCCCGGTTCCTGTATGGATAGGTAGGCGGAAAGTCGGTGTAGTTGGAGTTACATTTTAGTGTCACTTGATATCAACGTTGATAAGCAGTAGTTATCAAACTGATATTCAGCCAGAGTGTATTATGAAAGCTTATGAAATTTAACCATATTGGCATTCCTGTTACGGGTAGGTTTGAGGGGGAAATAGATCTTCCTCACTTGCAAATGACCGTATCTAATCATGAGAATAACCCCTATGGAATTCAGTGGCAGCGTTACTGGGAAGGTGCACCCTATCCTGAAATAGTTAAAACGATTCCGCATGTGGCTTTTGTAGTAGAGAATCTGCGGCTTGAACTAAAGGGTAAGAAGGTTATAGTTGAGCCAAATTCACCGAGTGATGGCTTAATCGTAGCGTTTATTGAGGTAAATGGTGCGCCGGTTGAGTTAATGGAATATGAGAAGTAGATATATCTCTATGTTAATAGAATTGCGTTTATAGTTTATCTGGCGCTGCTGTCTAACAAGGTAAAGACTGATTCGATGAAATGAGCAGGTATCGATTTACAAACCAAAAATGCCAATAGTCATGAGTATGACTGGCAGTGTATTTCAAGGAGTCGATCGAATATGAAATTAGGCAGCACTGTGCCTATACTGCGGAGTTTTGACGAGGCCAAGGCCAAAGAGTTCTATATGGATTTTCTTGGTTTCAGTTTGGATTGGGAGCATCGCTTTGACGTTGATGCGCCCTTGTATATGCAGTTATCAAAAAATGATTGTGTTTTACATTTATCCGAGCATCATGGAGATAGCTGCCCGGGAACCGCCTTGCGCATTCAAACATCCGGTTTGGATGAGTTTCAACAGCAGTTGCTCGGGAAGCGGTACAAGAACTCGCGGCCCCATATACAAGAGATGCCTTGGGGCAGTAAAGATATGACCATTGCTGATCCATTTGGCAATAAATTAACGTTCACTGATTCAGTTGGTTAGTTCCATAGGTCGTCAATATTCATTAGGATCAGAAAGAGAAAACAGGGAGGACTTATGAAAGGTAAGTGTTTGTGTGGAAGTATCGAGGTGGAGGCACCCGATCAGACGGATCTCGGGGTATGTCACTGCACTATGTGTCGGCGTTGGACTGGTGGACCGATGTTTGCGGTACATTGTGGTTCCGATGTGAAATTCATTGGTGATACACCCACCCGTTACCAATCCTCCGACTGGGCCGAACGTGGCTTTTGCCCCAAATGTGGTTCCCATCTTTTCTACTATCTTTTGCCTAATAATGAGTACGTGCTCACTGCTGGATTGTTTCAGGATCAGGAATTTACGTTTTCCAGTGAAATATTCATTGATGAGAAGCCAAGCTATTATGAGTTTGGTAACCAAACCAATCAGTTAACAGGGCAACAGGTGTTCGAGCAATATTCTCCAGATTGACCAGGCTTTACCTGTTGTGCGGAGTACGAAACATCAGTGGATGCCCGATTGAATTTATGGATGCAATGCAAATGCAATCTCGTTCTTTTTTATCATTACCCGTCTGCCTGCTGGTCAGTATTATGCTAACCGGTTGCAATACACCGTCGTACAACCCGGATGATCCGGATGAATACGTGGAGTATTGGTGTGATCCGGCACACAGGCAGCGTGCCATACCACCTGATCGGGAATGGCGGCGCAATATCGAATATCAATCTGAAGAGTTGTACCGGCAAGCCTGTATCGAACAGTACCGACTGCATGCCAACTAATTGATCCTACCTTTGGCAACGCAGTCATTTGGATGAGCGTTCTGGTTGATCATCAGCTTTCTTTTTGTTGCGTATAGCATTGGTAGGGGCGAGGCCTGTACCGGAATCAAGGTCCCCAAGTGTATCCCGCTATCCGGGTTTTCGCGGTCGCGGGGCGCATGCTGTTTGCCGCCGCGGCCCTTAATGGGGAAATCTGAGGTGCAAAGTTGAGGTGGTGCTTTGCTCTTCGGCACTGAACAACAAAACGCGCTTCCAATTACCGGATAACTGGTTGATGATGAACCATTCTTTGTTGTGAATTCCACGTCGGAGGCACTATGTGGTTGCAAACGCGTTGTGAATTGAAGTTCATTATTGATGTTCCTACCCCTTTTGTGTTGATGTTGAGGCCCAGAAGTGGCGCGCAACAGTGGGTTGCCAATGAGGAATATCTGCTCAACCCCACTGTACCGGCTTATGAGTTTACCGATGATTTCGGTAATCTATGTCAGCGTCTGGTGGCGCCTGTAGGGCATTTTTCGGTGAATACCTCTGCCCGCATCAAGGCTTCGGATACGGTTGATCAACGGCCGGGTGGCGAGTTCATTGAAATTCAGAATCTACCGGACGATGTTTTTAAGTATCTTCTACCCAGCCGCTACTGTGAATCCGACCGATTCGGCGATATGGCCACGGAGATTACCTATGGGCAATGGCCAGGCTATGACCAGGTGGCGATGATCGAACGCTGGTTACACGATAATGTGCCTTTCCAGCCGGGCACCAGTACCGTGCCGCTGTCGGCGATCGAGGTAAATCTGCAGCAGTCCGGGGTTTGCCGTGATCTGGCTCATCTGGGCATCGCCCTGTGCCGCAGCCTCAGTATTCCGGCGCGCATGGTGGTGGGTTATCTGTATGGATTGCAACCAATGGAAATGCACGCCTGGTTTGAAGCCTATGTAGCGGGGCGTTGGTATACCTTTGATGCAACTCAAATCCGCAAGAATGGTGGCTACGTGTCCATTGGCTATGGCAGGGATGCGGCGGATGTGGCCGTTTATAATCAGTTTGGCCCAGCGGTGTTTCCCATTGAGCAATATGTGAGCGTTGATAGGGTGTAACCTGCGGCCAGGTTTTAACAGGTTGAAAACAAACGGAGAGAGCAAACGGTGAGTGGAAAGACGATAGCTTCTGTGCTGCAGAATGTGATTTTGCCGGTGGTCACGGTGGGCACTGCCACCATGGTGGCGTGGTTGAACTACTCCGTTTCCCGTGTGGATCAAGGATTAAAAGAGCAGATTGCGGCCGTGGATATCGCGATCAAAGAGGCCAGGGACGAGCGCGAAAAAATCAATGCCGAGCGTGAATTCAATTTCAGGATCTATGACCTGGTGCTGAATTCGCTGGAAGAGGGTAATCAGCAGAAGCAGGAAGTGGCCAAGCAATTCGTGTTGGTGATGGTGGATGGGGAGTTACGCAAGCGTCTTTTGGGTGTGTTGGAAGAGGGTGGCACGGAAGAGATCAAACGGGAAACAGCACAAGTCCTGGCGCAGGAACGGGTCTATGAATCCGGCCAGATGGACGTGTTGAGAACCGCTCGTACCACTACACCGTCTTTCAATTGGGAAGATTGGGATTACGATATTTTCTGGTGTTCGGAATCCGGTGAGGGGGCACAACAGCAGGCGGTTTTGATTCAGGACCAATTGTTGAAAGAGGGTGCCGCGGGCCGGATTCGCGTGCGTGAACTGCCGGCTTCCATTAATGCAAAAACCGGGTACAAGATCTCAGGCTATGTAATTCGCCGTGGTGAGTCGGAAACATCCCAGGCCCGGGCGCTGCAAACGCTTTCTGAACAGGTGCTGGCCGATAACGGGTTCCCGGCGGCATTCCAGCAGCAGCTTTCACTTCAGCAAACCAAATGGTATATCAGTGCCTTTGTGTGTCCTTGAACCAGGTGCAGCACCGCTGCAGGTGGAGCGGTCAACCGGTTATGTGCTGGGTGGCGTGAGCCCACTGGGTCAGAAGAAGCGTTTGAAAACCGTCATGGATGCATCGGCCCTGGAATGGGAAACGGTGTTTGTCAGCGCAGGTAAACGTGGCCTTGAAATAGAATTGTCACCGGCTGACCTGAAAGCTTTGTTGGGCGCGGTTGTTGCCAGCATTACGCAATAAATCCAAGCTACCCTACTGCACCTGTATTTTCTCCAGATCCAGGGATTCGAAGTGGCCTTCATTATTGATGACCGCGCCCCAGACCTGATGGCTGGCCTGATGGTCGGAGGCGCTGAAAGACAACGGTTGTCCGATGCCCAAATCGATGTCCTGCATTGCTTCCAGGCGATCGATCACCTCCTCAACATCAAAGTAACGGCCGCTTTTCTGCAATGCCAGGCAAAACAGGCGTGCCACCACGTACCCTTCCAACGAGACAAACCCCGCTGGTTCGCTGGGATAGTACTGTTGCATGGCTGAGCGGTATTCCAGCACGCCGGTGGCGTAGGCATCGTACATGGGCACTACCTGCGAGACGATGATGCCTTCACCACTATTACTTTCCGACTCGCGTAAGGTTTCGGCCAGTGCCTCCGAGCCCACAAATGATACGTTGGCAATGCGGCCCCGGTAGCCATTGATGGCCATCAGTTTGGTGAAGCGGGCGCTGGCGGGGTAGGTGCCGATAACGATAACCCCCTCCAGACTGGGGAGCAGCGGGCGAAACAGGGCAATGGCATCCATAACCCGGGTGGTATTGCGGGGGTAGGTTGCCGTGGGCAGATCGTGAATATCCACCCCGTATTGAGCAATGGCATTTGAGACGCCGGACAAGCCATCCCGTCCGTAGCTGTCATTCTGGTAAAAAACCGCGATGTTGCTGGGGTTCATCTCCAGGATTTTGACAAAGTAATGTACCAGGGCCGCGGTTTCTTCGGCGTAACTGGCACGGTAGTTAAAGACATAGCGATCCGGTGGATCGTTGCGCAGTAGCTGGGCACCACTGAACGCACCGAACAGCAACACTTTATTGTCGAGAACATGGGGCAGAATGGCTTTGCTGGTAGGGGTGCCGACATTGCCTATGAGGGCGAACACGCCCTTATCCTGATCCAGGAAATCCTCCATATTAGCTTGTGCCTGGGCTGGCTCGTAGCCATCGTCCAGTGCGTGTAAATCGATCTTGCGGCCGTGGATACCGCCCTGTTCATTGATGCCCTTGAAATAAGCCAGCATGCCGATGCGCATGGCCCGGCCCAGCTCCCGCGCGCTGCCACTGAAGGCGGCGCTCATGCCCAGTTTGATTTGATCATGACTGATGCCACGCTGTGGCTGGGCCAGGCCAGTGGCATACATCAGGTGATCACTGACGGTATAGCGCCAGCCTGGCACCAGATAGATTGTCAGTGCGCAGAGGAAGATCAGTGCTGCCGTAATGCCGGGCCAGAACCGACGTGAGTGGCCAGAGGAAGACGTGGCGGGCGCCGGTTGAGTGAATGGCGATGGTTGGCCAGGCGAATGGGGCGAGGAGGCCGCAAGAGAGGGTTCGCGGCTGACGAATGGCGAATTGCCGGCCTCGACGAACGCCGCAATGGAAATGGGTTGGGCAACACCGGGCTCGGGCAGGGAACCAGGCGCCTTGTTTTCCGCCGGGTTGGCGATGGCCGGGGCCACAATACGGGTGCGGTCGTCCATGGCCTCCACTTCGCCACGGGCCCCGCAGCGGTTGAACAATTGCTGGAACCGCTTGGCATCCTGTTGTGAGATATTCTTGCGCAACACCACCCGTTTGCCGCTGAACAGGGTTTTCAGTTGTTGATCCGAAAACTTGAAGGCTTTTTGCAGTTGCTGCTTGCTGGTGTGCGGATCCCCACCGGCCAGCAGTTCACCACGAAACACGAATTGGTAAAGGCTATCGTCGGCTGCTGTGGATGGGGTTTGCTGTGACAACTGCGCAGTCTGGCGGGCGCATATGGAGAACTCCCGCCATAATTCGGCGGTGGAGCCGTAGCGCTGTTCGCGCTCGATTGCCATCGCTTTGTATACCACCGGTTGGAGGATTTCACAGGCAGGGTCCTGCAGTGTGTAGCTGGCAAGAGCCGGCGGTAGCTCTTTCATCTGTTTGTTCATGATGATTTCACGGCTGGCGCCCCGGTAAGGGGCCTCGCCGGTGATCATGAAATGCAGAATGGCACCAATACCGTAAATGTCCGCCAGATGATTGATGTTGGTGCCCCGAATCTGCTCGGGTGCCAGATAACCGGGCGTACCCATCACCGTACCCAGCTGGGTGTGCTTGAGGTTTTCCTCATGCATGGGTTTGCTGATGCCGAAATCCACCACTTTTACCGTGGTGTCGTTACCCGACAGGGTGGCCACCATCACGTTACCGGGTTTCAGATCCCGGTGCACAACATTCTGTTGATGGGCGGCGTTGATGGCGCTGCACAAAGGCTCCATTAACCAGGCAATATTGGCCAGACTCAGCCCTTTCTGCTGGAGCACAATGTCCGCCAGAGACGCGCCTTCCAGGTATTCCAGGATCAGATACACCAGGCCATCCTCGGTGCTGCCAAAGTCCAATACGCTGACGATATTGGGGTGATTCAGATGGCTGCAAATGCGGGCTTCACGCAGGAACAGTTGCACGAAATCCTCGTCGTGAAAACTGGGCAGTAACATTTTGACCACCACTTTACGGGCCAGACTCAACTGTTCGGCCAAATACACGCGGCTCATGCCACCATCGGCCAGCATGCGGTCAATGCGATAGGTTTCTTTAAGGGTGCGGCCGATCAACGGGTCGCTCATGGTCTGCCCTTGGCTTTTTATGGGTCATTTGTTTTGAGTATAGTTGAGAGATTCATACTTTATTTTGAGACTCGGCAAGAAACTGTCTAAACTTAATAGATGATTCTCATCTGGGGAGGGATCTGTGAGACCGGGAGGCCACAGAGCAATTTTTATCGGGGCATTTAATGGAATCCAACACTACATTTAGCGTTCAGTTTACGGGCGAATTTCTGGATCATGTGGCACTAGTCCTGCTGCAAAGGGTAGTACCATTCCGGCCGTGACCGCAGATTATCCTGGGGATATCGATACTCGGGGTTGGGTTCAAACAGCAGAATGTTGAACCAACTGTTTGGCGAGGACAGCAAGGCAATCCAGAAGCGCAACTGTGACAAATTAATCCCGGATTCCACCCATTGCCCTTCACCATTGGCGAGATCCACCGGGTCCATAATGTTGAGATAGCCGGGATTGAGGGGCCGGTCCACCGCCTTGCCTTCGTCGCGCCACCAGTAATGCAGAGTGCGTACCGACCACAAATAGCCGAAATGATAGGCGGTGGGATTGTACTGCCAGGAGGCGATGCGGTCCGGGTTCACCCGATAGTGGTGTTCCCGTTGCTGCACAATATCGGCAGCGCGATCCAGCGCCGCGCGGGCCCGGTTCAGGTGCAGGTTGGCTTGTGTTGTGTCACTTCCGTAGGCGGCCGTTTGCGAGTGCACGGTGGCATACAGGTGGAGCACTTGTTCTGCTCTAAGGGCCGTGATCTCCATGGCATCTTTGATCTCCAGATAGAGTTTTGTGGCGTTGGCCGGAATGCGTTGTTGCAACGCCTGCAGGCGATTGAATTGCTCGCGCAGCTCACGGGCGGTGGTGGTCAGCAGGGGGTGCAGTTGAGTCTCGAAATTAATTTTCCGGCTGGCAGGCAGCAATGGATTGTCCAACTCCAGCATACCCACCTTGCGGGGTTGGGTTTCCAGCATACCCAGTAGTTTGGCAACGTCATCCCAGGCTTCCCATCCCTGCAGGTAGGCCTGGGCGTTAAGCAGGGCTGGGTTTTCAGGGGCCACGCCATTCACTTCACCCTGAATAAACAAACGTTGCTGCAGATCAATCCAATCCAGCAGAATCGCGGTGACATCGGTCGCGGTACCGGCGAAGGGTTTCACCACCGCTTGAAGCGCGTGTTCCAGAGCCGTTTTATGGTCTGGAATGTTGAGCAGGGGATTCCAGGCCGCCCGTGCTGTGATGACATCATTGAGCCAGTAGCCCCATTCCCAACCACTGGAAAAGTTGACCTGGCCCTGAATGGGATTGCCGTTGCTTTCATCGCGGGCAATCAGGCGCAGATCAAACAGACGCCGGTCGGCGTACAGCGGCAGGAACAGGGGTACATCGATATCGTAACTGACCCAATAGGCGGTTTCCGGATAATAAAGTACCTCCCGCCGGCCGGCTTCCAGGCGCAGATAATCATGCATAAAGTTAAAGTTGTCGTTACTGTAGGTGTACGCAGGGCCTTGCAGATCGTAGTACTGCACGGTATGGGGCATGACCCCCAGCAAGGGATCGGCGTAGTAGGGTAGAAAGTTAAAATTCAGGGGCTTCCCCGTGCGTGGATCCGTAAAATTCTCCGCTTGTTGGTCTTGGGTACAATGTACTTTTACATAGCTGCGTTTGCCGTATTGTTGCCAGCTGTAACGGGCCACCTCGTTCATCCAGTCCAGCATCAGTTGGTCATCGGGGTGAGTGAATTCACTGAACCCCATTTCTATTTCGAAGTAATCGAAGCCCGCCCGATCGAGCCAGTCAATGGCGGAGCGAATTTGCTCAAGCTCGTTGCCGGACTGCCGCACCATGGTCCAGGCGTGTTGCTGGCGAAACACGATGGGCGCATCGATGCCCACCGCCAGGCCCCATTGGTGGGCCATGTCCACCAGAATATTGAGGCGTCGCTGGCGCTCGGGGCTGTCGGCAAAGGGCTGCCAGGATTCCGCCATCAGCAGAAACCATTCCACCCGGTTCTGGCGGTTGGCCACCGCCCATTCCAGAAAGCGCTCCCACTCCGTCAGCAGGGCTTCCCAGCCCGCCAGATCATCTGGCCCCTCGGGCCCCCAGCCATTCAAAACATGGGTTAATTCCAGCGGATGTTGAGTGTGGATGTGCCAGGCACGGATAGGCCAGTGGGGGGATTCCTGTTGCGCGTGCAGGCCCGTCCAGTTCAGTGCCGATGGTAAGGTCGGTTCCAGTGGGTGTAGAAAGGCGAAACCCAGTTGTTCCAGCAGGGCATAGGCTGCGTAGAGATCGCCTATGTTACGCCCTTCTTGCAATAGATTATGCTCTTCACCCGGGTTCCCCTGGGCGAAAGTGGCCCTGATGATTGCGTCTGAGTTCAGGGGCTTGAGAGGTAGGGTTCGGATGGCAAATGCTTCGGCACGGTTATCTAATAGAGGGGTGTCGCTCCACCGCCGCCAGTCTCCTGTGTTGCCGAAGATCAGTACGCTGGCCCCTGGTGGAAGGTGGTCAAGTGGGTAATCCCCGTCCAGGATGGTGACTGAAGATGCTGATTTCAGGTGCTGCAGAATGTTCATTCTGGGGGATGCGGCGAAATCCTCAGAAAATTTCACAAAGAGAGTCGTTGTTGTTACATCATTTCCCGCATTGTCCCGGGCACCACATCCCGAAAAAACTATAAGCAGCGCAAGCCAGCAAAGCTTGGTAGGAATGGGATGCAGAATACGCGCTGTATTAGCCATAACAAGGGAAGTGTCAGCCCGATTAACGATGGAGAAAGGGTAACATGCCAATGGGCAGGCAGGTTCATACGAAAGGCGGACTCAGCCGGCTTGGGTTCGCAGCAACTAAATACAGAAACTGGCCATCAACTGATGGCCAACTCCTTGATGCGCCGTTTCAAAGCCGCTTTTGACACGTGCAGCTCATCCACCATTTGTTCCAAGTTACCGGCGCAACGTTGATAACTGTTGGTCAACTCGTCCACGCTGAGATCGCCGGCTTTGCGCACATTGGGATTGGCTTCGATCATCTTATACAGCGCCGCGCGGGAGATATTCAGATCCTGAGCGGTGTTTTTCAGATCCCAGCGCTGGCGTTGCAATGCTTCCAGTAACTCCGGTTCATCAATGGTGCTGGGTTTGCGGCGGGGTGGGGCGATGGGATCGGGTTCCGCTGCTTTGACGTATTCACGAATGTTACCCTCAGGTACCGGTGTCTCTTCCTGCTCAATGCCATTGCCGTTATTCTTCAGGTCTTCTTCCGCCTGGCGCTGATTTTCTTCCAGCAGCATCGCTTCCACCCGGGGGGGGATGCTGGTGAAATTGGCCAGGCGATTGTGAATGGCAACCTGGCGGGCAACGTTGCGCATCTGGCGAATATTACCGGGCCAGTCGAATTCCAGGGCGTGGCGGAAAAACTGATACCACAGCATTTCGGAATTGGGGTCCAGTTCCTGATAGTGGCGCTGTTCGGCTATGGCATCGAATTCAAAGCGTAAGAATTCCGACAACAGCAGGCCAATATCCGGTTTGCGCTGGGCCAGGCGGGGAATCCAGATTTCAAAGCCCGCCAATCGTTGCAGCAGGGGGTTGCGGAAATCCTGGCTTTCCAGTTTGCTTTCCAGATCCGCATCGGTGGCGGCTACCAGCCGCACATCCACTTTCAGAGTCTCGGTACCGCCCACCGGGCGCACTTCGCTGGTTTCCAGGGTACGCAGTAAGGCCACCTGAACTTCATCGGGGGCGTCACCGATTTCATCCAGAAACAAGGTGCTGTTGTTGGCCTGGGAAAAGTAACCGGGCTTGTCTTTGTTGGCGCCGGTGAAGGAGCCTTTTTTGGCGCCGAACAATTCCGAGATAGCCAGGGATTCCGGGATGGCACCCACGTTGACTGCCAGCATCGGCCGCGTGCAACGGGGACTGGCGTTGTGCAGGGCACTGGCCACCAGCTCCTTTCCGGTACCGGTTTCACCCCGAATCAGCACCGGCACATTGAGGTCGGCGACCCGGTCCACTGAGCGGCGAATATTTTCAATGCCTTCGCTGACCCCCAGCATTCGGTGCATATTGGGGCTGCGGCGATCCGGTGTCAGGCTGTGCAACACCACTATGACCCGGCCCCCCAGCTCCATGACCACGCCGTTTTTCAGTTGTTCTTCAAAAATGTAGTGCTGGGCGCGGATGTGAATGCCATCAATGCGAATGCCGGTGCCTTCCGGATGGGGGGTAATCAACAGTCGGCCGTTCAGTTGCTGGATGGTGATGGGCTTGCGGCTGATGTAACGATCGTCCAGGCAATAGGTGTTTTTTGAGTAGGGTACACCAAACTCCGGCTCCAGGCGGGACAGGGTAAAGACCTTGCCCTGATCCAGCCCCTCCAGGTAGGTGGTGGCACCGATGCGCTTCCAGTCGCTGTGATAGGCGATGGTCATGGCATACAGGCTGATCTGGCTGCTGAAGCTAACCGGCCGCTCCGCGCCCCACATGGTTGTATCGTTGCTCATTCCCGGCTCACTGCGTGGATGTTGTTATTAGAAGGATGTCAGCTTCGGGATTGTAACGGTGGGGGCCGGAAATTACCACGTGGGCGAACGTTCAGCCGCCGATCAATACCGTGGGGCAACCCATTACAATGGTGCCGCCATGGGCGGTGGAATCCCCCATGCGGGCCGCCGGTTTACCGCCGATCATGACGGTGGCGCTGCCTTTTATGATGCTGTCCGGCGGGCCGACGCAGACGCACATGCTGCCCATGCCCGCCGCCGGCATCTTGCCGATTAACACGGTGGGGGCCGAAGGCATGACAATCGGGCCTCCCACATGGGGAATCGGCACCGGGGCGGGTGTCTGCATGGGGCAAACGTGGTTGTCACCGATGCGGGCTGCGGGCTGTCCCATGGTTGGTCCTCCAGAAAAAAGTTAGTTGATCATCACCAGGCCGCCCTGCATTTTCAACATGCCGCCGCCTTTTACTTCGGTCATGGCGCTGCCGTTGATTTTCACCATGGTGCCGGTGATGGTCACGCCGCTGGGATCGATCTTGATACTGTTGGCACCCACTTTCAGCTCGATGGACATGTTCGCCTGCAGGGTGATTTTCTGTGCCGATTTGTTGGTAATCGCCCCTGTCACGTCCATGGTTTGTTTGCCGGTTACTTTATGGGTTTGATTGCCGGTGATCTTGAAATCCTGATTGCCCGACACGGACGTTGCGTCATTGCCGGAAACGGAGGTGTCGTTGTCGCCGCCCACGTTCAGGGTTTTGTTGCTGCCGATATCGATGGTCTGGTCGGCGCCGACGCTTTCGCTGTGATTGCCACCCACGTTGGTGCTGCGATCGCCGGCCACATCCAGGGTCTGGTTGCCCTTGCCCAGAGTCTTGCTTTCGTTGCCTTCACTGATGGTGAGGGTACGATCGTTTTTAACCGTGAGGCTCTGGTTGTTTTCAATGTTACCGGTTTCATCCAGATGCACGATGTAGTTGTAGTTCTTGCCGGCCTCAACGTAGATTTCTTCTTCGTTTTCCTTGTCGTCAAAGCGCAGTTCGTTGAATTTCTTGCTCGACGTTTTAATGCCGCTTTGGGTACTGGTATAACCGGGGCCCTGATTGTCCTTATTGTACAACGCGCCCACCACCACCGGCCGATCCGGGTCGCCGTTGATGAATTCCACCAGCACTTCCTGGTTCAGGCGGGGTACAAAACTGGCGCCCCAACCGGCACCGGCGTAAGCCTGTGCCACGCGCAACCAACAGCTTTTGGCTTTGTCCGCCCAGGGAAACTCCACTCTGATCATGCGGTGGGGATCGGCGGTGGCTTTGGAGGCGGATGCATTCAATTCCACCACCTTGGCGGTTAACGGGCCGCGCATCTGCTGTTTGGTTCGGGTGATCGGGGCCCGGTACACCACGGTGGAAGGAATGCAGGTAAAGTTGTTGCGGTATTCGGCATTCTGATCATTCTTGTTGTGGGCAGAATGTTGAATGCGGGTGACCAGATAGGTGTTGCATTCGGATTTCAGGTGGTGCTCCAGGGTAAAGCGGCCACCGGGGAAGAAGCTGCCGGCATAGCCCGAGCCTTTGGCAATGTCGTGGCCGGCTTCCAGACTTTCCAGTTGTACGCCATTCATGCGCTTGTTGCTGGCCACATCGAAATCGTGATCGGCTTCCTTCCCGGATTTATACACAAAATCACTGAATTCCTGCACGGTTTTTTCGCCCGGGCTCTGGGCAAATTTATGCTTGGTGGCCAGTGTCTGTTTGTAGAAATTCTTGGGTGTGTTGTGGTTGTAATCCGACGTTTCAAACGTGCCGGTATGATAGTTCATCTCCCGGTGCCAGCTGAGTACCCTGGCCTTGTCATCCATGTCGGAGCCCACATTGATCTTGACCCTGGATTCCTTGCAATCGGTGTAGGCACTGGTGCTGTCGCCCAATACCATGGTGTGTTCGCTTTCCTTGTGTTCGAAATAGTAAAAGATGCCTTCTTCCTGCATCAGGCGGGTGACAAACTCAAAGTCACTTTCACCATACTGAACGCAGTATTCACGGGTCAGATAGGTGGCACTGGTGTTGTCCTTGAAGTTGCAGAAGTCACCAAACTCACGCAGCACAGAGCTGATGATGTCTTTGGCGCTCATCTCCTCAAAGATACGGTGATGCTGGGATTGGGTGGCAAACCAGAAGCCGGGTACCAGGCGCAAGGTGTATTGGCGAAAATCCCCTTCCAGTTCTCCCAGTGAAAAGCTGTTCACCCGGCCGTGAAAATAACGGGGCGTGTCGGCGTCCTGATGGGTGAGGGTAACGGAGCATTTCTGGCCAATCACATCACTGCTGCTTAAGGCGTGATTTTTTGACAGGATAGTGACCGAAAAATTAAACGGCTGTGAAATCTCCTCGCTGCCCTGCAGCCCGATGGCGATGGCATCTTTGCTGATAAAGCTGGCTGAGATACTGAGAAGTCGATTGTCCTGACTGATTGACATGGCCGGAGCCCCATTACTTTAAGTTGATGAATACGGTAGCCGGATCACAGGGTGGGTGTTGCTCCACCCTGCACCGTGCATACTAAGGCGCGCCTTACTGAGGCTTGCCGGTGGTGAGGTCGTAACCCACTTTCATGTTCTGACCGTTCTTGTTGGTCTTGTCCGCGCCCTGCAGGTCGGCCACGATTTTGGAGTAGCTGAGGCTCATGCTTTCGCCGGGGGCGCTGCCGCCGCTGGCGCTGACGCTGTAAGAGCTGATCAGTACGTCGGTCAGTT
>NZ_RCHM01000011.1:0-8671 GCF_003671475.1 Ketobacter sp. GenoA1 | reverse complement strand
TCGCCATGTGAGAGTAGGTCATCGTCAGGCTCCTAATTCAATAAAAAACCCCGCTCAAGTCTATTGTGCGGGGTTTTTTATTGGCTGGACGCTTGCACCAATTGAAATCGGCTATGGCACATGGAATACGGTTGAGGAAGCATAGCCTGCTTTGATTAACTGACAACTTCCTCACGCTTGAAACCGGCTTTGTCCAGTAGCCACATCATTGGGCACCAATGTGTAAAAGACGACTGGATCTGATTTAGTGCTACAAAACCAGTAAATAAAAACCAGTATTCGTGCACAAATATTCCCAGAAGCAGACTCAATAGTGTGAAAAAACCGGCAGCGAATCGTAAGCCTTCGTTGATAGTCATGTAATGTCTCCTAAAAGATGAACTTAGCTCTTGCGTAGATATTGGAGTTTTGTTCCATTTGCCCAAACAACGTGTGTTCTTTGCTCCCACCCAGAACGTTGGCGCCGCCATTGATCTGCCAGCTATCCCCAATACGAACCATAATATTTGGTATCAGGTAATAGTCATCATCGGAAGGCGAGTAGAATAGGAACGCTGAGTACACAATGTTTGATTGTTGTGTGTTAAGAGTCCAGCGTGTGGTGATCACTTGTCGAGCTTTGCGTGGTCGATCATCTGGTGATGGAATCTTTTCCTTCAATTTCGAATAGTGATGGGTGTATTCGGAATAGATCTGGAAGTTGGCCGTTAAGTTGCGAACAATTTCAGATTCATAACCGATCAAGAAACGTGTTTGATTATTCGGTACATATGGGTTTGTACCCTGGTCGCTCTCCTTTGAAACCCAGTGGGCAAACTCGACGTTTGTTATGCCTCCTAAAGCACTGGCACGAGCACTGGCGCCTAGACTCTGTAATTTCGGGAAGTATAGTCTTTGTTCAGCAGGGTCATACCCTTCTGGAGTTTTGAAAAAGCCTTGATACAGGTACATTGCATATTCAATACCCTGCACGGTTTTATAGAAGCGGGCAGACAATTCGCCATCTTTTAGGTTGGCACCTGGTTTTCTGGCATTAACGGCAGGTGGTGCTGCTACAATATCGTCCACAAATGGAGAGAAATAAACCAACTTTTCTCCAGTGATGTAATTGTCAGGGTCAAACTTTGGTGACCAAATGATGTCAACGTTCACCAGCTCAGAATACCCGCTTGTTTTTAGGGCGTCAGAGGGTGCTTTTAGATATTGTTGGTCGTATCCACTGAAGAATGCGACCCAATCCTTTGGAAAAAAATCGTTTAGAAATAGGAGATCACCGGTTCCCCAGGTTAGTATCTGGCGTCCGGCCCGTACATCGATTGCGGATAAGGGTGAGAAACCAAGGTAGGCTTCCCGATTGATGCCATGCCACTCTGAGGTGATACCATCAAAGTACAACTCTCCTTTGTAGCTGGCAGTGATTCCGTGGTCCTGATAATAGGTTTGGATTCGCCCCCTCAAGTCCTGAGCCACCCATTCTTCCGCCAATGCATCACTATTATTAGTCCGATAACTATTTGTGGATTCCAAGAAACCACTCACCGGTAGCAAGGGTGTGGTTGCCGCCTCTTCTTCGGCCCAGCCTTCATCCCAATCACTCCACTCATCTTCTACAGCGGCCAGGAGCGTAGAGTGGAGTAAGCTGAAAATGGCTGAGATAGACAACCAGATGAATGTGTATTTCATATGAGTCACGTTTTATTTGTAGGTCTTTTCAACCATTCCTGTGGTGGTGTTCGCAGTGATCGCTCAGAAAATACGTCATCGTCGATGCCTATGTTGTACTTGATAAAGCGTATCTCACTAAGGGTGTATCCCCCTGTTCTGTGATCGGTTACTTTCATTTTCGTTACCGTGATATAGCCGTCAATTTCCTGTTGGTCTAAAGCCTCGATGCTGCGATATAGATTTTCTTGATCGTCAAAATATTCGGTTTTTTCTGGCAGATAAGTTGCTTTGTTTACCCAGACTTTATAATGTTTGAACTCGACCCCGTCAGGGTCAACCGGATAATTGTCGATAATGTAATGTGATTCTGTGGTTTCCGTTAGGGTGTGCTTGTCAGCCTTTAGAGAGCGACCGGAAACATCTTCATAGTAGAAGTCACTTCCAACAAAACTGGTTCGCTTGTCGCCCGCTGATATCCGCTTCACCAAGTCCAGACTTGGCAAATACAGCCAGCGGTCATCATCACGGTCGATGTGTTTCTTAACCAGAAAAGCCGTGCGTTTAACATCTGAGGGTCTTTGGAAGAATACAAAAAACTGTTGGTCGCCACCGTCGGTTACATTCTTCCGTAAGATCGTGAATTGACGCAGTTGCTCTCTGCCGCTGCCGTCAATGATTTTCATTCGGGTTTCCGCTCTTCCATCCTGACCCTGATAAAATGCAACATGGTTTGCCCGCTGCACTATCTGATCAGCAGTGATGGTTTCAGCCGATGCCACCAGGCAAGCGGATGAGGTGAATAGGCCAACTAGCAGTACGCTCAGCGCGTTGGTAACGGATTTCATTTTGCACTCCTTGTTTTTTCAGGGAAGAGGATGCCTTGTATTAGGGACATTATGGCCGGTAACAGTAGTAACGTGACGACACAGCTGGTGGCCATAATCGAAGCCAGGAATATGCCCACTGTGTTGTAAGGAACCAATGGTGCTGCCAGTAGTGGCAGGAAGCCAATTGCAATGACGATGGCATTACGAAGAATAGCGATGCCTGGCTCCCCAAACATAAGGTTCATTGTAGTGGTCCAGCTACCAGTGTCTTCATGGATTGCCCGTGCACGGTCGAGAAAATGTATGGCAAAGTCCACGGATAAACCCAATGTCAGGGAAGAAAGTACTGCAACGGGCATATCATAGTCTTTACCTATCCAGCCTATTAATCCG
Source organism: Ketobacter sp. GenoA1 (assembly GCF_003671475.1). Taxonomy (NCBI): domain Bacteria; kingdom Pseudomonadati; phylum Pseudomonadota; class Gammaproteobacteria; order Pseudomonadales; family Ketobacteraceae; genus Ketobacter; species Ketobacter sp. GenoA1. The sequence continues at coordinate 5,786 of NZ_RCHM01000011.1, read as the reverse complement.
TATATCAGGGCGATCGTCAGGCTGAGTGGTATCATCGCGAGCACGCCGTAGAGGAGCGATCTGAACAGAAGCACCATGACAACAAAAACCATAACAAAAGCGCCGAACAAGCTGTTTAACATGCCTTTAACCATGGCTTCCTGCCACACCACATTAATGTAGGTCAAACCTCCCCACTGCACGCTAAGACCAGCTGGTAGTGGGTGCCCAGAAATATATTGCTCAACCTGTTCCACAACGATGGACATGTCTTTATTGTCGCCGCTTTTGAGTTGCAACCAGAGGGCAGCGTTTTGGTAGTCTGGTGTTACGAAGTGCCATAGGTCATAGGGGCGATGTGATGACTGGTAACTTAATATGGTTTGCGCGGTTTGGTTGCTATTGTCTGGGATGCGGTAAAATGTTTTGTCTCCACCTTGTAGCTCCCGATATACCGTTTTTACCAGGTCAACAATGCTGTTCGATTTACCTACCAGCGTTCCCTCAAGGAGATGCTGTTGCAACGCTTCCATATAGCTGAGCGCTTCCGGTTGCATGAAATACTTCAGTTCCGTCTGGGCCTGTTCGGCAGTCGCTATGAGATTCTCTAAAGCCACCACATCTGAGGGGGATTCAGCTTCAAAGGCAGCATCGTCGGCGCTCTGGATCAACCTGCTTATCTGTTTGTTGAAGTCAGTGCGGCCGTTGAGGCTCGCAGAAAGGATGCTTTTCGCAACTTCGCTCTCTGCGGCCGCCTGATGCAATTCAGACAATATTTGCTGTTGCATGGCTGACGTGTCTTTTCTGAATACCAGGTAAGCGTCGTAGGTTCCCGCAAAATGGGAATTCAAAACACGATCTGCAACTCGAATCCTGTGATCTTCTTTAAACCAACGCACAGGGTTGTCGTTGATCTCGATCTTTTTGATACCGACATAGCTGAATACAGACAAGACCAATGCGATGGTGACCGTTACTTTAGCGTTGCCAATTGCCACTCGCCTGAACCTATTGAGAAAGCCATCCAAAGCTACAGCGCTGTCTGTATGGTGTTTTTTAGCCAGTAATTGAATGCGGTCTTCCGACAACATAGCGATATAAGCGGGAACGAATACAATTGTAAACAGGAATGCCAAAACGATTCCGAATGCAACGAATAAGCCGAATATCTGTACTGGCGGAATGGGAGTAAATGCCAAGGAAGCAAAACCCACGGCCGATGTTATCGAAGTGAACAGCATGGGCCTGAAAAGGTTCTGTATTACTTTTTCAATGGTGTCTTTCACCCTGTCACCTGGTTTGTGCAGTTCTGCGAACTCAGACAGGATGTGGACGGAATCCACCACCGCAATGGGCATAAGAAATATGGGGATCATGGAACTCATTATATGCACGGTGTAGCCCATGCCGATGAGCGCTCCCATCGTGATGATGACGGTAGCCATCGCCACCAGCATTGGCGCGGTTATCAGCGCAAAACTGCGAAAGAAGATCCACATCAATAGAAAAATCGCAACTGCCGCCATGGGCGCGGAGATTGCCATCTGAATGAACATCTCAATACCAAAGGTGTCCTCAGCGACCGGTAATCCTGTTATGTGGTATTCGTCTCCGGGAGGAAGTTGGTCAATAATGGACTGGATTTTTTGCGCTATTTCGTGGCTCAGCTCCTTTTTTTCGATTGGTACATAGATGGCAGCGGCCTTTCCATCTTCAGATACCAGCGTGTTCTTGAACATGGGGAGTCGATTTGTCGCCTGTTCCAACTCTGCGGGAGGCAGTTGTTCGTCGCGGTTATCCGGAATCATCCACTGGAACCGGATCGTTCCCGGGCTCTCCTGGGTGATATTGTCTACCGATGCCAGGCTCATAAGCTCGTGATCGATCACGCCCTCAATGGCTTCAATTTGATCACTTAAAGATTTCAGATTGGCTAATGACTGATGGTTGAAGATACCCGTATCGGTCTGATCATTGACGATGCCAACGACAATCAGATCATAAAGGTTGAATTGCTCTTTAATCCGGTCATGGATCACTCTGTCCCGTTGGTCTGGAGGCAGCATGTTCTCAGGGTCAGTGTCGATATGAATACGCGGAATCATTGCACCTGCGATCAGGGTTAAAACCAGCGTGAGCCACATAATCTTTTTAGGATGGCCGGTAGCAAAGTGCACAATTTGATCTTTCATCGGTTACCTACAAGCAGGGTGTTCTGGAAAACAATGGCATTATAATATAACCATATAGTTATATGGTCAACTCACGCTTGTGTGATATCATGGCTTCTTGTTGATCAGACTCCCAGAAAGTGAGGTATTTGTGTCCGGTCTTGTGATGTCCGATGATCAGTTAGAGGTCGTAGCCCAACGCTTTCGTGTATTGAGTGATCCTATGCGTTTGAAAATATTGCATAATCTTCGCGAAGGCGAGCTTACGGTGGGGGGGCTTGTGGAGCTTACAGGGGCGTCACAACCCAATGTATCCAAACATCTATCCATATTGCGGGGCGCAGGATTGGTGATTCGCAGGCAGGAAGGTAACCAGGCGTATTTCTCCATTGGGGCTCCGTTTGTGTTCGATTTGTGCGATATCGTATGCGAAGGCATAAGGAAAGAATTTGAGCAGAAACAATCCGCATTCCGCTGATGATCGTTTCCAGGAACTGATAGCCTTGCTGGCCGATGGCCGGTTTCATGGTGGTGACGAGCTTGGGGATTCGCTTGGAGTGTCCCGTGCTGCGGTCTGGAAACAAATTCAGAAACTTCAGGAGTCAGGGCTGGATATCCAATCGGTACGCGGTAAAGGGTACCGATTGGCTCATCCCATGGAGTGGCTGGACACTGAGCAGGTTTGCTCTCAAATGGATGATGGGGCCAGGGCGTTGTTGAGCCAGCTTGATGTCCGGTCTCAGGTGACCTCCACTAATGATGTGGCTCTGCAGAGGGCGGCGACAGGTGTGGGGTCCGGTTATGTGTGCCTTGCTGAACAGCAGACTGCCGGTCGCGGGCGACGGGGGCGTCATTGGGTGTCCCCTTTCGGGAGCAATCTGTATTTGTCCATTGTCTGGGAGTTCCATCAGGGGGCGGCGCAATTGGAAGGGCTTAGCTTGGCCACCGGGGTGGCAGTGGCTAAAGCACTCAGCAGGCTGGGTGTGTCAGCGGTGGGATTAAAGTGGCCCAATGACTTGCTGGTAGGGGGCGCGAAGCTCAGTGGGATTTTGCTGGAAATGACGGGGGATCCGTCGGGGCGTTGTCAGGTGGTGCTGGGTGTTGGTGTAAATCACCGTTTGCCTATGGCTGCTGCCCATGGCATTGATCAGTCGTGGGCCAAATTGGATGAATTCAGGCCGGGCATAGGCCGTAATCTGCTGGCGTCGGTGGTGATTTCGGAATTGTTGCTAATGCTGGAGCGCTTTGCCGCGAATGGATTCGCCGCGTTTCGGGATGAATGGCAGGCACTGGATGTTTACGCGGACAAAGAAGTGGTGATTAAAACCGGCGCGTCCGACATATTCGGTATTGCTCGCGGAGTGGACAGCAGTGGCGGCTTGAGATTGGAAATCTCAGGCGCCATCCAGATCATTAAAGGAGGGGAGATGAGTCTCCGTGCTGTTGAATGAGTGTTCTTTATCTGGATTTTGGTAATTCGAGATTCAAATGGCGGCTGTCGGACGGTGGGATCACTGCTCAGAGTTATGAGGGTTTTGATGCTTGGCTGCATTCCTTGTCCGGCCACGGGGATCTGACGGCAGTGGTTTTTGCCAGTGTTCTGACGGAGCGGAGGCAGGAGGGGATAACGGAACAATTGAAGTCTGCGCTGTCGCTTCCTTTACAGCGCTGCGTCGTAACATCGAGTGCTCTGGGGGTTCAGTGTGCCTATCGTGATCTGGATCGCCTTGGAATAGACCGGTGGCTGGCGGTTGTCGCCGCCTGGGCAAGGTACGGCGAAGCGTGCGCAGTTGTTGACGCAGGTACAGCCGCCACACTGGATTTTGTGGACGTTGCGGGTCACCATCTGGGTGGGTACATTGTGAGTGGTCTGACGTTGGCGCTGCAGGGTCTGTTGGCAGGAACCGACAATATTCGTCCTGACCCCGCAGGCTTTGAGTCGGCCGCATTGGTGCCGGGGGTCAATACGGCGGAAGCGATTTATCATGGCGCGCTGTACAGTTTAGTGGCGTTGATCGAATCCAGTTATCAAAATCTCCTAAAATCCTTTCCACAGGCTAAACTTATTCTTGCAGGCGGCGACGCGGCCCTTGTAGGCTCTCATTTGTACAGTCAACATGAACTGGTGGAAGATCTGGTGTTTGAAGGCATGCAACTGCTTGAAAGCGCAGCACTTCTCATAGACGCATAACAGGATAACTAGTAGATAATGCGCTGGATTGTATTTTCCCTTTTGGTATTGAATGTGGCTTATTTTGGCTGGGAGTATTCCCGCTCCGCTGTGCCGGCTGTTTCCAGTGCGCAGGAGTATCCTTTGCCGCCGGTGCAGGGTGACAGGCTGGTGTTGTTGACGGAACGTTTACCTGCTGCCACCAGCAGTGCTCCGCCGCCGGCGCCGGTCATTATCCAGGAGCCAGGGGCGGTGCATCGCGAGCTGGATAAGGTGGAAATTAAAAAGGAAGCACTGTGTGTTTCGGTCGGCCCTTATCAGCAGGAGGCCAACGGCAGGATGCTGGTCAAGAACCTGCTCACCGAAGGCATTGCGTCTGAATTGGAGGAGCTGGAGTTGTCCCGGGATACCCAGTACTGGGTTCTTTTGGCGCCGGCATCCACCCGTAGAGAGGCAATGCAGACACTCAAAAATCTCCAGGCCAAGAAAATTGATAGCTATCTTGTCTCAACTGGAGAACTCAGAAATGCAATATCGCTGGGCTTGTTCAACAAAGAGCGTTCAGCCAGGGGGGTTTTAGCCAGTGTCAAGGAGGCTGGCTTTCCCGCCGAATTGAGGCAAAAGGAGAGTGTGGAGAGCGAATTTTGGGTGCGAATCCCGCCTGGACAACCTGTTGAAAATCTTGAAAAAACCCTCGAAACCCTGGTGGTGCAAGGCAGCGGTATAAAAATTTCAAAAGCTGCATGTGAAATGTTTGCACAAACCAAATAATTTGCGTAGAATTCGCGGCCTAAATTGATGAGCAGCGCTGGCGTAGCTCAGTTGGTAGAGCAGCTGACTTGTAATCAGCCGGTCGGGGGTTCGACTCCTCTCGCCAGCTCCAGTTTAGGTTCAAACGAAGAGTTTGTTTGCTTCCAGTAGGTTGGAAGCTCCGGAGGGGTTCCCGAGTGGTCAAAGGGATCAGACTGTAAATCTGACGGCTCAGCCTTCGCAGGTTCAAATCCTGCCCCCTCCACCATTATTTGTGTGCGGCGGCATAAAGCTTGGTGGTCGCATGCCGGCGCTGTTTGCAGGGTCAGGCGGGCATAGTTCAATGGTAGAACCTCAGCCTTCCAAGCTGATGATGCGGGTTCGATTCCCGCTGCCCGCTCCATACTTGTTATGGTAAATAAAGCTTTTGCTCATATAGCTCAGTCGGTAGAGCACTTCCTTGGTAAGGAAGAGGTCACCGGTTCAAATCCGGTTATGAGCTCCAGATTATGCGGGTTGGCTTGGTGTCTTCCCGTTTTTTGTGTGTAATGAAGAAACTTCAAAGGTACAGGCCAGGAGAAGGGTCAAATGTCAAAGGAAAAATTTGAACGAAGCAAACCGCACGTAAACGTAGGCACCATTGGTCACGTTGACCACGGTAAAACCACCTTGACGGCTGCGTTGACCCGCGTGTGTTCCGAGATCTGGGGTGGGGC
>NZ_RCHM01000010.1:0-7210 GCF_003671475.1 Ketobacter sp. GenoA1 | reverse complement strand
CATATCATCGAAACCGGTAACGACAGTTATCGATTCAAACATTCAACCACACAACAGAGGGAAAGGAAGTCTAGCAATAACAGGAATATTTAGGCCATAATCGGCCCACTAGGCGGGTCAATATTCGGTGCAAAACCCGGGTCAATTTTTAATGCAAAACAACAGGCATGTCTTTCACCATTGGCAGGTATGGCCGGATAACAGCCGCTGGGTGATTGGGTGGTATTGCGCCTCGGCGTCATGCTCCGCCTGCAGCCAGCTCCAGCTCTCAGTCTGTCGTGCTTGCGGCCGCCTGCTACGGCATATAGCGCTGCATGCGCTCGCCCATCGCTGCCGCCAGGGCCTGCAATCCGCTGAGCGGTCGTACCATGACCTCGAACTCGACGATCTTGCCGGCTTCGTCGAAGCGAATCATGTCGATGCCCTTGAGTTCGCGATCACCCACCTTGGCGCTGAACTCCAGCACCACGCTCAGACCATCCTCCGACGCAAACTCGCGATGGTAGGTAAAGCCCTCAAACACCTGCAGCACATTGCCCAGGATCACACCCAAAACGTCAGCGGATTGATAGGGCTTGTACACCGCAGGAGAGCGAAACACGACATCGGGATGCGTGATGCTCCCCAGCGCTGATAAATCGGTACGGGCAACCATATCGTGCCAGGCGGCCAGTGAATCGGCGGCGGCCGGCTGCAATGCCAGTGTGTTCATGATGGCCTCTTAATGTGAATCTGAACGGAGAATAGGTTGGGCGAAACACCTACGCCATTTTGCAACTCTTTGGACAATAGACTCAATCAAGATCTTTTGCAACAAGTTGCAATATGTAAGGGATGATGAGATATACTGCACAAACACGACAACATTGGTACCCGCACCCTATGTCTCTTTCCCATGCTCTGCTCAATGCATTGTTGGAATATCCAGGCTCTGGCCTGGAACTGGCGCGGCGTTTCGATCGCTCGGTCGGATTTTTCTGGCCGGCCACGCATCAGCAGATCTATCGCGAACTTGGCCGCCTGGAAGAGGCTGGGCTGGTAAAATCCACGGCCCAGGACGGCAGCCGGGGACGCAAGAAAACCTACCAGGTCTTGCCCGCCGGACGACAGGCGCTTGAAACCTGGGTGGCTCAGGTCGATGATCCCCCGGCCCTGCGCGACGCGTTGCTGGTACGCTTACGATGCGAAGCCCTGTTGCAAAACAACAGTGTGGCAAATGACCTCAAGCACCGCCTTGCCCAACACCAGCAGCAGCTGGAGGACTATCGAGCGATAGAACAGCGAGACTTTGCCGACCGGCCGCTGAACCGGGCCCAGACATTGCGCTACCTGCTACTGCAATCCGGCCTCAAACATGAAGCCAACCAGGCCGAGTTTTGCAAACGGGCACTGGCCCTGATAGAGGTTGACTCCTGAGCTGGCGTCGAAGGTCTGCATTCGAACCATCCGCATTGCTGGTCACGCAACCAAAGCCAATAGTAGACCCATTTACTATGCTTGCCGGCTCACCATTAATTGGCCCGGTAACACCCTAGTTAGACAGATTGAGCTGCCAGGAAACGCCATACTTATCATTCAACCATCCAAATCTTTGGCTAAAACCGTAGTCATCCAAAGGCATCAGCTCTGAGCCACCTTCGGCAAGGGCCCTGAATGCCTTCTCTATTTCGCTCATTGATTCACACTCAACGTACAATGACATCGAAGGTGTAAAGGTAAATTGGTGGTTAATATGGCTGTCCAGTGCAATAAACTCCGTACCGTTTATCGTAAACCTGGCCATCTTGGTAGAACCCTCTGGTTCATGCTCACCTGCTTCGTAGCGCTGAAGATCTATAATCTCTGAATTAGGGAACAAGGAAGTATAAAACTCGATCGCATCCTCGGCTTTTCCTGCCTGTTCCCCGACAAACATGAGCGAGGTCTTAATGGATTTCATCAGCTCCTCCGTCACTGATATAACGCCCTGTACACCGAAGCGTAGTATTGGTCCACTTGATAGAATTGCTATGCATTGCGCGGTGCGAACACGATAATAGCCATCCCTACTAGTGCAACACAAGAACCCAGAATATCCCACGTTGTTGGGCGAACACCATCAACAACCCATAACCACAAAATCGCCATAGCCACATAGACGCCGCCATAAGCAGCGTAAACTCTACCTGCAGCGGTAGGATGAATCGACAAGAGCCACGCAAACATTGCTAAGCTTAAAGCAGCTGGAAAAAGCAACCAGATAGATTTACCTTCACGTAGCCATAGATAAGGTAAGTAACACCCTACTATTTCAGCGAATGCAGTGACGACAAACAGTAAAACTGTTTTTATTTCTGGCAATTAGGACCACCTATTGTGTTGCTGGAACTTCAAATCCAAACTCGCGATATACTCGTCTAAATTTTCAATTCAAATATAGACAAGGCTCGACAATCCTCCAGGCGCATAACTCTTGGCTAACCTGCACCGCCAAGTATCAGACTGAACCTTTTTATGTTAAGCCTCTACGGTTAGCTCCCTCAAGCAGCCTGTCTGAATTTACAATAGCCCTGGTATGTTCACCGCTTCCCGCAAGGCCACCTTTATCATACAGGTATACTTTAAAGGAATAGGTTTTACCATTTAGCCCAATATATTCCGCTACAGCCTTCACATTTGCACCAATTGGCGTTGCTGCAAGATGCTTAACATTCACAGTAACCCCCACAGATAACTCACCCTCAGCCAGCAAGGATTTCATTAACCGTGCTGCAGCTAGCTCCATTAACGCTATCATACGAGATGTTGCGAATACCGATGGAAAATCATCCCCAGCCTCTATAGAGAGTGACCTGGCTGAATCAGCGTCAGTGATGACATATTCAAGCTCATTCTTATCTCCGATTTCCATTTCCTTAACCTCTTAAACGATGAGGCTAGATAGTAGTGCTTATTAGGAATATTTCACACATTCTCTTTGGAAATACTCAGGATTCACTAAAAAATTGGTGTTCACCACAAAAAGTAGACATTCTAACTAAGCAACTAATGCTGAGGTTTCCTCAAATACGACATGTCTTAGCCAAACGTTGGCTGAGTGCCTTCTCTTATGATTGCAGAAAACTTCAACTCAAAAAGGCACTTTCTTTATCAGGCGCAGTTATTGGGGAAGCTTAAGTCTCAAATGTACCCGACGATTAGCTGAACGCGCTTGGGGTGAATTGCCCAACTCAGCAGGACGTGTATCGGCATAGCCGACTGCCATAAAGCGATCAGGAGCGAGGCCCTGACTAACCAAATAACGCACTACCTGGCTGGCCCTTGCTGCGGAGAGCTCCCAGTTGGACGGATACTTGTCATTATGGATCGGGGCACTGTCCGTGTGGCCTTCGACTGTTATGGGGTAACGGCCTGCTTTCAGAACAGGCGCTAGACGCTGCAAGCGCTCCAGTCCTTCCCCGGAAAGCTGAGCGTTGCCGGATTCAAAGAGAAGTATGTCAGCGAGATTGATCGTCACACCGTCTTCGTCAGCATCAATCTCGTACGAACCCTGTGACTGCATAGAAATCAGCTGATCCAATATCTGCCGTCGGATAGGGCTGCCAGCTATCGGCGTGCTTATCTGTGGTGCGACGGCCATCGGCGCTTTAGTAGACGTTTCCGATAAAGAGCCCTCGGTGGTGCTGTTGTTTTTATCAAAGTCGCTGAAAGCAAACATAAGCACCAGAAAAACGATGATGAGCGTCGACAAATCAGCGTAGGATAGCAGCCACTCATCGCTATCTTGCGCTTCTTGTCTGTCCAATAGCGCAGGATAACGGTTGTTGGGATCCCACGGCTGATTCATTTTTTTACCTTATCATCGACAGTTTTAGCGACCGCGGCTTTGCTATGGTGATCATGCAGTTCATCCTCAAACTTCATCATGAACGATTTGAGCGTCTCCGAAATAAAGGTCGGCGTACGACGCTGGTGGAGCAACTCAATCCCCTCCATTACCATGCTCAGCACGGCGATACGCTTGTCAGTTCGGCGCTCCCATTTCACTGCAATGGGCTTAAAAACCATATTCGCCAGGAGCAGACCGTAAAATGTCGTCAACAGGGCAAGGGCCAAATTGGAGGCCATAGAAGCGATATCGCCTGCCCCTATGTCGCCAAGCATATTGACCAAGCCTAGCAAAGTGCCGACCATTCCAAAGGCCGGGGCGTAGGAGGCCATCGTGCGAAAGATCTGGGCTTCCGCGGCTTCTTTCGCTTTCAGCCGCGCAATACGCCAGTTCAACAATCGAGTGACATCCTCTTCTGGAGTGTTATCAATCACCAGCTGAATGCCCGTCCTCAAAAAAGGATTGTTGATCCTGCCTATCTCACTCTCTATCTCCCGGATGCTGCCCTTCTGAGAAAGTCTGGCGACGCGTTCAATTTCCAGAATATCTTTTTCGAAATAAATGCGTTCGTTACGTAGAACAATATGGAATATGCTAAATACGCGGAGCACTTCTTTGAGGGGATAACTGAGAAAAGTTGCCGCGATGGTCCCACCGACAACGAACAACAAGCCAGGTGTATTGATGAGCTCCGCCGGCTTATCCACATTCAGATAGATCGCCAGTGTCAGCACGACCAGGCCACCAATCATGCCGATCAAAGTAGAAGGATTCATAATGCCTTCGCTGGATTTAAAGAGTTACGGCTAGTATAGCTCATAGTGAAAATTACTCAGTGAGCACATACTAATCAGACACAGGAATTACCTTAGGTTCAGGTATCAAAAACCCGATACAATAATTAAACATACGACTATTAATAGTACATTTCTTTGTTTCATAACTTAAAATGCACATGAAGCATTATGTCTAATTCCCTTTCAACTCAGGTAGCTCGTTAAGGGATAACCCGCAATGAACGCATTGGTTTGTAATTCTGTAATGTAAGACAACATACTTGGTGCAAAAGGTTTTTTCACACCTTGGACACTTGAATCGTTGTATCTTATTCCCAATGTAAACAACTAATATTAAAGATAAGATAATTGGCACATACGTCCATTCGGAATCAAGTATCGTTTTTGATAAAAAAATCGTGCACAAACCAACGATGAGCAACACCAGCCACGCGAATCGTTGTTTTACTAAAAGCCGCCTATATTTCCTCAGGCATTCAAAATATTGCTCATTCATATTCGGCACCATAATGCATAACACCTAAAGCAGCGGCGCGTTTTTGACTGCCCTTGCTTGTTATGCATAATTATACCCATGGCATTAATATACCCAGCATCGCCACTCCAAAGCTAACAGGCACTAAAATAACTGCCAACTTAAAAATTGCTCTTTGCGACTGAGTATAGCCAGTACCTGGATGTCCGTGGGCCTCAGCATCAAGCGCTCTTCGGGCTGGTGGGATTTGTCGCACAACGAGATTTCCCAGCAACATACCAAGAGGCAATGCCGCAAAAAGTGGAGCGATACTAGCCAATATCGGGCCGATTGTATGTGAATCATCTATCTCAAAGCTTTCTTCTGCATAAATAAAAGTATGCAAGAGTTCGTTAATGATGAAAAAAGACCGATAAAATGCGCCAACCAAGGAAATAGTTATTGGAAGCAGTATGAGATTCCATGTGCTCTTTCTTCTTCTCCCTCTTTTTTTAGCAGAATCAATGTAAGTCATATATTGGCCATAATACTTGCGGCGCACCGTCATGATATAAGGATGGCAGATATTCATGATTTAGATGAAGTAATGATGATTCCATCATGCTCACAACCATCCCGACTAAGGAAACAACGCCCACATTAGCGAAGACAAATATAAAGCCATAAGTACCTCTCCGTATATAGAGATAGAGTCCGGGTACTGAAACTGAACCAATTAAAAAGAACAACTCAAAAGCATCTAGCTTTCATTACTCAACCAAATCCAGATCACCATTCTAAATTCCAATTCTAAACGCACCGCTTTGAACTCGATTGGCGCATAACCATTAGAATCACGGGCGTTGGGATGATGACTGGGCATTTGCAATAATTAGCAACGCGCATGCCCATGCCCATGCGGCATCCAAACGCCCCAGTGCATTTTTTGGTTAGAATAGCCCCCTGTTACTTTTTCCTTTTGTACTTCAAACTTGATACCAAGTGGCTTTTGACTAATCTCATAGCACAGTTTTATCGGCCAAACAGCTTCGCCTTTAATTGTGATTTTGCCACATCCAATGGCTTCTTTAGTCTCTTTGGGCGAAGCAATAGTTCACCGGAGCAATTGGGGCATATAGCGCCCATCTTTGTTGTGCACGATTCGCAGAATGTACACTCAAAAGAGCAAATATATGCTACTTCTTTCTCTCCCGTTAACCTGCCACATTGCTCACAGGATGACTTCATTTTTAACATCATATATACCTATCAGTGGATTAAAATACACTATAGATTAGGTACATATTCTAGACCTTATCAATTGATAAGATTCCTCTTCATTCTACTGAAAGATTCAGCGGTTATACCTAGATATGAAGCAATACAATGCATGGGGGTTTCCTCGACGATTTTCTTCTCCATAAATTCACAGAAGTAACGATAACGCTCTTCAGATGTCTTATGGTGAAGCATCATTAGCCTTCGTTCCATTGACAAATAATGTTGCTCAGCAATGTACCTGAAGACTACATCTATTTCTAAATTATCTGAGCGCATACGTTCTAGCTTTTTAATGGGTATCAAAAACCCTTTGCATGTTTTTAAGCATTCGATATATTCCGAAGACATACTGCCAGTGATAAAACCAGAATAAGCAATAACGGCACTATTATCTGTCATCAGACGTAATATGACTTCCTTACCTTCGCGAAGCACATAGCACTTTACCAACCCGCTAACCATATAGAATAATTGGTCTGGTTTTTCTCCTTCTCTACAGATCAATTCATTCTTTGTGAATTCACACTCTTTTCCGATATCGTTTAATAAATAGAGGTATTTATCAATCTCTTTGAATATTTTGGGGGTAATATTAAACATCATATATGTCGTTAAATATTTTTAAATTCCACTCGGCAAGCCTGACGGGTGGCGCACGCCAATATCACTGGCGCAGCGTCAAGGAAACCTCACCCACTTTTGCGCACACCGCTTTGTTAAATCAAATACTACACTCATATTCCACTGGTGATAAATACCCAATGGACGAATGTGACCGAATTTCGTTGTACCACTTCATGTAAAGCTGAA
>NZ_RCHM01000001.1:0-531 GCF_003671475.1 Ketobacter sp. GenoA1 | reverse complement strand
GGTTCCCGTTGACCAACTTGTTAGGCGCTGATAGTTTGGTATTCACATCCAACCTTTTTGCTTTGCTTCTGCCTTTTTGCGTTCTTTTTCAATTAATCTAGTGTTTTCTTCGCAAAGCATCGTATATTTCGGATGTTTTGCAAAATAGGGACCTAGCCACCCCTCTTCGTGAGTAAAAGCCATTACCCACGCCATATTTGGAGGAAATACGTAGTAATCACTTAGATTACAAAACTCGGGCAATCTATCAGTTATAACTGCGCAGCCTTTTTCGTTGGGTAGAACAACAAATGTTGCAGCAGATTGCCTAAAATACTCAGCTCGAGCTTCTTCTCCGTTTACCGATGGATAGCCGCCACCACTAAATATATGCCATTTAAAAGCGCTAGTATTAAATCCTTGTTTGTTTTTAGCGAACACACTCATCCATGACTTTTCAATCTCGCCTGTTTCATCAAGCGAGAGCACTTTGACTATCTTTCCAGGTTTGACTTCATATTCAATTTGCACGAGAGCAACCTCGCCTAACGC